>JAAYFI010000059.1 GCA_012728315.1 Gammaproteobacteria bacterium
TACATTGGTGATCTGATTCAGCGCACTGAAGTAGAGTTGTTGAAAACTCCGAACTTGGGTAAAAAATCCCTGACTGAAATCAAGGATGTTTTAGCCTCGCGTGGTCTGTCCCTCGGTATGCGCCTTGATAACTGGCCGCCGGCAAGTTTGAAGAAAGACGATAAGGCTACGGCCTGATCGCCATTATCACCGAACCCGAGAGTTTGGTAAGGAATTGAATCATGCGTCATCGTAAAAGTGGCCGTCACCTAAGCCGTACCAGCGCCCACCGCAAGGCTATGTTTCAAAACATGGCAGTGTCGCTGTTCGAGCATGAACTGATTAAAACGACACTGCCTAAAGCTAAAGAATTGCGTCGCGTTGCTGAGCCGTTAATTACTTTAGCCAAAGTAGATAGCGTTGCTAACCGTCGTTTAGCATTTGACCGTACTCGCTCAAAAGCAGCAGTTGGTAAATTGTTTAATGATTTAGGTAAGCGTTATGCAACTCGTCAAGGCGGTTATCTGCGCATTTTAAAATGTGGCTTCCGTGCTGGCGATAATGCGCCTATGGCTTATGTTGAACTGGTTGACCGTCCGGTTGCTGGTGAAGTAGAAGTCGCAGAGTAAGCAACACTGCAGTATAAAAAACCGAGCCTTGTGCTCGGTTTTTTTGTTGGTATAGCAGATTCATAGGATTTAACTATCGTCTAGTTTTGTTCAATTCATTTGGTTCTTGTTATTGCTTTCGTTACTCTCGTAGTCAGTCCATGTACAGATCGATCTGTAGGAGAAGCACCATGACCGATAAACCAAAACTCACATCTGTGTCTGGATGTCCTATCGCTAATAACCAAGACAGCTTAACAGCCGGCGCTCGTGGGCCACTGCTACTGCAAGATGTTTGGTTCTTAGAAAAACTAGCCCATTTTGACCGTGAAGTTATACCTGAACGACGTATGCACGCTAAAGGTTCGGGTGCCTTTGGTCGTTTTACCGTAACCCATGATATAACCCAGTACACTAAAGCTGCCCTGTTCAAAGCAGTCGGTCAGCAAACCGATATGTTTGTACGCTTCTCCACCGTCGCCGGTGAACGTGGCGCTGCGGATGCTGAGCGTGATATTCGCGGCTTTGCTATGCGCTTTTACACTGAGCAAGGCAACTGGGATTTAGTGGGTAACAACACCCCCGTCTTCTTCTTCCGTGATCCACTGAAATTCCCTGATTTAAACCATGCGGTGAAGCGTGATCCGCGCACCAATATGCGCAGTGCCACGAATAACTGGGATTTTTGGACTGGTTTGCCTGAAGCATTGCACCAAGTCACTATTGTGATGAGTGATCGCGGAATCCCTGCCTCTTACCGTCATATGCATGGCTTTGGTTCGCACACTTTTAGCTTTATTAATGCCAAAAATGAACGTTATTGGGTCAAGTTTCATTTTAAAACTCAGCAAGGCATTAAAAACCTAACTGACCAAGAAGCGGCTGAGCTGGTGGGTAAGGATCGCGAAAGCTCGCAGCGTGATTTGTACGAAGCCATTGAGCGCGGTGATTTCCCGCGTTGGACCATGTATGTGCAGATCATGCCGGAAGCGGATGCCGTCAAGGTGCCGTATCACCCGTTCGATCTGACTAAAGTCTGGCCAAAAGGTGATTACCCGCTGATTGAAGTGGGTTACTTTGAGCTAAATAAAAACCCTGAGAACTACTTTGCCGATGTTGAGCAAGCTGCGTTTAACCCAGCGCATATTGTGCCGGGCATTGGTTTCTCACCAGACCGCATGCTGCAGGGTCGTTTGTTCTCTTATGGTGATGCCCAGCGCTACCGCTTAGGTGTTAACCATTACCAAATTCCAGTGAACACTCCGCGCTGTCCATATCACAATTATCATCGTGACGGTGCGATGCGTGTGGATGGCAACCAAGGTAGCCGTTTGCATTATGAGCCTAATAGCCACGGTGAATGGCAAGAGCAGTCCGACTTCTCTGAACCGCCTTTGGCGCTAGAGGGTGCTGCGGATCGTTTTGATTACTGGGAGACTGAGCCGGATTACTTTACTCAGCCGGGTAACTTATTCCGCTTAATGACGCCTGAGCAGCAACAGGTGCTGTTTGAGAATACAGCGCGCAATATGACTGGCGTGCCTGATGCGATTAAAATGAAGCACATTTGCCACTGTATGCAGGCTGATCCTGCTTACGGTAAGGGTGTGGCTAAGGCATTGGGTATTGAGCTGCCCAAGTAAGCTGGTAGTGCAGTAGAGAAGGTTACAACAGGGGTCTCAACACTGAGCCCCCTGTTGCTTAGCGCTTAGAGCTTATCTTTTAAGAAACGACCGGTGTGTGAGATTTCTACAGCGGCGATTTCTTCCGGTGTGCCGGTGGCAATAATTTCACCACCGCCAGAGCCTCCCTCAGGGCCCAGATCGATAATCCAGTCGGCTGTTTTAATCACATCCAAGTTATGCTCAATCACCACCACGGTATTACCGCGATCACGCAAGCGGTGCAGAACATCCAATAACTGCTGGATGTCAGCAAAATGCAAACCTGTGGTTGGCTCATCAAGGATATACAGGGTTTGTCCGGTATCGCGTTTTGATAGCTCGCGGGAGAGCTTCACCCGCTGCGCTTCACCACCGGAGAGCGTGGTGGCGCTTTGTCCTAAACGGATATATGACAAGCCGACATCAATCAGCGTTTGCAGACGGCGTGCTAAGGCTGGAATAGGGTCAAAGAAGGTACGTGCTTCTTCGATGGTCATATCCAACACTTCATGAATATTCTTGCCTTTATAGCGAATATCTAAGGTTTCACGGTTATAACGCTTTCCGCGACAGGTGTCGCAGGCTACGTAAATGTCTGCTAAGAAGTGCATTTCAACTTTAATCACGCCATCGCCTTGGCAGGCCTCGCAACGTCCACCCTTAACGTTAAAGGAGAAACGCCCAGGGCTATAACCGCGAGCACGGGATTCAGCGACTCCGGCAAATAACTCACGAATGGGAGTAAAGATACCTGTGTAGGTCGCAGGGTTAGAGCGCGGTGTACGGCCAATTGGGCTTTGGTCAATGTCCACCACTTTATCCAGTTGCTCAACACCTTCTAAGGAGTCGTAAGGCGCTGCTTCTAGCGTTGTCGCGCCATTAAGCTCAGTGGCCATTAGCGGATACAAAGTGTTGTTGATCAGGGTGGATTTACCCGAGCCCGATACGCCTGTCACACAGGTGAGCAAGCCCAGTGGCAAGTCTAAATTGACCTGCTTGAGGTTGTTGCCGCGTGCACCATATAAACGCAGCATCTTGTCTGGGTTAACTGGCGTGCGTTTGGGCGGATAAGTAATCTGCACAGCCCCCGATAAATACTGACCGGTGAGCGAGGCTGGGTTGGCCATCACCTCCTCAGGCGTGCCTTGTGCGACGATTTCACCGCCATGCACACCCGCGCCGGGGCCAATATCTACCACGTAGTCGGCCATACGAATGGCGTCCTCATCGTGTTCTACGACAATCACGGTGTTACCGATTTTGCGCAGATGATCCAAGGTGTTGAGTAGGCGCTCGTTATCGCGCTGGTGTAAGCCGATGGATGGCTCATCAAGGATATACATCACCCCGACTAAGCCTGCACCAATCTGGCTGGCCAAACGAATGCGCTGCGCTTCACCACCGGAGAGGGTGTCGGCACTGCGATTGAGGGTGAGGTAATTGAGGCCAACGTTAACTAAAAACTGTAAGCGTGCACTGATTTCTTTGAGAATCTTTTCCGCAATTTCGCCCCGCTTGCCGGGCAAGCTGAGCGTGGAAAAATACGCAAAAGCCTCGCCAATAGGCATGGCGGTAATTTCAGGTAAGGTTTTTTCACCAACCCACACATGACGTGCCTCGCGGCGCAAACGTGTGCCGGAGCAATCAGGGCAGGACTGGGTGCTTAAATACTTACCCAGTTCTTCTCGCACAGTATTGGACTCGGTTTCACGGTAGCGACGCTCCAGATTCGGCACTATGCCTTCAAATGGGTGTTTGCGTTTAACAATGTCGCCACGGTCATTGAGGTACCGGAACTCAATCTCAGTTGTGCCGGTGCCGTGCAAAATAAGCTGCTGGGTAGTGTTATCGAGGGCCTTAAACGGGGTTTCTAAGCTGAAACCATAATGCTGCGCCAATGAGTTGAGCATTTGGAAATAGTAGACATTGCGCCGATCCCAGCCGCGTATCGCCCCTTCGGCTAAAGTGAGTTCAGCGTTGACTAAGCGCTTGGTATCGAAAAACTGCTTAACACCGAGGCCATCACAGCTTGGGCAAGCGCCGGCGGGGTTGTTAAAGGAGAACAGCTTAGGTTCCAGCTCGCTAATCGCATGGCCGCAATGTGGGCAAGCAAAACGGGCGGAAAACACCATTTCTTCGCTGCCGTCATCATCCATTGAGGCCACTAAGGCGATGCCATCGGTTAAACGCAACGCTGTTTCAAAGGATTCTGCTAAGCGCTGGGCTAAGTCATCGCGGACTTTAAAGCGGTCCACCACCACATCGATTGAATGTTTCTTCTGTTTGTCCAGTTTGGGCACTTCGTCTATTTCATAGAGGGTGCCATTGACGCGGACGCGGACAAAACCTTGCGCGCGCATTTCATCAAAAACGGATAAGTGCTCACCTTTGCGCTCACGTACGACAGGAGCAAGGAGCATTAATCGAGTGTCGGGTTCGCGCCCTAGCACCAAATCAACCATTTGGCTGACCGTTTGTGCTTCCAATGGCACGTGGTGATCAGGGCAATGTGGAATACCGGCGCGGGCATAAAGCAAACGCAAGTAATCGTAAATCTCAGTAATGGTGCCCACGGTTGAACGTGGATTATGTGAGGTCGATTTTTGTTCGATGGAAATGGCAGGCGACAAACCTTCGATGGTGTCGACATCAGGTTTTTCCATCATGGATAAGAATTGCCGTGCATAAGCGGATAAAGATTCCACATAACGGCGTTGGCCTTCGGCATATAAAGTATCGAAGGCTAATGATGACTTTCCTGAGCCGGATAACCCTGTGATGACAATAAGTTTGTTTCTGGGTAAATCAAGATCAATATTTTTTAAATTGTGGGTGCGAGCCCCACGAACTACGATGGTATCCACTGCATTCCTCGCGTTGCGAGTGTAAAGGACTGAGTATACGGGTTAGAGGGATGCTGCGGCAAAGTCTTCTGCCTGTTAGAATTACGCCTCTATTTGGGGAGGTGTCATGCACGATCATACTAGTGATGCAATGAACGCTCAGGAACGGCGCGCTACCAGTGCCTTATCGCTGGTTTTTGCTTTTCGTATGCTGGGTATGTTTATGGTGTTGCCGGTTCTGGCAACTTATGGACAAGCGTTGTCTGGCGCCACACCTTTTTTGTTGGGTTTGGCAATTGGCGCATACGGCCTGACTCAAGCTGTGCTGCAGATTCCCTTTGGTATGTTGTCTGATCGTTTTGGTCGACTACCCATTATTTATATAGGCTTGTTGATTTTTGCTGCCGGCAGTGTGGTGGCGGGGTTGTCAGATTCGGTCTGGGGGGTGATTGCAGGACGCGTGCTGCAAGGTGCCGGAGCGATTTCTGCGGCGGTGATGGCGCTGCTATCGGATTTAACCCGTGAGCAGCATCGCACCAAAGCCATGGCGGTCATTGGTATCAGTATTGGCCTCTCGTTTGCGGTGGCTATGGTGGTTGGGCCTCTGGTAACCCGTGCGTTTGGTTTGTCTGGGTTATTTTGGTTTACTGCAGCGATGGCGGTATTAGGGATAGTGATTATTGCCTTAGGCGTGCCTAAGCCAAAGGTGCAGTTGCAGCATCGAGAATCGGGTGTCGCCCGAGCCGCTTTCGCGTCAACTTTGCGCAATAGCGCTTTATTGCGTTTAGATTTCGGTATTTTTGTCTTGCACGCCTTGCTGATGGCCAGTTTTATTGCGCTGCCATTGACCTTGGTGGAGCAGGGTGGTTTACCGAAGGAAGAGCATTGGTGGGTTTATCTGGTTGCGCTATTCATTGGCTTTTTTGCCATGCTGCCGTTTATTATCTATGGTGAAAAACAACGCCAGATGAAGCGGGTTTTTCTCGGTGCAATCGGCGTTTTATTACTCAGTGAGTTATTTTTTTGGTGGTTTGCCCACAGCTTAAGTTTGCTGGTGGTGGGTACCGTAGTTTTCTTTACCGCGTTTAATTTATTGGAAGCGACCTTGCCGTCGTTAATCAGTAAAGTTGCACCAGCAGGGGCGAAAGGTACAGCTATGGGAGTGTACTCCACCAGTCAGTTCTTAGGAGCTGCTTTAGGTGGGATGTTGGGTGGTTGGCTATTTGGTATGGGTGGTGCGTCCGTCGTTTTTGCCGGTTGTGCAGCACTTGCAGCACTCTGGCTGTTTTTTGCTGCTAATATGCAAGAGCCGCCTTATGTCACAAGTGTGCGGTTGCCGGTATCCCCAGCGGCCATGCAAGAGACTCAATGGTTGACGGCGTTAAGCTCGCAAGCGGGTGTGATGGACGCTGTATTGGTGGCAGAGGAAGCTGCTGTTTATGTGAAATTTGATACGCAAGTGATCGATCGTGCTTCTATTGAAAGCTACCTTTAAGTCACTTGGCGTGCTGACCGTTTGGAGAGAAATATGGCTCGTGGAATTAACAAAGTAATTTTGATTGGTAATTTGGGTGCGGATCCGGATACACGTTATTTGCCCAATGGCAATGCGGTTGCCAATATAACCCTGGCAACCAGTGACAGCTGGCGTGATAAGCAAACTGGACAAATGCAAGAACGTACGGAATGGCACCGTGTGGTGTTCTTTGGCAAGTTGGCAGAAATTGTTGGTCAGTATTTGCGCAAAGGTTCAAAAATTTATATTGAAGGCCGTCTACAAACGCGCGAGTGGGAAAAAGATGGCATCAAGCGCTACACCACAGAAGTTGTGGTGGATATGGGCGGTACCATGCAAATGCTGGATGGTCGTGGTGATAATGAGGGCGGTCGTCCGTCAGCGCCACCGCGTCAGCCACAGTCTCAGCCGTCGCAACCAGCACAGCGTCCAGCACCGAGCGTTCAGCATGACGCCCAGCCTGCACCGGATTACGATAGTTTTGATGATGATATTCCGTTCTAGCGATAACCAGCAGCAATAAAAAGCCCCGCAGATGCGGGGCTTTTTATTGCTGCAATATATATTGCAGCGGATCCAACTGTGTTATTTCTCGCTAACTTTACCACCAGCGACTGAGTCACTGCTGGTAAAGAAGAGGGTATTAGCCTTTCACTTAAAAGCGAACTGCTGCACCTAACTGGAAACGATTTTGGTTGTAATCAGCGTTTTTGAATGTGCCTTCATAACTTGCTGACAACTCAACAGGTAAACCAGCGGCAGTTACAAAGCTACCCATTACACCAATGCTTGCACGCATATATTTGTCATCATACGAATCAAGTGGTGTAGTGAACGCGAAGGTGCCATTGTTAAAGCTAGTGGCAACGCTTGCGCGGCTATCTTTAAACTCTTTTACCCAGTGAACGTTGGCGAAAGGCTCGATCATGCCTTTGTTCAATGTCAGTGGCAGGCTAGCTTGGCCGCCTAACCATAGAGTTTGCGATTTGAACTTCATATCGTCGACGTTCATAGACAGTACGCCAGCATTTTTCTCGTTATAGCCATCAACTTTCAGGTCATGCCAGTGGTACTGAACACTAGGGCCAATAATCAGCGGTTCAAGGTCAAAGTTGTAACCTGTTTTAGCTGCGAAGCTCCACTGAGTACCGTCAGTGCTGCTTTTTGCTTTACGGTTCAAATCGCCAATGGCGATAGTACGATCATTGTCGAAATCAAGCCAAGTATGACCAGCGGCAATGTCAGCGAATAAACCTGTACGCTCACCGTATGTACCGTAAGCCATTACTGAGTAACCTTTAGCATCAAGCTCACCACGGTGATCATCGATGTCCGCTTTGTTTTTACCGTAGCTTAATGCAGCACCAGCACGCAGGTTATCATCGATTAGGTAGTCAGCACCCATTACAAATGTGTAACCGTTGTAATCAGAACCAATGCCGTTCTGGCTGCTTTTGATATCACCAGTTGATACAGAAGCTGACATAAATGTAGTCAGTTTGTCATTCACCTGAACCGCGCTGTTACCGTTGTTAGCCAGCATTGATGCTGCATCTTCTGCTGTAGTTGCAGAGCCACCCATCTCGCTTGCTGCAACAGAATGGCTATTACGTAGGTTACCTAGACTGCGGCCATTGTTTAGATGTTGCAGAACCAGTTCAATTTGGTCACGGCCAATCAATTGTGCTTGAGTACCGTAGTTACGCAGGTAGCTTGTACCGGCGCGTTCAATGCCTTGCTGAGTCGCTCCTGCTGTAGGTAAGCCATTTAGCGCAGCTAGGACTTCTTTAAACTCCTCTTGCATGGCTTTAGATTCAGCGCTCATTCCCGCTTTAGTGCCAGCTTCAGCTGTTTGGTCGTAGAATAAGAAGGGTATTTCAGCAGTGTCTAGAGCAGCTGCAACAGCGAGCTGGTAGTCAGTTTGTGCGGCAGTAACGATATTTGAGAACTTTGGCACGAAGCGTACGGTAATTTGATTACCGTTCAAGTCATCGCCAATGTCGAACGAATAGTTCAGGTTAACGTTAGACAGGTCCTCAATGGTGTCGAGCGAATACCTTTCGTCCTTTAATAGAGCATCAACCTCAGATTGAGCAACTATGTTACCTTCTTCGTTAATCCACAGATTGCCTGCTTTCCAGTAAACCAAAGCAGGGTCATCACCTGAACCGTCATCAAAAACTAGCGAGACTGGTACTTGGTTGCGCGAAAGCAGACCGTTACCAAACAGCGCCTGGTAATCATCGCCGAAAATGGCTGATGCTGTCAGAGTGTCAGAACCCTTGCCATCAGCAGCGCCTTCGTCTGTGAAAATAAAGCCAGCCTGCTCAAGAGAGAAATAACCAATCCCTTCCTCGCCTCTGTCTTGTCCACCTTTACCAAACAAACCAGACGGTAAGTTCACCCGTTGTAGTGGGTCTTGACCATCAACACCGCCACTACCAGCCCATTCTGCGGCTTTAGCAGAAAGTGCTTTAACCTGGTCCATACTCAGTTCGATGCCGCTATCTTGAGCGCGAACAAAATTGCTACCAGTGCCCGTACCGAGCTGAATATCAAAACCGGTCATACGCGCATTGGTTTTATTGGTCAGCTTGCCAAAGTTAAAGTACTCTGTTTTACTACCTGATGATTTAACATTGTAAACAGTATCGAAGGCGTTTCTGCCGGTGAGGTTGTTCTTTACACGTTTGCCTGAGCCTTGTTCGCTATCACAAACTGCATCGTTGTTAGCCATTAAGCAGTTTGGCACTTTGTTCGGCGAAAAGCCGTTTTCTGATTTAAAATCATCGTTATTGAGGCTGGTAGTCACAGCCTTGATGCCAGGTGCTAGCACGTTCTCATCCGCGTCGACAAGAATGTATCCATCACCTACACCGCCCTCAAAAGAGATAACTTCTGCTGCTGATACCTGAGCTGATAATGCTGGCAACAACGCAATAGCTAGGGCTAATTTTGTGTATTTCATATTTATTGGCAGTTTCATATTTTTCTTCCGTAACGAACTCTAGTATTTAAATAGAACGATTGAGAATAATAATTCATTTCAAATGAGAATTAATTCCTTTTAAGTCTGAAGTTAGCTTCATTTCAAATGAGAATCAGTACTCTTTTAAAATGCTGTCGTGATAGGCAGTGTTTACAATTTATTAATATAAATTCACATTAAGTATTGCATGATATTTTATGTGAAGTCTATATATTGTGCGAAAGAATATGATTTTTGTGATCGTTGTCGGGAACTAAAGTTGATTTTTGTGAATTAAGGGTTTGGTAAGTGCTGGTTTGAGGGTGTTTAAAAAAATAATCTATGGGCTATGGGCTATGGGCTATGGGCTTAGTAAAGATTTACCCATAGCTACTATGGGGGTAGGTTGGTTTGATGAAGGTGCGTTTAGCCTAAGTTCTGTGCTGTCGCAATCATAGGGTGACAGCTGGTTTTGGGCTTGTAGATGTCTGCTATAAAACTGTATTCGCTGGTTAGAATGATACTCGGCAGGTGTTGTTATCAACCATATTTTGCCGTTGAGTCTTGTTTAGCTGCGTTTTTAGCTTGGAATATAAAAGTTTTGTCGATACCAAGCTGACCTTTCGCTGATCTTTTGTCTGTAATATAAAACCTATTGAATTTAAAAGTAATTGACGTGTTTGCTGATTAAACTCAAGCGCTGCTTGGTATAGGTAAGGGTTTTAATAGATACTATAAGTCATAAAAATTATGGGGGCTGATATGCAATTACGCTTGGTTTTGTTGGGTGGTGGTAATGCGCTAGGAAAGGCTTTGGTGCGACTCGGTGCAGAAGAGGATATTTCCTTTTTGGCGCCTAAACCTGAAAAAGGTGCTTGGGATGCGGCCAGCTTAACCAGCCTAATTGATGAAGTGCGCCCCGATGTTGTGGTTAATCTTGCCTATTACTATGACTGGTTTCAGGCCGGCGTGGTTGATCCGCTGCATTTTGTGCCGCAGGAGCGCGCGGTTGAGCGTTTGGCACAGTTGTGTAAGCACTATGATTGCATTTTGTTACAGCCCTCGAGCTATCGTGTATTTGATGGTGTACGCGCCACCGCTTATAACGAAACCAGTGAGTGCAAACCTTTAAGTCCACGAGGGCAAGCGTTGATGCGTATGGAGCAGAGTGTTCGCGCGCTTTGTTCCAAGCATGTGCTGTTGCGCGTGGGTTGGTTGCTTGATGACAGCCCCGAAGGCATGCTTGGCCGTGTCTTACGCCGCGCTCAGGATCATGAGTTGCTGGAAATGGCTGATGATCGGCGCGGTAATCCAACGCCAGTGGAAGATGCGGCGCGAGTTATTTTAGCCATTCTAAAGCAGCTCGATTGTGCCGCGCCTTTGTGGGGTACCTACCATTATGGAGGCCAAGAGGCGGCAACAGCTTTGTCTGTTGCACAAGCGATTTTGGCCGAGGCGCAGGCGTGGCGGCCGCAGCTCAGTCAGGAAGTGATTCCGCGTGCGCATGCAAGTTTTGCTGATGCGGTGATTGAACCGCAACATGGTGTGCTTGATAACCGTAAAATTACGCATACTTTTGGCATTAAACCGCGCGCATGGCGTACGGGTTTGGCAGATTTGTTGGATAGTTATTATCGGAATGTGTAACTGACTTTGCTTTTAAGCAGAGGAAGACTGTTTGTCGCAGAGTATAAAATAGCTTGTTCGTTGAGTTCGTGTCTGAATTGCTGCTTAGGATAAACGGGTCATTCTTTTTAAAGTACAAACAAAAACAGGCGCATTAAGCGCCTGTTTTGTATTGCGGGTTCTAAAATTAGAACTTGTAACCGAGACCAACCATGTATACCCATGGTTTAACGTCTACGTTTACTTTAGCGCGAGCATCAAGTGCGCTATTGTTAACATAAGCAGTTGTATCAATATCGATATAGCGGATTTGGCCGTTGATCATAATATTGTCAGTTAGCATATAGTCAGCACCAACTTGAGCAGCTAAACCCCATGAGTTTTTGATGCGCAGATTATTAAAACCGTCTGCTTTCGCTGCACTGCTAACAGATTCGTCAAAGAACCAAGTGTAGTTGATGCCCGCGCCAACATAAGGTTGGAACGCAGACTTGCTATCCAGAGGGTAATAAACAGCGCTTAAGGTTGGTGGCAAATGTTTGAAATTACCAAGTTTACCATCTGCAAGTCCACCAGCAGTGCCACTGATTTTTACATCATGGCTAAAAGGTGTAGCGGCTAATAACTCAATACCCCAGTTATCAGTAAGCATATAAGCAAAGTTCAAACCCAGCTGAGTATCATTGTTGATTGACGCTTTGCCTCCAAGGTTTTTACCAGCAAGCGGACCGCGGTCAACTTTAACACTCGAAGAGTTTTCTTTAGTTTGAACAGTTACCGCACCCGCGCGTACGATAATATCGCCGGCTTGGTGGGCTTGTACTGAAGGTGCCGCAATAGCTAACGCCAATACTGACGTAGCGAATAAAGTTGTACGCATGATGTGCTCCATTGCAACTTGTCGTTTGTGTTGGTTGGTAGCGATGTTACGGAATGAAACATAGGGTTATTTGATGCAGGTCAACAAAGGCTTGACTAGTCATATGAAACCTATAAAAAACCGGCTTTATAGCGTGCGCTCTGGGGCTGTTGAAGGGTTTTAGCGGTGACTCGCGGGCTTAGAAATAGCTATGGCTGGCGCATTTAAGTCGCTTATTGGCCGACAAATGCAAAGCGTTGCAGCATTCAGCGTCACAAAGCGGTAAACTTGCTCGCATATTTTTTCTTACTCCGTTGGAGCGTTTCATGTCACGCACGAGTTTAAGTCGTTTCCTTATTGAACAAACACGTTCACATCAAACCCCGGCAGAGCTGCGCTTTTTAATCGAAGTAGTGGCGCGTGCTTGTAAAATGATCAATCACCAAGTCTCTAAAGGTGCCTTAGGTGGTGTTTTAGGTAGCATGGGTACTGAAAACGTACAGGGCGAAGTGCAGAAGAAGCTGGATGTACTGTCCAATGAAATCCTGCTTGAAGCCAATGAGTGGGGTGGTCACTTAGCCGGTATGGCTTCGGAAGAAATGGATCAGGCCTACCAGATTCCAGGTAAGTATCCGAAAGGTTCCTATCTTTTAGTATTTGATCCGCTGGATGGTTCAAGCAATATCGATGTGAACGTGTCCGTTGGTACTATTTTCTCCGTATTGCGCTGCCCTGATCGTAACGGTGAAGACGGTGACCTCGGCGAAGAGGCGTTTTTGCAGCCCGGAACTGAGCAGGTAGCTGCAGGTTATGCCATTTATGGCCCGCAAACCATGTTGGTGCTGACCTTAGGTAACGGTGTTAAAGGTTTTACCTTAGACTCAGAAATGGGTTCATTTATTTTGACCCATGATGATATTCGTGTGCCTGAAACCACTGCAGAGTTTGCCATTAATATGTCGAACCAGCGCCATTGGGAAGCACCGGTCAAGCGCTATGTGGATGAGCTGCTGCAAGGTAAAGAAGGTCCGCTCGAGAAAGACTACAACATGCGCTGGGTCGCGGCCATGGTGGCCGACGTACACCGTATTCTGACGCGCGGTGGCATTTTCATGTACCCACGTGATGCCCGTGAGCCAGAAAAGCCTGGAAAGCTGCGCTTGATGTACGAAGCCAACCCCATGTCTTTTATTATTGAGCAGGCCGGCGGTGTGTCTACTAATGGTTATCAGCGCATTATGGATATTCAGCCGAGCTCCTTGCATGAGCGTGTGGCGGTATTCTTAGGCTCGAAAGAAGAAGTTGAGCGTATTACTGGCTATCACATCGCGCAAAAATAACTGTTATAACCTTGGGCTTACAGAATCAAGTGTGTTGAGGTTCTGTAAGTCTCTTGGCGCGTATTGATTTAAGACAGTGTTTGTTGTTTTTCGGTAATTGTTATTCTTTTTTATATAGTACGCTAAAGCCCTGATCTGCTCTGGCGCAGCGTCGTTTCTCTGCACAGCCTTTTACTTGATTAAAAATTGCTATGATTTTGATCAAGGTGTAATTGTTCTCCTGCTTGTTAAGCTGCGAGTACTTTTTAAGTACTAAGGCACGATTATGCAGGCTATTTATTCTTACTCACAGCGAAGAGCACAGAAGCCCATTGCGTGGCTGACAGTTTTTCTTTTGCTTTTTCTTTGTGCGCTGGGTTCTGCGCAAGCGTCCACTCTAACTGAGCTAGAAAAAGGCCGAATCGCCTTAACCTTTCCGCAAGTGGGCACCATCTCTGAGCCTGAAGGCGAGTTTAAAGTCCGACAGATTTTGTCCGGTGATGAACTGCTGGGTTATGCCTACCAGACCATTAACGTGGTCGACATCCCTGCTTATTCCGGCAAGCCTATTAATCTGCAAGTCTTATTAGATCCGCAAGGCGTGATTCAAGATGCTTATGTTTTAAAGCATGAGGAGCCCATTTTATTAATTGGTATTCCTGAGCAAAAGCTGCACGACTTTGCCGCAAAATATCAAGGCATTAAAGTCGATCAGCGCGTGGTTATTGGCCGCTCGAAAGATGAGTCGGCGATTACGATTGATGCGGTTTCCGGGGCAACTGTGACGGTGATGGTGGTGAACGAAGCCATTATGCGTTCGGCACACCGAGTGGCAGTGTCACTGGGCTTGGTGGATGCGCATGCACAGGTTAAAAGTAAGCCGGCCATTGTATTAATGGATGAGTATCAGAAAGCCAGTTGGACCACGTTAACGGGCGATGGCTCAATTCGTCGTTTGCTATTGAACCGTGGCCAAGTTGACGATGCTTTTATTGGCAGTGAAGCCGAGGGTATTGATACCGCAAGCCCTGAACAACGCGATGAAACCTTTATTGATCTCTATGTTGCCGAGCTTAATCCGCCCACCATTGGCCGCAACCTGCTGGGGGACAAGCAATACCAAAACCTTATGGAGGAGCTCAAGCCCGATGAGCATGCGATTGTGGTGCTGGGTAATGGCGAGTATTCATTTAAAGGTTCAGGTTATGTGCGCGGCGGTATTTTTGACCGTATTCAATTGCGTCAATTTGGCGATATTATCAGTTTCCGTGACTTAGATTTTTACCGTTTAAGTGATGTCTATGCCGAAGGGATGCCTGAGTTTAGAGAAATGGGCATCTTTATTGTGCGCCCGCAATACGCGTTTGACTCAGGCTCAGATTGGACCTTGGAGTTGTTGGTGCGTCGTCAAACGGGCCCGGTTGATAGTATTTTTACCAGCTTTGAATTGCCCTATCAGATTCCTGAGGCCTATATCGAGCGTCCCGCTCTAACGGTGTCTGAGCAAGCCGCGATTGATGAAGCAAACCGCCCGCTGTGGCTGAATATTTGGTACCAAAAAGACTTCCAAATTGGCGTGCTGGGCGTTGGCCTCGTGGTGCTGTTTGCCATTTTATTCTTCCAAGACTACTTGGTGCGCTACCCTAAATTACTGCACCGCGTGCGTATGGGCTACTTAACCTTTACTGTGGTGTTTATTGGTTGGTATGCCTTGGGGCAGCTCTCCATTGTTAACGTGCTGACCTTTGCTCACTCCATCATGAATGACTTTAGTTGGGAGCTATTTTTAAGCGACCCCATCATCTTTATTCTCTGGGGTGTGACTGCTGCGATTGTTTTGCTGTGGGGACGCGGGGTGTTCTGCGGTTGGTTATGTCCGTTTGGCGCCTTGCAGGAAATTATCAATGAAGTTGCGCGCAAGATAAAAATCCCCCAGTACGAGGTGCCTTTTGCTCTGCATGAGCGGCTGTGGGCCATTAAGTACATTATTTTGCTGGTGTTATTTGGTATCTCTCTCGAGTCCATGTCAACGGCTGAGCAGTATGCGGAAATTGAGCCTTTTAAAACGGCGATCACTTTAAAATTTGACCGTCAGTGGTGGTTTGTTCTGTATGCTGTGGTTTTGCTCGTGATTAACATTTTCACCCGTAAAGTCTACTGCCGCTATATCTGCCCATTGGGTGCAGCATTAGCGATTCCAACTAAATTACGTTTGTTTGACTGGCTTAAGCGTCGCAAAGAGTGCGGTACGCCCTGTCAGTTGTGCGCCGTTGAATGTGAGGTTCAAGCGATCCACCCAGACGGCACCATCAACGCTAATGAGTGTCACCACTGTCTTGATTGCCAGGTGACTTACTTTAATGAGGACCGTTGTCCTCCTTTAGTGGCGAAGAAAAAACGCCGCGAACGTAATAAAGCAGCTCCGCACGCTAAAGAGCAAGAGCCGCAATTGATTCCGGCCGTCCAGCTGGAAACCTCGCCTTAATTCCGTCCAAATTAAGGCAAATAATCTAGGAGATGTATCTGTCATGAGCGAAAAGAAAACAACAACTGAGATTGAAAAGGCAGGCTTAAGTCGGCGCGGCTTTCTTGGCGCCACTGCAGTCACTGGTGCAACCATAGCTGGTGCGACGGCGATCGGCTCCTCTGTCATGAGCCGTGAAACTTGGGCGGCGGCAGTGAAAGAAGCAAAAAACAAAGCCCATGTTGAACCTGGCGAATTAGATGATTACTACTGCTTTTTAAGCGGTGGACACCAAGGTGAAGTACGCGTATTGGGGCTGCCGTCAATGCGTGAGCTGATGCGCATTCCGGTCTTTAATATGGACGGTGCGGTGGGTTGGGGTATCACCAACGAAAGTAAAGCTGTACTGGGTGAAAGCGCTAAGTTTATGAATGGCGACTGTCACCACCCGCACATTTCTATGACCGACGGTAGTTACGACGGTAAATATCTGTTTATTAACGATAAAGCCAACACCCGTGTTGCGCGTATTCGTTTGGACATTATGAAGTGCGACAAAATCACCACTATTCCTAACGTACAATCGATCCACGGTTTGCGTTTACAGAAAGTGCCTTACACCAAGTATGTCTTCTGCAACGCAGAATTCATTATCCCGCACCCGAACGATGGTACTAACATCGACAATCTCGATGCGGCGGAAAAGTACACCATGTATAACGCCATTGATGCGGAAACCATGGAAGTGGCATGGCAGGTGATTGTTGACGGTAACCTTGATAACACTGACATGTGCTACACCGGTAAATATGCTGCAGCCACCTGCTACAACTCAGAAGGCGCAACAGATATTGCCGGTATGATGCGTAGCGAGCGCGACTGGGTCACCATCTTCAATATTCCGCGCATTGAAGAAGAAATCAAAGCCGGTCGTTTTATCACCCTCGGCGATTCAAAAGTGCCTGTGGTTGATGGCCGCAAAAAAGATGGTAAAAACGCCCGTGTCACCCGTTATGTACCTGTGCCAAAAAACCCGCACGGCCTGAATACTTCCCCCGATGGTAAGTACTTTATTGCCAACGGTAAGCTCTCACCCACCTGCTCAATGATTGCCATTGATATGCTCGATGATTTGTTTAATGACAAATTTGCTGATGAGCGTGACGTGATTGTAGGTGAGCCTGAGCTGGGTCTTGGCCCATTACACACAACCTTTGATGGTCGCGGTAATGCTTACACCACACTGTTTATTGACAGCCAGGTGGTGAAGTGGAATATGGAAGAAGCGGTACGCGCTTACAAGGGTGAGAAAGTGAACTACATTAAGCAAAAGCTTGATGTGCACTACCAGCCTGGCCACAACCACGCGTCATTGACTGAAACCAAAGATGCTGATGGCAAATGGCTGTTGGTTTTGAGTAAGTTCTCAAAAGACCGTTTCTTGCCGGTTGGTCCATTGCACCCAGAGAATGATCAGTTGATCGATATTTCTGGCGATGAAATGAAGATCGTGCATGATGGTCCATCCTATGCCGAGCCGCACGATGCAATTATGGCGCGTCGCGATCAGATCAAAACCAAAAAAGTTTGGGATCGTGATGACCCTTACTTCGCGGCAACTGTAGCGCGTGCTAAAGCAGACGGTATTAACCTGGAAACAGATAACAAAGTTATCCGTGATGGCAACAAGGTTCGTGTTTACATGACCTCTATTGCACCGTCATACGGTATGAGTGAGTTTACTGTTAATCAGGGTGATGAAGTGACTGTGACGGTCACTAACTTGGATATGATTGAAGACGTGACCCATGGTTTCTGTATGGTAAACCACGGTGTCAGTATGGAAATCAGCCCGCAGCAAACGTCATCAGTAACTTTTGTTGCTGATAAGCCGGGTGTGTTCTGGTACTACTGCAACTGGTTCTGCCATGCTCTGCACATGGAGATGGTTGGCCGTATGCTAGTTAAACCTGTGTAACAGCAGGTCAAAGCGACTGACGGTGTCTTTTCGGCATCGTCGGTTGTTTCAAAACATTGGACATATTATATGCAGGCTAGACAACAGGATGCGGGTTGATGAGAACATTGGCGACAATGATTCGCAGAGTTATTTACAGTGCCGCATTAATTTTAATGGCGCCTGTGCATGCGGCAGAAGAGGTTCCTGACGCATTAAAAGACGTGCAATTGCACGCAATTCAAGCCGCTCCCGAGGCGGACTTAAAATTACAATCGATCACCGCTTTGCCTTTGCAGGCTCAAGGCGCACAGCATTGGCTTTTGCCCGCAGGTGAATATATTGGCCATTATGTTATTGATCAGCCAATGACTCTCGAGTGTGCTAAAGGTGCCGTTTTGCGTGCGCAAGGTTTGGGTAATGCGCTCAATATTCGTGCAGCAGAGGTGACCGTTACTGGCTGTGATATCAGCGACTGGGGGCATAATCTCACGCAAATGGATGCGGGTATTTTTGTTGAACGCACGGCTAAAAATGCGCGCATTGAGAATAACTTTATTCATGGCCAAGGCTTTGGCGTGTGGGTTGATGCTACGCACAATGTCAGTATTTTGAATAATAAAATTCAAGGTGATGTGTCATTACGCAATCAAGACCGCGGCAATGGTATTCATTTATTTGCAGTACGCTTTGCCAATATCAGCGGCAATGAAATTTGGGAAACCCGCGATGGTATTTATATTGAAGCGGCCAATGACAATATTATCCACAACAACTACATGCGTGATTTGCGTTACGGCGTCCATTACATGTTTTCCAATCGCAATGAAGTAACACACAACCGCACTGAGCGTACGCGCACAGGTTATGCCTTGATGCAAAGTCGGCAGCTCACGGTGACCGATAACGTTTCAGATCATGATCAAAACTATGGTCTGCTCATGAATTACATTACCTATTCAACGCTGAAAAATAATTTTGTTACTGCTGTACAGCCGGGATCTGGTGATGGTGTACATATTAGTGGAGCAGAAGGTAAGGCGCTGTTTATTTATAACTCACTGTTTAACACGCTAGTGGGCAATCACTTTGAGCACAGTGCGCTCGGTATCCACCTCACCGCTGGCTCAGAAGATAATCGTATTTACCACAATTCATTTATTGGTAATCAACAGCAAGTTAAGTATGTGGCCATCCGTTATCAAGAATGGTCCCACGAAGGCAAGGGTAATTACTGGAGTGATTATTTAGGCTGGGATCGCAACAATGATGGCATCGGTGATGTGCCCTACGAGCCCAATGATAACGTTGACCGTTTGCTGTGGATTTATCCGCAGGTGCGCTTATTAATGCACAGCCCCAGTATCGAATTGTTGCGCTTAGTACAGCGCGCATTTCCAGTGGTTAAATATCCCGGAGTGCAAGACAGTTATCCACTTATGCGGCCGGTGAGCGCTGCTGTCCCTCTTTCGTCAGGATTATCAGAATGAATGCTGTAGAGCTGCACAATGTTTATCAGCAGTACGGCACTATGGCCGTATTGGACAATATCAGTTTAAGCCTTGCTGAAGGCGAAGTATTAGGTTTGTTTGGCCACAATGGTGCGGGTAAAACCACGACAGTGCGTTTGATTTTGGGTTTATTACAAGCCACCACAGGCACTGTTCGAGTGCTCGGTGGCACCCCAGGGGACAGTGATATTCGCCGTAAAATTGGTTTTTTGCCGGAAAACGTGACCTTTTATCCGCAGCTCAGCGGCCGCGAAACCTTGCTGCACTTTGCACGGTTAAAAAGTGCGGAGGTGCGGCAAGTGGATGAGCTGCTGGAGCAAGTCGGGTTGACGGCTGCGGGCTCGAAGCGTGTGAAAACCTACTCCAAAGGCATGCGCCAACGTCTCGGCTTAGCGCAGGCGTTGCTTGGGCGCCCACGCCTGTTATTGCTGGATGAGCCCACCGTAGGTCTAGACCCGATTGCTACTCAAGAACTTTATCAAGTGATTGGGCGTCTGCGCGATGAAGGCACCAGTATTGTTATTTGTTCGCATGTCTTGCCCGGTGTGGAACCTTATATTGATCGTGCTGCAGTTTTAGCTTTAGGCCGTCTAGAAGCGGTGGGTACTTTGCATGAGCTGCGTGCACAAGCGCAGTTACCTGTGCGTATTCGTGCAGCGGGTTTAAGCGAAGAACAACTGACGGCTCCAGATGTGCAGAGTATTCGCCCCTTGCATGGTGCTTGGCATGAATTGCAGGTTGCGCCAAGCAATAAATTGGCCACTGTACAGCGAATTTTACAGTTGCAACCGCAGGATATAGAAGTGCAGCCACCGTCCTTGGAGGATTTGTACTGCTATTACATGGACAAAGCCGGAGCCTTGGGTGTTGCAGGAGTTCAGCAATGAGTCAGATTTGGAATATTGCCCGTAAAGAATTGAGTGATGGCTTACGTAATCGTTGGATGTTAGCCATCAGTGTGGTGTTTGCTTTGTTGGCGGTGGGGATTGCATGGTTCGGTGCGGCAGCGTCGGGGCAAATTGGCTTTACTTCAATTCCGGCAACCATTGCCAGCTTGGCCAGTTTGGCGACTTTTTTAATGCCGCTGATTGCTCTATTACTCGCCTATGATGCCATTGTTGGTGAAGATGAAGGCGGTACTTTAATGTTGCTGCTGACTTATCCCATCAGTCGTGGAGAAATCTTACTGGGCAAGTTTGTTGGCCATGGCATGATTTTAGGCTTAGCCACTTTAATTGGTTTTGGCTGCTCCGCCTTGGCGATTGCGGTACTGGTGCCAGAAGTGGAAGTGGGCGTGCTGTTATGGGCCTTTACTCGCTTTATTGTGTCTTCCACTTTGCTGGGCTTGGTGTTTTTAGCTTTGGCCTATGTCTTGAGTAGTCGCGCTACAGAAAAATCCAGTGCTGCCGGTTTAGCGCTAGGTTTGTGGTTTCTATTTGTGCTGGTGTTTGATTTGGCATTATTGGCGGTATTGGTCATTAGTGAAGGCACTTTCAGTCCCGAAGCATTGCCGTGGTTATTACTACTTAATCCAGCGGATATTTACCGTTTAATTAATCTGGCCGGTTTTGAATCCAGTTCAAGCGCTGTAGGTGTAATGGCGCTGGCCGGTGACTTGCCTGTCAGTAGTGCGGTGTTGTGGGGGTGTTTAGTGGCTTGGGTTGCTGCGTCACTGGCTTTGGCACATTGGATGTTTGCGCGTCGAACAGCTTAATTACATGATGTTTAAGGGGTTTACCATGATGAAAATGCAAGGTATTACAATACGTTGGTGTTTGGCGCTGTTGGTCAGTGTTGTACTGACGGCGTGCAGTGATGACAGTAAAACAAGTGAAGTCGAGGTGCCGCGAGGGCCTGTGGCTTTTGAGGCCGGTGATGAGTGCCATGTGTGTGGGATGATTATCACTGAGTTGCCGGGTGCGAAAGCGCAAGCATTGGAAAGTCGTAGCGACAGTGTGTATAAGTTTTGCTCAACGCAGGATATGCTCAGCTGGTGGTTACAGCCGGAAAATCAGCATCTGCAAGCCGAGCTGTATGTCCATGATGTGGCGAAAACACCATGGGAGCATCCACAGGATGAACACTTAATCGATGCGCGCAGCGCTTGGTATGTTGTCGGTTCTAGCTTGCAAGGTGCAATGGGGCCTTCATTGGTGTCTTATGGCGAGCGTGCGGCGGCACAGGCCCTAGCAGACTCTAAAGGTGGGCGCGTATTGAGTTGGGATCAGTTAGATTTGGCTGTTCTGCAGGAACTTGCCAGTGCCGGCCATGAGCATGCAGCGGCGCATGGTGAGCAGTTACAGCATCAGCATGGTGTTGCTGAAGAAGTGGCTGAGCCTGTGCAGCACGATGAGCACTTACCCGCTGTGGATAAGGCCGTTGAGCACGCTGCAGATGCTGAGCATCAGCAGCATTAAGCGTTGCTTTATTGATGGGTGTAAACATTGAGCCGGCGCGTCAGTCTCTAGTGAATGTTGTGCTGCTTAACGCGTTCTGATTGACGCTAGCCACAGGGGAGAGGGTTCGCTGAGATCAGCCGATCCTTGATCTGGACTAGAGGCTGCGCAAGGTTACGGGTTCGTTATCAGTTTTGCGCGAAAGACCCCGTACTTTTAGTGCGGGGATGGATAGCGCATGTGGCACTGCTTTCCCTTAGTCTTAGCATATAAGCTAGCAATACATACAGTATGAGTGAGCAGGCCAAAACATTAAAAGTCCGAGTGCGAGACAGGCATTGTGCTTTGCTCAACAGCATGGCTAAAAGTGTTAATTGCGCTTGGGACTAGGTGAACGAACAGCCCATACACCCTCAGTAATACACTCAGACGCTGCGATCGCAGCGCCTGACTCAGTGTAATTAGCGTTTGATATGGGAGATTTTTGTGCCTTCAATGCTGACACCTGCCATCAGGCCTTGCTGGCTAAAGATAAACGCATAGGCATCATTTTTCAGCGAAGAGGTTGATATGTTCTTGGCGACACCTGCGTCAACCACAGCTATGGTTGGACCTACGCCGAGCTCCCAACCCTTGGTTTTTTCGATATAGCTAACCGCCTCATCGGTCATCAGAAACACCGCATAGCCATAGGATTGCGCACCAATCTGCAAACCCCATGAGCCAGCAACAGAGTTGTAGTAATCGATCACTTTAGAGCCTTTGAGCAGTACACCCTCACCATAACTGCCACCAAAGACCAGTCCGGCTTTAATCATATTCGGGAATACTAGAACGGCTTTAGCACTGCGTGACAGTGTTTTGGCGACAGGCTCGGCTTTATATAGCGTTTGCAACGCTTGCCGAGAATCACGATCCAAGTCCTCAGCTGTTGCTGCACTGGCTAGATTCATCGCGCTCATCGAAATGGCTGCTACTGCTGTAACGATAAATGCAATAAATGTACGTTGTAATTTATTCATTTTGTTAGCCTTTTTTTGATTGAGTAATGGAGTTGCTGTTCAGTTGTAGAGCAACTGACGGAAGCTTCAGTTCGCGCTCTACATCTACTTTGACCGGTTTGTATATGCATAGTTGCATAAACAGCATAATGCTGAGCATGGCATGACTGTTGAAGCATGTCTTGCTGGCGTATCACAGGTATTATCCAGCTGTTTGATGCGTTGCCACGCAGACTGACTGCGCACATTGCCGCGACTTTGTTCTGTCACCGTAGGCGATTGCCAGTGGCAAGCGCGTCAGCTGATCGATACTATAAACCGCACCCATGAGGCGTATAACGTCGATATAACAGCGGTCGTAATAATGAATCATGGCGGTATTTTTAGCGACAGAGGCATG
This sequence comes from Gammaproteobacteria bacterium, assembly GCA_012728315.1. Lineage (GTDB taxonomy): Bacteria > Pseudomonadota > Gammaproteobacteria > Pseudomonadales > Pseudomonadaceae > Denitrificimonas. The sequence goes on from JAAYFI010000059.1 coordinate 23,112, forward strand.
GAGACGAGAGTGAAGGCATTATTACAACGGGTTAGTGCCGCGAGTGTGGCTATTGAAGGCGTGACAGTGGCGCAGATCGAGCAAGGGTTATTGGTGCTGGTTGGTCTTGAACCCGATGATAATCAGCAGAGTTTGGAGAAAATGTTGCACAAGCTGCTGAACTATCGCGTGTTTGCCGATGAACAAGGACGTATGAATAGATCATTGACGGATATTCAGGGTGGCTTGTTATTGGTGTCGCAGTTTACCTTGGCCGCGGATACCCGCAGTGGTTTGCGTCCTGGCTTTTCAACCGCCGCGCCACCTGCGCAGGCAGAGATGTTATTTGAGCAAATGGTGCAAATGGCGAAGCAGCGCTATGCCAATGTGCAGACCGGCCAGTTTGGCGCGGATATGCAGGTGCAGTTGGTCAATGATGGGCCGGTGACTTTTATGTTAGAGGTCTAGTGCGCTGCTGTTTTACTGGTATAAGAAAGTCTGCGGATGACCTTGTACGTGGGGTTTGCGTTCAAGAAACAACGTCCTTACCCAGAGTGCTCAGGATCTAGCTGCGCACTCTGAGTGCTGTTCAAGTGCGCGGCTTTAATAAACGTAAGCTATTGAGAATCACCAATAAGCTGGCGCCCAAATCAGCAAAGACCGCCATCCACATGGTGGCTTGGCCACTGATGGCTAAGACCAAAAACACCGCTTTGATGGCAATGGCAAAGCTGATGTTTTGCTTAAGAATCGTGGCTGTGCGCTGCGACAAACGGATAAATTGCGGGATTTTGCGCAAATCAGCATCCATTAAGGCGATATTCGCCGCTTCCACTGCAGTATCCGAGCCTGCTGCGGCCATGGCAAAACTGATATCAGCTTGCGCCAGTGCTGGCGCATCATTGATCCCATCACCGACCATGCCGACCACCTGTTGTGCATCGCTTTGCAGTTGTTGTAGGCGCTTGAGTTTGTCTTCCGGCAGCATCTCACCGCTGGCGTGCTCAATCCCCACTTGCGCGGCAATGGCGCTGGCAGTGTGTTGATTGTCGCCACTGAGCATCAGCGTATGAATGCCTAAGGCGTGCAGCTGCGCAATGGCTTCTGCTGCTTGTTCACGGACTGTATCGGCGACAGCGAAGCAGGCCAATCCACGATCTTCGCTGGCCAGCATGACGACACTTTGGCCTTGCTGCTCAAGCGCGTTGAGCTGTGCTTCTAGTGCTGGCGTACTCAGTTTGAGCTCTTTCATCAAACGGTGATTACCTAAGTAATAGCGCATACCGTTAATACTGCCACGGCTGCCGCGACCTAATAGCGCCTCGAAGTCACTGACCTCATACCATTGCTCTTGCTGATCAAGAAAAGCACTGTGAATGGCGAGCGAAACCGGGTGATCTGAGCGCGCGGCAAGGCTGGCTGCCAGATGTTGCGCGTTGTGCTCTGGATCATTGAGCAGCAGTGTTTGCGTTAACACCGGTGTGCCATGGGTGAGGGTGCCGGTTTTATCAAAGGCTAAAGTTGTCAGTGCTTTGCCTTGCTCAAGAAAAGCGCCGCCTTTAATCAAAATACCTTGGCGCGCGCCTTGGGTCAGGGCGCTGACCACGGCCACCGGGGTGGAAATGACCAAGGCACAAGGGCAGGCAATCACTAATAAAACGAGCGCTTTATACAGCCACTCTGTCCACAATTCACCCAATAACACAGGTGGCACTATCGCTACTAAACAGGCGATGCTCACCACAATGGGAGTGTAAATCTTGGCAAAGCGATCAATAAAACGTTGCGTGGGGGCACGGCTGGCTTGCGCTTCTTCGACCGCATGAATAATCCGCGCCAGTGTCGAGTTGTCGCGGGTAGCGCTAGTGACGTACTCCAGTGCGCCCTGCATATTGATGCTGCCAGCAAATAAAGGACTGCCGATACTCTTTTCTACCGGTAAGCTTTCACCGGTAATGGGTGCTTGATTGACCGTGGAATTGCCGCTGACCACTGTGCCGTCAAGCGGCACACGCTCACCGGGTTGTAAGCGCACGCGCGTGCCGATAGCAACCGTCTCGGCTTGGCTGCTCTGCCACTGTCCATCGATGAACGTCAGCGCTGTTTCTGGTGCCAGTTCTAAAACACTATGAATGGCATAACGGGCGCGATCGAGCGACTTGGATTCAATCGACTCCGCCAAGGCAAAGAGAAAGGTGACCATCGCAGCTTCCGGCCAATGCCCGATAAACAGCGCGCCGGTCACGGCAATGGTCATTAATGCGTTGATATTTAGATTGCCGTGACGAATGGCAAGCCAACCTTTTTTCAGTACCGGTAAACCAACGGTGGCAATCACTACCAAAGTGAGAGCGATGACCGCCCAGTGCGAGCCCGCCATTGTCCATTCGGCGACTTCAGCAAAAGTCGCGGCGATACCGGCAATGATCAGCGGCCATAAGGGTTGCTTCGCAGGCTGCACAGTGCTGTGTGGCTTATCTTGCCGCTCTGGATTAAAGCCAATACTTTGCAGAGCTTGCACAATGCTGTCGAATGCCTGCTGAGCATGGGTAACCGTCAGTTGGCGGCGCATCAGGTTGAATTCCACTGCGCTAATCTCGGCCAAGGTGGCGAGCTTGCTACGAATGAGCTGCTCTTCAGTGGGGCAGTCCATTTCGGTAATAATAAATACGCTGCTGATATGGCTAGGATCTTTATGCGCAGGGCTTGCTGGCTCTGATGGAGTGTGTGGGATGCCGCACTCGGTTCTACAAGATTTCATAAATACTCCACTAAGCCGCAACACTTGCGATGATGTAAAAGCCTACCACGGCGGCAGGGTCAAGCGCTGTGCATCGGTAGCATCACGGCTAAACCTGCCAGCAACGACAGTAGAATCGGTAGCGCTACCCGCATCAGCATCGCGCGACCGCCAATGGAAACCGCCATGCCCGCCTTCATCAGGTTGTTTACTGAAGAGGCGATAATAATGCCGATAATAACCGTTGCGCTCTCAAGACCTGTTTCTGACATGCGCGCTAAGGACAGGGTAATAGCATCGACATCCGTAATGCCGGAAACAGCGGCCAGGACGTAGATACCAGCATTGCCCAGCCACTGCTGTAAGAGGCTGGCCATCAATAGTATTACGGTCAGCAGCGCGCCCAGCAGCAGCGCTGATTTTAAGTCGAGTGGGTTGCCGTGCAGTGCTGGTTGTTCGACTCGGGTGCCGTTGCGGTGTTTGCGCCAGATCAGTAGTGCAGGCAAATATAGAACCAAGGTCATGACCAGTAAAGGAGGAACTAAATGACCCAATAGCGCAGGGTTAATCATCGCGCAATACAATAAAATTCGCAGGTACATGGTGCCGCAGGCCAGCAAAATGCCGGATGATAACAGTGGTGATATCTGCGGTGATTGGCGTGCCAAGCGGGAAAAGTGCAGCGTCAGCGCGGTGGATGAAGCCAGTCCAGCAAACAAGCTGGTGAACAGGATACCTCTTTCCGTACCGCCCACCCGCATCGCAAAATACCCTACAAATGAAATGGAGGCGATCAGCACGACCGCCCACCAAATCTGATACGGGTTGAGCAGGTTGCCTGGGCCGATGCTTTCGTTGGGCAAAAGCGGCAGCATCACCACTGAAATCACCAGCAGCTTTAATGCGGCATCCAGTTCATGTTCTTGTAGACGATTGAGCGCATTATGAATTTCGCGCTTATTATCGAGAATAATCGTAGTGATAACCGCAGCGGTGGCGGCCACGGCCATATCCACGGCAACAGCCAAAGCACCAAAACTAAAGGTTAACAGTAGGCCAATAATGCCGGTAATACTGTAATTGCGCATCTGCAGCATACGGACACGGTAGGCCATGACCGCAGCAATACATACTGCCAGTAAGGTGGCTGGCAATACCCAAGCGGTGACTTTGAGGGATAACAGCGCTGCAATACCGCCCAGTAAACCAACCAAAGCATAAGTGCGCATGCCGGCCACCCGCTCTCCGGATTTCTGCTCGCGAGCTTCCCAGCCGCGCTGCAGGCCGGTTAGCGCACCCAGTAGCAGAGCAACGGCGAGCTGGAGGATAATTTGTTGCCCGCTAACAAGCTGTTCGGCGTAGTTTTCCATTGAGGCCCCGATTATGGTGATTGGACTGCGTACTCACAGAGTGTTGCAGACTGCCGTTAAATCGCACAATCTCGGTAATCTGCTGCTGTGTCATCCACTTGCAGTTTAAGGGTTTAAAACAAGCGTGCCAACAGTGCAGGTACTGCAGTTTCCACCCGTAAAATACGCGGGCCCAGTTGTACGGGCTGCAGGCCTGCTTTGCTCAGCAGATCCACTTCATAAGGAATCCAGCCGCCTTCAGGGCCAATGGCTAAAGTCACCGCCGCGTTGAGGGCGCGCGGGCATTCAGGATAGTCGCCAGGATGGGCAATTAAACCGCGTGTATTGGCGGCAATGGCAGGTAGCTCATCTTCGACAAAAGGCTTGAAGCGCTTGGCTATGATGACTTCCGGCAGGATCGTATCGCGAGCTTGCTCAAGACCTAGAAGCAGCTGTTCATGCAGCGCTTCAGGTTGTAAAAAAGGCGTTTGCCAGAAGCTTTTTTCCACGCGATAACTGTTGATTAATACCAACTTTTCGACCCCCATGCTGGCGCAGGTTTGTAAGGTGCGGCGTAGCATTTTAGGGCGGGGTAAGGCCAGTAATAGTGTGATAGGGAGTTTCGCTGGTGACGGCTCTTGAAAATCGACCAGCAACTCCGCCGCTGTCGATGTGATCGACAGCACAGTGGCTTGGCCTTGTAAGCCTCCTAAGCAACCCGCGCGCAAGACTTGCCCTACGCTGGCTTGATTGACGGCGTTGAGATGGTGCAAGCGTCGGTCAGTAATACGTACGCGGTCTGCAGCGATAAAGTCAGTAGCTTTGACCAGCAATAAATTCATGACTGTACAGAGGGCGTTTGATCATCATTACTGTCGCTTGGAGCGGCTTCTTCTGCTTCTTTTTCTTCACGTTCTTTTTGGATGACGCCGCCAAAGAGTACGCCGATTTCAAAGAGAAACCACATGGGAATGGCCAGTAATGTTTGCGAGAAAATATCCGGCGGCGTCAATAACATGCCGATAATAAAGCAGCCCACCACCACATAAGGGCGGCTTTTACGTAAGGTGGCAACATCAACAATGCCAATCCACACCAGTAAAAACGTCGCAATGGGGATCTCAAAGGCCACGCCAAAGGCAAAGAACAGCGTCAACACAAAGTCTAAGTACTGACCTATATCGGTCATCATTTCGACCCCTTGCGGGGTTACGCTGGCGAAGAAGCCAAACATAATGGGGAAAACAACAAAGTAGGCAAAGGCCATTCCCGCATAAAATAAAATGACACTGGAGACCAGCAGTGGTACGGCTACACGCTTTTCATGCTTATAGAGACCCGGTGCAATAAAGCCCCAAATTTGTTGCAAAATCACCGGCATGCTTAGAAAGAGAGACACGACCATGGTGAGTTTAAAGGGGGTCAAAAAGGGTGAGGCGACACCCGTGGCAATCATCGTCGCACCTTCCGGCAGATAAGCGCGTAAAGGTGCGGCGACGATGGCATAGATATCTTGGGCAAAATAAAACAGCCCAGCAAAAATCACTAAAACGGTGGTCACACAACGCAAAAGACGGGTGCGCAACTCCGTTAAGTGAGCAACCAAAGGCATGGTGCTCTCAGACTGTTGGGGGGTACTCATGAATTTTGCTCTTTATCGGCAGTGCTGCTGTCTTTTGGGGCGCCAACGTCTTTGAGTAAAGCGTCCAAAGGTTTATCGCTGAACATTTGATTGGCTTTGTCGGTCGTCTCTTTGAGCATTTTACGTTCTTTTTCTAAAATGCCTTCATTGTGCAGCTCGCGGCGAATATCATCCGCGCCGAGCTCACGTTCGACATCTTCTTTTATCGAATTAAATCCGCGTTTGATACGGCCCATCCATAGCCCAGCGACCCGAGCCGCATCGGGTAAACGATCGGGGCCAAGGACTAATAGGGCAACGATGCCAATTAGAATCAGTTCAGAGAAGCCAATATCAAACATGGGTTAACTCATTTTTTAACGGAAGGGTCTTCAATATGCTGAGCTGTTGCATCAATGGTGTGCCCTGATGCATCGGCCGCTTCAGATTTTTGTGTCACTTCTGCAGGTTTATCTTCGCTGGTATCGACAGCTTTACGAAAGCCTTTGATGGCATCGCCTAAGTCTGAACCGACATTCTTCAGGCGCTTGGTGCCAAATAAAACCACAACAATTGCCAAAATAATCAGTAATTGCCAAACGCTAATTCCGCCCATGATATGTACTCCGTAGTGCTAATAATTAAGAGGTTGTGCGGGCGGCTTTTTCAGCGTGCCCGGATAAGCCAAAGCGTCGCTCTAACTCATTAAGTACTGCTTGTGGCTCCAGATTAAGTGCCGACAGCATGACTAAGCTGTGAAACCATAAATCCGCTGTTTCATAAATGACATCATCAGTATCGCCCGAGCGTGCAGCATCTTTGGCGGCAAGAATGGTTTCTACCGCTTCTTCGCCCACTTTTTCTAAGATCTTATTTAGACCTTTGTGGTGCAAGCTTGCCACATAAGAGGTGCTTGGCTCTGCGTTTTTACGTGATTCAATCACCTGAGCTACGCGGTGTAGAATATCGTCAGTCATGCTTATGAACCTTGATAGATATCATGAGGATTTTTAATAACAGGTTCTACCGTCTGCCATTGACCATCCGTTAGAACTCGATAAAAACAGCTGTGGCGGCCAGTATGGCATGCAATATCGCCAATTTGCTCAACTTGCAAAATAATAACATCAGCGTCACAGTCGAGACGTATTTCATGCAGTTTCTGAATGTGTCCGGACTCTTCGCCTTTACGCCAGAGTTTTTGCCGTGAACGTGACCAGTAAATTGCACGTTGCTCTTTTACAGTCAGTTCCAATGACTCGCGATTGAGCCATGCCACCATCAGTACACGGTTGCTTTTATAGTCTTGGGCAATGGCGGGAATAAGGCCATCTTTGTCCCATTTAATTTCATCTAGCCAGTTGCTCATATTATTTTCCATCGCACTCGTATTGTTTATGCCCAGAACCTTTGCGCTGTTAACGACGTATGACTAAGCATAAGCCTGCCGTCAACATTAACCAAGCAGGCCAGGCTGATAGATCAAGAGCCAAGCCCAGTTGCGCGCCACCTACCAGTAAAGCGGCGCCCAGCAGCTGATTGATCCAGCGTTGTGATTTTTCTGGTTGAACCGACTTTGTATTGAATTTTTCAATGCTGTCGCGAGCCATATTGGCTAAATGCGGAAGCTTTTCAAACTGTTGCTGAAGGTGGCTCAAGACATGTTTAGGCATATAGCGCTCACGCATCCAGCGCTCTAAGTAAGGCTGCGCAGTGCTCCAAAGATCTAAGTCAGGGTACAGTTGGCGGCCTAAACCTTCGATATTAAGCAAGGTTTTTTGCAGCAAGACCAACTGCGGCTGCACTTCCATATTAAAGCGACGGGCAGTCTGGAACAGGTGCAGCAGTAAGTGGCCAAAGGAAATTTCTTTGAGTGGTCGTTCGAAAATCGGTTCGCAAACAGTACGAATGGCTGCTTCAAACTCATTGATACGGGTGTCACTGGGCACCCAGCCTGAATCGATATGCAGTTGTGCTACTTTGCGGTAATCGCGCTTAAAGAAAGCCAGCAGGTTACGGGCAAGGTAGTCTTGGTCTTCGGGTGTTAATGAGCCAATAATCCCGCAGTCAATGGCAATATATTGAGGGTCCCAGGGCGTGTGGGTGCTGACAAAAATATTGCCAGGGTGCATATCGGCGTGAAAAAAGCTGTCGCGAAATACTTGGGTAAAGAAAATTTCGACACCGCGTTCCGCCAGTTTTTTTAGATCTGTACCTTGATCAATTAAAGCGGCCATATCTGTGACAGGAATACCGTAGATGCGCTCCATGACCAGTACTTTAGGGCGACTCCATTGCCAATAAATTTGCGGCACATAGATCAATGGCGAGTCTGCGAAATTACGCCGCAATTGGCTGGTATTAGCTGCCTCGCGCAGTAAATCCAATTCGTCGTAAATGGTTTTTTCATAATCGCTGACCACATCTTTAGGCCGCAAGCGACGTGCTTCGGGTGAAGCGCGTTCAGCGATGCTGGCTAATAGAAATAACCAAGCCAAATCTTGAGCGATAATGGGTTTTAAACCGGGGCGAATCACTTTAACCACCACGTCTTCGCCGCTTTTAAGTTGTGCCGCGTGCACTTGGGCGATCGAGGCTGAGGCCAAGGGCGTGCTTGAAAATGTTTGAAACACCTCAGCGATAGGAGCGCCCAGCTGCTCTTCGATCAGTTGCATTGACTGCGTTGAAGAGAAAGGCGGTACTTGGTCTTGCAGCTTAGCCATCTCGTCGGCGATATCCGGTGGTAACAAATCACGACGGGTGGAAAGGATTTGGCCGAACTTAATAAATACCGGGCCTAAGTCCTCTAATGCCAAGCGTAACGCTTCGCCTCGGGTGAAGTTATTCTGGCGGCGTGGCAACCAACGCCAAGGCAGCAACCATTGCAAGATACGCAGGCGCCAAGGCAAGGGTAGTGCAAAGAGCAAATCATCCAAGCGATACCGTATGGTGACACGTAAAATACGCCAGAGTCGGCGGATGGCAAGCAGCTTCATAGAGGCTTCTGGCTCCGTTTAAGTAAGCGCGAGATGCGTGCATCAAGGCGATCTAAATCAAGTTTAAGCTGGTCGATTTCATTAAAACGTATTGCTGCTTCAGTATGTCCGACCAATGCACGCGATTCTTCAGCTAAATAATCGGCTGTATTTAAGTGCAGGCTCTTGGCTGTTTGTGTCAGCCAAGCGCGTTGGCTGCGTAACTGGCTGCTGAGTAAGGCTGTAGGCACGGGGCCCAGCCAGCGTGAAACTTCATATTCCCAGTCTAACTCAAGGTTTTGCAGAATATCGGCCAGCTCCAGCAGGAGGCCACTGTTGCCTTCTAGGCTGACTTCAGAATGGTGTAAAACGGCGCTTTTATCTGCGCTGCTGACCAGTTTGAGCAAGAGCTGGGCGGGTGCTTTCAGTGTGCAGTCCGCTGGTGCAGACCAAGCCTGGGCCAGTTGCAGCCGTGTTTCCAGCGGAATTAAATACAGGGTGATGGCCGGCATGCTGCACGTAATGGCAAGCACTTGCCCTGCTAAAGGCGCTAAGCGTGCTTGTGCCGTGCTGTCGAGCTGTAGCACTCGATTTAGCGCAGACTCAGCGCTGGCTAGAGCAAACTGGGTTAGCATTAGGGTTTGATTCCACGGTGCAAAGCGACAATCCCACCGGTCATATTGTGGTAGGTCACACGTTCAAAACCGGCGTCGTGCATCATGGCTTTTAAAGTGTCTTGGTCAGGATGCATCCGAATTGATTCAGCCAGATAGCGATAGCTGTCGGCATCATTGGTAATCAGCTTGCCGGCCAGTGGCATAAATTTAAATGAATAGGCGTCATAAAACTTAGACAGCAATGGATTGTTCGGCTTGGAGAATTCAAGCACCAATAAACGCCCCCCAGGCTTAAGTACGCGCAACATAGAACGCAGCGCGTCTTCTTTGTGGGTCACATTGCGTAAACCAAAGGCAATGGTCACTACATCAAAATAATTATCTGGGAATGGCAGCTTTTCCGCATCGGCTTGTACAAAGCAAATGTTGCTCGCCACACCTTTATCGAGCAAACGATCACGGCCGACCTTGAGCATGGATGCGTTAATATCGGCCAGTACCACTTCACCTTCTGGGCCAACTAAGCTGGAGAACTTACGGCTGAGGTCGCCTGTACCCCCAGCAATATCAAGAACCTTATTGCCGCGGCGCACGCCTGATAACTCAATGGTAAAACGCTTCCATAAGCGGTGCATACCACCCGATAAAACATCATTCATAATGTCGTAACGTGCCGCAACCGAGTGAAAAACCTCAGCAACTTTTTCGGCTTTTTGGCTTTCTGGTACACTTTCAAAGCCGAAATGAGTGGTTGGCTCGTTGGGATTGGGTTGGTGTTGATTGCTCATAAAACTTCACCTTAGACAGATTATCCAGCATTCTAATACCCACAGCGTCGTTTGTCTTGACGCTGGACAGATTCGGACCCATATCATTAAGACAAAGTGTATTTAGCAGCGCAGCTAACAGAACAGAATAGGGCGATTCATGAGTAAGATTTTAGTTGAGCGTCAACATTGTTTAGGACGTGAAGCGGCCCGTGCGCGGGCGCAGGAATTAGCTGAGCGGTTGGCTAAAGAATACGATGTCAGTTATCACTGGACTGGCGATACATTGAAGTTTCAACGCAGTGGTGCGCAAGGCTCGATCGATGTGGATGAGACACACGTGCGAGTGCAGCTGAAGCTTGGGTTATTGTTGTCTGCTTTAAGTGGCAGCATTAAACGTGAAATTGAAGAGGCGCTGGATAAGCGCTTGGCTTAGCCTTGGCTGTTAACCTTGCACTGCCAGTATTGTCTAGCGCCACGGGTAAAGCAGGTTCGCGCAGAGTTGTTAGGGGTACTGCTGCGCGCACCTCTTAACTTACAGCATTAAACGCACCACCGACTCAGTCGGATCGCGCGAGACGCCGGCGGCGCTGAGCTTATCTAAATAGCTTTGCCACAGGGCAGCCTGTTGCGTGGCAAGTTCATACAGGTAATCCCAAGTGTATAAACCTGTGTCATGGCCGTCATCAAAGGTCAGTTTTAATGCGTAATTGCCTGCAGGCTGTACATTGCTGATGGCAACATTGATTTTTCCATATTGCAGCACGGGATTGCCATGTCCCTGCACCTCGGCCGAAGGGGAGTGCACGCGTAGAAACTCAGCCGGCAAAGAAAACTGCTGCCCATCAGAGTAGCCGAGTTCAAGTGTTTTTGAGCTTTTGTTGAGTTTGATACGGTTTGGAATCTGCATGGCAATCTCGCAAAAAATGTTGTGTCAGCATAGAGCTTATGCTGACACAAGGGTGGCGGCTTATAAAATATAGCGTGATAGATCTTCGTCTTTGGCTAACTCACCAAGATGCTGATCAACATAGGCCGCATCAATGGCTAATGCATTGGTTTTGTATTGCTCAGCCAGCTCTGCTGCATCAAAAGATACTTCCTCGAGCAAGCGTTCCAGCAAGGTATGCAAGCGGCGCGCACCGATATTTTCGGTTTTTTCATTCACCTGCCAGGCAATTTCAGCAATCCGCTCAATGCCGCTTTCGGTAAACGTAATGTTGAGACCTTCAGTGGCCAGCAGGGCAATATACTGCTCAGTTAGCGAAGCGTCAGGTTCGCTGAGGATGCGCTTGAAGTCATCTGGCGTCAGTGCCTTTAACTCGACGCGAATCGGCAAACGACCTTGCAACTCAGGGACTAAATCGCTGGGCTTACTCAGGTGGAAGGCGCCTGAGGCAATAAACAGAATATGATCCGTTTTAACCATGCCCAGTTTAGTGTTGACGGTGCAGCCTTCAATCAGTGGCAGTAAGTCACGCTGTACGCCTTCACGGGAGACATCAGCACCGCTGGTGTTGCCACGCTTAGCAATCTTGTCGATTTCATCAAGAAAGACGATACCGTGCTGCTCAACGGCTTCCAGCGCGCGCACTTTAATATCTTCTTCATTGATTAAGCGTGCTGCTTCTTCATCACGAATCAGTTTGAGTGCATCGGCAACGCGCAATTTGCGGCTTTTGGTTCTGCCTTTATTCATGCCAGAGAACAGATTTTGCAGCTGACTGGTCATTTCTTCCATGCCCGGTGGGGTCATGATTTCCACGCCCATTGGTGCTTCGGCCACTTCGATTTCAATTTCTTTATCGTCCAGTTGGCCTTCGCGCAAACGCTTGCGAAATAGCTGGCGAGTGCTGGAGTCAGTACGCTCGGGTTGTTCGTCTAAGCCTGAGCGTGCAGGGGGCAGCAATGCATCAAGAATGCGCTCTTCCGCGGCATCTACGGCACGGTTGCGCATGTTTTTCATTTCTTGCTCACGCAGCATTTTGACTGCGGCATCAGCTAAGTCACGAATAATTGATTCAACATCACGACCGACATAACCGACTTCGGTGAACTTGGTTGCTTCCACTTTAATAAACGGCGCGTTGACCAGTTTTGCTAAGCGACGGGCAATTTCGGTTTTACCGACACCGGTTGGGCCGATCATTAAAATATTTTTTGGCGTGACTTCATTGCGCAAGTCAGCGGATAACTGCATGCGTCTCCAGCGGTTGCGCAGGGCAATCGCTACAGCACGTTTGGCATCATCTTGGCCAACGATATGGCGATTGAGTTCATGCACAATTTCACGGGGTGTCATGGACATAGGGGTCTCCGAGGCGCGCTTAAATTGCGCTATCCTGCTCTTCGATGGTCAAATTCTGGTTGGTGAATACACAAATTGAACCGGCGATGTGTAAGGCTTTTTCAGTAATTTCGCGTGCGGATAGATCGCTGTTTTCTAATAGCGCCAGTGCCGCAGCTTGGGCAAAACCGCCCCCTGAGCCCATGGCAATCAGGCCGTGTTCTGGCTCAACTACATCACCATTACCGGTAATAATTAACGAGGCATCTTTGTTTGCCACGGCCAACATGGCTTCGAGGCGACTGAGCGAGCGATCGGTCCGCCAATCTTTGGCTAACTCAACCGCCGCGCGCACTAAATGCCCTTGGTGTTTTTCCAGTTGGCCTTCAAAGCGCTCAAATAAAGTAAAAGCGTCTGCCGTAGCGCCGGCAAAACCGGCCAGTACTTGACCGTGATAGAGGCGGCGGACTTTCTTTGCATTGCCTTTCATAACGGTGTTGCCAAGGGATACTTGACCGTCACCACCCATAACGACTTTGCCGTTGCGACGAACTGAAACAATTGTGGTCAAGGGATATTCTCCACGTTGATGGGCATTCACCCGGATTCTTTACAGATGGGGATGCTCGGCGCAAGCTTCAAGGGTTGTAGCTGAAAGTCGTAGATTTTCTTGGATGATCAGTGTTGCGCGAAAGCCCCCGTACTTTTAGTGCGGGGATGGATTATCTAATAGCAGACAGTTGCATGACCGTCTGCACTCGCAGGCTTGGCCTTTTTGGACAGAAGTGCCGCGTACATATATTTAGCGACAACCCGCACACATCAACGGCAGATCTGTGCGGGTGTTTACTGCAAACGGCTGAGTGCAGCAGGGTTAGCGACCTTTGCGTTGTTGCAAAAGCAGGTTGCTAAAGCCGTTATTGGCCAGTTGTTTTTGTGCCACGGCCAGTTGTTCGCGGCTGACAAAAGGTCCAACCAAAACGCGGTGCCAAGTCTTGTCTGCTACTTGTCCAGATTCGATATATACATCCTGACCGCTGAGCAGGAGTTGTGCTCGTACGCTTTCAGCCTTGGAGCGCTCAGTGAAGGAGCCTGCTTGCAGATAGAACTGTGTTTTAGCCTCTTTTTTGACGACCGGTTCAGGCGGCGTTTTGCCCTCTAGAATGGCTTGTGCGCGCGCAGCATCAGCTTTTTTAGCTTCTTCAACTTCAGTTTTGCTGGGCGGTGGCGGTGTTTTTTCAGGTAAAGCTTCCGCCGGCACTATGACTTCAGACTCCGACAACAAGGTATAAAACTCAAATTTGGGCTTGTTGGCGTTGGTTTCTTTTTGCGCTTGCGGTGTCGGCTTTTTATTTTCAGCAACGGGTTTTTCACGTTTAATTGCATCGTTGCCGGGGTCAAGCTGAAACAATGACATCGCAAAAATACCAACGATCAGCCCCGTGAGCACCCAAACCAGCGGGTGAACAGGTTTTTTAGCTGGCGCTTGATAGCGGCTCGCCCCGCGTTTGGGTGCGGCTTTTTTACGTGCTGCCATGTTACATACGCTCCAAGGTCTTTAAGCCCAGCAGTTCAAGCCCTTGTTTGAGCGTGCGTCCGGTCAGCGCCGCAAGACGTAAACGGCTGTTACGCGTGGTTTCATCGTCAGCAGATAAAATCGGGCAGTTTTCATAAAAGCTGGAAAACTGACCAGCCAGCTCATACAAGTAGGTGCACAGAATATGCGGTGTACCTTTCTCGGCAATGTTGTACAGCACTTCGCTAAAGCGCTGCAGCGTTGCGGCTAATACCTGCTCCGCTTCGCTATTGAGGATGATGGTGCCTGGCAGTTCGGAATCCATCGTGAAGTCGGTGCGTCTAAATACACTGGCAACACGGGTGTAGGCGTACAGCAAGTAAGGTGCGGTATTGCCTTCAAAACTGAGCATTTGCTCAAAGTTAAAGCTGTAATCGCTGCTGCGATGCTTGCTTAAATCAGCATATTTTACCGCGCCAATGCCAACGGCTTGGGCAATGCTGTGCAGTTCTTGCTCGTCAAGCTCAGGGTTTTTCTCTTTGACTAAGGCGTAAGCGCGCTGTTCGGCTTCATTGAGCAGGTCAATCAGCTTTACAGTGCCACCATCACGGGTTTTGAAAGGGCGGCCATCTGGGCCGTTCATGGTGCCAAAACCCATATGTTCAAGCTGCATATCTGGGTGCACAAAACCCGCACGGCGGGCCACAGCGAAAACCATTTGAAAGTGCAGTGCTTGGCGTTGATCAACAAAGTACAGCGCACGGTCTGCCTTGAGGGTTTGGCTGCGATAGCGCATCGCGGCTAAGTCAGTGGTTGAATATAAGTAACCACCATCGGCTTTTTGCACAATCACAGGCAGCGGTTTGTCTTCAGCGTTTTTGAATTGCTCTAAAAATACACACTGAGCACCCGCATCTTCGGTGAGCAGCCCTTGCTCGCGAAGGCTCTCGATAATGTTGGCCAGTTGATCGTTATATGAACTTTCGCCGCGGACATCGTCCATGCTGAGTTTGACGCCCAAACGGTTGTAGAGTTGCTGGCAGTGACTTAATGAAACATCGTTAAATTGCTGCCATAAACGTAAGCATTCAGGATCTCCGGCTTGCAGTTTTACCACTAAGCCACGAGCGTGTTCAGCAAACTCAGGTGATTCATCAAAGCGTTGTTTGGCAGCGCGATAAAACTCTTCCAGATCGGCCAATTGCGTTTCTTTGGCGCTGGGGTTTTCTTGCAAATAGGCCAGCAGCATACCGAACTGAGTGCCCCAGTCACCAACGTGGTTCTGACGAATCACCTCGTGGCCGAGCAACTCTAAAACGCGCGCCACTGCGTCACCAATAATGGTGGAGCGCAGGTGACCCACGTGCATTTCTTTGGCCAAATTGGGTGACGATAAATCCACGACGATGCGTTGGCTGGGCTGCTGTTGCGCGACACCGATCAGCGGATCGCTCAGGGCTTGGTCTAAACGCTGTGCCAGCGCTGCATGATTTTGGAAAAAGTTTAAAAAGCCAGGGCCAGCAATTGCCACTTCGCTGATTTGTGGGTCAGCTGGCAGTGCTTTAATCAATAACTCGGCCAAATCGCGCGGTTTCATTTTTGCTGGCTTGGCCAGCATCATGGCGATATTACTGGCAAAGTCGCCATGGCTTTTATCGCGAGTGTTTTCGACTTGGATAGTCGCAGTCAGACCTTCTGGAAGGATACCTTCGCTGGTCAGTTGATTGACTGCGTGCTGAATCAGAATGCGGATACTGTCTTTCATAATTTCTCTTAACCAAGGCGAATGGCGGATGATCGCTAAATAAACGGTCTATTATCGACGTCCGGCACGCTGGCTTCAAGCGCTAGGCGTCATCTGTGGCACTTTAAAATAAATCGATGGGGTCAACATCCATGGACCAGCGGCTTTGTCTGGCACTGGGAAGGGTTTCTAAATTGTTACATAAAGGTGTTAATAAACGGTGTAATTGTGCACGGCTATTGGCCTGGATTAATAATTGTGCGCGATAACGGCCCGCGCGGCGCTCCATGGGTGAGGCGATTGGCCCCAGTAGTTCAACACCTTCAATCTTGAGTTGCTCGAGCAATTGTTCCGCGATGCTATAGGCGTCTTCTAAGAAGAGATCTGCCAGTTCGGCTTTTAAGGCATCAGCCCTAAGCAAAGCTAAGTGACTGAAGGGCGGCAAACGGGTGGCGCGGCGCTCACTCAGCGCTTGTTCGGCAAAAGCAAAATAGCCTTGCTCACTTAACTGCACTAATAAAGGATGATCGGCCAACTGGCTTTGAATAATCACCCGTCCTGGATCACCGGCCCGTCCTGCGCGCCCAGCCACTTGTACAATCAATTGCGCCATTTTTTCGCTGGCGCGAAAGTCTGCGGAAAACAAACCACCATCGGCATTTAAAATAGCCACCAGCGTCACCCGTGGAAAGTGGTGCCCTTTGGCCAACATTTGCGTGCCAATCATAATGCAGGGTTGGCCGCTGCCAATGGTACTGAGTAAGGCATCCATGGAGCCTTTGCGTGACGTGCTGTCGCGATCAATGCGCAGTACAGGTGTATCAGGAAATAAGATTTGCAAGCGCTCTTCCGCACGTTCGGTGCCGGCACCAATCGGGCGTAAATCAACGGTATTGCAGCTCGGGCATTGATGTGGGCGCGCTTCTGTGTGACCGCAATGGTGGCAACGCAGCTCGTTGTAGCGCTGATGATAGGTCAAGCGCGCATCGCACTCCGAGCATTGGCTCATCCAGCCGCAGTCATTGCACATTAATACTGGCGCAAAACCACGCCGATTGAGAAAGACTAAAACTTGCTGGCCGGCTTCTAGGGTTTTGCGTATCTCCTTTTGCAGTGGTGCACTGATGCCTGAATCCAGCGGTAAGCTGCGCACATCCAAACGAATAAACTGCGGCTGACTGGCACCGCCCGCGCGCTTGGTTAAACGCAGTAAAGCAAAACGACCGCTGTGAGCATTGTGCAAACTCTCTAAACAGGGGGTAGCCGAGCCTAAAACAATCGGCACATTGGCCGCACGCGCACGGACTAAAGCCAGATCACGGGCGTGATAGCGCAAACCTTCTTGCTGCTTATAGGAGGCGTCGTGCTCTTCATCAATAATAATCAGGCCCAGATTTTTTAGCGGCGTAAACAGCGCCGAGCGCGTACCAATCACAATATCAGCATGCCCTGAGCGCGCCGCCAGCCAAGCCTCTAAGCGCTCGCGATCATTGACGTTGGAGTGCAGCAGGGCAATGCGCGCATTAA
>JAAYFI010000096.1 GCA_012728315.1 Gammaproteobacteria bacterium
GGCTAACACTAGATCGTCACGTGTAATCATGCCCATGTCACCATGGCTGGCTTCAGCAGGATGAACAAAAAAAGCTGGGGTGCCGGTGCTGGCAAGCGTTGCCGCTATTTTATGACCGATATGCCCCGACTTACCCATGCCAACCACGACTACACGTCCTTTGCAGGCTAAAATCAGCTCGCAGGCTTTAACGAAACTAGCATCGATGCGGGTTAATAAGCTGCTAATCGCATCTTGTTCAAGACTAATGGTGCGCTTAGCGGAAGCAATCATGGATTCGGATGAAGGCATAGTGATGTGTTCTTCAACATAAAAAAATAATTATACGTGAAATTATGATGTAACTCACCCGTGCCATTGCTCAACGATTATGTTGATAGAGGCGAGAGGAGCTGAAACTCTCAAATTGTGCGTCTAGGTCGGCTAAGATTTTTTCAGCGTTATGAGCACGCTTAGATATGATAAATGTTGCGGTCGTACTATGAATGATCACGTAAGGCAGGGATAACTCATCCAAGCCTAGTTTTTGCTGGGTATCGCGCATCGGTTCGAGGTAATCGAATAGGTAGTCACCGCGCTTACGCATCAGCATGGCGATGGCTGATGCATGCTGACTGGTGCGCGTTAACGTTAAATTGAGGCTCTTATCAGCGAGCCAGTGGGTGACTGGAGACCAGTAGCTATAACCGCCGATTAAAATTATTTTCTTGTCTTTTAAGTCATCAGGCAAACGAGGCGGCTTGGAATCAGGATGGTAATAAACTGCCAAGGTTATTTCGCCAAGGATTTTTGAGCTTTCTAAGGTGTGCCCAGCGAGTTCGGGTTTGTTGGGTGCTCCAAGCCAGACATCAATATCGCCTGAAATTAATTCTGAATAAAGGCGTGCAGAGGGTAAGGCTTTAAATACGACGTCATAGCCGGCCTCGGTCAATAGATTGCGTCCAAGTTCGATAATATCTCCGGCAGGTTTGTTTGAACTGTTAGTGTATGAAGCGGGGGGGAATTCGTAATAACCAACAGTAATCAGTGGTCTGGATTGGGCATTGGCAGTGAAGCCAGCAAGCAGTCCAGTTATTAATAGCATTGTGCGTAAGACTTTCATTGCAATCCCCTTACTTGATTTACTGTCACGGTTTTAGCATAACGTATAATTATTGCCAGCAAACATTTTACTAAGCGAAGTGTTAGCTAGGCACGCTAGGTTTCTGGAGGTTTTTGTTGTGCTCAGTTAAAGCGTAACTTATTCGAGAGTCTATCCAGTAAACGTTATAGAATGCCTTATACGCCTATTCAGGTAGTTCAGTTTTAAGGTAGAGAGTTCATGTCTTTTGCACACTTAGGGTTAATGCCAGCTTTGTTGGCCAATCTGCAGCAGTTAGGTTATCAGCAGCCCACCGCCGTTCAGCAGCAGGCGATTGCCCCAGTTTTGGCCGGAAAAGATGTTTTAGCTGCGGCGCAAACCGGAACTGGAAAAACAGCCGCTTTTACTTTGCCAGTCCTGCAATTGCTACTGACTCAGGGAGAAAAGGTCACATCTAACTGCGTGCGGACTTTGGTATTGGTGCCGACTCGCGAATTGGCTGAACAGGTGCATGAATCGATTCGTCATTATCTCGGTGAATTACCCTTACGCACTGCAGTTGTCTATGGCGGCGTTAGCATTAATCCGCAAATGATGAATTTACGCCGCGGAGTGGATGTGTTGGTGGCGACGCCGGGGCGTTTGTTGGATTTGTATCAGCAAAATGCTGTGCGTTTCCATCAAATGCAAGTGCTGGTGCTGGATGAAGCGGATCGTATGCTGGACTTGGGTTTTGCTGAAGAGTTGAACGCGCTATTCTCTGTCATGCCACGCGAACGCCAAACCTTATTATTTTCTGCAACTTTTTCGGGTCCGATTCGTACCTTGGCCGGTAAGTTGCTGATTGACCCGGTACGTATTGATGTCACCCCGAAACACTCGGCAGCAGAGACAGTTAAGCAATATCTGTTGGTGGTGGATAAAAAAGACAAAACAGAACTGCTTTTGCATTTGTTGAGCAGTCGGCAGTGGGGGCAGGTTTTAGTCTTTGTACGTACGCGCAAAGGTGCTGAATCGCTGCATAAAAAGCTTATTGCAGCGCAGGTGACGGCAGATGCGATTCATGGCGACAAAACGCAACCGGCACGCTTGCGTGCGCTACAAGACTTTAAAAAAGGTCGAGTACAAGTACTGGTGGCTACCGATGTGGCAGCGCGCGGCTTAGATATTGAGCAGTTACCGCACGTGGTGAACTTTGATTTACCTAACGTGGCGCAAGATTATGTGCATCGCATTGGTCGTACCGGCCGTGCTGGGCTGAGTGGCGAGGCGATCTCTTTAGTCAGTGCAGATGAGTTGGATGAGTTAATTGCCATTGAAGAGTTAATGGGCATTAATTTACAGCGTTTTGATGAGCCTGATTTTTATGCAGAACACCGTTTGCCAGAAACGATGTTGGGTGTGGGCAGTATCAAAAAGCCGAAGAAACCAAAACAGAATAAAGCCTCTGCGGGAGGTAATATTCATTTGGGCGATGAATTTCCAGTAAACAGTAAACCGCAAATCGTCGCTATTCGGCCAGCGCCTCGTTTAGCTGTGCCGAGTCGTCATAAGCCTAAACCTAGTAATGCTAAGCCACGCTAAGTGTGCGCTAACGCAGCTGAGCCTTGCTGAGTTTACGCAGTTTTAGTTGTTGTTTAGGGTGGCAAGCCAGCTGCAGGTGTAGCAAAGGCAGCAGTCAGTCGATGACTGCTTGTAATAATTGCTGGCAATCTATGGCGTGAAAATCGGTCAGCTCAGGCCATAGATT
Organism: Gammaproteobacteria bacterium; assembly: GCA_012728315.1. Lineage (GTDB taxonomy): Bacteria > Pseudomonadota > Gammaproteobacteria > Pseudomonadales > Pseudomonadaceae > Denitrificimonas. The sequence continues at coordinate 2,832 of JAAYFI010000096.1, forward strand.
CTCTGCTGTATTGACTTGTACTGCATAAGAGCC
>JAAYFI010000131.1 GCA_012728315.1 Gammaproteobacteria bacterium
ATAATGCCCATCACGATGACGCACGCGCGCGGTCATGGTGTGATAACCATCCTCGGCCAAGGCGTTTTTTGCACGCTGCTCAACCAGTACAACATCCTGTGAATGCAGCAACGCCTGACTGCGCATGCCACGTAACTGCTCCGGCCAATAGCCAAGCAGGCTCCAGGAGGCTGGCGAGGCATTAATAAAGCGCCCATCAGGTGTGTGTCGTGAAATTAAGTCAGTGGTGTTTTCGGTAATTAAACGGTACAGACGCGAGGCTTGTGCAGCATCTTGCAACTGTTTGGCCTGCTCGGTCACCTCGCGTCCACGGACTAAAACCCGCTGTTGCTGGACACAAGGTATATAACTCCAAAGCAAAACTTGATCGGCAAATTTGGCCGCGACATCTGCAATCACGCGTTGTTGATTTAAGCTACTGCGCACCAGTTGTTGATGATTATGCGGTAAAGCCAGCTGGGTATTTTCGGCGATTCGTGTGCCAAACTGATCAACTGCAGCCTTGTTAGCCTCAATTAAATCAGCTTGATGACTCACCCATAAAGCTGGCTGCGGGTCTGTGCTTAATAGCTCAACAGGCACATTCTCATTGGTGCTACAGCCTAGGTACGCAGAGAGAACCAACAGCAGGCTATCCAATGCATACAGCGCAACACCCTGCTGTAACTCAATCACCAGCAGGCCCTCTTGACCGGCCTGCAAAGGCAAACTGACCACCACGCCATGGCTGATGCCAGCCCGTTTAATCCGGCGCGATAGCCAGCAATCAATCGCGCTGACCTGTGCAATGGTTAAGGTTGCATCCTGTTGTAGGGCGCTAAAGAGCTGCTGATCGGTCGCCGTCAATAGATCGCCAGGACCCGGTGGCCAGCCGCGCACATCACCCTCTGGGCTATAAATATCAGCGCTGGCCTGCCAATTGAAATACCAGACAGAACGCACCTGCGGATCAAAGCGTAAAACCGCCTGCAACGCACGCGCGCACTCAAGCAGCGGCTGCTTCTCACTCAATAAACGCTGCAAAAGACGCAACTGCAGCTTTTGATTGATTTGGTCAGGCATAGGCACCCTCAAAACATATAGGACAAATACTATATTACTATAGTTTATCTACCATTATAAAAAGACAAAGCCTATAACAGAACGACAAACCAACCGCATAACTATTCAACAGTAGGCGGCCAGAGCAAATAATTAGCCACAGGTATTTAACATGTCGATCTACGAGCAAGGCCTTGCCCGCAACACAGTAAATCACGTTGCACTGAGCCCATTAAGCTTTATTGAGCGTACCGCTGCAATTTATCCTAACTACCCTGCTGTGGTACATGGCGCTATTCGTCGTACCTGGGAACAAACCTATACGCGCTGCCGAAAACTAGCTTCTGCGTTAGCCGGGCGCGGGATAGGCAAAGATGACACCGTTGCAGTGATGTTACCCAATATCCCTGAAATGCTAGAGCTGCCCTTTGCTGTGCCGATGATTGGTGCGGTGATTAACACCCTCAACGTGCGCCTCGATGCAGAAGCTATTAGTTTTATGCTGCAGCACGGCGAAGCAAAAGTATTAATTGCTGACCGTGAGTTTTGTGAGGTGGCGCAGACCGCTTGCCGCATGCTGGAAAATCCACCACTGATTATTGACGTGAATGACCCTGAGTATGGCGAAGGCTGCGCGGTCAGTGAGCTTGACTATGAAGCCTTTCTCGCAGAAGGCGACCCTGACTTTGCTTGGCAGTGGCCAGAAGATGAGTGGCAAGCCATCTCGCTGAACTACACCTCAGGTACCACAGGTAATCCCAAAGGTGTGGTGTACCACCATCGCGGCGCATTCCTCAACTCGATGGGTAACCAAATGACTTGGGCCATGGGTAATCATCCAGTGTATC
>JAAYFI010000060.1 GCA_012728315.1 Gammaproteobacteria bacterium
AGATCGTTATAGGTGTTACTCATTGTCTAAGTCTCCACGCGGCCAGCTTTGGGCAACTTATGGAGACTACAATTCAGACCACGCTGTTTTTAGTCAACAGAAAGCTGCCAGCGCACACGCTGCTAATATGTGAGGGCGTCCCATAAGGACGTATACAAGAACTTTCCATACAGCCTTTATTTTCTCTTGAACCGCTTATACGGCGGCCGAATACTAAGGGAAATACCCATTAATAACAACCGCAACAGAAGCCCTCCTGATTCCGTTAGCTGATTATTCTGATAATGGTATGCTTAGTTTAATGAAATAATTATTCTTAAATTCAAGTATTTTTCGTGGTGCAGTACACCCTTGTTTGGAGTTTATTTTGACAGCCTCAATTGATGATGTAAAAAATTACCTAATGGATTTGCAAGACCGTATTTGTAACGCTTTTGAACAGGCTGATGGTGGTGTTTTTTTTGAGGAAAGCTGGGAGCGGCCCGGCGGCGGTGGCGGGCGCACTCGCGTCTTGGAAAACGGTGCACTGATTGAAAAAGGCGGAGTCAACTTCTCTCACGTCTATGGCGACTCGTTACCGCCATCGGCCAGCGCACACCGTCCAGAATTGGCGGGACGTACATTCCAAGCCATGGGTTTATCTTTGGTGATTCATCCAGAAAACCCACATATTCCAACCTCGCACGCCAATGTCCGTTTATTTATTGCAGAAAAACCCGGCGAAGAGCCCATTTGGTGGTTTGGCGGCGGTTTTGATTTGACCCCTTACTACGCCGAAGAAGAAGACTGTGTGCATTGGCACCAAGTTGCCCATGCCGCTTGCGCTCCTTTTGGCGACACTGTGTATGCCGAGTATAAAGAATGGTGTGACCGCTATTTTTACCTCAAACACCGTGATGAGCCACGCGGGATTGGCGGACTGTTTTTTGATGATCTCAACCACTGGGACTTTGACACTTGCTTTGCTTTTATGCGTTCGGTGGGAGAGGCCTATCTTGCCGCCTATATGCCAATTGTTGAGCGCCGTCGCCATACCCCATTTACAGCGCAACAACGCGAGTTCCAAGCCTATCGCCGTGGTCGTTATGTTGAGTTCAACTTAGTGTTTGACCGCGGTACTTTATTTGGTCTGCAGTCCGGCGGCCGTACCGAATCTATTTTAATGTCGCTACCACCGCAGGTCCGCTGGGGTTACGCTTGGCAACCTGAGCCCGGCAGCCGTGAAGCGCGCCTGACTGAGTACTTTTTACAAGACCGTGACTGGCTGGCTGAGGCACAAGACCAATGAAATATTATGGCGTTTTTGGCAACCCCATTGCGCACAGTAAATCCCCAATGATTCATCGCCTATTTGCCGAACAAACGGGGCAACAGATCAGCTATGAGGCTTTACTTGCACCTTTAGATGGTTTTCCTGCTGCAGTGGCAGAATTCTTTAAAATAGGTAGCGGTGCTAATATCACCGTTCCCTTTAAGGAAGAAGCTTTTGCTCTGGCAGATCAACTCAGCCCCCGCGCGCAGCGCGCCAAAGCGGTCAACACCTTTAAAAAACTGAGCAATGGCAGTTTACTGGGTGATAACACTGATGGCGCTGGTCTAGTCAATGACCTGCTCAATAATCAAGTGTTGTTAGCAGGCCAAAAAATCCTAGTATTAGGTGCAGGTGGTGCCGTGCGCGGTGTCTTAGAGCCCTTGTTAGCACAAGCGCCAGCAGAAGTCTGTATCGTCAACCGCACCGTGGAAAAAGCAGAACAACTCGCCAGTGAGTTTGCTGACCTCGGCGCCATGACGGCCTGTGGCTATGATTGGATTGATGCACCTGTGGACATCATTATCAATGGCACCTCAGCCAGCCTCAGTGGTGATCTGCCACCTTTGGCTGACACATTAATTAAAGCCAGCCATACCGTCTGTTACGACATGATGTACAGCAAAAACACCACAGTCTTTAATCAGTGGGCCCAACAACAGGGGGCTGCCCGCACCTTAGACGGTTTAGGGATGTTGGTTGAACAGGCCGCTGAGGCTTTTTATCTATGGACAGGGGTGCGCCCTGACCCGACACCTGTGCTGCAAGCACTGCGCGCACAACTCTAAAAGTTAAGCGGAGCGCAGCACTTTTCCCGTACGTAAGTCGCGAATCGTGCTGGGCTTGCTGTGCTGCCCCAGCTCGCCACTTAAAATAGCGTCCAGTTGACCATGAAAGTACTGCTCAATACGCAGGCGACTTTTAGCCGGTAACAAGCCACTGGGATTGGCCGATGTCGAGACCAAAGGCCCAGTTGCAGCACACAGACGCGCCACCAAGGGGTGGGCACTGACGCGAACCGCCACAGTGTCATGCTCACCACTAATCCACTCTGGCACACGATTATGATGCGGCACTAGCCAAGTATTAGGCCCCGGCCAACTCGCCTTTAATTGCGCCAACTCACTGTCACTTAAACCCTCAAGCAACCAAGCCAACTGCTCAATATCTGCAGCCACTAAAATCAGCCCCTTATGCATGGGCCGCTCTTTTAAAGCCAATAAGCGCGCTACCGCAGTGGCATTAAAAGGATCACAGCCCAAGCCCCATACCGCTTCTGTAGGGTAAGCAATCACTGCACCTTGTCGAACTTTTTTTGCAACCTGTTGGATCTGCCAAGCGCTGGTCATAATTCTCTTTGCACTGCGTAATACGGGATGAACTGGCTTTACTTGAAGTCAGCGTAAGGGATTATCGGTTCAATGGGTAAGCTTAAATTACCTTGCCAAGGTGCAAATGAGTAACGTAAATACAGCATGGCACGGCTGGGTGAGTAATCTTCACTGTACTGCCAATCCAGTCCAGTACCTATAACCCAGTTGTCAGTTAGACGACGCTCAACTAATCCGCGAATACTATAGCTTACACCTGTGCTGCTGCCACCACCCGTGCGATTAGTTGCCATAAAAAATACATTACCGGCGCCAGATCATATTAGCTAGCACTATCCTAAGCCATTTACTTCACGTCAATATTTAAACGTCGACTCACTAATAACTGTATGAACTACTTACAAATATACATCCATAACCCACCTTCACGACTGACTCTGCCATCAATTTCAAGCTCTGTCAGTAAACCCAAGACCTCCTGCAAAGATAACTTGCTAAACTCAACCAGTCCTTCGGTATCTAAGGGCCGGACTTTGAGTAACTCGAGCAATGGATGCTGCAGTTCTAAGGTTTGCTGCTCAGGCTGCGTATCAACCGGCCCTATGCGCTGCCAGCCCTGCAACGATTCCAAAATATCGCCCACTGTTTCAATCAGCGTTGCGCCATTACGAATCAACTGATGACAGCCACGGGCACCTGGAGCATGGATGGAACCGGGAATGGCATACACCTCCCGCCCTTGCTCCGCAGCCAGCCGTGCGGTGATTAAGGATCCACTGGAAGGGCTGGCTTCCACCACCAGCACGCCCAAAGACAGACCACTAATAATTCGATTACGTCGCGGAAAATGACAGGCATGCGGCGCACTGTCTAAGCCTAACTCCGAAACAACTGCACCACCGTGCTCAACAATACTCTGAACTAAACCACGATGACGTGCCGGATAGACACGATTAAGCCCTGTGCCCACTACGGCAATAGTCACCCCCTGCACCTCTAATGCACCTTGGTGTGCTGCAGCATCAACTCCCAACGCTAAACCGCTGGTCACCGCAAAACCGGCTCGAGCTAAGCTACGGGAAAAACTCTGAGCAGTGTCCAAACTTGGACGAGTTGCGCGACGACTGCCCACCACCGCAATTTGCGGCTGCTCTAATACACTGGGCTCACCTTGGACAAAAAGTAGCGGCGGCGCACCTGCTGTTTCAGCTAACAAAGCAGGATACTGCGGCATATCATGCAAAATAATAGAGTGCTGTGGCTGCTCAACCCAACGTAACGCTTGGAGCGCCTGCTCGCGTACATTGGGGCAGCGACGCGCATCAACACTGACCTGCGGCATGCCAATCGCACGCCATGCCGCTGCTGGAGCAGTTAATGCCGAACCAGCAGAAGCAAACACCTCAAGTAGCTTATAAAAACGTTGCGGACCAATATCTGGGAGGCTGTGTAAACGTAAACGCGCTTCCAACTCCGCGGGCGAGCAGTTGACCATGTTAATATCCTTATTAAAAACTAGATGACATCCTGTCATAGGCAACATTCAGTGTAGTAACAGCGCACTAAAAAGCAAAAAGCGCCCTTTGCAGTGACTCAAAAAGCTGTTTGTGCAACTTCTCAGATTTTATCACTGCCGCAAGGGCGCTTCTTTATATGGATTACAGGTCAGCTAAAACGCTCACTTAAGGGTTGCTCACCTTATCCAGCACCGCTAGCTGACGATTTGCATACAACACCAAACCGTAACTGAGCTTGTCATAGGTGCGAAATACCATCAGCAAGCCTGAGCGCTCATCTGGAATTTTCACTGATTCACCGGTAACACGGTCTCGCACGGTTTCGCCTGTTTTATAGACCGCCAATACGTTACCTTCAGCTAAGCCATCACGACTGCCTTTGTTAATAGTGACCACATCAAACTGACCAATTTGCGAAACACCACGTGGCACATCAAGAATTACACCGGCAATGTTTTCTTTAGGCTCGCTCGGCACAAAGGTTGAGTTAATGGCGCGCTCTTCCGTTGGGAATAAACGATCAGCAATGCGCACCTCTTGCGTTGTACGGGTCAGCAGCATCGTTGCGATGCCATCTTCTACAGCAACCACTTCACCGCCACCAATATCATCGGCATTAATACCAAGAAATTCATGTGTGACAGGATCAATATAACTGCGGCCTTGACGGTAGATACCATAGATATCGCCTTCTTCTACGTCTCCGCGTACATAAATACGATCGCCCTGACCACTCACCACGCGCTCGGCATTACCGGCAACGACATACGGGCTATTGCTGAATTCTGCATTAGTATTCACAATACGGTTACTGAGCAGGAAGCTGTTGATGGCATCTAAAGGAATGGTTGGAATAGCTTCCGCCATTGGTGTGCTGCGTACTTTAGGTGATAGCTTAATGGTTCCGCGGTTAGCGCCACGGTTGAGCATAATGCGCGGCTGCCCATCAATATAAACAAGGCTTAAGCGATCGCCTGGATAAATTAAATGCGGATTAGCAACTTGGGGGTTAGCGTGCCAAATTTCTGGCCACTTCCATGGCTTGGTCAAAAACTTGCCGGAAATATCCCAGAGCGTATCGCCCTTAACCACAGTGTACGTATCAGGGTGACCATCTTTTAACTGCACTTGTGCTTGCACTGCAGCAGTGGCAAGCAGTAGCAGAGCAAGTAATGTTTTCCTCATGCGGTGAATCCCTTTATCATATGTTGACAGTGGAACGCCTAATGACTATTCCAGAACCCAATTTTGGCTTTACAGCCATTTCTTTATTATGCTGCGTAACATAGTAGCAGTGCTTTCTAATTTTATTCCATAAGTACATCACAAACGCATATGGCAATTTTAAATATTCTTGAATATCCCGATCCTCGACTACGCACCATAGCTAAACCTGTGGCGCAGGTCGATGATCAAATCCGCACCCTGATTGATGACATGCTAGAAACCATGTACGAAGCTCCAGGTATTGGTCTAGCCGCCACTCAGGTCGATCAACATATTCGCCTTGTGGTGATGGATTTATCTGAGGATAAATCTGAACCACTGGTGTTTATTAACCCTGAAATTGAAACGCTCACCGATGAAACCGACCTGTATCAAGAGGGTTGTTTATCGGTGCCTGGTTTTTTTGAAGATGTGCAGCGCCCGCAACGCGTGAAGATCAAAGCCTTAGATCGTAATGGTGAGCCTTTTGAACTGCTCGCTGAAGGTTTGCTCGCTGTGTGTATTCAACATGAGTGCGACCACTTAAATGGCAAGCTGTTTGTTGATTACTTATCTGCACTGAAGCGCGACCGTATTAAGAAAAAGCTTGAAAAAATTCATCGCCAGCAAAAAGCTTAAAGACTGATTTAAGCTCGAGTTGCGCGCTGGCGTCGCCCCTGTTTTATTGCAAGGTAATCCTATGTCTTCGTCCCTACGGATTGTGTTTGCCGGCACACCTGAGTTTGCCGCCCGTCATCTACAAGCGCTACTCGATAGCGAGCACAGCATTGTAGCGGTCTATACGCAACCCGACCGCCCTTCTGGCCGCGGTCAAAAGCTCACGCCCAGCCCAGTCAAACAACTGGCGGCTCAGCACGGCATTCCAGTTCTGCAGCCGCTTAACCTGCGCAGTGCGCAAGCACAGCAAGAGCTTGCCCAGTTTAATGCTGACCTTATGGTGGTTGTGGCTTACGGATTAATTTTGCCACAAGCCATTTTAGACACGCCGCGCTTAGGTTGCATCAACAGCCATGCTTCATTGCTGCCACGCTGGCGCGGTGCGGCACCGATCCAGCGCGCCATTGAAGCAGGCGATAGTGAAACAGGGATTACCGTGATGCAAATGGAGGCGGGTTTAGATACCGGCCCGATGTTGCTCAAAGTCAGCACCCCGATTTTAGCCACCGATACCGGCGGCAGTCTGCATGATCGCCTAGCAACGCTCGGCCCTGATGCGGTTTTAAAGGCCATTCAAGGCCTGATTGATGGCAGCTTAACACCTGAAAAACAGTTGGACGGCTTAGCCACCTATGCCCACAAACTGAATAAACAAGCCGCTCTGATTGATTGGCACAAGCCTGCTGCGCAGCTGGATTGCCAAATCCGCGCCATGTCACCTTGGCCCGTTTGTCATACCCTGCTCGCTGGCCAAACCCTTAAAGTGCATGCAGCAGAGTTGGCCGAGGGACAAGGACAAGCCGGTGAAATTCTCAGCGCTGATCGCAACGGCTTGCTGGTTGCTTGCGGCGAGCAAGCGCTGCGTCTGACCCAACTGCAGTTACCCAATGGCCGCGCGTTAGCCTTTAGCGATTTACTCAATAGCCGACACGCGCTGTTTAGCCCAGGTCAGGTGTTAGGTTTATGAACCCACGCCTCGCAGCGGCGCGCGCGCTCACCGCAGTACTGGCCGGCAAAGCCTCACTGGCCAGCAGTTTACCGGCACAATTAGAGCGTGTGGCATTACGTGACAAGGGCCTCGTGCAAGAACTGGCATTTGGCACAGCACGCTGGCAGCCACGTTTATCCATCTTGGCCTTAGAGCTGCTGAGCAAACCTTTTCGTAAAGCCGATCAAGATGTTGAAGCCTTACTATTGGTTGGCTTATATCAACTGCTCTATACGCGCATTCCTGCACACGCGGCGATTTCTGAAACCGTCAGCTGCGCCACCGCCCTGAAAAAACCTTGGGCTAAAGCGCTACTCAACGCTGTCTTGCGCCGCGCGCAGCGTGAAGCTGAGACACTGCTACCTATTCTAGAAAAAGACCCTGTGGTGCTGACTGCACACCCGCGCTGGTTGCAAAAATCACTGAAAGCATTTTGGCCAGATGACTGGCTAGCCATTTGCGCCGCCAATAACAGTCACCCGCCCTTTACCTTACGCGTCAACCGGCGCTTATCCAGTCGTGATGCCTATTTAGCCGAACTGACCCAGAGCGGGATTGCCGCACAAGCAACACCTTTTAGTCCAGATGGCATCACTTTAGCAACAGCCTGCGATGTGACTGAGTTACCGGGCTTTGCTGAGGGCGTCATCAGCGTGCAAGATGAAGCGGCCCAATTGGCTGCCGAGTTACTGCTGCTTGAGCCTAAGCAACGGGTACTGGATGCGTGCTGTGCGCCCGGTGGTAAAACCTGTCATATTTTAGAACGTCAGACGCAGTTAGATGAAGTGGTCGCTATTGACTTAGAGCCACAGCGTCTCGAGCGGGTGCAGGCTAATCTGCAACGCTTAAAGCTCAGCGCCACAACGCTAGCTGGCGATGCCCGCGCCACTGATGCATGGTGGGACGGCCAATTATTTCAACGTATTTTACTCGATGCCCCTTGCTCAGCCACCGGTGTTATCCGCCGCCACCCCGATATTAAACTGACACGGCAAGCGGATGACATTGCCGCCTTAGCACAACTGCAAGGCGAATTACTGGATGCGCTCTGGCCGACACTGGCCGACAACGGCGTTTTGCTATATGCCACTTGCTCTACATTACCTACTGAGAACACCGAGGTCATTGCTGCCTTTTTACAACGCACCCATGATGCACAAGAACTGCCATTTAATGCTGCATTCGGCAAAGCACAACCTTACGGCCGTCAACTGCTTGCACAGGTCGACGGCCACGATGGTTTTTACTATGCTCGCCTGATCAAACACGCGCCAACCCTATGCTCTTAAGGATCTCAGTATGAAAATTATTATTCTCGGTGCAGGACAAGTGGGCGGCACACTTGCGGAGCATTTGGCCAGCGAAGCGAATGATATTACTGTGGTCGATACCGACACTGAGCGCTTACGGGATTTGGGCGACCGTTTAGATATTCGCACAGTCATAGGGCATTGCTCCTTTCCAACCATTTTGCGTCAAGCCGGAGCGGATGATGCAGATATGTTAGTTGCGGTCACCAATAGCGATGAAACCAATATGGTCGCTTGCCAAGTGGCGCACACCTTGTTTCGCACACCCACCAAGATTGCTCGCGTGCGTGAGTCCGCTTATTTAACCCGCGCCGAGTTGTTTGATAACGACGCCATCCCTATTGATGTTTTAATCAGTCCTGAGCAAGCCGTCACCAACCATATTAAACGCTTGATTGAGTACCCAGGCGCCCTGCAAGTATTGGATTTTGCTGACGGCAAAGCACAGCTGGTGTGTGTCCGCGCCTACTACGGCGGGCCTCTAGTGGGCCAGGAACTCCGACAATTACGCGCCCATATGCCGAATGTCGATACACGTGTGGCGGCCATTTTTCGCCGTGACCGCCCGATCTTCCCGACCGGCGACACCATTATCGAAGTGGATGATGAGGTCTTCTTTATTGCTGCACGCGGCCATATCCGTGCAGTCATGAGTGAGTTACGACGCATGGAGGACAGCTACCGCAAAGTCATTATCGCTGGCGGCGGTCATATTGGCGAACGCTTGGCCGAAGCCATTGAAAGCCGTTATCAAGTCAAGATTATTGAAATCAATGCCGCTCGCTGCCGCTACTTATCTGACAGCTTAGATACCACTGTAGTGCTGCATGGCAGTGCTTCCGACCGCGACTTGTTGGTAGAAGAGAATATCGACGAAGTGGATATCTTCTTGGCGTTAACCAATGATGATGAAGCCAATATCATGGCCTCATTACTGGCCAAACGCCTCGGTGCGCGTAAAGTCATGGCGATTATTAATAATCCTGCTTATGCTGATTTGGTCCAAGGCGGCGCGATTGATATTGCCATCAGCCCACAACTGGCAACCCTCAGCACTTTACTCACGCATGTGCGCCGCGGTGACATCGTTAGCGTACACTCACTGCGCCGTGGTGCAGCTGAAGCCATTGAGGCCATTGCCCATGGCGACCGTAAATCCAGCAAAGTGATTGGCCGTAAAGTCAGCGACATTCATTTGCCGCCAGCCACCACTATTGGCGCGATTATTCGTGATGATCAAGTGCTGATCGGTAGCGAAGATATTGTGATTCAAGCCGATGATCACTTTATTTTATTTGTGGTCGATAAAAAATATATTCGTGATGTAGAGCGCCTGTTCCAACCCGGTCTGACGTTTTTTTGATTTATAATTTTACTTATCTTTTTAACGAGTAATCTCCATGCACTTTGCCGCGATTGGTCGAATCCTTGGCGTTTTACTAATGCTATTTAGCGTTAGCCATGTGCCGCCACTACTGATTGCTTTGTATGACAACGGCGGTTCCAGCTCGAGTTTTGCGTGGTCATTTGCCATCACCCTGCTCACTGGGTTCTTTATTTGGTTACCCGTACGCAAGGCTCGTGCAGAATTGCGGGTGCGTGACGGCTATTTAATCACTGCACTCTTTTGGATCGTACTGGGCTCATTCGGGGCGATCCCTTTTCTACTCTCACCCAGCCCCAATATGGGCGTGGCCGAGTCCCTGTTTGAAGCCTTTTCTGGTTTAAGCACCACTGGAGCCACAGTGCTCACAGGCATTGACCAGCTGCCACGCTCAATTCTTTATTACCGTCAGCAGCTGCAATGGCTCGGTGGCATGGGTATTGTGGTTTTAGCGGTGGCGATTATGCCCATGCTTGGTGTCGGTGGTATGCAACTGTATCGCACCGAAATGCCCGGCCCCCTTAAAGATAACAAATTATCACCACGCATTGCTGACACAGCAAAAACCTTATGGTTGATTTATTGTGGACTCACCCTACTCTGCGCGCTGGCCTACTGGGCTGCCGGCATGGACCTATTTGATGCCATTGGTCATAGTTTCTCCACTGTTGCCATTGGTGGTTTCTCAACCCATGATGCCAGTATCGGCTACTTTGACAGCGCGCTGATTGAGCTGATCTGTATCTTCTTTATGGCTATTTCTGGGATGAACTTTGCCCTGCACTTTTTAGCCTTACGCAGTCGTTCATTAAAAGCCTACTTAAGCGATCCTGAGTGCCAAACCTATTTAAAAATCTTAGCCGCAACCATCATCGTCACCGCTACAGTGCTGATGATTTACAATTTTCACGACAACCCATTGCTGTCGATCCGTTACGCGGCTTTCCAAGTGGTCTCGGTGGCCACCACCACAGGTTTTGGTATTACTGATTTCAGCATCTGGCCAAGTTTCTTACCGTTTTTATTGCTCTACACCACTTTTATTGGCGCCTGCGCAGGCTCCACCGGTGGCGGCATGAAGGTCATGCGTGTCATGCTCTTGTATCGCCAAGGTCAGCGTGAGATTCAACGCCTATTGCATCCTAACGGCATATTCACCATTAAATTAGGCAAACGCAAAGTGCCTGATCGAGTGATTGAATCCGTCTGGGGTTTCTGCGTGGTGTATATGGTGACCTTTTTCACCTTGATGCTGGGCTTACTGGCTTGCGAACTGGACCCCATTACCGCCTTTTCAGCGCTGGCTTCGTGCATGAACAATCTCGGTCCTGCGCTCGGCGATGCGACCGCGCATTACGGCAACTTACCCGGCATCGCCCAGTTGATTCTCAGTCTCGCGATGATCCTAGGGCGTTTGGAGGTATTTTCTTTGTTGATCTTATTATCGCCTGCGTTTTGGCGTTATTAAGCGACCGCAGGTTGGGCTGGGTTAGCAACAGCTGGGCAGAGGACACACAAAGCTATTGCTCTTGCGCTAAATAGCTGTCTTTCAAGCGCACATAATTGTTCGCCGTATAACGAAAGAAAGCCATTTCCTGCTCAGTCAATGCACGTATTTGCTGCGCAGGTCGCCCCATATACAAGTAGCCGCTCAGCAAATGCTTGCCTGGCGGGACTAAACTACCAGCGGCCAACACCACATCATCCTCGATGCGTGCGCCATCCATCACAATGGAGCCCATGCCAATGAGCACGCGCGACCCCACAGTGCAGCCATGCAGCAAGACGTGATGGCCCACAGTGACATCTTCACCGACAACCAAGGGATAACCTTCAGGATTAAACGGCCCCGCATGGGTGATATGCAGTACGCAGCCATCTTGGATACTGGTACGCGCACCAATCCGGATAGCGTGCATATCGCCACGAATGACAGCTTGCGGCCACACCGAGCAATCATCCGCTAAATGCACATCACCAATCACCACCGCGCTACTATCGATAAACACCCGACTGCCACACTGTGGTAATGTTTTGTTATAGATTCTAATCGACACAATAGAAAACCCTCAGCCGTATAGGCGCTCATTTGTATTAAGATAGACTCATTGTTGGCTGCGCCCCGCCATTTCTTTTTGTATTTACAGGTATTACCGTGACTGATCAAGAGAATCCTCTTCTGCAAGATTTTGATTTACCCAACTACTCAGCGATTCGCCCTGAACATATTGAACCGGCTATTGATAAAATTTTAGCGGACAGTCGGGCTGCCATTGAGCAATTACTCAACGGGCAAGAACAACCCACCTGGGACACTTTAGTCCTGCCCATGGACGAACTGGCTGCGCGCTTAAACGAGGCCTGGAGCCCCGTCAGCCATCTAAATGCGGTGTGTAATAATCCCGAGCTGCGAGCTGCATATGAAGCGTGCTTACCTAAGCTGTCCGAGTTTTGGACCGAGCTGGGACAAAATCGCGCTTTATTCACCGCCTACCAAGCGCTGGCTAACAGCCCTGCGGCTGCGCAATTTTCCACCGCACAAAAAACCATTTTAGAAAATGAACTGCGTGACTTCCGCTTATCCGGTATTGATTTAGAGCCTGCCAAGCAAAAGCGTTATGGCGAAATTCAAATGCGCCTATCTGAGCTATCCAGCACCTTCTCCAATAACTTACTGGATGCCACGCAAGCCTGGAGCAAGCACATTACGGATGAGCACGCATTAGCCGGGCTTACCGACTCTGCTAAAGAGCAAATGGCTCAAGCGGCACAGGATAAAGACCTCGACGGCTGGTTAATCACTCTTGAGTTCCCAAGCTACTATGCTGTTATGACCTATGCAGACGACCGCGCGTTACGTGAAGAAGTCTACCGTGCTTACAGTACTCGCGCCTCTGATCAAGGCCCCAATGCGGGCCAGCTGGATAACTCACCGGTCATGCAAGAGATCCTTGACCTGCGCGTAGAGCTCGCACAACTGCTGGGGTTTAAAAACTACAGCGAACTCTCACTGAGCACCAAAATGGCTGAATCCAGTGAGCAGGTTTTAAGTTTTCTGCATGACCTAGCCCAGCGCAGCAAACCTTTTGCCGAGCAAGACTTAACCGAGCTACGCGCCTTTGCTGCCGAGCAGCAGGTCAGTGACTTAAACAGCTGGGATGTTGGCTACTTCAGCGAAAAACTGCGTGAGCAGCGCTATAACATCAGTGAAGAAGAGTTGCGCGCCTATTTCCCCATCGATAAAGTCCTGAGCGGCTTGTTTGCCATTGTTGAGCAGCTGTACGGTATTCAAATCACCGAGCTGAGCGACTTTGATAGCTGGCATCCGGATGTACGTTTATTTGAAATCACTGAAGACGGCAAACATGTTGGACGCTTCTTCTTTGATCTCTATGCGCGCACGCATAAGCGTGGCGGTGCTTGGATGGATGGTGCGCGTGACCAATACCGTGACGCTAACGGCAAACTGATCAACCCGATTGCCTACTTAGTTTGTAACTTCACCCCAGCCAGCCAAGACAAGCCGGCATTGCTGACTCACGATGAAGTCACCACCTTGTTCCACGAATTTGGGCATGGCTTACACCATATGCTGACCCGTATCGAGTTCGCTGGTGCTTCTGGGATTAACGGTGTGGCTTGGGATGCGGTCGAATTACCCAGCCAGTTTATGGAAAACTGGTGCTGGGAACCTGAAGGCTTAGCGCTGATCTCCGGTCACTACCAAACGCAAGAAGTACTGCCCAAAGAACTGCTGGATAAAATGCTCGCTGCGCGTAACTTCCAGTCCGGTTTAATGATGCTGCGCCAGCTGGAGTTTTCTTTATTCGACTTTGAGCTGCATTGCACACATGGCGATGGCCGTAGCGTGCTGGATGTACTGCAAGCAGTACGCGACCAAGTAGCAGTGATGGTACCGCCCAGTTGGAATCGTTTTGCCAACAGTTTTGCCCATATTTTTGCCGGTGGTTATGCAGCCGGTTACTACAGCTATAAATGGGCTGAAGTATTATCAGCAGATGCCTTCTCACGCTTTGAAGAAGAAGGTGTGCTCAACCCTAGCACAGGCCGTGCTTTCCGTGATGCCATCCTCGCCAAAGGCGGCTCACAATCACCCATGCAACTCTTTATTGAATTTCGCGGACGCGAGCCTGAGATTGATGCATTACTGCGTCACAGCGGCCTAAGCGACGCGCACGCAGCATAACGGACGAGAGCCTTATGAATACGCCAGATCACAGCAGCAATACTGAACCTAAAAAACGTTTTATTGCAGGTGCTGTATGCCCTGCTTGTCAGGCCATGGATGGTATACGCATGTGGGATGTGGATGAAGTGCCACACCGTGATTGCGTGCATTGCGGCTACAGCGACACTTTAAACGCTGATGGCAACTCCATTCCTAATGAGTTACCTACACGAGTCAATATCAGTGCACTGCAAAAGCCCAAGAAAGAAACCAAAGGACAAGCGCTGCAGTTTTTCCCTAATCCAAAGCTGAAAAAGTAACGTTTCAGTCACCATAAAAAACGGCCTGCGGGCCGTTTTTTATGGGTTATAGATTAATCTTTTACTTTCTCAAAAGGCTCTGGACGTGGCGTCTCAGAGGTGGATGGCGGCAGCTGTGGTAAAGCAAAGTTTGGCTGCTCACCGGTTAAGCTTTTCAAGAATGCCGTAATCTGGCTGATTTCATTTTTCTCCAGTTTACGTCCCAACTGCAAACGCGCCATCACATCAACCGCCTCTTCCAAGTTCCAATAGGCGCCATCATGGAAGTACGGGTAAGTTAATTCTACGTTACGCAGTGTAGGCACTTTAAACTTAAAGCGATCTAAATCATTACCCGTTAGACCCGCTACGCCTTCTGCGGGGTTATTGGTCACATACTCTTCAAATAAACCCATTTTCTGGAAGGAGTTGCCTCCGACTGCCGGCCCATTGTGACAAGCCGTACAGCCGACATCTTTAAACAGCTTGTAACCTGCTTTAGCCTCGGCGGTCAGCGCATCTTCATCACCTTTAAGCCACTTATCAAATGGCGCATTGGGCGTCACTAAAGTTTTTTCAAACTCAGCAATCGCATCAGTCACTTCATTGATAGTGATTTTTTCGACCTTATAAACGTCTTTAAACGACTGCACATACTGTGGAATAGAAGCCAGCACACCCACTGCTAAATCATGGGTAAAGCCCATTTCCATCGGGTTAGCAATAGGACCACCTGCCTGCTCTTGCAAGTCTGCGGCGCGGCCATCCCAGAACTGCGCTAAGTTTAAGCTCGAGTTCAATACAGTCGGTGAGTTAATGGGGCCTTCTTGCCAATTATGACCAATGGAGGACGGCAAGTTATCACTGCCGCCCATGCTCAAGTTATGGCATGAGTTACAAGAAATAAAACCTGATCTAGATAGGCGCGGATCAAAAAACAGCTGCTTACCCAATTCCACTTTTGCCTGATCTGTAACCACAGCCGGCTCAATGGGTTGGATAGGCTCATTCTTCTGCGGCGCAGCCAAGGCACCCACGCTCATACTGACAGTGAGCACTAATACAGACAATCTAAGCATCAAGGTGTACCTCTGTAGAATTAAATAAGACTCATACAACAAGAATGCTTGATAGCACATCACCAATAGTTGATCTTAATCAATTAAAGGGGACTCCGTATGCCTCGCCCCCTATTCAGCGACGCTGTGACTCGCTCGTTTTACGCTAAGTGGATCTAAAGTTTGCAACGCTGCATATTGACTGACAAAGACCTGCCCACCAAAGTTCTGCAGAAACTCTGAACGATGCAATTGATCCATCACCGGTCCTTTAACTTCAGATAAATGCAATTGCACGCCTGCTGTTTTTAAACGCTCGACAATAGCCTCGAGGCTGTCCAAGGCGCTGGCATCAATCAGGTTAACCCCTGAACACATCAGAACAAGATGCTTACAGTTTGGGTAATCCACCATCAGCTCAATAATGCGCTCCTCTAAATAGCGCGCATTAGGGAAATATAAACTTTCATCCACCCGTAACGACACTACAAATTCACTTTGCACCACGGCAAAGCGCTCAATATTACGGAAATGCTCAGTGCCCGGCAGTTGTCCAACCACGGCGCTGTGCGGGCGGCTGGTACGCCATAAAAACAACAGCAGCGATAAGCCCACCCCCATCACAATGCCAATTTCCACCCCCATACACAGCACTCCAAAAATGGTTGCCGCCTGAGCAATAAAATCCTGCTTAGAAAAACGCCACGTGCGTTTTAAAGAGCCAAAATCAACCAAGCTGAGCACTGCAACAATAATGGTTGCTGCTAATACAGCGTGAGGCAAATTATGGAATAAAGGGGTAAAAAACAACGCCGTAATAGCAATCCCCAGCGCAGTTAAAATACCCGCCATAGGTGTCCGCGCACCGGCTTCAAAATTAACGATGGAACGAGAAAAGCCACCGGTCACCGGGAACCCACCACTGACCGCTGCAGCAATATTAGCCGCACCTAAGCCCACCAACTCTTGGTCTGGGTCAATCCGTTCTCGACGTTTTGCCGCCAGTGTTTGCGCAACCGAAACCGATTCAACAAAACCAACCAAACTGATTAATAAAGCCGCTGGCAATAACTGCAGAGACAACTGCCAATCCAGCGTGGGTAATTGCAAAGCTGGCAGACCTTCGGGAATGCTACCCACCACACGTACGCCGCTATCCGCAAGGTCAAACAGGCTCACCACCAGCACCGAGACAATAATCGTCAGTACCGGACCTGTTTTCGTAAGGCTATCCGCCCAGCCGGGGCTCATCCCCAGCGCCAACAATAGACTTTTTAAACGAGTCCGCACCAGCTGTAAAAACACCAGGCACACAGCGCCCATCACCAAGGTGGGCACATGGATCGCAGGTAGCTGGGCGACAAGGGAAGGTAGCAGCTGCAGCAGGGTCTGCCCTTCAGCTGTTACACCCAAAATATGCTTCAGCTGACTTAAAGCAATCAGTACGCCTGAAGCACTAATAAACCCAGAGATCACTGGGTGGCTTAAGAAGTTCGCTAGAAACCCCAAGCGCAGTACAGCCATTAACAATAACAGCACGCCAGATAAAGCCGCCAACAGCATGGCCGCACCAATATAGGCGGCCGACCCTGCAGGAAAAAGCGGTTCTAAAGCAGCGGCTGTCATCAAGGAGATCACCGCAACAGGGCCCACAGCCAAGGTCCGACTGGAGCCAAAGATCGCATATAGCACCAGCGGCGCAATGCTGGCATACAGACCTGTAATAGGCGGCAAGCCTGCCAACATGGCATAAGCTAGACTTTGCGGAATCAACATCAAAGTCACAATGATCGCAGCTAAGGCATCCTGACCTGCGATCACACGACTATAAGAAGCGACCCATTCAATGCAGGGTAGCCAGCCTTTTACCTTCACTCGTTATGCCCTGTTTCAAAATCACACGCTTGGGTCGCGGTAGGTTGATGCGGCTCATAATCGAGAATATGTGGTTTGGCCAACCACTCGCGGCCTTTGAGCAACATATCGAAGTAAATAGTCGGCATCCAGCGTGCTTTTAGCTGCCAAGCTAAACGGCGTACAACCCGCGGATCCAACGGGAAGGTCGGCAGCAGCTTGCCACCATAACCAAACTCCGCCAGTAACGCTTTGCCGCGTTCGAGCACCAGCGGACATGCACCATAGCCATCATAAACTGCTCGCACACCGCGATTGTTAAGCACAGCAATAGTATTTTCCGCCACTACAGGCGCTTGTTTACGCACGGCAGCGGCAGTTTTCGCATTGGGCGCAGAGCACACATCACCTAAAGCGAAAATATTACCGAAACGTGGATGGCGCAAAGTGTCGTGATGCACTTCGAACCCACCATCCGCATCAGCCAAAACACTCTCACGAATAAAGCGTGGCGCGCGCTGCGGTGGGACTGCATGTAAAAAATCAAAAGACTTTTCCACTCGCTGTTGATTGCCTTCAGCATCGGTCACGTCAAACCAAGCCTTACCCGCCTCACCATCCACCTCAACTAAATTGTGGTGAAAATTAAGCTGCGTTTGATATTTTTTAATATATTGCATCAAAGGCGGTATAAAATCCGCCACACCAAATAAAGCACCGCCAGCACTACAAAATTCAGTTTCGATACTATTAAGCACGCCTTCTTTCAGCCACCAATCAGCGGACATATATAGGGCTTTTTGCGGTGCACCTGCACATTTAATCGGCATGGCAGGTTGGGTAAAAATCGCTCGACCTTTGCGTAAGTTTTGCACCAGCTGCCAAGTATAAGGCGCCAGCTCTAAGACATAGTTGGAGGTCACGCCATTCTTACCCAAGGTTTCACGTAAGCCTTTAATGGCATCCCAATGCAACTTTAAGCCTGGACAGACAATCAGCGCGCGGTAGGCCAGTTGACGCCCGTCCTCTAAAATCACACTATTGTGCTCAGGCAAGAAGCCCGTCACAGCGGCATGAATCCACTGCGCGTGTTCAGGAATACACTGCCGCATGGCGCGCTCAGTTTGTGAGCGGGTAAAAACACCCGCTCCGACCATGGTCCAGCCGGGCTGATAATAATGCTGCTCACTGGGCTCAATCACACCAATACGCAAACTGGCATCACGCTTAAGCAAGCTTGCAGTCACCGCACAGCCTGCGGCACCACCGCCCACCACTAAGACATCATAGCGATTGCTGTGTGCGGCCTGCGCAGCATCCGGTACACACACCTGCTCGGCCCAACGCTGCTGCAAACGCGGCACTAAACCGGTTAAGTCATAACCGACAGTTTTTGCAGTGGCCAGTATGGCTGCGGAGTCTAAACGGTGCGCCTCGCTTAATGCCCACAAACTTGATGAGCGCGTTCCTGTTCGGCAAAAAGCTAACACAGGCCCTTTGACTTGGGTTAACAGCTGCGCAAAATCGCTGACATTGTCATCGCTAATTTGTCCAGCAATCACCGGTAAATAGTGATATTGCAAGCCCGATGCGCGCGCTGCAGCAGCCATTTCAGCACTGGTCGGCTGGTCTTCACCTTCACCATCGGGTCGGTTATTAATGACCGTTAAAAAGCCAGATGCAGCCACGGCAGCCATATCTGTAGGCTGGATTTGACCAATAACGGATAAAAATGGTGTGAGCTGTTTAACGGCTTCCATCGCATGTCTCCACAATTACAGTGCGTTAAGAGGAATTTTCAAATAGCGTACACCGTTATCTTCTGCAGGTGGCAACTCACCTGCACGCATATTGACTTGCACGGATGGGAGAATCAGCGTGGGCATCGACAAGGTCGCATCACGCTCGGTGCGCATGGCAACAAACTCATCTTCACTGATACCCTCACGCACATGGATATTATTGTGGCGCTCAGCGGCAACAGTGCTCTCATTGCAGTACTCTTCACGGCCTGGCGCCTTATAGTCATGGCACATAAACATGCGCGTGTCGTCCGGCAGCTCAAATAAACGCTGGATCGAGGCATACAAAGTGCGTGCATCACCACCGGGGAAATCACAACGAGCAGTGCCATAATCCGGCATAAATAAAGTGTCACCGACAAAGACTGCATCGCCAATCACATAACTCAGGCACGCCGGCGTATGCCCGGGTGTATGCATCACCCGCACGACCAACTCACCAAAAGTGAGCATATCGCCCTCATTGAGCAAGCGATCAAACTGACTACCATCGGTTGCAAACTTAGGTCCAGCATTAAAGATCTCGCCAAACACTTTTTGCACGGTAGTAATGTGTGCACCAATTGCCAACTGCCCACCCAACTGCTGTTTCAAATAAGGCGCGGCGGATAAATGGTCGGCATGCACATGGGTTTCTAACAACCATTCAACCGTCAGCTGCTGCGCCCGCACAAAACTGATAATTTCATCTGCACTTTGCGTGCTAGTCCGCCCTGATGCCGGATCATAGTCCAGTACCGAATCTATAATCACACAGGCCTGCGACGCGGGATCACGCACAACATAACTGTAGGTATAGGTTGCTGGATCAAAAAAAGCTGTTACTACAGGCTGCATAACACCTCCCTCGCAGAATGCTGTAAAACTTACACCTCAATCATACACAAAAAAATAATATATGCTTATAGCTTTTAAGTATATGCCGTTAAAAAACGGATTTTAGGCAAAAAAAAGGCACCCAACAGGTGCCTTTCTACGCAATCACTCGCTTACTATTTTTTGTCGCAACTCTTAGTACCACAGGTGTTCACACCAATGATGCTATATAGAGGGCAGTTACCTAGCGCGCCAGTGACAATTGGCACAACACCCAGCCAACCCCACCAGCCTACAGTCCCTGTTAGTGCTAAACCAACGAGCACGACCCCAACAATAATACGCAGTGCACGATCAATAGAACCCATATTACTTTTCATAATGACTCCTCACTACTGCTTTAGAGTGTTTAGTAGTCAATATACTATACAGCAAGATAAATTATTTATGGGCAAATAATCTCAATCGATTACTGCTGCTCACTGCAGAACAGCTGATAAAGGGTTTCAATCACAGCCAAGGCCTGCGGACTACTAATACTGTAGTAAATTTGCCGACCTTCACGGCGAGTATCCACCAAGCCTTCACGGCGCAACACACCCAATTGCTGGGACAACGTAGGCTGCACAATCTCCAAACGTGTTTCCAACTCACCCACATTCATTTCGCCTTGCACCAACTGGCACAACAATAAAAGCCGATCAGGATTACCCAGCGCTTTTAACAGCTGCCCAGCAGCATCTGCATTCTCACGCAGTTGATCAATGTCTATTAAAACAGCCGAGTCATTCATTCAATACACCCTAAATCGAGTCATCAGCTGGCATGTTTATAGGTATATATTGCCTCCTGCAAAATCTCTAAAAATCATCCAGCGCACTATTTATTCTTAACAATGATACCTTGCTCGCAACTCCCCGAAAACTGGGGAGCTCAGCATAAGTGCATAAGAAAAAAAGAATATCAGGAAATGTTAAATCAAAACGTAGTTTGACACTTTTTCTGCAAATTATGATTGATCTAAAACAAGGATTTTATTTAGCTTTTTCCGGCACCATTAAGGCCCAGAACAAACCCCACAACAAAGCTCCAGCACCTAACCAAAACGCACCCTGCAGCGTTCCGCTTGCCGCTAACCATTGGGCAGTGAGCCAAGGGCCGGTGAGCTGGGTAAAACCATATAAAGCCACCAGCCCTGCTGATAAACGCGGACCTTGATGCGGATGCAAGGTGCGCGCTAAGCGCTGCGTTAACAGCACCGTACCCAAGAAGGTGCCGCCCACTAATAACGCACAGAGCAAGACGCCCAAAGCTGCAGGCAGTAATAAAACCGCCAACACACCCAGCAACTGCAAAATGTAATTAAGACGTAGCGCTAAAGCATCACCCATCCGCGCACCTAACTTATTCCACACCCAAGGCGACGGTAAGGTCACTAACGCCACCACCAGCCAACTGCCATCAACTAGGAAGCTACCCGGCTCAAGCTTGATACTGGCCAGCATCGGCAGAAAGGTCATCGGCAAAATGTAACCTAAGCCCGCGCCAGCATAGGACAAAAACAACGGCGTACTGGCTCGATCAAACAAGCGCGTTGAGCGAGCTTCACCACTCTCTGTCGGTAACGCAATCGGCGCAGGAATATCCAACACCGCAAGCTGTCGCCAGCCCCCCCATGCTAAAGGCACACTGAGTAAAAAGGCCGGCCACCAGCGTTCTGCACCCTGCAGCCACTGCGCAGGCAGCGCCACCAAAGCACTGGATACCAATAAGCCAACACCAACACCCAGATAAACCAAACCACTGGCCGTCGCCCGTCCATGCCGTGCTAGCCATTCCAAAATCAATGACGGCGCTTGCACAAAGACAATGCCGTTGGTGATGCCGTTAATCAGACGCAAAGCCGATAAACTCTCAGCGCTTTCAGCTTGGGTTTGTAGCAGCGTACATAACACGTTAATGGCCAAGGCCCACGGCAGAACTTTATGAATCTGCTCAACGCGATGCCAACGCATGGCCAGCAATGCACCAATCAAATAGCCAAGATAGTTCCAGCTGGCAACATCAGCACCCTGCTTCAGCGTCAACAACCCATCTTGAACCAACCAAGGCAACAACGGGGTATAAATAAAGCGTCCTAAGGTGTGCACCACCAGCAGCACTAAAGCGCCGGCTACAATCACCCGTAACAGGTCTGGAGTTTTCTCGCTCATAAAAATTTTCTTATTATAAAAAAGCTAGTCTGCAGTGCTTTTAGACACTGTTCTTTGCGACATTAGTGGTACAACGCCTCTATTTTCTTACTGCTGAAGCCGGCAACACATGCGCTAAGAACGACTCTCGCCAAACCGCCTGCTGCGGCAACGCCACAAAAAACGGATTCAGATAGCTCTCTTGCGCCGCATAGGTCAGCGGTTGTCCTTGCAGATTCAGCACCTGACCGCCCGCACCCTCAAGCACAGCTTGCGCGGCAGCAGTGTCCCATTGCGAAGTGGGCGCCAGTCGTGGATAAAGATCCGCAGCGCCTTCAGCCATCTGACAAAATTTCAACGAACTGCCGACATTCACTAAGCGCAGCGCCGGAAAGTTGTCCGCCAAACGCTCGAGCAAAGCTTCTTGCTCTGGGCTGCTGTGTCTTTTACTGGCAACCACAGCCAATTCATCCTGCGGCGCGCTGCGCATGTGTAGGCTTCGGGTCGCGCCATCCGCATCACGACAAAAAGCACCAAACTCTGCGCCGCCGTAATAAATAGCACCGGTAACAGGCACGCCGACCACACCAAAAACCACCTGACCATGCTCAATCAGCGCGACATT
Organism: Gammaproteobacteria bacterium; assembly: GCA_012728315.1. Taxonomy (GTDB): domain Bacteria; phylum Pseudomonadota; class Gammaproteobacteria; order Pseudomonadales; family Pseudomonadaceae; genus Denitrificimonas. The sequence continues at coordinate 22,559 of JAAYFI010000060.1, forward strand.
TACCGTGTACTCAGCACTGCCGCTAATAAACTCTTTGGTGCCGTCTAAGGGATCAACCAACCACCAGCGCGTCCACTGTTGGCGTTCGCTCAGAGCAATAGCGCAATCTTCTTCCGAGAGCACTGGAATACTCGCATCCAAAGCCGCCAATCCTGCCGCCAGCACTTTATGCGCAGCGATATCTGCAGCAGTCACCGGTGACTCATCGGCTTTGGTTTGCACAGCTACATTGGCTTGCCAATACGGCAAGGTTGCTTGACCGGCAGCCTGTACCAACTCCAGCACTAGATCAATAAGAGGATGGATCATAAGGTCAACTCACCACGCTGCTGTAATAAGTCACGCACCACGTACATCGCCGCTAAAGCACGGCCTTCAGTAAATTGCGGATGCTCGAGCAAACCCAACAAGTTACGCAAGTTCACGGTCTCAACCCGCATCTGCTCTGGCTCATCACCCTCTAAACGCGACGGGTATAAATCACGCGCCAGCACCACTTGAATGCGCTGACTCATATAACCTGGCGATAGACTTAACTCGGTAATAAACTCTAAAGAGCGCGCGGCAAAACCTGCTTCTTCTTGCAGCTCACGATTAGCCGCCTGTAAAGCATCTTCACCCGGATCAATTAAGCCTTTAGGCAATGACAACTCGTAAGTCTCACTGCCGGCGCAATATTCTTCCACCAACACCACATTTTCTGCATCAAGCATGGCGACAATCATCACCGCACCTAAACCGCCGGCTTTCCCCGCGCAAACGTTCATAGGTGCGCTCTCCGCCATTACTGAAACGCAACTGCAATTGCTCAACCCGAAAAATTCGACTACGCGCCACTTCTTCGCTGGCTAAGATGACTGGTTTTTCCCGCATAACAAAACTCCCAATGCCGATGCAGGTATCATAGCGCGCTTGCACACACAGTTTTAGAGAGATTTAACTATGCAACTGCTGC
>JAAYFI010000061.1 GCA_012728315.1 Gammaproteobacteria bacterium
AATCCTCGAAGCTAATCAGTAATAATACTTACCGGTTCCCCGACCTCGCACTTTTTGCCTCTCAACCTTGTATATGCGAAGTCTCTTTTTGAGCTTCCGGATACTCTTCGAGATCAGCAAAGAGGCGGGGAGCCACTCTACATACGAGGTCAGTAAACTGCCTCAAGGTCGACACGGCTTCCCCAGTAAATTGCTCTTATCTTAACGAATAATCGTTAGCGACTAACATACAAGGTCGTCCCTTAAGGGGCGACAAGCGCAAAAACCCATCTACATAGCCAGCCCTTAGTAGATGCCTCAGCTCGACCTTTAACAGTCACCCTACAGACTAATCAGCAGACCGCTGAGTCTACAAGACAGCTCACTCGCTCACCAACGCCCACTGTTTGCTTAAGCGCTTATCGGAGACCGGCACTTTGGTGCCCAGTTGCTGAGCAAACAGTGATACACGGTATTCCTCCAGCATCCAGCGGTACACGACCAGATGCTCATCAAACTTGCCTTCTTTACTGTGCTTTTCTTGGCGCTTGTTCAGCTTATCCATATAGCCGGTTAACTCAAGCGTCCAAACCCGATCCTGCTGCACCTGCCCCGGTAATTTCTGTAAACGCTGCTCAATGGCTTTTAAGTAACGCGGATACTCGTGCAACCATTGCGCTGGCGTATCGCGGACAAAACCACTGTAAAGCAGGCCCGCCAACTGTGCTTTAACATCATTCAGAGCGACCGCCCTGGACAGATCAATTCGCCCTTTTAAACGTTTTTTGATCTCATGCCAGTGCTGCAAAATCAGCAACACAGTGCGCGCTAAATGCTCAGCCACGTCCACCAACTCACCGCGCTTGTGCTGAGCCAGCTCGGCGACACCTTGTGCAGTTCGTGGCAAGGTTTTTAATCCCTGTAACATGCAGCGATCAACACTGGCCAATAAAATATCTTCGATAAGGGCTTCAATACGGCCAAGATCGCGGTAAAGCAAGGCCATCTCTGTCAGGCCCGGTAAATTGTTGCGCAAGTACTTTGTTTGTTCCGGTAGTTGCTGCACTAATAAACGCTGTAAAGCACGGCGATGTTCTTGTTCAGCTTGCTGCGGGGTGGAAAAGCGCCCCTCTTGCACCTCACCATCGTTATCCACTAAAGCTGGATAAACCGTCATGGCCAACCCCGCCACTTTATGAGTGCTGTGCTCAGCAATGCTAAAGGCATCCCTTTTAATCTGTTGCTGCTCGGTTTTTTCTTGCTTGAGTTCGGCCAAAGCTTGTTGACTGGCGCTGGAAAAACGCGCGCGCAATTCATCTAAGTCACGGCCCTCACCAAGGCGCTTACCATTGGCATCCACCACACGGATATTCATCCGTAGATGATCCTCCAATTGCGCGGTGGCTTCTTGCCAAAGCTCATCACTGACCCGCACTCCAGTCATACGAAGCAATTGTTGGCTGAGTGTTTCTGTTAGCGAGCCCTGCGCAAAAGGCATGCCCTCGAGGGCTGCAGCAATAAAATCAGGCACTGGCACAAAATTCTTACGCACAGCTTTAGGCAGGTTCCGCACCATGGCAATGCAGCGCTGGGCCAATAAGCCCGGTACCAACCACTGCAATAACGCTTCTGGCACTTGCGCCAATAAAGGCGCTGGAATGGTCACAGTCACGCCGTCACGTACATGCCCTGGCTCAAAATGATAAGCGAGCGGTAACTGCATATCTTGCCAGGTTAAGCTATCGGGATACTGATTCTGCGTTACTTCTGTGGCATCGCGCGCCAGCACATCCTCCTCGGTCATTAGCAACAACTGAGGGTTTTTCTCACTATTGCGCTTATACCAACGATCAAAACTGGCGGTTTGATAAATATTGTCAGGCAGATGCTTGTCGTAATAATCAAACAAAGCCTCTTCGTCCGCCAAAATATCACGGCGGCGTGCCTTAGCCTCCAGCTTGTCTAAGGTTTTCAGCAACTGGCGGTTGGCTTTTAGGCAGTGCGCACGGCTGAGCGTCTCATTGGCCACCAAACCTTCACGGATAAAGGTTTCACGGCTCAAGACTGGATCAATCGGGCCATAATGTACGGCACGACGACCAATAAGAATCAGGCCGTACAAGCTCACCTGCTCATACGCCACCACTTGGCCACGGCGCTTTTCCCAGTGCGGTTCAAGGTAGGTGCGTTTAATTAAATGCTCGCCGAGCTGCTCCGCCCACTCCGGTTCGATTTTTGCTACTAAACGGGCAAACAACCGGCTGGTTTCCACCAGTTCTGCAGCCATCAACCATTGCGGGCGTTTACGTCCTAAAGTGCTGGATGGATGAATATGGAAGCGACGTTGGCGCGCACCTAAAAAATCATTGTCTTCGGTTTTCTGACCTATTTGACTGAGCAATCCAGTCAGTAAGGCTCTATGCAGCTGCTCATAGTTACTGGGTTGCTGATTAACAGAGAGCTTCAATTCACGACAAATTAAAGTCAGTTGCCGGTGAGCATCACGCCATTCACGCATGCGCAAATAGTTCAGAAAGTTTGTACGGCACCAACGGCGTACAGCCGAACTACCTAACGCCAAACGCTGCTCTTCAAAGTTACGCCAAATATTAATCAGCACGGCAAAGTCGGAATCAGGGTCTTTCCAGACGGCGTGCGCCTGATCCGCCGCTTGTTGTTTATCTGCCGGACGCTCACGTGGGTCTTGCACAGACAAAGCACTGGCTACAATCAACATTTCCCGCAAACTGCCTTCAGCGGCTGCGGCAAGCAACATACGCCCCACCCGTGGATCAATGGGTAAGCGCGCCAGCTGCATACCAATATCAGTTAATTGACTGTCGCGATCCACCGCGCTGAGCTCTTGCAGAACATTAAAGCCATCAGTGATGGCTTTGCCTTCTGGCGGCTCAATGAAGGGAAAGTCTTCAATGGCACCGAGGCGTAAATGCAGCATCTGCAAAATAACGGCAGCCAAGTTGGTGCGCAAAATTTCCGGATCGGTAAACTCTGGACGCCCTAAAAAGTCCTCTTCGCTATACAGACGAATACAAATACCGGCTTCCACACGGCCACAACGGCCTTGGCGCTGATTAGCACTGGCGCGAGAAATGGCCTCAATGGGCAAGCGTTGGATTTTTGCTCGATAACTGTAGCGACTGATGCGTGCCGTACCGCTGTCAATCACATAGCGAATGCCCGGTACAGTTAATGAAGTTTCTGCCACGTTGGTGGCTAAAATCACTTTACGCGCAGGGCTGCTTTGGAAAATCTTTTGCTGCTCGCTCGGCGATAGGCGCGCATACAGGGGCAAAATTTCAGTATGCTTGAGCTGAGCTTTTCGTAAGACTTCAGCACACTCACGAATCTCCCGCTCACCGGGTAAGAACACCAATACATCACCGGGTAAGCGTTGCTGTTGACGCTCGTAGTTAGCAATTTCTAACAGGCCATTGAGGATACCCTCATCGACACTGAGGTCTTCTTCTACCGTATTGCCATCTTCGTCTTGGCTCGCCAACAATGGACGGTACCAGGTTTCAACCGGATAGGTACGGCCTGATACTTCAATAATAGGTGCGTCATTAAAATGCTTTGAGAACCGCTCTAAGTCGATAGTCGCCGAGGTGATAATGACTTTTAAATCTGGGCGGCGCGGTAAAATCTGTTTGATATAGCCCAGTAGAAAATCGATATTGAGGCTACGCTCGTGCGCTTCATCAATAATGATGGTGTCGTAACGCTGTAAAAAACGATCACGACCGGTTTCCGCCAGTAAAATACCGTCAGTCATCAGCTTGATCAGGGTGCCAGCATGGCTTTGGTCTTCGTAGCGCACCTGATAACCGACCAACTCACCCAAGGGTGTGCCCAATTCTTCAGCAATACGTGTGGCAACACTGCGCGCAGCTATGCGGCGTGGCTGGGTGTGACCAATTAAACCATGGGTGCCACGGCCCAGCTCCAAGCACAGCTTAGGTAACTGCGTCGTTTTACCTGAGCCCGTCTCACCGGCAATCACTAAAACCTGATGTTTTTCCAGCGCCGCTTTAATGGCTTCGCGACGTTCGGCAATCGGCAAGCTGTCATCGTAAGTAATCTTCGGAATACTTAAACGACGATTGTCCACCTGCTGGCAGGACTTTTCTAAGTCGTGCTGCCACTTGGCGAGTGCTTGGGCGTGATCCGGCTGCTTTAGCAATGCCAGCAAACGCCTGCGTAAAGGGTGCTGGTCAGCGCTCAAGGCTCGCTCAATCTGCGCAAGCAAGGCCTGCTGCTTCGGTTGTCTACTCATTAACGCCTAATAAAACTCTAATACTGAGCCGCCTATTGTCGCAGATTTGCCAAGTATTTGCTGGCAAATTGCTCTACAGGCAACGCCCATCCTTGCTGATAACTTGTATACTCAGGTACATAATATGTGCTTATCCGCTTACACGGCTTTACAGCCTGCAGCCGTATGACAAGGATCTAAATTTATGCTTATGGTTATTTCACCCGCGAAAACGCTGGATTACACAAGCCCCTTGGCCACACAAGAATTCACGCAGCCACGCTATCTTGAGCAATCAAGTCAGCTGATTGAGGTTCTACGTCAACTGTCCCCCAGTGAGTTGGCGCAACTGATGAAAGTATCGGACAAGATTGCAGGCCTTAACGTCGCGCGCTTTACCGAATGGCAGCCCAATTTCAACCTTGGCAATGCAAGACAAGCCATTCTTGCTTTTAAAGGTGATGTCTACAGTGGCTTAGACGCAGAAAGCTTAACCCCTGAAGATTTTAACTATGCACAAAAACATCTACGCATTTTATCCGGCTTATATGGTGCCTTGCGACCACTGGATTTAATGCAGCCTTACCGTCTCGAGATGGGAACTCGGCTGCAGAACACAAAAGGTAAAAATCTTTATGAGTTTTGGGGCGATCAAATTACTGAGTCGCTCAATCAATGCTTGGCTGAGCAAAATGCCAGCGTGTTACTTAATCTAGCCTCCAACGAATACTTTAAAGCGGTGCAAGCTAAACAGCTGAAAGCCACATTAGTTAATGTTGACTTTAAAGATCTAAAAAACGGCCAATATAAAATCATCAGCTTTTATGCAAAAAAAGCCCGCGGCATGATGGCCCGCTATGTGATTGAGCAGCAAATTGACTCAGTTGCCGCGCTGAAAAATTTTAATGCGCAGGGTTATTACTACAGCGCAGAGCAGTCTAAGCCTAATCACTTAGTCTTTTTGCGCGACCACCCCGAGGCATAATTCAATGCTCCCTCCAGCTTTAATCCCCATCACTTGGCTGGCCTTATTGCTGCGCTATCCCAAGCGCACCTTAATGATCGGTGTACCTTTACTGCTCTTATTGGGCAGTATTGCCGGCTGGTTAATTGTAGATGAGCGCCAAAACCAGCGTTTGCTGGATCATCTGGATATACAAATCAGTTATGCGCCCAACCTGTGTTCGCCCGATCAGCCTCTGCTTGTGCAGTTACGTAACAATACCGATCAATCATTAAAAGACTTGCAATGGCGTATTGCTGCCTACCGGCCTGGTGAGAATATAAACTTAGTCGAAACGCTATTTACCGAGGCGCGCTATAGCAGCTCCAGCCCTTTAGTGGCGGGGGCACAGTGGCAAACCTGCCTACCCATGCCAAGCTTACGGGCGGGCTACCGAGCCAGTACTTTGGAGTTTCGAATTGAGCGCCGCCAAGGCAATTTTGTCCGATAAATGCACGCCCTGCTTAACTTAAGTGTGGCAGAGCGTCGCGTGCTTGGTTACTATCGGTGACACTTGATTGCTGAGTGGCACCATGTACATTTATCGTTTAGTTCTCATTTTAGTTGTTGGCATTTACCTGTTTTCGCCTGCCATTATGCAATGGTGGACTGCTGCAGATAGTGTCTGGTATCGCCCTTATTTATTGTGGCTGATCCTTATTGTGGTCACTTTTATTTTGCAGAGCCAAAAAGATGCTGACGAGCTTTAGTCTAAGCCAGCTGATTTTAATCAGCACCACCTACTTATTTACCCTATTTGGCGTTGCTTGGGCCACAGAGCACGGCTGGGTACCGCGCTGGATTGTGCGTCATCCACTCACCTACATTCTATCTTTAGGTGTGTATGCCAGTGCTTGGGCCTTTTTTGGCTCTGTGGGACTGGCTTATCAATATGGCTATGGTTTTTTAGCCATCTATTTAGGTTTATCGGGTGCTTTTTTATTAGCCCCAGTGCTGCTTTATCCTATTTTACACCTCACGCGCACCCATCAACTGTCATCTTTAGCAGACTTACTGGCGTTTCGTTTTCGTAGCAGCTGGGTGGGCGCTATTACGACTATAGGTATGCTACTGGGTGCCTTACCCTTACTGGCTCTGCAAATTCAAGCAGTGGCCGACACCATTGGCATTTTAACCCGTCAACCCATTCAAGACCGCGTAGCCTTAGCCTTCTGCATCCTGATTACTTTATTCTCGATTTTATTTGGAGCTCGACACATTGCTACCCGTGAGAAACACGAAGGGCTGGTCTTTGCCATTGCCTTTGAATCACTGGTCAAGCTGATCGCCTTGCTCGCCATTGGCGCCTATGCATTATTTGTAATTTTTGATGGCCCCAGCGACTTAGATATCTGGTTATCGCAAAATAAAACCATCTTGCAAGACTTACAACTTCCCTTAGAAGAAGGTCCATGGCGCACTTTATTGTTGCTGTTTTTTGCCTCAGCTATTGCGATGCCGCATATGTATCACATGATTTTCACTGAAAACCTTAATCCGCGCTCGATGGTCAGCGCCAGCTGGGGTGTACCTTTATTTTTGCTCTTAATGAGCTTGCCGATTTTGCCAATTTTATGGGCGGGTTTAAAACTTAACGCCCCCACCTCGCCAGAATATTTTACGCTGGGCCTAGGTTTAGCAGTGGAGAGTGAGCGCCTGACCTTACTCGCTTTTACCGGGGGCTTATCTGCTGCCAGCGGTGTGATTATTGTGCTGACCCTAGCCTTGTCTGGCATGGTGATGAACCACTTGGTGCTCCCCCTTTATCAGCCTCCTGCAGAAGGCAATATCTACCGCTGGCTAAAATGGACTCGACGCGCGCTAATTGTCACCATTATCCTCGCTGGCTACGGCTTTTATCTGTTGCTGCGTTCTGAGCAAGACCTGTCCAATCTTGGCTTAATCGCTTTTGTGGCGACCTTACAGTTTTTACCCGGCGTGCTGGCAGTATTGTATTGGCCCAAAGCCAATGCTTATGGCTTTATCAGCGGTGCAGTGGCCGGCATACTGACGTGGTCCACCGGTATGCTGCTGCCGATGTTTAGTAATATCCAAGAATTTTACCTGCCCATTATTGATTACACTTATGTGCTGGATGATCGTAACTGGCATTTTTCAGCCATTGCCGCGTTAACTGCAAACTGTATTATTTTTGTCCTGGTCTCACTGATCAGCCGCACCAGCCATGAAGAACAGCGCGCCGCGCAAGCATGTGTCGTCAATAATGTTCGCCGCCCAGAACGCCGTGAGCTGTACGCCCGCACCCCGCAGGAATTTGCCACTGAGCTGGCCAAACCTTTAGGCGGGGTCACCGCACAACGGGAAGTAGAACAAGCCTTAAAAGACCTAAAACTGCCTTTTGATGAGGGCCGCCCTTTTGCTTTGCGGCGCTTACGTGACCGTATCGAGGCCAACTTATCCGGTTTAATGGGCCCCAGTGTCGCGCAAGACTTGGTCAACACCTTTTTACCCTACAAAACCGACAGTGAAACCTATGTCAGTGAAGACATTCACTTTATCGAAAGCCGTTTAGAGGAATACCAGTCTCGTCTTACGGGACTGGCTGCAGAGCTGGATGCTTTGCGTCGCTACCATAGACAAACACTGCAAGACCTGCCAATGGGCGTTTGCTCGCTGGCTAAAGACTATGAGATTTTAATGTGGAATCGCGCTTTAGAAGACCTCACCGGGATTACCGCCACACGTGTCGTTGGCTCACGTCTTGACAGTATTGATGCGCCTTGGCGCGATTTATTGATGGACTTTGCTCAAGGCCATAGCGCACATCTTTACAAACATGCCCTGCAAGGCGCTTACGAATCACGCTGGCTTAACCTGCATAAAGCCGCTATTGATGAGCCTTTAGCACCGGGCAACAGTGGTTTGGTACTGCTGGTGGAAGATGCCACACAAACCCGCATGCTCGAAGATAAACTCGTGCACTCTGAACGCTTGGCATCCATTGGCCGCTTGGCGGCGGGCGTCGCCCATGAGATTGGTAATCCAATTACAGGCATTGCTTGTTTAGCGCAGAACCTACGTTACGAGCGCGATGAAGACCCTGAAATCAGCGAAATTAGCAGCCAAATCATTGATCAAACTAAGCGCGTCTCGCGGATTGTACAATCGTTAATGAGCTTCTCTCACTCAGGCCAGCAGCAACTGGATAATCACGAGCCCGTCTGCTTGTTTGATATCACCAGCGAAGCCATTCACTTACTCAGTTTAAATAAACAAAGTAAAGCCGTGCACTTTTTCAACCTGTGCAATACCCAGCATTGGATACAAGGTGATGCACAGCGTTTAGCTCAAGTGCTGATCAATCTCTTATCCAATGCGCGTGATGCAAGCCCTGAGTATGGTCATATTTATATCCGTACAACAGCCACTCATTCTCATGTAGAGTTATCCATTGAGGATCAGGGCAGCGGCATCAGCAGCGCAAATTTAGAACACTTATTTGAACCCTTTTTTACCACCAAAGATCCGGGTCAAGGCACAGGCCTTGGACTTGCCTTGGTGTACTCCATGATCGAAGAGCATCATGGCGAAATACATGTCGACAGCCCTTGTGATCTTGAGCAGCAGTGCGGCACACGTTTTCGAATTACGCTGCCCCGCCATCACCCATCCTCCAGCCCTGCTGTGAGCGCATTGTTATGAGTCGCACAACTATAACATCGCCTCATTCGGATTGTTTAGAGAGAGTATCAATGCATCATATTTTGATTGTTGAAGATGAACCCATTATTCGCTCTGCATTGCGTCGCCTCCTTGAACGTAATCACTACCAAGTCAGTGAAGCCGGTTCAGTGCAAGAGGCACAAGAGCAGTATCGAATTCCTTCGTTTGATTTAATTATTAGCGACTTACGCTTACCCGGTGCGCCGGGTACTGAAATGATCAAACTGGCTGAACCGACACCCGTGTTGATTATGACCAGTTATGCCAGCCTGCGCTCGGCGGTGGACTCGATGCGCTTAGGCGCCATTGATTACATTGCCAAGCCTTTTGATCATGATGAAATGCTGCAGACCGTAGCGCGTATTATTCAAGACCATCAGCAGGCCAAGAGTGACGGCGCCGAAGATGCCGACCCACAACAGCTCGATACTGAGCAGCCCCTGACCGATAATACTGATATAGGCATTATTGGCAGCAGCGCAGCCATGCAAACGCTGTATAGCAAAATACGCAAAGTGGCACCCACTGACTCTAACGTACTGATTCAAGGCGAATCTGGCACCGGTAAAGAATTGGTGGCGCGCGCGCTACACAATCTATCTAAACGCGCTAAAGCGCCGATGATCTCGGTCAACTGCGCGGCTATTCCAGAAACGCTGATTGAATCAGAGCTCTTTGGCCACGAAAAAGGGGCTTTTACCGGTGCAGTCACTGCACGCACAGGTTTAGTTGAAGCAGCCGATGGTGGCACTTTATTTTTAGATGAGATTGGCGAGCTCCCTTTAGAGGCGCAAGCACGTTTGCTGCGCGTGTTACAAGAAGGGGAAATTCGTCGAGTGGGTTCAGTGCAATCACAAAAGGTGGATGTGCGTTTAGTCGCAGCCACGCACCGCGATTTAAAAGCCCTCGCAAAAACCGGGGGCTTCCGTGAAGACTTATACTACCGGCTGCATGTGATTGCCCTGCACTTACCGGCTTTACGCGATCGTGAAAACGATGTTTTAGAAATTGCCGAAATACTCTTAGAACGCCAGCGTCAACGCATGGACAAAGAACCGATGAGCTTTACCGAGCAAGCCAAGCTCGCCTTACAAAAATACAGTTGGCCAGGTAACGTACGTGAGCTAGAAAACGCTTTGGAGCGTGCGGTTATTCTTTGTGAAGGCAGTCAGGTCACCACCGAGCTGATGGGGATAGATGTTGACTTAGCCGCTGAAAACAGCAGTCAAACAACGCCCAGCACTGCACCCGCAGCAGATACCGCAATAGCAGCAGACCCTGAGCCTGAAACAGAGCTGGCCGCCAGTGACCTGTCATTGGAAGACTACTTCCAACACTTCGTCCTTGAGCACCAAGATCAAATGACGGAAACAGAATTAGCGCGCAAACTGGGCATCAGTCGTAAATGTTTATGGGAGCGCCGCCAGCGTTTTGGCATTCCTCGGCGCAAAACCACAGGCGCATAATGATCCACGCAACGCATAAGGACAGCCGATGAACCGTATTCTGCAAGATTTATCTATTATGCTGCGCGCTAACTTATGGCTGGTGCCTGTCTTAGCGGCCTTAGTGGCGGGTTTGTTTTATTTTGTTGCGCCACCACCTCCTATGCACGCCACAATGAGCACCGGCAGTCCCAATGGTGGCTACGCGCAGTTTGCAGAAAAACTCCGCTTGGAGTTAGCTAAAGAAGGCTTTGAGCTGAAGTTGGTTCATAGCAGTGGCTCGCGAGAAAACACTGCACGCTTACTGGATAAAAAAAGCGGGGTTGATTTAGCCTTAATTCAAAGTGGCCAAGAACTCGAGCTCAATGCGCAACAACGCAAGCAACTCTACAATCTTGGTGCGGTCTTTCAAGAGCCTCTATGGTTATTTGTTCGTCACGGCATCAAGGTGAATACCATCAAGGATCTTGTGCCCTTACGCACAGCTGTAGGTGCCATCAATGGCGGCATACGAATGGCGGTCGACCCACTGCTGCATGCCAATCAAATTGATAGCAACAACTTACCCAGCACTTGGCAAGCCTACAGTGGCAAAAAAGCTTTAACTGCACTGCTTGATAACCAGCTTGATGCTGCATTTTTTTTAGGTCCTGCTGAAAGCGCACTGATTCAAGAAGCGGCCAGTTACTCAGAGTTACAAGTGGTTAACTTTAAGCAAGCCGCTGCTTACCGTGCGCGCTTGCCATTTATTACGCAAATTGAAGTGGGTGAAGGCTTGCTTAACTTGGCCAGCAATCAACCGCATCAGAACATCACCACGCTCAGTCCAGTTGCCATGCTCGTGGCCAATGAGTCTTTTCACCCTGCACTCACTGCACTGATTTTAGCCTCGGCACAAGAGGTCATGAAAGCAGGCACGCTGCTGGATGCTCCAGATACCTGGCCACAAAACTTACCCCACGATTTTGCTTCGCTAACGGAGTCAGAATACTTCCATGCCAAAGGTTTGCCCTTACTGCAACGCTACTTGCCTTTTCGAATAGCCTCGCTCGCCGACCGTTATATTATTTTAGTGATTCCTTTACTGGTGCTACTGTTTCCACTGTTCAAAGTGGCCGGACCGATCTACCGTTGGCGCATTCGCGCCCGTATTTACCGCTGGTATAAATACTTGCGTGATATTGACAAGCAACTGGGCAACGACACTTTACCCCAGCATATTGATCAAGAGATCAAACGGCTCAACACACTCCAAGACGAGCTGGCGAAAGTTGAAGTACCGCTGTCGTATGCCAATGAACTCTATGCGCTACATTTACATGTTGGCTTTGTCTTAAAACGCCTTGAGCAACTAAAAAAAGCTCAACTCTAAGCCCCCTTCGCTGAGCGTCTTGCCCTGCTCGTGACGCAGAGCCAGGCGCTGCTTTCTTTGTTAAAGGTTAAACCTATGTCGATTCAAAACTGCATTGTTCATTTTATTGATAAAAAGCCCGATGACAGCCCGGCCACCTTACAACTGCGCGAGCAGATACTGCCCAACTCCAACCTCCTGCAACACGCCCTCGCTGATTTGAATGACAGCTACAATGCCAAGCCAAGCAAGGCTTGGGGCTTGTTCCAAACCGATAGCACAGCCTACCCCGTACAGGACTGGCTACGCCGTTACTTGGCGGAACAAGAGGATTTTGTGCGCTTTAGTCAGCTTGCGCTTGAGCATCTAAAAAAACAGCTGGATGAGCACACCATCAGCCTCTCGGGTCATGTTCTGCTGGCTCATTATCAACAAGGCATGACCCACTACTTAATGATTGCCGTGTTACAACACAGCGAAGGTATGGTCATCACCGACAGCCTAGATATGCATGAGGCTCGCCATCTGGACCTCAGCCAACTGCATCTAGCGGCTCGTATTAATCTGTCAGAATGGCAAAATAACCCGCAATCCAAACAGTATATTTCCTTCCTAAAAGGCAAAAACGGTAAAAAAGTTATCGATGGTTTCCGCGACTTTTTAGGCTGCGAAGAAGGTGTCGACGGCCCCAGCGAAACCCGCACCTTACTTAAAGCCTTTAGTGATTTTGTTGAAAGTGAAGATTTACCTGAAGAACAGGCACGGGAAAAAACCGACAACCTTATCAGTTATGCGAATAACCAATCTAGACGAGGTGAAGTGGTCAGCATTGAGGGTTTATCGGAAGTTCTTGATGAAGAAAACCCTCGCGCTTTTTACAACCATATTCGCAATAAAGATTACGGTTTATCACCCGAAATACCGGCCGACAAACGCACACTCAATGCATTTCGGCGCTTCACTGGCCGTGCTGAAGGCATCTCCATTAGCTTTGAGTCGCACCTGCTTGGTTCTAAGGTCGAATACGATGAAGCACGAGATATGTTGATCATTCGCCAACTGCCAACCCAACTTAAAGATCAACTTAAACGTAAAAAGGACTAATATGCGGCTCGCTGATGCTGTATTGCAAGATTGCCTTTATCACTCAAGCACAGGCCTAAGTTTAGACCCTGAGCGTGATTTTGGCCTGACCTCATATGAATGTGACGCGCGCCTTAAAATCGTGCGCAATAGTTTAGATCGCCAGCAACAGCTACTCTGGGCCAATAATGGCCCATCCCTGCTGATCTGGCTGCAAGGCCCAGACTGCTCAGGCAAAGACGGTGTTATTCGCAACAGCTTGCGCGGCCTGAACCCCCAAGGTGTGCGCGTCAGTGATTTTCAAAAGCCAACCGAAAGTCAGCGCAGTGAAAATTTTTTAGCGCGCTATCGGCGTAAACTGCCCCAACCCGGTGTGCTCACCGTATTTAACCGCACCCCCTATGAAGGTTTAGTCAGCGATTTAGCCGACGGCTATATTGACGACCAGCAAGCCACGGGACGCCTACAGCAATTACTTGAGTTTGAAGCGCAGCTTGCGCAACAAAACACCCATTTAATCAAAATCTATTTGCATATATCGAAAGAACAGCAGAAAAGTCGCCTACGGCAAAGGTTTATTAATCCTGAAAAACGCTGGAAAATCTCTGCTGCTGATTTAGCGGGTCATCAGCATTTTGATAGCATTCAAAACAACTGGAATCAGGCCTTTAGCAAAAGCAGCACAGCGTCCCACCCGTGGTATATTTTACCGGCCAATAATAAACCGTTGCGCAATCTGTTATTTTGCAGCCTGATTGCACAAAAACTTGAAGCTTTAAATTTGCAATGGCCACAGCCTGAATTACCTTTCGCTCTTGAGGATCTTGATCGCCCATACCCTCCTCTTGACTAGCGTTATCAGCCCTGCGCTGAGCTTTAAACCTTCGCTGCTGCGTTATATCCCTAGGCACCCATGCTTTTAGAGAGCGCCAGCGAATAACGCAAAAATTTAAAGCCAGCGCCGAGCGCCAAGCTGCCGCCCTATGCGCCAGCCCATTTTTCGCCTAGCCAAGCGACTTAAGTTTGCCTGTCACCTCTTGCGACGCACCCGATAACCGGCACAACCTTATCTGCGGTGAGCGCACGTTAAAAACTGGCCGACAAGCTACCTCGCCTCACCCCGCAGGCCATACTTTGACATCCTCAGCGCCCTAAAGGACTGGGGGCTTTCTCGCATAACTGATAAATCTCAAGCAGTCCGTACTTACACTGAAGTCATACGAGTTCAGCGACCAAAGCATGATGGCCTTCTGCCTAGATTTATGACGCAATACAAGCCAAATATTAACTAAAACACCAGCAGCTCAAATGTTCTGGGTTTCTATAAGGCTACTACGCTCATGATCTCCCGTACCTCAATCATCTACGCGTTACAAATCGGCAGCATTCTTGCCCTGATACTTTTATGGTGGTTCCAAGCACCTATTTGGGCCAGCATCATTTTATTATTGCCCAGTGTAATTATTCCGCTCTTACCTGCACCGCCAGCAAGCCATGCAACAACTGATAGCTCCGAGCAGGCCACCGAACTGGCACGTCACTTATCACATGCCACCACAGCCAGCGCGCTTACCGCGGCAGGCGTCAGTCATGCGGCTCAGCAACTCAAGCAAAAAATTATTTCTCTGGTCAATTCAGCACAGCGGATTGAAAGCAGTGCAGAGCAAATGATCAACACGGAAGAAGCAACCGCCCAGCTCAGCGAACAAAGCCTTAGCGCTGCCAGCGCGGTCCGTAGCAACAGTCAATCAGGGCAAAGCGGTTTAGAAAAAGCCACATTTAGCATGCAAGCCTTAGCGCAGCAGGCCAATAGCAGTCGTGACTTAATTGATAACCTCAGCCAGCGCAGCCGTGAGATTCAACAAGTGGCCGCGGTGATTCAAGGCATTGCCAGTCAAACCAACTTATTGGCTTTAAATGCAGCCATTGAAGCGGCCCGCGCGGGAGAGTATGGTCGCGGCTTTGCGGTGGTGGCCGATGAAGTGCGCGGCTTAGCCAGCCGTACAGCGGCAGCCACGGAAGAAGTTGAAAGCATGGTGCAAGATATTCAACGACACACCAATGAAGTCGCAGCGCAGCAACATAAACTTATTGAAGATTTAACCAACAACGTGCAACTGGTCGAAGAGGCCGGCGCACAGCTGATCAATATCACCGAGCTGGCCATCGATGTCGAACAGCAAGTGGCCAGTATTGCGAGCGGCACACAAAGTAATAGGTTACAACTCGATGAGCTGTTTAAAGAAGTTGCGCAAATCCGTCAAGATTTAACCCATAGCGATCAGCAAACCGCCCAATTAAGTCAATCTGCCATATTGCTTGAAGGGCAAACAGAAGGCATCAGCGAAAAGCTCTCTGAAGTCAGTTTGTCGGATTATCATCAAAAAATTTATGAGCAAGCCAAAGAGGCGGCCCAGCAGATCGGTGCGCAATTTGAAAAAGATATTGCCCAAGGCACAATTAGCGAGTCAGCACTCTTCGACCGCCAGTACAAAGCCATTGCCAATACCCATCCACAAAAATACAGAACAGCCTTTGATAGTTACGCGGACCGGGTTCTAAGTGCCATCCAAGAGCCTATTCTGAAGCGTAATAAACATGCCGTTTTTGCCATCACCTCGACGCCAGAAGGCTATATTCCCACCCACAATCTTGTGTACAGCCAACCGCTAACCGGCGATGCTGACTATGATTACTTACACAATCGCACCAAGCGTATTTTCAATGACCGTGTCGGTGCTCGCTGTGGGAGTCATCAACAGCCACTGTTGCTACAAACCTATATCCGTGAAACCGGTGAGCATATGCACGATATTTCCGTCCCCATTTATGTGCATGGCAAACACTGGGGCGGTTTTAGAGTGGGCTACCACCCTGAAACACCCGTGGCTGAGCTGGCATAATGCAAAGGTTAAATTGATCCCTTATGCACTGCGCTGCTGATAACTTTCACAGCGCTGTTGCAGTTGATAGAGCCAGGCAAAACCTTGCTCCCAACGATGATGGCCGGACTGCACATTAATGTGCCCAGCGTTGGGCAGAATCACCGCCTCACTACCCCAGGCTTGCGCAAACGCTAGCGCACGTTGCGCGGTTGCGGCATGGTCATTACTGGAGCCAATTAATACGCTGGCAAATGGCAGGCTTGAGCTCGGCATCGGAGCAAAATTGCGTAAAGGCTCTGGGCAATCACTGCGCTCGACATCGGCCGGCGCCACCAATAAAGCACCGCGCACACGATCGAGTAATGCCGCCGGTGCTTGCGCAGCCCAGTGCGCGACGGTGACGCAACCTAAGCTGTGGGCAACCAACACCACTGGACGTCGATCGGCGGCAATGTGCCGCTGCAGTTGCGCCACCCACGCCTGACGCTCAGGTAACAACCAATCCTCTTGCTCAACCCGCGCGCATACTGGTAATACCTGTTGCCAATGGGACTGCCAATGCTCGGCCGATGATCCCTGCCAGCCTGGAACAATTAAATAACGCACATCAATGGTCTGGCGCATCGGCGCATTCCTTCTCTATGGGTCTGGTTGCCGCGCAACTCATGCTCGGCAGCCAGAGGTTTGTATCTTAACGGTTAGGCTGTGGCGTCAGGCGCAAGTAAGGTTTTACTGCTCGGTAGCCCTTGGGGAAACGTTCTTCCAGCTCTGCTTTATCTTGGATGGACGGCACAATCACTACCTCTTCACCGTCCTGCCAGTTCGCTGGCGTGGCCACTTTATAGTTATCAGTCAGCTGCAGAGAATCAATCACACGCAAAATCTCATGGAAGTTACGGCCGGTGCTAGCTGGGTAGGTGATGGTCAAACGCACTTTTTTGTTGGGATCAATGATAAACAACGAGCGCACCGTTAATGTATCGCTAGCATTGGGGTGAATCAGATCATAGAGCTTGGATACTTTACGATCGTCATCGGCCAAGATCGGGAAGTTCACGATGGTATTTTGTGTTTCGTTAATGTCTTTGATCCACTCATGGTGCGAATCAACTGGGTCAACCGATAAAGCAATCGCCTTGACATTACGCGCGGCAAATTCGTCTTTGAGCTTGGCAGTGAAGCCCAATTCAGTGGTGCACACTGGCGTGAAGTCGGCTGGGTGTGAGAACAACACACCCCAGCTGTCGCCCAACCACTCATGAAAGCTGATCAAGCCTTCGCTTGAGTTTTGTTTGAAATCGGGTGCTGTGTCGCCTAATTGAATACTCATGGGTATTTCCTCAGTAATGGGTCAGTGGCAATTACTATGCTACAACACCGACCAATCTTAAAAGAATATAAAAGCATCCATCAATAACTAAAAAGAATAAGCAGCACCGAACCTCTAATTCTTTTAAAGCATAAGAGAATCACTAAACAGTATTTTAAAGAATAAGCGATAACGACTATGATAATCCCCCTAACGCCAGCACTAGACGGCGTATTGGCATAAGGAACATCGCATGCAGCTCTCGACATTAAGCTATAGCCATCGCTACCCGCTTCAATCAGCACTGACATGCTGCTGTTGGCGAATGCGAGAGTTTTTTGCGCAAAGGTTATTGAGCCAATCTCTTATTTAGGAAGTACCGCATGTCAATTTTAAGTCGCCGTTTCAGCCTGTTTGCCGGTGTGCTCTTTGCCACCAGCGCCATCACAGCGCAAGCACAAACCTTACTCAATGTGTCTTACGATCCGACCCGTGAGTTTTACAGTGATTTTAATCGCGCTTTTAACCAACACTGGCAAGCGCAAGGCAATGAAGCCTTGCAAGTGCAGCAATCTCACGGTGGTTCTGGCAAGCAAGCGCGTTCAGTGTCAGAAGGTTTGCGCGCTGACGTTGTCACCCTAGCCTTAGCCGGCGATATTGATCAGCTGCATACCTCGGGTAAATGGCTGGCCAAAGACTGGCAGCAACGCTTACCCAACGCGAGCACGCCTTATACCTCAACCATCGTGTTTCTGGTGCGCAAAGGCAATCCTAAGCAGATACACGATTGGGACGACTTAGTTAAACCTGGCATTAGCGTGATCACACCGAACCCGAAAACCTCAGGCGGCGCTCGTTGGAACTTTTTAGCCGCTTGGGCCTATGCCAAACAAGCCTATGGCAGTGAGAAACAGGCACAAGATTTTGTGCAGCGTTTATTTGCCAACGTGCCTGTCCTGGATAGTGGTGCTCGCGCAGCGACCAATACTTTTACCAATAACGGCATGGGTGATGTGCTGCTAGCTTGGGAAAATGAAGCCTATTTAACTTTAAAAGAACACGGTGCTGATAGCTTTGAGATCATTGCTCCATCCATCTCAATTTTAGCTGAGCCGCCGGTAGCGGTGGTTGATCGCAACGTTGATCGCAAAGGCACCCGCTTGGTCGCTGAAGCCTACCTGCAATACTTATACAGCGATGTTGGCCAACGTATTGCTGCCGAACACTTTTATCGTCCACGTAATGCCGCGATCGCTAAAGAGTTTGCTGATCAATTTGCACCGTTAAAACTGGTGACTATTGATGAGTTTTTCGGCGGCTGGCAGCAAGCACAAGCGCAGTTTTTTAATGATGGCGGCGTTTTCGATCAAATTTATCAAGAACAGTAATGTTATCCGAGTCAGCACAGCCCATAGCGTGTATGGGCTGTTTTTTTAAATAACCACAAGGCAAGTCACTATGTCACGACGCTCCTCACCGGTCATTCCAGGCTTTGGACTGACCCTCGGCTACACTCTGGTGTACCTCAGCTTATTGGTATTTTTACCATTAGCCGGCATGTTTATTTATGCCGCGCAGTTGAGCTGGTCAGAGTTTTACGCGATTGTCAGCGCGCCACGCGTGGTGGCGGCACTCAAGCTCAGCTTTGGTACTGCTTTTATTGCGGCGTTACTCAATGGGGTGATTGGCACACTGTTCGCTTGGGTGTTGGTGCGTTATCGCTTTCCAGGCCGCAAAGTGATTGATGCGATGATTGACCTGCCCTTTGCTTTACCCACCGCCGTAGCCGGTATTGCCTTGACTGCGTTGTATGCACCGAATGGTTTTGTTGGGCGTTTTGCTGCGGACTTAGGTATCACCATTGCTTACACGCCTTTCGGTATTACCTTAGCGCTGACCTTCGTCACCTTGCCGTTTGTTGTACGCACCATTCAGCCGGTACTGGCGGATATCCCCCGTGAACTCGAAGAAGCGGCGACCTGCCTCGGTGCACGTCCTCTGCAAGTGTTCTGGAATATTTTACTACCGGCGTTACTACCAGCATGGCTGACCGGCTTTGCCTTGGCTTTTGCTCGCGGTGTCGGTGAATACGGCTCAGTGATTTTCATCGCAGGCAACATGCCCGGCAAAACCGAAATCCTGCCGCTACTGATCATGGTCAAGCTCGATCAATACGACTACGTCGGTGCCACAGCTATTGGCGTCATGATGCTGGTGGTGTCTTTTGTATTACTGCTGCTGATCAACCTTCTCCAACGCTACGTTGCTAAGGGCTAAGGAATACCTATGTCGACCACATCCCATCAGAACTCACGCAATGCACCCAGCTGGGCACGCCTAGTGCTGATCATTGCCGCTTGGGCAACCTTTATCGTCTTTTTAGTACTGCCACTGGCTATTGTATTAATTGAAGCCTTAAAAATGGGCGTCGCGCACTTTTTTGACTCAATGCTAGAAGCCGATGCCATCTCAGCGCTAAAGCTGACGTTACTGGCGGTCGCCATCTCGGTACCGCTGAACTTAGTCTTTGGTGTAGCGGCTGCTTGGTGCGTCAGCAAACATGATTTTTATGGTAAAAGCGTCTTAATCACTTTAATTGATCTGCCCTTTTCGGTCTCACCGATTATCGCCGGTTTAGTCTATGTGTTGCTGTTTGGTGCACAGGGCTTCTTTGGTGAATGGCTGATTGAGCATGATATTCAAATCATTTTTGCCGTACCCGGCATCGTCTTAGCCACCTTGTTTGTCACCGTGCCTTTTGTCGCCCGCGAGCTGATTCCATTAATGCAGCAACAAGGCACCCAAGAAGAAGAAGCGGCACGTTTACTCGGTGCCAGCGGCTGGCAGATGTTTTGGCATGTCACAGTGCCGAATATCAAATGGGGTTTAATGTACGGCGTGGTGCTCTGCACGGCGCGGGCGATGGGTGAGTTTGGTGCGGTGTCGGTGGTTTCTGGGCATATCCGTGGTTTTACCAACACCCTGCCCCTGCATGTCGAAATCCTTTACAACGAATACAACCACGTTGCGGCCTTTAGTGTTGCCAGCCTGCTATTAATTTTGGCGTTGATTATGTTACTGCTCAAGCAGTGGAGCGAATCGCGGATCAACCGTCAGCTAAACAATGGAGACGAATAAGTCATGAGTATTGAAGTCCGCCAAGTCCATAAGCAGTTCGGTAACTTTACTGCGTTAAACAACATTAATTTAGACATCAAAGCCGGCGAACTGGTGGCCTTGCTCGGCCCATCGGGCTGCGGTAAAACCACCTTGCTGCGCATTATTGCCGGCCTAGAAACACCGGATACCGGCAGCATTTTATTTAACGGTGATGATGTATCACGCCGCGATGTGCGCAAGCGCAATGTCGGTTTTGTGTTCCAGCATTACGCTTTGTTTCGTCACATGACGGTGTTTGATAACGTCGCTTTCGGTCTGCGGATGAAATCGCGCCGCGAACGCCCAAGCGAAGCGGTGATTGCTGAAAAAGTCCAAGAACTGCTGCGCATGGTGCAACTCGATTGGCTCTCGGATCGTTATCCTGAGCAACTATCCGGCGGCCAGCGTCAACGTATTGCCTTGGCTCGCGCTTTAGCGGTTGAGCCACAAATCCTGCTGCTCGATGAGCCCTTTGGCGCACTGGATGCCAAGGTGCGTAAAGAGCTGCGTCGCTGGTTGGCCAACTTGCACGAAGACATTAACCTCACCTCAGTGTTTGTCACCCACGACCAAGAAGAAGCCATGGAAGTGGCCGATCGCATTGTAGTGATGAACAAAGGCGTGATTGAACAAATCGGCACGCCCGCTGAAGTCTATGAAAACCCAGCCAGCGATTTTGTCTATCACTTTTTAGGTGATTCCAATCGTCTCAAAGTGGCAGATCAAGACATCCAATTCCGTCCGCATGAGGTCTTACTGTCACAAGTGGCGGTGGCTGACCACCAGCCCGGTATTGTGCGTGATATTCGTCCATTAGGAGCCATCACTCGGGTGACTTTAAAAGTTGAAGGTCAAGATGAGCCGATCGAAGCAGAAGTGCCCCGTGATGATGTCAATCTGCAAGGTTTAACACGCGGCGCGACGCTGTTCTTCAAGCCGAAGGCATCGTAATTTCACTCTATAATGGCGACTTACAGGATCGGTGTTTTCCACCCTTCTTGTAAGTCGAGCCTTGGAATAAGATCGGTGTTGCTAACTGCGCTAATGCAGTCGCCATACAGGACTAGAGAAACTCGCGCACAACATCCATAATTCGCCCCTCAACCGTAGCTTGCACTTTATCCTCAATCTGGCTGCATAACGCCTCAACTTCACGTTTCGTCATCCCCACCACCACAAAGGACCACTGACTGGCATCATGCCGATTCAGCTCGCCACTTTCACACACAGCCACGGCTGGGTTACGGCCGAAACGTTCGTGTAAACCTCCAATACGCTGGCGCTTTTCTTTTAAAGAACTGCAGCCTGGCAGAGAAAAAGTGAAAGTTAGAATACCAATCTGCATGCGCGACTCCTTAACTACGCATCAATATTGCATCAACAGTTGCTCAAGGCGCATTAGCGCGCAGTGCAATATTCAAGACCGGCACCCGATGTACCGTCCGCTTGATGCTGTAACAAAGTGCCTTCAGATCCTGAACCGTTCCCTTTAGTCCACCATTCCAAACCCTCGCCTACATAGCGCGCACCGCTAGCTGAAACGGCAATATTCATCTTATAAACACGACCTTGATACTCGATTGTAGCTGAGTCTGTGTTTGGGTAGATTGCTGCTACTGTTTCACCGCTATCACAATCGTATCGTTGTGCAGAAGCGGCAAAAGCCGGGGTTGTTTGTAACTCAGCATGGTCTTGAGCCGTCGTGGTGCAAGCTGTAACACCTAGCGCGGCAATGGCTGTGAGTGCGATACCTACTTTCATATAAACCTCGTTGGTTGCGATAGTGCTCCATACGAACCATTCAAGCTACTTTTAAGCAACGCGCCCACGAAAACAATGTAGCCGCGTTGCTTGATCAGCTTGAGTCTTTCGCTAGCAACTAAAGACCCTGTTATAACGCTCAGGCTTTAAGTTTAGCTGCGATTTTAGCTACATGCGCACCTTGATGGCGAGCAATAGCTAATTCACGCTGATCCGGTTGGCGCGAGCCATCACCGCCAGCAAGGGTCGATGCACCATAAGGTGTACCACCGCTCACTTGTGAGATATCAAACAGCTCTGGCGTGGTGTAACCGATGGGCACAATGATCATGCCGTGGTGCGCCAGCGTGGTCCAAGTGGAGGTGATGGTCATTTCTTGGCCGCCACCGGTACCGGTTGAAGTAAAGACGCTCGCCACTTTACCGGCCAGCGCGCCTTTCGCCCACAGGCCACCGGTTTGGTCAAAGAAGTTGCGCATCTGTCCGCTCATATTACCGAAACGCGTCGGTGTCCCCACGATAATGGCATCGTAATCCGCCAACTCTGCTGGTGTCGCCACTTCTGCCGCTTGATCCGTTTTACCGCCGGCATTTTTAAAAATTTCCGCATCCATAGTTTCTGGAACACGCTTAACCGTCACCTCAACCCCAGTCACGCCACGGGCACCTTCGGCTACGGCATTGGCCATGGTTTCGATATGGCCGTACATAGAGTGATAAAGAACCAATACTTTAGTCATTTTGTTTCCTCTTTAATAAGACTTAACTTTGTTGATGTATTTTCTAGTCGAGGCCAGTAACTCGCCAAGCATTCCCTCGATGGGAAAGCTTCTGTTAAAGGTTCAAGCCGTACGCTGTGCGCAACTGCAGCTAAGTCCATAGCGCACAGAAATAGCACCTTTTATGCGACGTCCACTAGCACTATTTCGCTGTCCTGCTGAGCACGCACTTTGAGCAACGACTCATCGCTGATCGCCACGCCATCACCCGCTGCAGCAACAACACCATTGATCTCGATCTGACCACTGGCTGGCACTAGATACACCTTACGGCCTGCGGCAATCGGATACTCAGCGCTTTGCCCAGCCTTTAGCGTTGCCGCGACTAAACGCGCATTGGCTCGAATCGGTAGTGCGTCGGTATCTCCAGCTAAACCACTGGCCAGGGTGACAAAAGAGCCACTGCGCTCGCCTTTCGGAAAAGGCTTAGTGCCCCAGCTTGGCGGTAAGCCCTTTTCATCCGGCATAATCCAGATTTGAAAGATCTGTGTGGCCACATCCTCTTCATTCATTTCACTGTGCAGGATGCCGGTGCCGGCACTCATCACCTGCACATCACCGGCTTCAGTGCGGCCACGGTTGCCTAAGCTGTCTTGGTGAGTAATCGCACCGCTGCGCACATAGGTGATGATTTCCATATCGCGGTGCGGGTGCACTGGAAAGCCCGAGCGCGCGGCAATGGTGTCATCATTCCAAACACGAAGATGGCCCCAGTGCATGCGTTTTGGATTGTAATAATCTGCAAAAGAGAAATGGTGGCGCGTATCCAGCCAGCCATGCTGAGCGCCGCCAAGCTCGTTATAAGGTCGTAGTTCAATCATGGTTAAATCTCCTGCGGATATTAAACGGCCTGACCGCTCAGTTAGCCTGATTTCGCATCAACAATCACTTACGGCCATGTGGTCGAGTAAAGTCCAACACTGGACCCGCTGGCACCACACCGGTTGGGTTAATGGTGTCGTGACTGCGGTAATAATGCTCTTTGATATGTTGCATATTCACCGTCTCCGCCACACCCGGCCATTGGTACAGCTCGCGCATATAAGCGGCCAGATGCGGATAATCTTCGATCTGCTTGAGGTTGCACTTAAAGTGACCGTGATACACCGCATCAAAACGAATCAGTGTGGTAAACAAACGCCAGTCTGCTTCGGTGATCTGCTCGCCCACTAAGTAGCGTTGTTTGGAGAAACGGTGCTCAAGCTCATCCAGTGCTTCAAACAAGGGGAACACTGCCAGCTCGTAAGCTTTTTGACTGGTGGCGAAACCGGCTTTGTAAACACCGTTATTGATGCTGTCATACACATGCTCGTTGATGCGATCAATCTCAGCGCGTAACGCCTCTGGATAATAATCGCCAGGCTTTGCGCCAATCCCATCAAAAGCTGAGTTGAACATACGAATAATCTCAGACGACTCGTTGCTCACCATCACATTTTGCTGTTTATCCCAGAGCACTGGAATGGTCACCCGACCGCTGTATTTTGGATCAGCAGCGGTATAAATCTGATGCATGTAATCTGCTTGGAAGAGGGGATCTGCAACCACCCCTGCGCCTTCAGCAAAGGTCCAGCCATGCTCACGCATAAACGGATTGACCACTGACACTGAAATCATCGACTCAAGCCCTTTGAGCTTGCGAAAAATCAGTGTGCGGTGCGCCCAGGGACAGGCTAAAGAAACATATAAGTGATAGCGTCCGGCTTCAGCATTAAAGCCTGCTACGCCGCTTGGTCCAGCGCTGCCATCAGCGGTGACCCAGTTACGAAATTGTGATTCACTGCGCTCGAATTTACCGCCAGTGGAATCTGTGTCATACCATTGGTCATGCCATTGACCGTCTACAAGTAAGCCCATATTGGAGCCTCCATTTGTC
>JAAYFI010000126.1 GCA_012728315.1 Gammaproteobacteria bacterium
ACTCAGCACTATGGTATTCACTGGCGTACGACCGGGGGGCAGCTCATCCAGCACTGAAGTATCTAAATCGGCATAGGCACTCATGGCTAAAGTACGTGGAATGGGGGTGGCGGTCATAATCAGCTGATGCGGACTGTACACGCCATCCACGCCTTTTTTACGCAAGGCTAAACGTTGCTGCACACCAAAGCGGTGTTGTTCATCAATGATGGCGAGCGCTAGATTATGAAATTGCACTTCATCTTGGAAAATAGCATGGGTGCCCACCACCATTGGCACTCCAGTGGCGATTTTTTCCAGCGCAGTTTTACGGGCTTTACCCTTGAGTTTGCCGGCAATCCAAGCCACTTCAATGTTCAGCGGTTCGAGCCATTTTTTAAAGTTAATAAAATGCTGCTCAGCAAGAATCTCAGTGGGGGCCATCAACGCAACTTGATAGCCGGCTTCCAAGGCTTGCAGCGCGGCCAAAGCCGCCACTACGGTTTTACCGGCACCCACATCACCTTGCACTAAGCGCAGCATGGGTACGTCTTGACTGAGATCGTAAGCGATTTCGGCGCCGACCCGTAGCTGTGCACCCGTCGGCTGAAAGCCGAGATTATTTAAAAACAGCTGAGGAAGTTTTTGGGCTGGTGGCAAGTGTGGCGCCCGTTGCTGGCGCAGACTTTCGCGTACGCGTTGAATCGATAACTGATGGGTGAGCATTTCTTCAAAGGCCAAACGCTGCTGCGCCCAATGCACGCCTTCGGCCAGCTCTTCTACATCCGCATCGGGAGGCGGTTGGTGTAGATAACGAATCGCCTCTTCCAGTGAGCCCAATGCGTACGCTTGGATCATTGACGCTGGCAGCCAGTCGGGCAAACTGCGCGCGTTGAGAAAGCCTAACGCCTGCATGCACAAATCACGCAAACGCAGTTGCGTGAGGCCTTCAGTGGTGGGGTAAATCGCGGTGAGCGTGGACTGCAAGGGCGCCACGTCATCAGGGTTATGCACACGGTATTCCGGGTGATAGATTTCTAAACCCGTAGCACCGGGACGTACTTCACCGTAGCAACGGATTTGTACACCTTTAGCCAAAGCATTTTTTTGCGCCATGCTGAAGTGGAAAAAACGTAACGTCAGGCCACCGCTGCCATCTTGAATCCGCACTAATAGGCTGCGGCGTTTACCCATCACAATATTCGCTGCCATCACCATGCCGGCGACTACGGCATCTTGCCCCGGACGCAGCGCGCCAATTGGGGTGATACGGGTGCGGTCTTGGTAGCGTGATGGCAGGTGAAAAATCATATCTTGCAGGTTATCGATACCCACTTTAGCCAGTTTTTCGGCCATGGCTGGCCCAACGCCTTTAAGCACCGTAACTGGGGTATGTACCAGTAAGTCACTCATCGCTAGGGCTCAATAGTGACTTGTGCAGCATCGCACTGACGAATCGCATCCATCAGCACATCAATGGCTTTTGGACGCGGGAAGGTGGCACGCCAGGCAATGGCTACGGTGCGTGTCGGGGCTGGCGCAGTAAAGGGTCGCACTTCAATCACGCCCTCGGCATAACGGTGGTTATCCACAGCGGACAATGGCAACACCGAAACACCCAAACCTGAAGCCACCATATGGCGAATGGTCTCTAAGGAGCTGGCCTCAACCGTGGTATAGCGGTTGTTAGGAT
>JAAYFI010000112.1 GCA_012728315.1 Gammaproteobacteria bacterium
AGTGGCCACAATCACCACAGGTAAAGTCAGCAAGGCTAAGGTGAGTGATGCCCACAATAATCCTGGTGTACCAAAGGTTGGTGAGGGTAGCGCGGGCGCATAAAACAGCTGGTCTAAACTGCCGCCGAGAAAGTAGACAAAGAAGCCTAAACCAAACACGCCATAGACAATCGAGGGCACACCGGCGAGGTTATTCACGGCAATACGAATAATGCGGGTGACCACACCTTGACTGGCGTACTCACGTAAATACACCGCAGCAATTACGCCAAAGGGAGTGACGATCAGTGACATCATCATCACCATGAGCACGGTGCCAAAGATCGCTGGAAAAATACCACCCTCAGTGTTGGCTTCACGCGGATCATCCGAGACAAATTCCACCAGCTTAAGGATATAGTGCTGGATCTTCTGCCAGAGGCTCAGAGCGTTGGGCTGATAGAGACGCACGATTTCGCTGAAATTGACTTCTTTTTGTTGACCATCGGCGGTCATCAGTAGCAAAGAGTCACGCTTGAAAGGTGTATACAGCGCCATCAATTCAGCTTCTTGGCTGGCATATTCAGCTTGCAGCACGGACTTTTGTGCTTTGAGTTCAGCCAGGTTTTGCGCTGTATCTTGGCCTTTGAGTTGTAAGCGGCGCTCCTCTAAACGCAATTGCTCCAGCTCATAGTTGATCGCACCAATGGCGCCACCCTCTAAGTTTTTAATTTTCTGGTAAATTGCCGTTGCACGCTCGGTGCGCTGCAGCACTTCGCTCCACAGGTCGTTATCCGTTGGTGTTTGCTCGGCAATGAGCTGGCCGTTTTCTTTGATGCCAACAATATAACCATAGAAATTACCCCACTCACGACGCTCAAGTGCTACGGCTTGTTTTGGGTAGTGCAGATCACTGAGTTGATGTTCTAACACCCAACGAAAATCTGAGCCGTACAGCTCGCGATTGCCGACTTTAATCAATTGACGATCGAGGATGTCCTGACCTTCAGGTACAGGTAAACCGGCATTACGAATCTGTTCTGCGGTGACTTGTTCGCGCTGTACGCGCTCACCTAGCACTGCCATCTGCGCACCTTGCTGGTCGGTGTATTGATATTCTTGCAAGCTGGATGGCCAGAAATGCACCAAGCCCCGTGAGGCAATGACACCTAATAATCCGAGCACCAGCACCACGCTGATCGCCACTGCGCCGGCATTCAGCCACACCCAAGGGCTGCCACTGGCGACCCATTTTTTCAGCGAAACCTTCATGTTATCTACTCCTAAATCTGTGCCAAGGCCGTATTACAGCGTGCTGTATTTGTTACGCAGTCGCTGGCGCACCAAGTCGGCCAAGGTGTTGACCACGAAGGTAAATAAGAACAGCACCAAGGCTGCCAGAAATAAAATGCGGTAATGACTGCTACCCAGCGCCGACTCGCCCATTTCCACCGCAATATTGGCGGCTAAGGTGCGCATGCCCTCAAAGATATTGGCATTCATAATTGGCGTGTTACCGGTGGCCATTAACACAATCATGGTTTCACCCACAGCGCGACCCATGCCGATCATGACCGCCGAGAAAATACCGGGGCTGGCGGTGGGTAACACCACGCGCACCAGTGTTTGCCACGGCGTTGCACCTAGGGCTAAAGAGCCATGACTCAAGGATTTGGGTACGCCAAACAGCGCATCTTCGGCAATCGAGTAAATCGTAGGGATCACTGCAAAACCCATGGCAAAGCCGACGACCATGGCGTTGCGCTGGTCAAAATCAATACCGATATCATTGCTCAACCAACTGCGCATATCGCCATTGAAAAACCACAGTTCCATCGGCTGACTTAAGCTAAAGGATAACCAGCCCAGCACGGCTACTAACGGAATCAAGATCACCACATGCCAGCCATCAGGTACCAGATCACGCACTCGATCTGGCAGCTGTGCCCATGCAAAAGCAAAGGTAACGATGCCTAAAGGAAGAATTAACAGCACAGCAAACACACCAGGCAGGTGGGTTTCCATAAAGGGTGCGAGAAACAAACCAGCAAAGAAACCTAAGATGACGGTGGGCAAAGCTTCCATCAACTCAATCACTGGCTTGATCTTACGGCGCACGGCGGGCGCCATAAAATAGGCGGTGTACATCGCGCCACAGACGGCCAGAGGCACCGATAGCAACATGGCATAAAAAGCCGCTTTCAGTGTGCCAAAGGCTAAAGGCGTGAGGCTGAATTTCGGCTCAAATTCAGTTGAAGCCGACGAAGACTGCCACGTATATTGCGGCTCGTTATAGCCTTCGTACCAGACCTTGCCCCACAGTGATTTTAATGAGGTTTCGGGGTGTGGATTATCAATGGCATAACGATGAAACACACCTTGGGCATCTTGCAGTAACAGCATTGAGGCGCGCGGCGCTAAGGTCGCCAGCACAGGCGCACCGTCTAACAGCGGCTGATCAATGGCTTTCTTTTCCGCGGTGGTATTAAAAATGCCTGTGCGGCCGGTGCTATCAATCGCAACAAAACCTTTACGACGTTGCTCGGCTTCAAGTAGCTGAATCGGTGCGTCGCCCAGTTTTAAACTGCGAATCTTCGTCAGTTGCTGCTGATTATGCGCATCGCGCACCATAAAGAATTGGCTAATCTGTCCTTGTGAGTCACCGACTAATAAGGATTGCTGCGCCAGTTGAAACACCATCTGGGTGACTTGCTGCCCAGCTTTAACCAAGGGCAGGGTATGCAGTAATTGAATCTGCTCAAGGTCGCGCGTGTCATAGATATCCAAACGACCGCTGTGGTGTAGAGCAAAAGTGTAGTGGTGGTCGGGAGCGATCAGTAAACGTTGATACTGCGTACTGCTGGGAAATGCAATGGGCTCTAAACTTTCCTGCACGGCACCGGTGATAAAGTTGGTTTTTTGCCGCAATAGGCTCATCACCACTTCACCATCGCCGACTAGACCAGCCAG
Organism: Gammaproteobacteria bacterium; assembly: GCA_012728315.1. Classification (GTDB taxonomy): domain Bacteria; phylum Pseudomonadota; class Gammaproteobacteria; order Pseudomonadales; family Pseudomonadaceae; genus Denitrificimonas. Next base: position 2,950 of record JAAYFI010000112.1, read on the forward strand.
CAGCATGCCGTCGGGCGCTTGCTGTTGAGTAATATAAGTCAGAGGGCGATGCTGTGCGTCCAGTGTTAAAGGCTTGCCATTAAATAGCTGAGTCACTTGCGGCTGCACCCCTAAGCGCTGGCCTTCGGCATCAAATGTCACTTTAAAGCTGGTGTTCACCGCCAGTGCCTGCCCGTTACTTAAACCGAGTAACAGGGTGTCATCGCCTGGTGTTTTCACTTTCAGGCTGGTGATTGTAGCATCCTGCAGCGGCAATTGCTGTTCCGACACTGGCTGGCCATTGTGTGCATTGATAAACAGCAATTTGCCGCTATCGGTGAGCAGTGCAGCGATCTCATTTTGTTCTTCGCTGAACATCGTCAAGATGTTGCTGGAACGTACAGGTTCTTGCAGGGTAAAGCTGGTTTCTTGTTGGATGCTGGCGCTTTTAAACAGCGGCATAACTTCATACAACAGATAAAAGAAAATCAGCGTGATAGCAGCGATCACGCTTAAGCCCCCCAGAGCAATCGCGCGACGTGCGCAAGCATCTTTCCATGCGCGCCATTTACGACGCGTGCGCATGCGCGGGCTGTTCAGCTCCTGCTCGAGTAGCGACGATATATCCTGCATAGCCTGACCCTTGAAC
>JAAYFI010000009.1 GCA_012728315.1 Gammaproteobacteria bacterium
ATGCTGCTTAAATCCATTTCCATTTGCTGGGTGTGCTTGGCTTTTAGCGCATCAAGGGCGTCATTTTGCTTGTTCAAGGTGGCATTGCTGCGCTGCTCATAGTCGTCTCGTTCAACTTGCAGTTGCTGGTGGGCTTGTTTAATCGCCATCGGCAGTAACTTGGCAAATTGGCTGGTATCGCTGCTGCGACCGGGGTTGACCAAGCGACTGAGGTCGATGCGCTGCAGGAACTCAGGCAGATTGCAGCTGTTAATCACCTTTTGCTCTTGAATATGCACGGCACACCAGCTTTGTAGGTGCATTTGCCCGCGACGATTAGGAAAGCCGCCATGCAGCAAGACCCAATGCTCGTTGTCGGCTAATTGCTGTGGCAGACGAATTACGGGTGCGGTATGACGGCCAAAGGCATTGAGTGCGCGGTCATACAGCCATTGCATAACGGGGTGCAGCGGCCACAGATAGTGAATTTTCGGCCAGGGGCTGTCTTCTTCGCGGCAACGCTTAAGCTCGTCGCTGATACGCTCGCGATTGCTGGTTAGAGCAAAGCGGTCCTCATCAGGCCAGACTTCACGCGGCAAAAAACGTTTGCGTTGTTTGAGGTCATTGGGCGCAGTCAGACGTAGGGTTTCGCCTTCGATTTCCACTTGCAGCGCGACGCCCGCATCCTGTTGCAACCAATTGACCGCAGCTTTGGCGTAGTCGATATCGCTGTTAAAGATACGTGGACGATGGCCAAGCATATCGTCGAGCTGTAGCTGGCTGACTTCTGGCGTAAAAGCGGCGACGGTATCGACCGGTGCATTGCCTGCGCTATCAACGCCGCTAAAAAAATCATTGATCAGATCATCAAGATTGTCGTCAGCGCTGCTATCGCGCTCGATTAACTCAGCAGTGAGAGCCTCGCCTTCTTCTTGACTGAATTCGCTCGGGTCGCCGATGTTTTTACCGGCTTGCGCGTCCTTTTCAATCAGCACTTCAAGAATGCGATTATCGCCTTTGATTTTAGCGTTGCTGCTGTCGGTCAGTAAGTAACGAATCAACGGCTGGCGGGTTTGGCCATAGCGGTCAATCCGGCCATTACGCTGCTGGAACACCATCAAGGACCAAGGAATATCAAAGTGCACCATGCGGTGACTGAGGTGGTGTAAGTTAATCCCTTCGGAGGCCACGTCTGAGCAAATCAATAAACGCGCAGGACTGGTGCGCTGGTTAAAGCTATCCACGGTGCTGGCAAGCTCTTTATCGCTCATATCGCCGCGCAGAATCAGCACTTGGTCTTTTTTCAGCTTGCAGTCTTTAGGCAGGTTTTGCTCTAGGAACTCTAGGGTTGGAATGCTTTCGGTAAAGACTACTAAGCGGTCATCGGCCTGTTTGGCATCCCAAGCAAAGTCTTGCCCTTCCGGGCTGTCGTTTTTGAGCAAACGCACCAGCTGTTGGTATTTGCTAAAGCTTTTCGCGTCGATGTTTTGTACGGCGTGAGCGACAGTTGCGAGGTTATCTAAATCGTCCCGAATCGCCTCACGGGTTTCTGCAGTTTTCGCGCTATCGAGGCTGCGTTTTAAGCGTTGCTGACGATTGGCTACAGTACTGAGTAGCGCCGCCGGACTAGAGAATAACGCCTTGGTTAAAGTAGTGCGGAATAACTGCCCTGCCCCTGCACCTTTTAGCGTTTGGAACTCGGCATCGAGCAAGGTTTGATAAGCGTGTTCTTCTGGCAGGCTGGCCGGCGTTTTAATGGTGTCAATATTACGGTCAGGGAAGCTGTTAGTCAGCTGCTCACGGATGTCTTCTTTAAAACGGCGAATCACCAAGCCTTTATCGCGGAAGTCTTCTTTAGCGTAGTCGGACGGGTTGGCGATAGCTGTTGGGTCGAGCATATTGACGAGGCTGGCAAAGCTTTCCGGCTTACCGTCGTGCGGTGTGGCGGAGAGCATAATCAGCGTATCGGAACGGGTAGCGAGTAACTTAGCTAAACGCGCACGCTGGGAATGACTGCTGCGCTCGGCGACGTTGTGCGCCTCATCAATAATGATGATGTCCCAGTAGGCTTGCTCTAAATAGTGGCGGTAGTCGATGTCTTGTTTGAGCGTATCAATGGAAATAATCGAACGGTCAAAGTAATGAAACGGGTTGTGATTGCTGGGAATGCGGTTACGTACACGCTGCAAACCTTGTGAATCAAGACGGGTTAAACCAATACTAAAGCGGTTCCAAAACTCTTGCTGGAATTGGCTGAGCATGGATTTAACCGCCAGCACCAAAATACGTTTGCCTTTGCCACGGGCAATCAATTCGCTGACTAAAATACCGGCTTCGAGGGTTTTACCCAGACCTACGCTATCGGCAATCAGGATACGTTGGCGAGGTTGCTGTAAAGCTTGGCGTGCTGGCTCAAGTTGATAAGCCATCACATCGAGGGCGGCGTGCTGGCCCAGATAAATCTTTTCATCAATGGGCGGCGCTTGGCGAATCAGGGTGGCGAGATACAGACGACTGGCGCTGTAGCTGCTGCTGGTGTCGTCTACTAGAACGGTATCTTCTGGCGCCAGTACGCGAATGCTTTTTTCAATCTTGCTGAGGAAAGTCGCTTCACGACCGCGCACCAGTTCGGACAGGCCTTCGCAGGTCAGCAACTCGCCGCCATCAGAGGTGCGATCCACACATTTAATGCGCCATTCCGCATCACGGATTTCAACACGAACACCTGGGGCATAGTTGTGCGACATTTGAGCCTTCCTTAAGCAGAGCTGACTTAGAAATTATTAAACAAAAAATCAGCGATTATATCAGTTGTTCGGCACTTATAAGCGGGCTTGAGTCTAAGCAGATATCAGGCACCGCTCAAGGCTTTATCTGGCAATAATGTATAAAATGCCATTATTTTGATACTACTCAATAAATACACTCTGAAATTAACAGCAACCTGCGTCATCCTGTGTCGCTTAAGCTATTTTAAGTGTTCGTGGAAATATAAGTAAGGCGCGAAAAGCTAGCGACACAGGATGACGTATAACTATTGTAAATTATTAACTCAGCCATAAGCCTCTGGTTATCAGTGTGGCTTATTTTGAATCAGTGACAGGAGATCTAAAATGAGAAATTTATTAGCTTTGGTGGGTTTAGTGGCAGTGGCTAAAGCGGCTTATCAGCACTACGAAGAGTTTAAAGAGTTGAAGCGCAAACAGGCGGAGCGTGATGCGAGCGAGAAGGCGCAGTAAGATGCATTGTCTGTTGCTGCGCTTGCTAGGAAGTCTGCGCAGCATCACACCCTAAACTCTAAACCACCCTCCGCTCCCGCAAATCCTTAACCGCCACAACTAACGCCAATACAATAACCAGCGCAATCGCCAACAACCCAGCACTCACCGCAACGGCCCATGAGCTATGGGGACGCACGGCAAAAACAAGCGCTGTGATCACGGCAATACCCACCGAGGTACCAATACGTTGTCCGGTTTGCATAATAGCGCCCGAGCTGCCTGCGTAGGCCAAGGGTACTTCAGCCAAGGTCAAGGCTTGATTGGGACTGACCACCGAGCCTTGGCCAAGACCAAAAAAAGCCAAACTCAGCAAAAGCCACCAAATACTTAAATCCAGATATTCATGCAAGAACACCCCACCAATACTGGCGAACAAACCAAAGACAGCTAAAGCTAAGCCGCCAATCACAATTTTACGACCATAGTGATTAACTCGTTGACCCGCCCAGTGAGCAGAGTAAGCCGAGAGTAGCGCCGATGGAATACCAACCATTCCTGCCTCAAACGCTGAAAAACCTAAGTCTTGCTGTACATACAGAGGAATCAAAACCCAGATACTGGTCATGCCCAAAAAGTACAGAGTCATGATAATGCTGCCATTACGATAACTTGAGGTGGCAAAAATCTTTAAATCCACCATCGGGCTATAGCCGCGCTCGGTATACCAC
>JAAYFI010000133.1 GCA_012728315.1 Gammaproteobacteria bacterium
CTCTAAAACTCAAAAACCTAGCCTTTTGGATAAATACTAAAATAATGCTGGCACTTAAATGAAATTCGGGTAAAGTACATCTCACTGCTGCTGCATGTGTAACCGTGAATCAATATATGTTTAGATCTCGATCCAATCATTGCTACGACTCCTGTAACTCCTTGCGCTCAGTATCATCTTGGGCTCAGCCTAAGTATAAATTTACTTCGTACAAGGAGACATACAATGTCTAATCGCCAAACTGGTGTAGTTAAATGGTTTAACGATGAAAAAGGCTTCGGCTTCATCACTCCACAATCAGGTGACGATCTTTTCGTTCACTTCCGCGCTATCCAAAGCGACGGTTTCAAAAGCCTGAAAGAAGGCCAGACTGTATCTTTCGTAGCCGCTCGTGGCCAGAAAGGTATGCAAGCTGAAGAAGTTCAAGTTATCTAATAACTCGCACCTCTTAAAAAAAACCCGCTTCGGCGGGTTTTTTTATGCCTAAAAATCTTATAGCAACGTCAACAGCCATACCCTCTGCGCAACTCACTCGTCATTAGTAGCGATGGCACAATCCAAAAGAGGCACAACGCATCCTGTGCTAAAAATTATTCAAAAAGACTTTCTATTAAAAATACTCGGGCAATATTTTGCAGGCAAGCTGTGCGGGCGAGCCGCCCGCGCCCCCAGCGCAAAGATAGACAACAACCTCAACTCAATAAGCACCTCACTATTGCTGTGGCAAGCGTAGCCAAGGATGGCGAAGCGCCCGAATCGAACCCTGGACGGGTTCGCTAAGGGATAAAACAGCAGTAGCGAGGTGCGGCAACTAAAAACCAACCGTTATAATTCGAAAATAAATTCAGTTACATCGGATCATTGCGATGCAATAATTCGTCTGGCCAATGCTGCAAGTACTCATCTTCCGGCGGCGGCATCTGTAAGTGATAGCCCTGCTCATCAAGATTGCGCAACACTTGCGTAATATCCTCACGCACCAAAGTGCGCTCTGGCGTTAAGACCAAATCAAACGCATGCTTAGGCGCGCCAAACAACTCTAACAGAGGCGCAGGTAAACGCCGTAACGCATCTGCGCGCAACACATACAGATACATGCCCATCTTTTTAGAGCTGTGGTAAACCGAACAAATCCGTTTCACATTGATTCCTCAGCCAAGCAGGCTAACAAAGCATCACCCATCAATTCACGACGCCAGCCTTGCAAGCTATCTGGCAACGCATAAGGCCCATGCGGATAACCGCTGCGCAGCAATTCTTCAAGAATCTTCTTGCGTAGCATCAACTCAGGCGCAATATCCAACTCGACACCCAGCGCCAAACCTATCTTACGCAAGGTTTTTAATACCTTAGCAGCCTCAATCGGTAATGGTTCAGACAATGCTTCTGGCCACTCCTGCTCAGGAAGGCTACGGGCATGGGCAATCAGCTTTAACAAAGTAGATCCTTCATTGCGCACAATGCGCGGATGCATGTCTTCTAATTTCGCTAAGTGTTGTAAATCTTTCGGCTGTTCATGGGCCAATGC
>JAAYFI010000085.1 GCA_012728315.1 Gammaproteobacteria bacterium
GAACAAGAAGGTGATGAAAAGACGCCTGAAGGTGAATATACGCTTGATTACAAAAAAGAAGACTCTTCATTCTACAGAGCCCTGCATGTTAACTATCCAAACGCAGTTGATATAGCTAATGCTGAGAAAAATGGCGTTTCGCCAGGCGGTTTTATTATGGTTCATGGGCAGCGTAATTGTTTAGGTTGGCTTGCTCCAGTTTCGCAGCGCTTCAATTGGACCAACGGCTGTATTGCCATTACAAACTCCGAAATGGATGAATTTATGGATTTGGTAAATGTCGGTACAAAAATTCAAATTCAGTGGTAGGCATGTAACAATTGCAGTCAGCAACGCCCCTGTGGGGCTGGACCTCGCTACGCTCGGCCGCTGCTGCAAGCGTTAACCCATCAAGGAAGCATTTGTGAGAGAAGTCGAGTATTACTACAAGGCAAAAGAATATTTGCTTTCATTTGATTCCGTAACGGATGACATGCTGGAAGCGCATATCAATGAATGGAAAGGCAGAAAGCCAGATTCAATAAAGAAGTTGTTTAAATCTCTATTGGGGCACGCTCAAAATAGGCAAGGAATGCCAAACAGCATTGGTGATATTGAGCACTTGTCATCTGTGCTCTACGGATTTGATCACATAGAAGTTAATAAAAATTATAGCGATTGGGCTTCTCTATTTGATGCAATAATTGCAAGTGGCTATAGACCACCGGGGAGAATGGTTAAAGAAAATAATAAAAGCCATTGGGTAATATACTGCAAGGCAATAATATCTATCGCTGAATTCCTGGCCGCATACAAGTCACTAGATGAGTTCCAAACATTTGTTGATGGCTTTTTAACCAACGAGCAATCGAAGCTCGCTTTGCCTCTTTTGCTATCGGAAGAAATTTTTGGCTTTGGCTTCGCCTTGGCGTGCGACTTCCTGAAAGAAAATGTCTCCCCGCAATTCATAAAGCCAGATACGCATATAAATGATATAGCGCAGGGGCTTGGAATTACTAATGCCACCAACGATTACAAAATCTTCAAAGATGTTGAGTCGTATTGTTCAAGAATTGGCGTTCTACCGTACGCCGTAGACAAAGTGTTTTGGCTGGTTGGCAGTGGAAATTTTTATCTATCAGGCGTAAAAATAGCCAGTTCAAAACATGAGTTCATTTCACAAATCAGGGGCTAACAAGTCACTCCAGCGGACGCGCTAAAGCGCGCCGCTGAGTTCCGGCGTTAGGCTATTTCAAAGCATGAGTATGATTACTCGAATCACTGTAGCGCTTATCCTCGTCATTGTTATAGGTGGCATATATCTTAATTTCACTGCGTCTCATACAGTGGAGCAGTCGTTTGATTCCGCCCTATGGAGTGAGCTCAAAGGAGAATCAATGTTGAACGATCCTGGCTGTGTTCGGGGCGGGATGGCTCTTTCTCTCATACGAAATGACCGATTAACTGGTCTTAAAAAACACGAGGTAGCCGCACTTTTAGGAGAAGCCACAATATCTTCAACTCCTACTGAGTTTCATTACAGTCTCGGTCAGTGCCATTGGGACTGGAAACACAGTTTTATGGTAGTGCGTTTCAATGTCAGCGACGTCGTAACAAGTACATTTATCGAGGTTGAATAACCTACTAATAATTAGTGCAGAAACTGTATTACCCACCAGTAGCAGTACAGTTTCAGCGCTCATCGCCTAATAAAATGTTAGTAATCCTATGAATATGAAACTGGTTAGAACTCTTGGCGTTTTTTTATCTGCCTCATTATTGGCCAATGCATACCTGTATATGGAAATGAGTAGATTTAAAGAGGCATGGTTAACTCAATTTATCGCTACTAGCAAAGTTGAGTCCATCTTAAAGGCTTCATCGGCAGACTTATCATTCGATAACATCAAACAGATTTCTATCTCGGCTTTTGGCAAAGAAAGTGTTCACATAGTTAATCTAGAAAATGAATTTACCGAGTATGGCTCTGATAGGCTTGCGCTAGGTGTAAATGACACACTGCTGCTCTTCAAAAATGGATTTTATCATGGCAGTAAAGCCAATCTACCAAGTCACTAACAAGTGCCAGCACAAACACACATTGCGTGCGCTGGACTCGCAACAAGTTGCTCGCCTGTGTGGCAGGCGTTA
>JAAYFI010000062.1 GCA_012728315.1 Gammaproteobacteria bacterium
TGTTGAAGGTTTGGTTCACGTTTCAGAAATGGACTGGACAAACAAAAACATTCACCCATCCAAAGTGGTACAGGTTGGTGACGAAGTTGAAGTTCAGGTTCTGGACATCGACGAAGAGCGCCGCCGTATTTCTCTGGGTATCAAGCAGTGCAAATCTAACCCATGGGAAGATTTCTCTAGCCAGTTCAACAAGAACGATAAAATCTCCGGTACCATCAAATCAATCACTGATTTCGGTATCTTTATCGGCCTAGATGGCGGCATTGACGGTTTAGTGCACTTATCAGACATCAGCTGGCATGAAGTAGGCGAAGAAGCTGTTCGCCGCTACAAGAAAGGCGATGAGCTGGAAACCGTAATCCTGTCTGTTGATCCAGAGCGTGAGCGTATCTCCCTCGGTATTAAGCAGTTAGAAGATGATCCGTTCTCAAGCTACGCTTCAGAGCACGAGAAAGGCAGCATCGTTACTGGTACTGTTAAAGAAGTCGACGCTAAAGGCGCAGTTATCCTATTAGCAAACGATATCGAAGCTGTTCTGAAAGCATCTGAAATCAGCCGTGACCGTGTAGAAGATGCACGTAACGTTCTGAAAGAAGGCGACGAAGTTGAAGCTAAAATCATCAACATCGACCGCAAATCTCGCGTTATTAACTTGTCTATCAAGTCTAAAGACGTTGAAGAAGAAAAAGATGCAATGAAAGAAATGCGTAAGCAAGAAGTTGAAGCTGCTGGTCCGACCACTTTAGGTGATCTGATTCGTCAAGCTCAAGAGAACAAGAACTAAGTTCTTTGTGATCTAAAAAAGGGTGACTTCGGTCACCCTTTTTTATTGATAACTGAATGCCTATTTAGCAGCGGTTATAAATCAACAAACGCCCACGGTAAGGCTCCTGTTCAGACGCATGGCTAATCAGCACCTCATCCGAGCTTAAATTAAAGCCCAGCGAGTCCATCTTGCGATTAAAAGCTGTCCGATAGCCTCGGTTAGGGTCAACAATCCATACCTCTGCCTGCTCATTAGCGTATGTATTAACAAAGCGCGCTAAGGCGTTCGGCATATCAGGCTCATACAGCAAGTCACTGCCAACAATTAAATCATATTTTTTCTGCAGCAATGCCGCCCCTGTATCCTCGATAGAAGGTACGGGATGTTCGCCCCATTGACCATGGCGAAACGGCAGTTTGGGTAGATTATTTAAACGCAAGTTTTCTTGCAGAAAAAGCTTAGCCTTCGGGTGACGATCAGAAGCTGTAATATTTGCTCCACGGCGATGAGCAACTAAACTTGCCAATGCCAGCCCACACCCAATCTCAAGTATTTTCTCTTCAGGATCAACCGGGCGTAAAGCTAAAGCACCAGCAAGATAAATACTAGAAGGCCACAACATACCAAATAATGACCAAGACGCAGAGCAAATCCCCAGTCTTGAAGCAGCCCCTGTCGGGTCATAATACTGCTGGCGATCTTGCAGAGAGCGGATGACCAGATCTTTTACACCCTCAATCGCAATGTTCTCGATTTTAGTACAGTAATTTTGCGTACTCATGAAAATATCATATAAAAATGCCTCTAATGCTATGACCTTATCAGTATCGCACAAATATATAGGCCCGTCTTAAAAAGCCAGAGTTGTGAAATTTTTATCTCTTATATTGGCTTTTAACTGATTTTAGCCGCTTTTTTAATTACAATTGCGCATAAATATTTGAAAAGGTAGGTTAGGCATGTCAGCACATTGCGAGTTATTTGGCACTTTAGGCTGTCATTTATGCGAAGAAGCAGAGCAGGTTTTGCAGCCTTTTGTAGATCAGGGCTTAATCGTTGAGCTGCTCGATATTATTGATTCTGAGCAATGGTTAGAGCGCTATGCTTTAACCATCCCAGTGTTGCGCCGTGTGGATAATGGCCAAGAGCTCAACTGGCCATTTGATGAGCAAGACATCCTGCAGTTACTTACATAATAATTTTATCACGTAAGCGCTCAGCGGCCTCTTTAAGTGCACTGATAACACGCTCTTTATCGTAGTTTTGAATATTATTGGTGTCTAAATACATTGAGAAACCAGGCAGTTCATGTTCAACATAACTACTGGTAGCGCCAAGATCACGACGAAAATCGACAACTTGGAAAATCTGAATAGGGCGTGAAAAGCCTTTAACGTTAATTTGGCCTTTATCACGCGCCATAATCACATCTTTAGTCAAGGAGTATGTCTCATTAGACATCAAAATCTCACCGGCTTCAGCAGCACTTTCTAAGCGGCTCGCAAGATTCACTTCTCGACCAATAATAGTGTAGTCCATGCGTGTATCAGCACCAAAATTACCGACTGTGCAATAGCCTGTATTGATGCCCATACGTATTTCTAGAGGCTTATCAATGCCTTGTGCACGCCACTGTTGACGCAGCACTTTCATATGCTTGCGCATAGCAATGGCCATTGAAACCGCAGCTATAGCATCTTTTTTAGCACCTTGAGTACTCGGGTCGCCAAAGAACACCATAACGCTATCACCAATAAATTTATCAATCGTCCCGCCATACTTTAAAGCAATCTTTGACATTTCATTGAGGTAATTATTGAGCACATCCGTTAAAGCCTCAGCTTCAAGCTCCTCTGACAGCTCGGTAAAACCTTTGATATCAGAAAAAAACACAGTTAATTTTTTACGCTGCGTTTCTAATTTAACCGTGCGTTTACCGCTAAAAATCGACTGCCAGACTTGCGGCGATAAATACTTGGCAAGATTATGTGCTAAGCGTGCTGCCTTTTCTTGCTCACGTTTAATGTCAAGTTGCACCTTGACCAACTGCAAGCCTTGGAAATGCACTGAATAGGCCGTCAAGCAAATATAGAGGCCAGCAAAAAGTATGCTGGCCAGATTGACAACAAAAGGAGCGTCCCAGTTAACCTCCGGTCGCAGTACAAACCATGCGCCAACAGCAACGCCTAAAGCGCTCATTAACATTGGCAGCATCAAGCGAATTCCACCTACAATTAAGGTGCTAAAAGCAACAATCAGCAGCCCCATTAATGCTGGAATCACGGCAAAACCGATTAAGGCACATACAACCCCCATATGGAACGTATCTAGGGCCGATTGCAGACTGTAAGTGAGCTTAGTATGTTGCTGCTTAAACTTCGATGTTAAAAAATAAGCAAAGTGTGGGTACAGCAGAGAGTAGGGGATCAACCACAAAAGATTATAAGAAAAAAAACCTGCATAGGTCCCGGCAGCCACAACTACGGCAATATACATATATGCCAAAACACGTGAATACAATTCACCTAATGGTGCGCTAGGTGTGCTTTGTATTGAGGTGTTTGCAGTGTTCGTCTTCATTGACTCAAACTATTCCTTAACGACTTATTCTCATAGGTTTTGTAGTGCTATTTTTAGGACTGCACCCATAATACGCACAGTCTACTGCACGGTAAAGTGACCTAAGCGCTCTACTTGCCACACAAACGAGCAATCAATTCAATAAAATTAATTCGCTGGATAGTACCTTGTTTTTCTCAGTAGCGCTAAAATATTCAGGCGCCGGCCTTGGCCGGTAACTTGCGGTTCACACATCATGTCTGATAATAATCCTTGCTTAACCTGCGGCGCTTGCTGCGCCTATTTTCGTGTGTCTTTTTTCTGGGGTGAGTGCCAGTCAGCCGGTGGCACAGTACCCGATGAGCTTGTTGCGCCGATCAACTCAACCTACGTTGCCATGATCGGCACTGAGTCTAAGCCGGCACGTTGCACAGCTTTAAGCGGTGAACTGGGCAGTAATGTCAGCTGCTCTATTTATGCCAATCGCTCCACCAGCTGCCAAGATTTCCATACATCTTGGGAGCAGGGGATACATAACCCACATTGCGATGCAGCACGCGCAGCCTACGGTCTGGAACCACTGCATCCGCCTACACTGGTGGCGTGTTAAGCACCTTGCATCAGTCATGTCATTGCAGGCAGTCGATAATAACCAAGCGTAGAAGTTGGTTATTATCGGATAGATTGTTTACTATAAGGCATCGTAAATTAAAACCTTCGCAAAGTTCATTTGTTTATAAATAACAAGGAGAATCACTATGGATGCCCTAGAGCTTTTATTAAAACGTGTCTCTGTGCCACGCTTACAAGAGCCCGCGCCAACCGCCCAACAGTTGGATGTAATGTTGCGCTCAGCATTGCGGGCGCCCGATCATGGGCAAATTCGTCCTTGGCGTTTTATCACAATCGAAGGTGAGGCTAGAAATAAGCTTGGGGATTTATTTGTCGAAGGATTACTCAGCACCACTGCTGACGCCAGCGCTGAGCTGATTGAAAAAACGCGTTGCTTGCCATTGCGTGCGCCCATGCTGCTTATCGTTGTAGCCACCATTACTGAACATGCTACAGTGCCTGCACATGAACAATTACTTGCTGCAGGATGCGCAGCGCACGGCATTCTATTAGCCGCTCATGCACAAGGCGTCGGTGCAGTCTGGCGCACAGGGGCAGTGGCGCAAATACCTCATATCAATGCAGGCTTAGGCTTGCAGGACAACGAGCAAATTATTGCTTATATGTATTTAGGTACGCCCATTAATAGTCTACGCAATCCACCAGAGCTTGATCCTGCAGCTTTTGTACGCAGCTGGCCTAAATAGCTCAGGTTGTTTGCGTAAGGGGCAGCCTGATTGTGGCAACAAAGCCACCTTCAGGGTGATTTTTAAAGCTGAGCTGTCCTGCATGTTGCTCTACCGCACGCTTAGCAATGGCCAACCCCAGCCCGTACCCCTGTTGAGCCTGACCTGGCACTCGAAAAAAATTGTCACTCAGCTGCTCCAGCCATTCTTCACCAATGCCCGGGCCATGATCACGAACACTGATGGTTAAGCACTCTGCGTGCTGCTTCACTTCAAGTTGAATGGGTTGTGACTGAGGATTAAAACGCAAGGCATTACGCAGTAAATTGTCTAGCGCGCGCTGCAAAAGATCAGGCCAACCCAGATAACAACAACCCTCTGCCCCAAGCACTTCAATGCGTTGCTCAGGATGTAACAGCGCTGCATCCGCTTTTAGCCTATCCAGCAATTCATCCATAGCGATTATTTGTCGGCTTTCTTGTACCTGATCTAAGCGCGCTAAGGTCAATATTTCATTAATTAATGCGTCAAGGCGCTCGCACTCAAGATGCAGGCGAGGCCATAAAGCCGCTTGCTCTTCTGGAGAGCCTCGCTCAGCTAGCGCTAAAGCGATCTGCAGGCGCGCTAAGGGGGAGCGCAACTCATGCGATACATCGCGTAACAGTTGTCGCTGGCTTTTAATTAAACCCTGCAAGCGCTGCCCCATATAATTAAAGTCAGCAGCCAAAACGCCTAGCTCATCACGTCGCCTAGCAAGCTGACTTAAATCGTCTTTTTGATAGCTGGTTTGCCCTAGATCATGCACAGCATTGCGCAAGCGATTTAATGGCCGAGTAATAGATAGTGTCAGCAATAAACTCATTAGCGTTAATACTAACAACGCAATCATCAGCGCACTGGCTGGACGTAATCCATTATTACGCTGCCACGCGCCAAGCTCGCTGTGGGCGATCCGGTACACAAATAGATAGCTTTGACCGTTTTGCCCAGTGACTTCTTGAGTGATGCGCCGCCATGGTAAGTGCTTGTCGCCGCGCTTCGCCTCCATAGCTAAAGAGCGTGGTGACAAGCCTTTAGTTAAAGAAACACCATTCTCATCAAGAATTTGCGTTTCAATGCGGTAGCGGTGTTTTTGCTGCTGCAAGAAATACAGCGCAGGTTCGGTGGCGCCTGACTCGTATAAGCTCAACCAAGTCGTAGCAAAGTCTTTTAGGCCTGGGTGATGATCCAAAATCCAATTATCTTGGTTAAACATCCGCACCAGTAAATAGGTAAGGGCACCCATTAGAACTAAGGCCAACCAAAAAGCGCCAAGTACTCGCCAAAATAATGAACGCATCGGGTTTGGCCTTATAAAAAAGCGGCTTAAAAATTAAGCCGCTTGCATGGGGTTATTCTTTTACAGCGTTATTGCGCGGTGAATCTTTGTATTGACCTGCACGCTTAGACTTATCGTTCTTTTGCATCTGTTTTTGCATCTGTTTTTGCATCTGCTTTTGCATCTGCTTTTGCTTGCGCTGCTGCATTTGTTGCGTTTTTTGATCAAACTTAACACGCTGCTCATCAGTCAATAGTGAGCGTAATTTCTCATGGTGCGCTGCACGCGCTTTTTGTTGTTGCTCGCGGTGCTGCTGCATTTCATTTTGAAATAACTCACGCTGTTCCGTGCTCAACTCTAAGCTGTCAAACCAAGCAGCTTGACGCTTTTGCATATTTTCTTGACGCCACTCAGCGTTTCTTTCTTGTGCAGTCGCGGCCTGATTCACTTCTGTTGCTGGTGCGGCTAAAACACTTAAAGGTAATAGGGCGCTCAAAACCAGTGAGGTCATCTTAAGTTTCATAGGTATTCTCCTTAATCATCGATCCGCTGGTAGCGGGATGACTCTAGTATGCCTAAACTTGTGTCAATTGCAGTCAAGCCAAGGTAAAGAAAACGTAAACATTTATAAGCTATAAAAATAACCGCGCCCACGTAATGCAACAATGCGAGGGCGCGAGTCGGCATGTGGGCCTAACTTGCGCCGCAGATTACTCACATGCATATCTAGGCTGCGATCATATAAAGTTAACTTGCGATCCAGTGCTAACAGCGCCAGTTGTTGCTTATCAATAGGCTCACCGGGTGTAGCTAATAGAGCCTCCAAAATCCGTCCTTCAGAAAGGGTTAAATCAATATCCTCTTGTTGGTTAATGTTGGCGACACCCCGAGCGGGACTGTATTGTAAATCACCAACCACCAGCATGCTTTGCGCAGCAGGTGGGGTGTGCACAGTGCGGCGTAATACAGCACGCAAACGTGCAGTCAATTCCCGCGGATCACAGGGCTTTGCTAGATAATCATCCGCCCCCAACTCTAAACCGATAATGCGATCCGTTGGCTCCCCTCGAGCAGACAGCATCAGAACGGGGAGTTGTGGATGCTCTGTACGAACTTTGCGCAGTAGTTGCAAGCCATTACCGTCAGGCAGCATCACATCAAGAATAATCGCATCAGGCTCGGGATGATGATCCAAATACTCACGAGCACTGGTAGTGTCAAAGCAAGCCTGCACAGCAAAACCTTCTTGGCTGAGCCAGTGCGTTAACAATTCGCACAGCTCTTGATCATCATCCACCAGTAAAATAGTGCTCATTGCCGTTTAACATCTCCAAGCAATTCGGTTGGCAGCGCTATGATTTTGGGAAAACCTGTTTAAACGGCTTAACTTGCACTTGGGCGTAAACACCCGCGGCACAATAGGGATCGGCTGCGGCCCAGTCTTCAGCGGCCTGCAAAGACGCAAACTCAGCCACCACCAAACTACCAGTAAAGCCTGCCTGCCCCGGATCACTGCTATCCAATGCCGGATGCGGGCCGGCTAGCACAAGACGTCCTGCTTGCTGTAACGCCTCTAATCGGGCTAGGTGAGCAGGGCGCGCAGCTAAACGATGGTCTAGGCTGTTAGCGTTATCTGTAGCAATAATTGCATAAAGCATCCTGTTACTCCTTGTTTGATTGTGTTGGCACGTCTTGCATATGGCGTGATAAATATACGCCTTGGCCAATTAAAAATAACAGGGTCATACCTAAGCTGCCGAATACTTTAAAATCCACCCAAATGGCTTGAAAAGTAAAAGCAACAAATAAATTAGCACCACCTAAAAAGATAAAGAACACAACCCAAGCAATATTAAGCTTAGTCCAAATCGGATCAGGTAAACTAACCGCATGCCCCATCACACGTTTAATTAAAGGTTGCTCGCCAATAAAGTGGCTACCGGCAAAACCTAAGGCAAATAACCAGTTCACCACTGGCGCTTTCCACTTTAAAAAAGTTTCGCTGTGGAAAGCGAGGGTTAAGCCACCAAAGAGCAAACATCCAGCCAAAGTAATCCATTGCCCCTTTTCCAAGCGACGCTGCATGGCAAACAAAGAGCCATATACCACCAGCGAACTGATAATTAGCATCGCCGTGGCACTGAAGATTCCGCCGATAGAAAAGACCTGTCCAGCCAATTCCACATCACGTGGCTCGAGCTTAAAGACAATAAAGAATAAGATAAGTGGAATAAAGTCGATGAATTGTTTCACAGTACGCGCCATAACAGAAAGGAAACGGCATAATAGCAAACACAGCCGCAAGCGTAAGCATTGAACATGGATATAGATCTACATTGTCACAGTACCGCCTCCGATGGTGTACTTACACCGCGTGAACTTATATTACGCGCCGCGCAGCAAGGTGTGCAAACCCTCGCTTTAACGGATCACGACACTATCGAAGGATTGCCAGAGGCACAACAAGCCGCTCAGGATGTTGGAATTAACCTGATTAACGGTATTGAGTTGTCCTGTGTATGGGGCGGCACCACCATTCATATTCTTGGCTATGGTTTTGCCCTTGATGATCCAAGCATAAATGCCGCGACCGAAGCATTACATAAAGGACGCTGGTTGCGCTCTGAAGAAATAGCCCGACGTTTAGCCAGCAAAGGCATTGCCAATGCTCTAGAAGGCGCACAGGCGATACAAGCCACTTTAGGCGTGAGCTTAAATGCGCCTGCACGGCCACATTTTGCACAATTTCTAGTCAAAGAAGGCCATGTACGCGATCATTCTGAGGCGTTTCGAAAATGGCTGGGGGCCGGCAAAATTGGTGATGTAAAACAACACTGGCCAAGCTTTGCCGACACTATGGCAACCCTCAACAAGGCCAATGCATTGATCAGTTTGGCACACTTGTATCATTACAACTTTACGCGTACTAAGCGCCGCCGCTTAGTACAAGATTTTGTCAGTGCGGGAGGGCATGCGCTTGAAGTAGTCAATGGCATGCAACCTGCTGAGCAGGTTGGCACTTTATCGATTTTAGCGCGCGAGTTTAATTTAAAAGTCACCGCCGGCAGTGATTTCCACTTACCACAGCAGTGGTCTGAACTTGGGCGTTATCGAGCAGTACCTGATGATCTAACGCCACTGTTCGCCGCGCCACAGGCGCATCAATAATTCTTTTACCATGAGGACATGGCTATGAAATTCTTCCAGATTCATGCGGAAAACCCACAAGATCGCTTAATCAAACAAGCAGTTGAGGTCATTCGCAAAGGTGGTGTCATTATTTACCCAACGGACTCTTCATATGCTTTGGGCTGCCGTCTCGGTGATAAAAGCGCGCTGGATCGTATCCGCCGTATTCGTCGTTTAGATGATAAGCACAACTTCACTTTGATGTGCCGAGATCTATCTGAGTTGGGTGTCTTTGCTAAGGTTAATACCACGGCCTTTCGCTTATTAAAAGCTTATACACCTGGGCCTTACACTTATATTCTCAACGCAACTCGAGAAGTGCCACGCATGCTTATGCACCCCAAGCGTCGCACCATTGGTTTGCGTGTGCCTGGGCACCCCATTGCCCAAGCTTTGCTTGCCGAGCTGGGCGAGCCCTTGATGAGCGTGACTTTAATTTTACCGGATGCAGATGAGCCACTTAGCGATCCCTATGAGATTCGCGACTTGTTGGAAAACCAAGTGGACTTAATTATTGATGGTGGTTATGGCGGTATTGAAGCATCCACCGTGGTGAGCTTTGTTGAGGATGAGCCAGAAATCCTCCGTGAAGGCTGTGGTGATCCTACGCCATTTCGCAGCAACGCATAACGAGCTAAAAAACCTATGACGTACTCAGCCGATACCGCAATAGAGCAGGGGACTCGTGTGCCATCGAGCACTGAGCAGCTACCACTGGCCCTGGTTTATGGCGAGGCGTTGACTGATTTTCCGGTGGATTTATATATTCCACCGGATGCGCTTGAGGTGATTCTTGAGGCCTTTGAGGGACCTTTAGATTTACTGTTGTATCTGATCCGCAAAGAAAATATTGATATTTTAGATATCCAAGTTGCACAAATCACCCAGCAATACATGGGCTATGTCGAGCTGATGAAAGCTGTGCGTCTTGAACTGGCCGCAGAGTATTTGGTTATGGCCGCCATGCTGGCCGAAATCAAATCACGCATGTTGTTGCCACGTTCTAAAAACAGTGCAGTGGAGGATGAAGATGATCCGCGTGCTGAACTGATACGGCGCTTACAAGAATATGAGCGCATCAAAACAGCAGCGGAGGATCTTGACCGTCTTCCACGCATGGGCCGCGATCTATTCACCGCTCAAGCCTTAGCGCCTGACGCGCGTATACGCCGCCTTATGCCTGATGTGATGTTAGAAGAGGTTTTGCTAGCCATGGCAGATGTCTTGCGTCGTGCCGATATGTTTGAGAGCCATCAAATCAATCGTGAAACCCTGTCTACACGCGAGCGCATGAGCATGGTGCTTGAAGCATTACGCGAAGGTGGCTTCATTCCTTTTACGCGTTTATTTACTTTAGAAGAAGGGCGATTAGGCGTAGTCGTTACCTTTATGGCGCTTTTAGAGCTGGTTAAAGAATCGCTGATTGAGCTTGTGCAAAATGAAGCTTTTAGTGAAATCCACGTCCGAGCACGCACCCATGAATGACCTTGATTTTGATGATGCGCAGCAATTTGCCAAAGTCTTAGAAGCCATCCTTTTGGCAGCGGCAAAACCTGTAACGCTGGAACGCATTGCCGAGTTGTTTGATGAGGAGCTGCGCCCCAGTGTTAGGCAAATCAAAGCTGGGCTGGAACAGCTGTCTACGGACCTCAACCAGCGTTCTTATCAGCTCAATGAAGTTGCCTCTGGCTTTCGTCTGCAAGTGCGTGCTGAGTATTCCACTTGGGTGTCGCGATTATGGGAAGAACGCCCACAGCGTTATTCTCGAGCCATGCTTGAAACCTTAGCGTTAATTGCTTATCAACAGCCGATTACTCGCGGCGAGATTGAAGATGTACGAGGCGTTACTGTCAGTTCGCACATTATTAAAACGCTGCTTGAGCGCGAATGGATTCGTATCGTTGGCTATAAAGATGTTCCAGGTAAACCGGCCATGCTGGCAACCACGAAACTATTTTTAGATTATTTTAATTTGCGCGGCTTAGATGAACTGCCCAATCTCAGCCAACTCAAAGAGCTGCAGCCAACAATGGCGATGACCACAGAATCAACACCAGCACCAGCACCTGCAAGACAGGCCCATATTGGCAGTGACACTGAATCCTCAGAACAACAAGAAGACACCTCAGCCCAGGTCAGCTTTAGCACATTGCTCGCAGAGCTGGATGCTATGGAGCAAGGCCTCACAACTGAGTTTAAAGATCCAGTGCTTGATGAGGAAGCAGGCATTGTGGATACACATGTGGCGCTGACAACTGAGATTAAGACCGATCCTTAAAGCACGCCAATAATGCCATAATCAATATTATGTTAAATCGACTATATTATTGTACTGCAGCGTAATGTCACATGCCCTTACGCATTGCAGCATGCTAAATTTAAACAACTAGACAAATATCAAGAAAAGGATTCACTGCTATGCGACTCACTGCACTTACCGCACATTTATTTGCACTAACCCTTAGCGTTGCAATACCCAGCCATGCAGAACAACAGGTTACCAACTCTGCACACAGCTCAGCACAACAGCAGCACGCAAATATCCAAGTGATGAGCCCATGGTCGCGGGAACTACCACCGACGGCACCAGTTGGCGCAGCCTTCATGACTATAGAAAATCACAGTGATCAAGCTGACCGCTTAATCAGCGCCGATAGCTCAATTGCTGATATCACAGAGTTGCATGCGCATATCCACGAAGGCGATGTCATGCGTATGGTTAAAGTCGACGCAATTGATATTCCTGCACAGGCGCAAGTGACTTTAGAGCCAGGCGGCTACCACATCATGTTGATTGACTTGAAAAAGCCTCTGGTTGCTGGTGAGCAGCTACCACTGACTTTAGAGTTTGAACACGCTGGAAAAGTTGATGTGACAGTAGATATTCATAGCAGCGATGCTGGCACCTCTGCCCAGCAACACATGGATCACTCACAACACAATCAACATTGAGCCTTGTTGATCACAACAGAATCAAACAACAAAAAACGGCGCAAAATATGCGCCGTTTTTTAGCTAGCAAGAATTTTGCTAAGCGCTAGGTGTACGCATAGTGACAAATTCTTCTGCAGCCGTTGGGTGAATACCAATGGTCTCATCAAAAACCTGCTTCGTTGCACCTGCTTTTAGAGCCACCGCAATCCCCTGCATCAACTCACCAGCATCCGCGCCAACCATATGACAACCTAAGACACGGTCGGAGGTTTGATCAACAATAAGCTTCATAAAGATACGTTCTTGCTGCTCAGATAAGCTCAGCTTCATTGGCCTAAAGCTGGTCTTAAAGATCTGCACAGCAAAGCCCTCTGCCCTTGCCTGTTCTTCGCTCAAGCCAACAGTAGCAATATTAGGCAAGCTAAAGACAGCGGTTGGAATCAAACTGTAATCAACAGGCTTATACTCTTCCTTACGGAACAAGCGTCGCGCAACCGCCATACCCTCAGCTAAGGCGACTGGAGTAAGTTGTACGCGCCCCGTCACATCGCCAATGGCCAAGATGCTGCTTTCTGTTGTTTGATAAAGCTCATCAACTGCAATAAAGCCATGCTCATTGAGCTTAACGTTTACGTTTTCCAGACCTAAATCATCCAGCATCGGGCGCCGTCCCGTGGCATAGAAAATACAGTCAACGTCTGTGCTTTCACCGTTGTTAAAGCTGATTCTAAGACTGCCATCAGCTTGTTTATCAATGCGTTGCACATCACAGTTAAAGCGAAGTGTCATGTTCTTTTTGCTAAGCTCTTGCTGTAAGTGCTCACGTACATCATGATCAAAACCACGTAAAAACAAGTCGCCTCGATATGCCAGTTGCGTTTCTGATCCTAAGCCATGAAACACCGATGCAAACTCAACAGCAATATAACCACCACCGACTACTAATACTCGCTTGGGCTGTTCTTTTAAAAAGAACACTTGATTAGAATCTGTGACGTGCTCGCGACCTGGAATATCCGGCACCTGTGGCCAGCCGCCCACAGCCACGAGAATATGCTCTGCGCTGTAGTGCTGCCCGTTCACCTCAACAGTATGCGCATCGACAATGCGCGCATGGCCATGCAATAGCTGAACACCGCTGTTGATCAGCAACTTTTCATAAATACCATTTAAGCGGGCAATCTCAGTATTTTTATTATCGATTAAAGTCGTCCAGTTAAAGCCCTTCGCCTCAACCTCCCAACCGAAACTACGACTGAGTTGAAAGTCTTCTTGGAAGTGCGCGGCATACACCATCAGCTTTTTCGGCACACAACCCACATTGACACAAGTTCCACCCAAATAACGACTTTCGGCCACGGCAACTCGCGCACCAAAAGACGCAGCAAAACGAGCAGCACGCACACCACCTGAGCCTGCGCCAATGACAAATAAATCAAAATCATAGGACATTCGCTTTTCTCCAGTGCCGGTATTTAAATAAGCGCGTCAACACAATTATTGGCCCGGCTTATAGAGGTTCTCATAGCAAAAATTGGTGGCATCGATGTAGCCTTCGACACTTCCGCAATCAAAACGTTGGCCTTTAAATTTATAGGCTAAAACACAACCGTCTTGTGCCTGCTTCATTAAGGCATCAGTGATTTGAATTTCACCACCCTTGCCTGGCTCTGTCTGCGCAATCAAGTCAAAAATATCCGGTGTTAAAATATAGCGACCAATAATTGCCAGATTTGAAGGCGCATCTTCTGGTTTTGGTTTCTCAACCATAGAGTGCACGCGGTAAATATCTTCGCGGATCATTTCACCGGCAATAACACCGTATTTTGAGGTGTCTTCCATAGGCACTTCTTGAATAGCAACGATTGAGCAACGAAACTGCTTGTACAGCTTAATCATTTGCTGCAGCACGCCATCTCCATCGGGATTAATGCACAGGTCATCCGCTAACACCACAGCAAAGGCTTCGTCGCCAATAAGTGTACGCCCGGTCAGAATCGCATGGCCCAAGCCTTTCATCTGGATCTGACGCGTATAAGAGAAAGTACACGCATCAATTAGGCTTCTGACACCTTTTAAGTACTCTTCTTTATCGGTGCCTAAAATTTGCTGCTCCATTTCAAAGCTGATATCAAAATGATCTTCAATGGCACGCTTATTACGTCCTGTGACAATCGCAATCTCTTTTAGCCCTGCTTCTAGCGCTTCTTCTACACCGTATTGAATAAGAGGCTTGTTAACGATAGGCAGCATCTCTTTTGGCATTGCTTTAGTGGCAGGCAAAAAACGGGTGCCATAGCCTGCAGCTGGAAATAAACATTTCTTAATCATAACGGGTCCTTGTGTAGTCGCTGTGCACGCTGAGCATGTCAGTAAAACATCTTTACTAACATGCGCAACAAAGTCTAACTAATAAAAAGGCCCTATTGTAAAGCAATAGGGCCAGTTGCTGAACACTAAACCTATAGCTTCTTAGTCATTACTAGCAAAGCCAAGGATATTCAATAAACTTAAAAACAAGTTGTAAATTGATACATAGAGGCTAATCGTAGCCATAATGTAGTTGCGCTCACCGCCGTGAATAATCGCACTGGTCTGGAACAAAATCAGCGCTGAAGAAAACAACACAAAGCCTGCGCTAATCGCCAACTGCAAGCCTGAGATATCAAAAATAAAGCCAGCAATCATTGCTGCCAACAGTACAAAAAAGCCTACTGTGATAAAGCCATTTAAAAAACTCATGTCTTTACGTGTAATCAGCACATAGGCTGACAAACCTGTAAATACAAAAGCTGTCATCGCAAATGCTGAACTGATGACGCTACCACCGTTTGGCAGCCCCATGTACATGTTTAAAATGGGACCTAAGGTGTAGCCCATAAATCCAGTTAGCGCGAAAGTTGTTAACAACCCCCAAGCGGAGTTACGCAATTTCATGGTCAGAAAGAATAACCCATAGAAACCCACTAAAGTCAGCATGATCCCAGGGTGCGGCATGTTCATCTGCTGCGAAAGATACGCAACGAAACCACTGAAGGCCAATGTCAGTGCCAACAGACCGTAAGTATTGCGTAAAACGGCACTGCTTTCTGATCCTATGGCAGTGCTCTGGCTGACTGAGTAGTGTTGTTGTTCACGCATGGTTAAACTCCTAATTAAATATGCTGCAAACCATCATAACAACAAATTTAATAATTTTGCTGAAAATAGTTTGACAGAAAAAAATAATCCGCTATTATGAGCGCCGTTGAAAGGGAGGAGTGGCCGAGTGGTTGAAGGCAACGGTCTTGAAAACCGTCGATGGGCGACTATCCGTGAGTTCGAATCTCACCTCCTCCGCCAAA
>JAAYFI010000063.1 GCA_012728315.1 Gammaproteobacteria bacterium
AATGCTTTATAGGCTACTGCGTCATGAGCTTGGCCCTTACGTGCAAGGTGCCACTCATCAATTTGTGCTTGTAAGGCATCACGTTTTTCTAGCAGGGCACGATTTTTCGGTGCAAGTTCTTTTAACACCTTCGTTGCGCCGTCCCAGAACTGCTCTGCAGTCAGGCCTGTACCTGGAATAGCTTGGGTATTAACGAAGTCATATAAAACTTTGGCGACCTGCAAGCCACCGACTTGAACGCGATCAGTCATTTTTGCCTCACTCTGCTTGGAAAAAGCCTCAAATAATAGCGGCCATTTGGCCATGTAGTGCATACAGATAAATACTACAGGATTATTTGATAAAAAGCAGAGGGAAATGTGTAGAGCGACTTTTGTCGAGGTTTCAAACCCAATTAAAGGCAAAAAAAACTCCGAATCTCACAGGGGGGGAGAGAGAGATTCGGAGTATAAGTCCGGACTGCTAGGGAAAGCCCGGATATCTGCCAACATAAAACACATCAAGGAGTGTTAACAACGGCGTCCTTGTCCATTCATATACTCTGACTGTGCTTCTATCTAAATAGTTCCTAAATTATTTTAAATAAATATCTAATGCGCTTGATCCCAATTGTCGCCCACACCCGCCTCAACAATTAATGGCACATCTAAATCCGCTCCTGCGCTCATTAATGGCAATAAACCAGCACGCAACTGATCCACCTGATCTTCACGCACCTCGAGCACCAGCTCATCATGCACCTGCAAAATGACTCGCGCATCCAGCCCAGAATCTGTCAGCCATTGATCTACAGTGATCATTGCTCGCTTAATAATATCAGCCGCACTGCCCTGCATTGGCGCGTTAATTGCGGTGCGTTCAGCAGCTTTGCGGATGGCAGCATTTTTCGCTTTAATATCGGGTAAATACAAGCGACGACCAAATAGGGTTTCCACATAACCTTGCTCGCTGGCCTGCTTACGGGTGCGCTCCATATAGTCCAACACGCCCGGGTAACGCGCAAAATAGCGATCCATATACATTTGTGCTTCACTGCGATCGCAACCAATTTGCTTGGCCAAACCATGGGCGCTCATGCCATAAATCAAACCAAAGTTAATCGCTTTCGCATTGCGGCGCTGATCACTGCTGACATCTTCTAAGGCAACGCCAAACACTTCCGACGCCGTTGCCCTATGCACGTCACGGTCATTACGGAAAGCATCCAGCAAGCCTGGATCTTGCGCGAGGTGTGCCATAATGCGCAGCTCAATCTGTGAATAGTCCGCTGCCAATAATTTATAGCCTTTTGGAGCAATAAAGGCTTGGCGAATACGGCGCCCTTCAGCTGTACGAATTGGAATATTTTGTAAATTCGGATCACTGGAGGATAATCGTCCAGTCGCAGTGACTGCTTGATGGTAGCTGGTATGAATACGCCCCGTGAGCGGATTAATTTGCTCAGGCAATCGATCGGTATAGGTGCTTTTAAGCTTACTTAAGCTGCGGTATTGCATCAATAACACAGGCAATTCATGCCCTTGTTCCGCTAGCTCAGACAATACTGCTTCGGCGGTACTGGGTTGACCTTTGGCCGTTTTGGCCAATATCGGCAAGCCCAGTTTTTCATACAAAATCACACCCAACTGCTTGGGCGAGGCTAAATTAAACGCCTCGCCAGCAATCGCAAAGGTCTGGCGTTCCAGCTCAGTGAGTTTCTCAGCTAACTCTAAACTGTGTTGCCCCAGTAAATGGGCATCCACTAAAGCACCGTAGCGCTCAATGCGCGCCAAAACCGGCATCAACGGCATTTCAATCTGCTCAAGCACCTGCAATAGCGAAGGCACAGCCTGCAGCTCTTTGATTAAACGGTGATGCAGACACAGGGTGATTTCGGCATCTTCCGCAGCGTAAGGTCCCGCAACACTGAGATCGACTTGATCGAAAGTGAGCTGTTTGGCGCCCTTACCCGCTACATCTTCAAAACGAATCGTACTGCGATTTAAATAGCGGGATGCCAGACTATCCATATCATGGCGTGTAGCCGTTGAATTCAACACATAGGACTCAAGCATGGTATCGAACAACACGCCTTGCAGCGCAATGTTGTAACGCGCCAGCACATTAATATCGTATTTGCCGTTTTGACACACTTTAATAATGCTTGGGTCTTCTAATAACGGGCGTAGCGCATCAAGCACTTTTTCCTGTTCAAGTTGCACGGGTACACCCATATAGCTATGGGCAATAGGTACATAAGCAGCCTCACCTTCAGCCACAGCAAAAGACACACCCACTAAACGTGCTTGCTGCGCATCCACACTGGTAGTTTCTGTATCAAAGGCAAACACTGCGGCCTGCTTTAAACGCTGCAACCAATCAGCAAAGGCTTCTTCTGTCAAAATAGTATGCAACTGCACGGACGGCTCAGGCTGTGCAGCCGTCTGTGAACCCTCAGCTGACAATGGCTCCAGACTGCCAGCTGATGCAGCCAACACATCACCCGCCGTCGTATTCTGTCCTACAGGCGGAGTGATCTCGGCCGTCGCACTACTGCGGCGACGAATCTCATCCTGCCAGCTTTTGAACTCTAAGCGCTGATACCAATCCATTAAAATATCGTCTTGCGGTGCCTGCATCTGCAGTTCATCGATATTTAGATCCAGCACCACATCGGTTTTAATGGTGGCTAACTGACGTGACAAGTACGCCATTTCACGGTGTTCGAGCAATTTAGCGCCCAAGGTTTTAGCGCCACGAATCGGCAAGGTCGCCACTTGATCGATATTGTTATAAATCGCATCCATATCACCCAGACCAACCAATAAGCCCAGCGCGGTTTTCTCACCCACACCGGGTACACCTGGGATATTGTCGGATTTATCACCCATCAGCGCTAAGTAATCAATAATCAGCTCAGGACCAATGCCGTACTTTTCGACCACACCGGCACTGTCGAGCGTGGTGTTGTACATAGTATTAACTAAACTCACATGACCATTAACCAGCTGCGCCATATCTTTATCGCCGGTGGAGATCACCACCGCACGTTCAGCCAAGGTACTGCTTTGCGCTAAGGTGCCAATCACATCATCCGCTTCAACGCCTTCAACGCATAAGAATGGGAAGCCCATGGCCTTTACACATTCATGCAGCGGTTCAATTTGCACCCGTAAGTCATCGGGCATCGGTGGGCGCTGGGCTTTATACTCGGTAAAGAGCTCATCACGGAAAGTCGGCCCTTTGGCATCAAAAATCACCGTAATCACACTGTCTGGATATTGCTTTTGCAGACTGCGCAGCATATTCAGCACACCTTTCACAGCACCGGTGGGCATCCCTGTGGAAGTCATCAGTGGCGGCAGCGCGTGAAATGCTCGATATAAATAAGACGAACCATCAACCAATACTAAAGGAGCCTGAGACATGCGAATACTTAACCTTTACTAAAACAACTGAATAAGGAACAGGATACAGGCAAATACCAATAGCGCCCAACGGCACGCTCGATTACCTGCTATAGAATATGAATATTTGTTAGCATCACCATCAAGAGTTTTGGAGTTTGCACACTTGCAGGCACTCAACTCAACCCTGTTTGACCTTTAATTGAAGACTGATCCATAGCGGAGTTTTATATGAGCGATAAACTGAGCGGCGACGCACTACACGCCTTAAAAATTGCGTTTAGCTATATGCCTAACGCCATTGAAGTGACCAAATACGAGTACGGCGACCATTACACTGTGGTGCTTGAACATATTGAGGCGGTAAAAGAAATCCTTCTGCTCAACGGCGTTGACCCCGACGAAGTGCAGGGTGAAATCAATCCTGAGCACACACCCAACTCGTCTTACTAAACCGCCATTCTTGAGCCAAGTTAAGAAGTTCGGCTAAAAAGTTGTCACGCCACAACAGCTCTGCCACAGTCATGTAGCGCTGTGTTTGCAGCGCCTCTAGAGCTTTTGAACGTGCAACGCATAAGAGGGATATTGCAATGACTGATACTTGGCTTCCTTCGCTGATCACGGCCACACCACAAGAAGGTTTTGAGCTGGCAATTACGCTCAGTCGCCGTGGTGTAAAGTACACACAACCCAATATGGAAAAACTTACAGCATTACGCGCTGATTACGCGGAGTCGGCGGATGGCTTAACTGCGGCATCGCAAGTTATCGCCATCAATTTCCAAACGGTGTCTGCAGCCAATAACTATTGGCGCAGTTAATCATAACCTTTGAGTCGCAAACCAGAGCTCCATCTGCCCTTAGGCTCTTAATCCACAACCACGGCAGCAGTACAAATATTCAACGAGTGCTGCGCCGCTGTGACAAGCCAAGCCATGGATGGCGCAGCGTCTGACTAGAAACTGAATACATCATTGACTAAAAACAGATTTAACTCAGTTCGGTATGCGCATAACGCGCTTAACACACTAAGCTCAGCGCATGAGCTCAGACTTTGACATACAGCGAATCGGCCGATTGACGTTTGCCTGCCAAACCTCCTGCCAACCACTACCATGGTCGGCATGCGCAACATCAACACGCTCCATACAATCAGGTAATGGCGCAAGCTGTTGAATATATAAGCGAAATAATTCAAGGGAGATATTTATATCTAAGGCGCCAACAAAATGTCTTTGCGCTACATGCTGCAACTGCTGCGCATAAGTCAGCGGATCTTTAGAGTTATTTAATGGCGTAAGCTTATGCAGTTTGACCCATAGACTCGGACTTAAATTTCCTGCAATTGTTTGCACTTTCTTAACGTCATCACGTTGCGCAGCAAGCAGCAATGCAATGGCGGCACCGCCGGAATAACCGACCAGTTCAAACTCAGTATTTTTAAACTCTTCACGCAGTTTATCTAAGGCTAAATGCATCGTTGCTAAAACCGCTTCGCCAAAGCGAGCACTAGTCCATAGTGGTACCAGGCATTTCTCATTGCGTAAAAACTGACAAGGACGGCCAAGGTATACGTTGGGCTGTAAATCAGCCACGGCAAGCTTGGGCATCAATAAATTATGTGGAGAGGGATCTAAACTCGGTTGTGATTGAGTAATCCACGCGCGGCCATCGCCTTCAATATAAACGCGCAAACGGATTTGATTTGTCTTTAGGTTTAGCGAACGCAATTGCACCAGTGGTAGATCAGCTAGAGTGTGATCAGAGACTCTGTAACGATTGCTTGCAGCCAACTCTTCCAGCGCAAGGCGTGGATTTTGGCAAGCAACCAATGCGCCACTCAGAACGAGCAGCGCAAGGGATTTAAACAAGCGAGCCACTCTTACAAGCGGCCCACTTTATACACTACGAATGACATTAGAAGTCATAACGTACTTTTGCAGAGAAGGTATCAGCATTGAAGCCTGTTTTACCGGTGTAGCCGTAGTTAGCGCCGAATGTTAGCGCGCCTAAACGGTAGTCAGCACCGACAGATGCTTCGTAGCTGTTACGTACTGGCTTAGCACCAAAAGCAACAATCGGATTACCTGCACCAACGAATGCTGAAGTCGATTTCGTTTGGTCAGCAGCTAAGTCATGTAACGCCATTATTTGCACTTGTGGCTCTAAGGTACCCTGACCAACAGCGTAGTTGGTTGAAGCACGTGCACCTAAACCCAACTCAGCGATTTCATAGCGCTGGCTGCCAGTCTTGGTATTAACAGGTAAACCTTTTTCAGTAAAGCTATCAATTTTGATGTTGGCATAACGCGCAGCCACTAATGGCTCAATAACAAAGTTGTTATCTAGATTAAAGGTGTAACCACCCGTTACGCTTGCACCGAGCATATCACTGTCGTAACTGCCTTTAGCTTTGCTACCCAATACATTACGTGTTGAATCGTTAGTATTAGTGCTGTAAGTCAGGTTACCGTCTACAAAGTAGTTACCCTGCTCATAGCCACCGTACAGAGTAAAGGCATGGCCTTTAACATCGGTCGTGCTATTTAATTTGCTATTGACTGTAGTGTTTAAGTAGCTGTATGCCACACCTACTGTCACGTCGTCAGATGGTTTACCATCGGCACCAATCGCTAAACCTGAGCTGTAGGCGTTATAACCTTTAATACCATCACGCGTGCCTTGGTTGGCATCGCTGTATAAGGTCTGCATCCAAACGCCCGTTTCTTTTAGTGCTTCACCGGATGATTTGCCGCGCAGTGAGCTGGTACGTGAACCGGTTGCGTTAGTAATAATATTCTGCCCCGTTGCTGCAGCCTGCACGCCAGCACCGTTTGCTTCAGGTATAAGTTGCTCAGCAACAGTGGCTAGGCCAGCGGGTGTAGAACCTGCTGCCATTAAAGCCTCTTTAAAAGCACCATCAGGCAAAGCAGTAATTAAAGCATTTACTTCTTTAGCTGCTGCTTGTGAGTTTTTATTACCACCAGCACTGATCACAGTATCAATAATGGCTTGACTGCTTTCAACTGAGACGTTAGCAATAATTTGCTTACCATCTACTTTATAAGAGTTAACTTTAAGTAAAGATGTACCCGTAACATCAAGTCCATTATCAGTTAATTTATCTGTGGTTGATAATAAAATATAATCTTTACCATCAAGAGTCAGGCCTTGTGCAGAACTAACATTAATACCAGAACCCTTACTAAACTCAGCAGCCCCTTCAACGGCAATGATTGCTTTAGAAGCATCAGTTTTACTACTGATTTCTACTGCTAAGCGTGCATCCTCAGCTACCATCAAGCCACCATCAAGGATCACACCGTTAATACCGTATTCACCCTTTTTGGTTTTTAATGTCGTATGTGCTTGGGTAAACTTGACCACTGTAGGCAAGCCTTCATCGTTATCATAATAGTCATAGTCACCACCAAAATCACCCACGCGAATGAGGCCAGACTCAAAGCTCGTACCTGCAAAGGTCACTTCTTCATCTATAACTGATATATTAAGTCCTTCAACGTTGCCATCAATCAGTCCTGCATTCCAGTCTAAGTTCACGTTTGCATCAACAACTTTAATAGCAAGGGCACCATCAGTAGCTCTAATGATTCCTTCATTGTAAATCCCTGTATTGTAAAGATTCTCAGCTGTTCTTTCAGTACCTTCTAGGTAAATACCCGCTGCACCTTGGCCAGATACTTCGATAGTTCCATCGTTATCAATATAATCAATATTAGTATTGATTACTTTAATAGCTGTGGCTCCATTGGTTGCAGCAATAGTGCCTTCGTTTTCAATTTCATAAACAGTTGATCCATTTACATAAATACCAGAGACATCAGCGCCTGAAGCCTTGATAACTCCGCCTTCCTCGTTATCAATCTCAAAAACAAGAGAGTCTTCAACAACAATTGCACCAGAGGGATCCATTACATAGTCACCAACCTGCTCAGTTTTACCTGTAGATGCGACAGAAATCGTACCGTAGTTTTCGATCTCATGAATCAAGCTGCCATGATCTACATGAATACCGCGTACATTTTTACCGTTAGCTGTAATAGTGCCAGTATTTTCAATCACACCCATTGTGGATTCGTTAGTAGAGTAAATACCTGTGACGTTATCACCGGACAAAATAATATTACTCTTATTGTAAATACCACCTGTATTCACTTTTCCAACTAAGCTATTCTCTATTCCGTAGATTGGATCACGATCTGGATCGTTGTCACCCTCAACTATAGACACCATCTTTTCAAGGTCTGTAAAGCTAACTTCAATGGCAGTTGCAGGATCATTTTCCAGCGTTACTGATGGGTTAGCAATCTGAGTAAGTTTGATCGTGCCCTCGTTAACGATAGAACCGTTAATCTGCGTCTTAGGGCCTGGATTGTCATCATCTTCACCAGCGTAAACATTGACACCCCAGCCAACATCGCCGGTAAAGCTGATCTGACCTTTATTAGTGATGTCGCCATTGATAATAGTTTGCGTTGACTCGCTACCAATTTCCAAAGCAGTTGCATCAAGACCAGACATATTGATTGTAGCGTCAACAACAATATTACCAGCAACCTGAGCATCTATAATGCTCACAACGACTTCGTTGCCTTCATCTGTCGCTACAAAAGTAGAGCTTCCAGTAACTGTTAAGCCACTTAGTAAGTTTCCAGTATTTTCGTAGGTTGAATTAGATTTTGTAAGATTTACGCTTTCTGCATAAGCGGATACTGAAACACTCGCAATTGCTAACGCAAGTGCAGATTTTTTTAATAATGTTTTGGCAGACATATTTTTCCCTTTCGAAATGAACGTCATTTTAAGTCTATAAAATTAGTACGCAAAAAATTATATGCGTTAGCACGTAAGCTAGCCCAGCATACAAACAGGCTGTATAAATCCTTGCACGCGTGATTGTAATTTATTTTGCTAGAAATGCTAGCCATTTAACATCATTAACTAATGATCTAATCTGGCTCCACCAATTAATACTTGACAACAAGCACACTAATGACTATCAAAAAACCATACATATACTATTTTTAACAGATGCACGCACATTAGACATCGCCATTCAAAACCAAAGCATTTTAGTGAGCACAGTGGAGTTTTGAGATAAAGCAAGCCTCGCAACAGGTACTCTTACGACAATACTGCAATGGAAAGCTTCTTTGCGACGCTTAAAAAGAGTTATTTATCGCCTTAACGAGAGTTCAGAAAGCACCCTAATACAGGCGATCAATGAGTGTATTAGTCGCTATAACAAAGAGCGAACTATGCTGAAATTAAAGATAAACCCTATGCCATACAGTGCTCGGCACATGAGAAAAGCGTAATTGAACAGCCCAATAAAAAGAGGGCTTTCCAGCGCAAGTACCTTGAAATAATTATCGAGAGCTGTCGTTAACTTACTTGGTAGCGCGCTCTTTAGTTTCAGCAAAAACCTCAGCATCTAAGGCGCCCAGATCAAATTGCGCTTGCGCAATCCAATCAAAAGCCCGCTGGTTGAGCTCTGCAATAGCCCGTGAGCCATCGCCTTCAGCATAGATTGCCGGCCCTATCACCACATCAATCACACCGGGCTTTTTCGCCCATCCCACTTTAGGCCAAAACATACCGGCATTATGAGCAATCGGCAGTACTGGTAAGCCTGCATTGACCGCTAAAGCGGCACCACCACGCGAAAACTTACCTATTTTCCCAGCAGGAATACGCGTTCCTTCAGGAAAAATCAGCACCCAGCAGTTTTGTTCTAAACGCTGCGCCCCTTGCGTAGCCAGCTGTTTTAAAGCCTGTTTGGGATTGCTGCGATCAATGGCAATAGGTCTCAGCATGGCCATTGCCCAACCAAAGAAAGGCACACGAAACAACTCTTTCTTTAATACTTGGCTTAATGGCTGAAAATACGCAGATAAGAAGAACGTTTCCCAAGTGCTTTGATGTTTTGCCAAAATTACACAGCGTTCACTGGGTATATTTTCTACACCTGTGACACGGTAGTCTAAGCCAATGACATATTTGGCTAGGCTCACGGCAAACCGACACCAGTACACATTGATAAAGCGGTAACGGGCGGGGAAAGATAAAAAAGGCGCCACAACCAAACAAACGGGGCACCAGAGCAACGCACTTAAGCTGAGTAAGGTATAAAAAATAACGACGCGTACAGCGTAGAAAACGCCCATATGTTTAGCCTTTAGCGCAATAGTTGGTCTGCAACTGCTGATAAATCAGCAAATATTAAGGTATTGTCCGGCATCGCCTGTGTTCGCGTTTGCTCACCTTTGCCGGTACACACCAGAACCGGCTGCGCATTGACAGCTACAGCAGCCTCTAGGTCACGCAAACTATCGCCGACAAACCAGACCCCCTCCAGCGTTGTTTGATAATGCTGGGCGATCTGCTCAAGCAAGCCAGGCAGTGGTTTACGGCACTGGCAACCATCATCAGGGCCATGCGGACAATAGGCAATCAACCCCACAGAACCGCCGTGCTGCTGCACTGCATCACGTAATACTTGGTGCATCGACTCTAAGACTGGCACGCTGTAGTAACCGCGTGCTAAGCCCGACTGGTTGGTTGCCACTGCGACCGTCCAACCCGCTCGACTTAAGCGTGCAATGGCTTGCAAAGCACCGGGCAACGCAATCCACTCATCGACAGTTTTAATATAATCATCTGAGTCGTAATTAATTACACCATCACGATCAAGAACTATTAACTTCATGCTTAACCCTTAAACAGTGTGAGCTCAATACCGATCAAGCTCACACTATGCTCGATATTTTTTAGTCCAGCATCGAAATATCAGCAACGCCTAAGAATAATCCACGCAGTTGCGCCAATAATGCCAAACGATTAGCGCGGATATTTTCATCTTCAACATTTACCATCACCGCGGTAAAGAAGGCATCAACGGGCTCATGCAAGCTGGCTAAACGAGTCAGCGCTTCAGTGTACTGACGGTTAGCCGCCAAAGGAGTAACCGCCTGCAATGCCTGTTGCAAGGCTGCGTACAAAGCAAACTCTGCAGGGCTATCAAAGTAATGCGCTTGCACCGTTGCGGCGCGTTCTGCTGCATTTTTACCCAGCAAATTAGAAACCCGCTTATTAGCGGCCGCCAAAGCTTGCGCTTCGGGCAAGGCGCGGAAGTTTTGTACCGCCTGCACGCGTTGTTCAAAATCCAACGGTGACATTGGCTGTACCGCGCGCACGGCTTGATAGACCGCCACACTGACCCCTGCATCTTCATAACGGGCACGCAAGCGATCAAAGATAAAGTCCTGAACCTGTTCAGCTAAGCCTGCGCTGTTCACTTTATCGCCATACTGAGCAATCGCCATGGCCACTAACTCAGACACATCCACATCCAATTGTTTTTCAATCAGAATACGTAGGATACCTAAGGCAGCACGGCGCAAAGCATAGGGATCTTTACTGCCGGTGGGCAGCATGCCGATACCAAAAATACCGACCAGAGTATCCAGCTTATCGGCTACAGCTAAAGCAGAGCCGGTCTGGGTGCTCGGTAACTCAGCGCCCGCGCCACGCGGCATATATTGTTCATTCAACGCTAGAGCAATATCACCGGCTTCGTTATCATTTTTCGCATAGTAATAGCCAGCCACACCCTGCATCTCAGGAAATTCACCGACCATTTCTGTGGCTAAATCACACTTCGACAGTAAACCCGCACGCTCGGCATGCTGTGGATTGCTACCAATTTTTTCCGCAATAAAAGCAGCCAACTTCGACACGCGCACAGCTTTATCATAAACAGTACCCAGTTGCGCCTGGAATACCACACTCTGCAAGCGCTCATTGAAGCTTTCCAAGGGCTGCTTTTGGTCTTGTAGATAGAAAAACTCAGCATCCGTTAAACGTGGACGCACCACTTTCTCATTACCAGAAATCACTTGCTGTGGATCACGGCTTTCAATATTAGACACTGTAATAAAACGGGGCAGCAGCGCGCCTTTGCTATCTAACAAGCAGAAATACTTCTGATTGTCTTGCATGGTAATAATTAAAGCTTCTTGCGGCACATCCAAGAAGTGCTCTTCAAATGAGCACACTAAAGGCACCGGCCACTCAACCAACGCTGTCACTTCATCAAGCAACGCCGGCGGTACAATCGCAGTACCCTGCTGCTCTGCCGCCAGCTGATCAACACGCTGTTGAATCAAAGCACGGCGCTCATTAAAGTCAACCAAAACATAGGCCTGACGCAGCGCCTCAACATAATCTTTTGGCTGAGTCAGCGGCACATCGCTGTTGTGGTGAAAGCGGTGTCCGCGTGACATGCGACCTGCGCTCTGCGCTAAAATTGTGCACTCAACCACATCCGTGCCAAACAGCATCACCAGCCATTGCGTGGGACGCACAAACTCTTCTTTTCGCGCACCCCAACGCATACGCTTAGGAATCGGCAAACTGTTTAACGCGTCCTCAACAATACCTGGCAATAAACCAACGGTGGCCTGCCCTAGAATATGTTGCTCAAAACGCAATTTAGCACCGCTGCGATCAATGTCAGCGATATCCACACCACACTTACGGGCAAAACCTAGCGCCGCTTTAGTGGGTTCGCCTTGCTCATCAAAGGCGGCTTGAACAGGTGGGCCATCCATGACTTGTTTGCGATCGACTTGGCGTTCAACCAACTGCTCAACCCATACAGCTAAGCGACGTGGTGCAGCATAGACATGGACATGGCTATGACTTAAGCCTGCCGCAGCCAAACCTTGGGTGATACCGTCTCGAAATGCATTGGCCAAAGTTTTGAGGGCTTTGGGTGGCAGCTCTTCAGTACCCAGCTCCACTAAAAAATCACGCGCACTCATTGTTCAATCTCCAACTTAGCCAGTACTTCATCACGTAATGCTGCAGGTGCCATCGGGAAACCCAACTTTGCTCGCGCCTCTAAATAACTTTGTGCGACAGCACGGGCCAAAGCACGCACCCGTAAAATATAACGCTGGCGCTCAGTCACTGAAATGGCGCGACGCGCATCCAGCAAGTTAAAGGTATGTGAGGCTTTTAACACCATCTCATAGCTTGGCAGCGGCAGGTTTAACAGGCTTAAACGATTGGCTTCGCTTTCAAAAAACTCAAACTGTTCAAACAGCTTCTCAACATTGGCATGTTCAAAATTATAGGTCGACTGTTCCACTTCGTTCTGGTGGAAAACATCGCCGTAGGTCACTTTACCAAAGGGGCCGTCGGTCCAAACGAGGTCATACACCGAGTCCACACCCTGAAGGTACATCGCCAAACGCTCAAGGCCGTAGGTGATTTCACCGGTGACCGGGTAGCACTCAATACCGCCCACTTGCTGGAAGTAGGTAAACTGAGTGACTTCCATACCATTGAGCCAAACTTCCCAGCCCAAACCCCAGGCGCCCAAAGTTGGCGACTCCCAGTTGTCTTCAACAAAACGGATATCGTGCACCAAAGGATCAACGCCAATATGACGCAATGATTCTAAGTACAACTCTTGAATATTGTCCGGATTAGGCTTAAGCACCACTTGAAACTGATAGTAATGCTGCAAGCGGTTGGGGTTCTCGCCATAACGACCATCGGTTGGACGGCGTGACGGCTGCACATAGGCGGCATTCCAGGTTTCAGGCCCTAGAGCACGTAAAAAAGTTGCAGTATGGAAGGTACCAGCACCCATCTCCATATCGTAGGGTTGCAATACCACACAGCCCTGCTCAGCCCAAAAGCTCTGCAAGGCGAGAATCAGATCTTGGAAGGTACGCACGGCGGCGGTTGTCTGGGTCACGTTATATATCCACTATTAAAGATGGGCAGAAAACTAGGGAGTATACCCCAAGCACAAGCATTGCCGCAGCGGGCATTACGCATTAATGCTGTTGTTACTGCGGTAATTTGATAAACGGTGCTGTCGCACTCGGAATCACCTCACTCAGCGGCATTTTATATTTTTGCAGTAGCGCATCCACTTCTGCGCGCGCACTGGCACTGACATATTCACGCTCAAGCATTAATACCTGATAAATAGCGCGGCGCAACATGGCAGGCGTCAACTGCACTGCAGCGCTCTGTACGCTGCAGACAAAGGGTATCCAAGCGGTCAACAGCACCCATGCATTCAGCGCTAAAGCCTCAATACTGTCGCCATCCAACTGCAATATGCCAGCATCGGCGAAGCCTTGATAAATGGCTTGCGCATGTTGCAAGTAGCGCTGCGCTAAAGCCTGATAGCGTTGCGCCAGCACCTGATCAGCAGCCAGCAAATGCTGCATATCCCGCTGTAAGAAACGGTAATGCCAAAGCACCTCTAGCAGTGCCTCGAGCAGAAATGCTTTATCGGCAATGGTCAGTTGACGATTTTGCGGGCGCTGCAAAAGCGGGTCAGCCATTGCTTCAAACTGACTAAACAACTCCAGCACAATCGCCTGTTTATTACGGAAGTGATAATACAAGTTGCCCGGCGAAATACTTAAGTGTGCGGCAATATGGTTGGTAGTGACGTGCCGCTCGCCCTCTTGATTAAACAGCTCAAGCGCTGCCTCCACAATGCGCTGCCGAGTATTTAGCGCAGGGGATTGCTGCACATGCTCTGCTGTATATTTCACGCCTTAAGTCCCTCGAGTGATACGCCACACTGAATTGAAATAAGCGCCTAATGTACTGCTACTTGACCGATTAGAGCAAATACTCTAAAACATCAATCATCTCTACTGCTTGC
>JAAYFI010000102.1 GCA_012728315.1 Gammaproteobacteria bacterium
GGTTCAAACCGTTCGCTTTGCTCACTGGGTCGGGCTAAAGCCGGCCCCTTAACCAGCATAAGGATAATCCTATGTCGAAGGAACAAGATGATAGGGTCGTTGAAGAGTTGCAGATGTTCTTTCGGTTTGGAGAATGGAACGCAAAGCGAGGATTGCAGACAGGAGGGCGATGCGAGTATTGCGACAGAGACCTTCTCGCTTTGTTCGATGACTACGACTCTTGGCAAATCGATCATGTCATGCCTTCATCCAAGGGTGGCAAGCATGAGTACGAGAACATGGCCGTGTGCTGTAAAACCTGCAACTTTCTAAAGCGCGACTATCTTCCGAGCGGAAAAAACCGAAACGAAAGAGTGGCAGATGCACGACGCCACGTACAGGCGCTGCGTGTAATAAGGGAGGCTGAGCTGGCCCGAATACGAGAGTTGGTACGAGGATAGCTAGAGATGCCGCCTGCTGGCTAACAAGGCATTCAAGCTCGCTCGTTACACTCGCTGGGGCCGCCGTACCGCCGACCCCTTAATTTCACGTTAGCTGTATCAAAATTCATCGAGAGAGATAAAAATGCTAGTCCCGAGCCATTTTAGAGAAGAAAGCCAAGAAAAACTTCAACAGCTCATCAAGGAATATAGCTTTGGTGTGCTGGTCGTTGCTGATAGTGATGGTATCGACGCAAACCACCTTCCATTCCACTTCAGTGTTAGCGAAGAATATCCGCTCGGGACTCTGAGGTGCCATGTAGCGCGTGTGAACCCCGTTTGGCAGCGGATTGAAAGAGGCGCTTCAGTTCTTGCGATTTTTCAGGGGCCGGATGCTTATGTGTCACCGTCTTGGTATGCAACAAAAGGCGAGACAGGGCGTGTTGTTCCAACATGGAACTATCTGGCGGTTCATGCGCAGGGCATAGGTTCTATTTTTCAGGATTACGCTTGGCTTAAAGAACATCTGCAGCAGTTAACAGATTTTCACGAGACCGGCAGAGAGAATCCATGGGCGGTAGATGATGCTCCTTCCGAGTTCACCAGTCGCTTGGTAAAAGCTATTGTCGGTATTGAAATTAGAATCGAAAGTCTCATCGGACAAGTTAAAGCAAGCCAAAATCACCCAGAACGGAATCGAGCTGGCGTAAAAGCTGGCCTAGCAGGTGGTACTGCGAGTGAAGTGGCAATGTCCGCATTTATCAGCTAACAATACGCGGCATTCGGATGCCTTTGTTTCCGCTGCGCTGCGTCAAAGTCACTGGTGCGCTTCGGCGTTGCAATATAAGGAAATATCACAGATGTCAGGCATTACAGATTTAGATGAACTATTGCGTTCGATGAGTCCAAAGCTAGTCGAAGCAGAATTCGTTTTTTGTACAGTTTCAGGTGAACTCAAAGAGCATTTCGGTTTAAATCCAGTCGCTACATTTATTGAGTCCGAAGGCTTAACTCTCGTACTTGAAAAGTCAGTTGCGGAAAAAAATGGGTTATCGTTTGAAGGCTCATACAGTCAAATTACGTTAACAGTTCATTCAAGTTTGGAAGCCATTGGTCTTACCGCAGCAGTCGCAAGTAAGTTAGCATCAAAAGGCATTAGCGCAAATGTCATTGCAGCTTATTATCATGACCATATCTTTGTTCAAACTAGCAAAGCAGAGGCGGCGATATCAGCGTTAGAAGAGTTCAACGCGTAACCTCAGTCATATTGCTAACAAAGCATTCAAGAGTGATTTGGCACGCGTAGCATTTTTAATATGCGTTGAGTTCAGTGTTTATGGCGTTGTGCGGTAACTTTTGTACTGCGCGCCGGCACCCCTTAACGCGGCGTTAGAGTTCAACAAGAGGAAAAAATGGTCTCTCTTCGCTGCATCACATGGATACTGATTCCGCTGATTCTTTTGGGATGTAAGCGGCCACTTGAGAGCGAGGGCGCTGTATTCGCTGATGCGCTGACGCGTCAAGCAAGCAAAGGCACCGGAGCCCTTGTGGTGTTTGATGAACTCACCCCGTTCGAATGGGATCATGTTTATGTCGTTGGCCCTTATCAGCGTCTGAACTATGTAAACGAGCACCTGAGCACTCCGCTACCTGATCTAGAGTCTGGCTTCGCTGATGAAGGCGAGTGCATATATGTCTTTTCTTTACACGGAAGCGCAGTTGCTATCGCACGTCATCAGCGCAAGCACGTAAGCTGCGTCGAGCTTGTGGCCGCTGATGCCACCGCGTTCGATCCGCTGTCAGCTAAATTTACTGTTGAGATGCCGCGACCTGGGGCACATCTGTCCCTCAGACCGCTAAGCTCTAATAAACTGTTAGATTAATTACCCTATGAATATCATCAAGCTTTTACTCGGTGCAGTATTTTTTATTGTTCTATGCGGTTCAGGAATAATACTACTTGTGCTTTTTCTTGGGTTTACTGAGGGCCACGTGAACACTGACGCCTTGCTTTCATTCCTAATTGCTATCATCACCTTTTTTTCTTCATCCGTTTTTTTATATTACCTTTCTCGAAAAACACCAGAAACCGAACCGAGTGAGATATTTAAAAAATTCAAAATCAGAAAGCTAAAGCTTCAACTGCTTGTAATTGCACTTATCACGGTATTTATTGTAGCTATACCATTTTTTGCTGGAATCACTCATAACGCACGTATTGATGGCGTCATTATGTCTTTAATTTTCTTTGGGCTTTATATGCTTCTCGCTAAAAGACTGTGGCGCTGTCCGGGATGCGAAACGCAACTTCCGTTTATGAACGAACTTTACGATCGACAATCAGTTAAAAGATGCCCAAGCTGCAAAATTCAACTACAGTAATCTAACAAGTGGTTCAAATCGTTTGTTTCACTCACTGGGACTGGCTAAAGCCCACCCCTTAACCAAGCGTTAGGTACGCTGTTAAAAATGAGAGTTTCACAAGAATGAAAGGAAAAATAGTTTCATGGAAGGATGATAAAGGCTTCGGCTTCATCAGTCCTGAAGGTAAAAACGAACAGGTTTTCTTCCACATCTCAAGCGTCAAAAAGGCAACTCGCAAGCCTGAAGTTGGTGACGCCGTCATTTTTGAAGTTGCCAAAGACTCCCAAGGTCGCCTCAAAGCAACGCACGTGCTGCTTGAAGGTGTATCACTTTCCAACTCAGGGAGCTCTAAAAGAATAATCACAGAGCCCGTCAAGAAAGATGCGCTAGATTATCTTGCTTACTTTGCTCTGGCTGTACTTCTTGCTATCTCATTAGGTCTATTCATAAAAACAGGCGCACCAGAGTCAGCCTTGATGCCTGGCGCAATTTTTCTACTAGTTATTTTCTTCATATCAAGCAGAAAGAAGCAGCCTGCAAACAAACTGTTCTCATGCTCAAAGTGCCGAGCGGTCTCCAGTCACGACGAGAGAACAGTCCTTGCCTGGAATAGAGGACTGAATAGGCTATATTGCAAATCCTGTCACCAGGCATGGCTGCGCGAACAACCTAAAGAGCAACAAGAAAGCCGGAGCTCTTATTCATCATCCAATTCAGGTTGCCTTGGTCTATTTTTGGTTATTGCGTCCGTTCCGATCATTTGTGTCGTCGGTGCAGTCACATGGTTTGTGTAAGCTAAGCCTAACAAATGGTTCAAGTCGCTCGCTTCGCTCACTCGGGACCGGCTAAAGCCCACCCCTTAACCAAGCGTTAAATTAATATGGAAATCGAGTACGCATATAGCTTTTCGGAAAATGTCTTTTATGCGGGCATAGGAATGTTGCGCTTTTACTTTTGGCTCATTCCCTTGGCATTCGTCTACAGCTACCACAAGCGTAGAGGGTCTCTACTGAAGCTTTTCTGGGCTCTGTGTGCGGCCTCAGCGCTTTTATACTGGGAATATGACTCGCTTAACAGTAAGTTTGGGACTATCGCATACGAAGAGAGCGGGGTAACTCTGGAGCAAAAAAGTGGGCAGTTAGTTTCATTAACTCCAGAAAAAATAAAACGTTTCTGGTCCATATCGATAGGCCGGAGTGGCGGCTGGTCCTGCTATCTATTGGTGAAAGCAGAAGGTCGTGATTATAAAAGCTTCATTGTTCGT
Source organism: Gammaproteobacteria bacterium (assembly GCA_012728315.1). GTDB lineage: Bacteria > Pseudomonadota > Gammaproteobacteria > Pseudomonadales > Pseudomonadaceae > Denitrificimonas. The sequence continues at coordinate 4,048 of JAAYFI010000102.1, forward strand.
AAGCGGCAACATTCCTGTGAGGATGATGCGAGATTTCTAAATGCCTACTACGGCACGAGATAAATTTAACAAGTCGCTGTAGTACGCGGCCGATGGCCGCCGGACGCCCTTTTCATTGCGGCTTCGCCTCCATTGCAAGGCCGCCGCTAAGCTCAGCGTTATAACTCAGAGGTGTGAAGCATAAAGACCTGTCCGTATTGCACAAAATCTCTGCCATTTTTTAACACAATACGGCAGCGGCTTACGTTTTCGGAATCTAAGCCCTTAATGTGTGGAAATTGTGGTTCGGTAATCTCTGTACAGGGAGCTGCTAGCTTATGGCCATCAATAGCAATTGGTTCTACTGGCGGCTATTTGTTAGGTAAGTTTCTGGGCGGTTTTTCGTTAAAGGTCATATTAATTTCTGTGGCTTTCACTTTGATTATCTTTATAGTCAGTTCTTATTTCACGGCGCCGGTGCGAGATGCCTAGCATAAGTTATAACAAGCACCACCACATCGCGCCTGTGGCGCTGGACTCGCAACAAGTTGCTCGCCTGTGTGGCGGGCGTTA
>JAAYFI010000128.1 GCA_012728315.1 Gammaproteobacteria bacterium
TATAACCATTTACTTAATCTTAATCATCTTCACACGGGCGTCATTCATGACTTTGCTTGCTAGGCCTCCAGAGTTTTTAAACAGCTTTAAACAGCACTGGCCATTTGCGCAACAGCTTGACTGCACCCTAGTGTCGACACGGTTTGATCCGCAGCAGTTGACCGATGAAGATTTTATCCGCAATGAAATCAGCGCACCCAATGCTGTACGTAAACGCCAAGCTGAGTATTTATCGGCTCGTTTATGCGCGCGCCAAGCACTACTGGTGCAAACAGGCAAAGCAGGCTTGCCTATCCAACAAGAAAACAGCCGCATACCACTGTGGCCTGCACAAAGTTGTGGTTCGCTCAGTCATAGTCACGGCATTGCGGCGGCGATTGTTGGCAGCAGCCAAGATTGGTGCAGCTTAGGCTTGGATATTGAAAAGCCACTTAAAGTCGAGCGCGCTGAGCGTTTATTCAGCACTATTCTCACTGCCGCCGAGCAACAGTATTATCACAGCTTAGATAAGCAAGATGCCGCATGGTATTTGACCTGCGCGTTCTCGTTTAAAGAAAGTTTGTTTAAAGCGTTGAATCCACTGACCCATGTGTACTTCACTTTTCAAGATGCGCAGGTTGTGGATTTTAAGCTTGCCGATGCAGGCTCTGCGCGCTTGCGTCTGTGCAAGACTTTATCGGATCGATGGCCTACGGGTCGAGAGTTAGAGGGACAGTTCTCTAGCTTGCATGGCAGTCTCATCACGCTAATCAGCGTGCCTGCAGCAGCGGAAGCTTAGCGCACTCTAGGCAAGACACACAGTCTCGCCCAGGGTCGTTTTACCGGCCTTAAGCCTGCTTAAGCATCCGCGCTAAAATCACTTTTACTTTCGCCATACCATCGTTCAACGCTGCTTCAATCTGCGTCATGGTAATCACCCCACTAGACTTGCCTGCAGCAGGATTCACTACTAAGGATAAACAGGCATAACTCAAGCCAAGCTCGCGCGCCAAGACGGTTTCCGGCATACCAGTCATACCAACGATATTGCAGCCGTCACGCTCCATGCGAACAATTTCAGCCGCTGTTTCTAAGCGAGGACCTTGAGTACAGCCGTACACGCCTTGATTAGTACAGTTATAGCCACAAGCAGCTACGGCAGCAATTAGACGTCTACGCAGGGCTTCATCATAGGGGTAGCTAAAATCAACATGGGTGACGTGATCTAAATCGCCGTCGTATAAAGTGTGCTGGCGGCCAGAGGTGTAATCAATAATTTGATCAGGAATACAGAAATGCCCTGTCGGCATATTAGCGGTCACACCACCAACGGCGTTGATGGCTAAAATCGAATGCGCACCGGCATGGCGCAAGGCCCATAAGTTTGCCCGGTAGTTGACTTGATGCGGCGGAATACGGTGTGGATGGCCGTGCCTAGCCAAGAACAACACTTCCTGACCCGCATATTCACCTCGTAAAATCTCAGCAGACGTTGCTCCATACGGCGTATCAATAAACAGCGCATCACGAATGGTAAGTCCTTCCAACTGGGTTAATCCGGTGCCGCCGATAATCGCGTATTTACTCATCTGCCACCTCTCACTGATTCGTTTATTTAAAGTGCTTTTAGCGCCTGACGGGCTGCCTGCCAACGTGGATGCTGCTGAAAGTCATGCTGTGCAATATGTCTGCCTTGCATCACTGCTAATTGTCGACATGGCCTAACCTGATGGGTCTGTAATGCAGTTAATGCCAGCTCCGCAGCTGCACGGTCGTTGCATAGTAACCCAACATCGCAGCCTGCGGTAAGTGCAGCAAGCACACGCTGCGCCGCATCACCGGCGACATGCGCACCGGCCATCGACAAGTCATCACTAAACAGCACGCCTTTGTAGTGTAATTGTTGCCGTAAAATGTCCTGCAGCCAAACTTTTGA
>JAAYFI010000064.1 GCA_012728315.1 Gammaproteobacteria bacterium
ATTAGTGTTTTTTGTATGGTATCCAGCACCACTGCATACTGCGCTTGGTGTTACACAAATTTTCTTACTCTTATTACTGATCGATGTAGTGCTTGGACCGGTACTTACCTTTATCGTTTACAAGAAGGGCAAACGAACCTTAGTAATGGATTTGGCTGTGATCGCAGCATTACAACTTGCTGCTTTGATGTACGGCTTATGGACAGTGGCCGAAGGTCGTCCAGCCTGGCTGGTTTTTGGCGGCAATCATTTCGAGCTGGTGCGTAAAGTTGATATAGATCCACAGAACCTTACACGCCAGCCCAGCTGGTTTGGCCCTGAATGGGTGAGTATTCAAGAGCCTCTGAAACTTAATCACTCATTATTTACAAGCAGTATTAACAGCAATCAAAGCCTATATCGACAACCAAAAAATTACCGTGCACTCAGCAATGACAGTGAACGTATTAAAAAACGCGCATTACCATTAAGCATATTAGAGAAAAGTAACCCTACTGACGCAGTCAATGCCGTATTAAGAAAATGGCCAGACGCTGATGGTTGGTTTGCACTACAAGGAAAAGTAAAAAGCATGGTGGTATTAGTACACAAAGATTCTTCTAAAGTGCTGGCCATTGTTGATTTAAGACCATAGTTACAAGCAACTTATGCAACTTCATTTATTTATAACCACCCTACTCACCCTTGCACTCTGCACCGGCTGTCAAGCACAGCCACCCAATAGCGTTGAACCGGTTGTACACTTTGCGGGCTTAGCATTCACCCTGCCTGCGCAGCCTATGATGATGGCTACCGCGAACCAGCGGGCTGATTTTTTAGTGGTGAAATATAGTGCTGAGCCGGGGCGGGATTATGTAGCGTTTAGCCAAGAAGCGCGTATTGATAACAGCTGTTCGAGCGAGGCGTTTTTTCAAGCGGTGCTCAAGCCCGCACAAAACACAGCCTGTGATCGCCAGGCCGTCGCGATATTTACCCAGCAGTTTGCGCATCAATATCCCGCGCAGCGTTGGTCTGGCGCAGAGCGCAATGCCTATTACTTTCAAACCGATGACCAGCGTAAGTTTGTCTTTATCCCTCTGTCTGCAGATAAGCTGCTGAAGATTGATAGTGACTTTTTGAGCGAGCAGCAGTTGCGTGGTTTGTTGGGTGGCAGTGATTAATATGGTGAGACTGCAACCTATGGACTGCCACGTCGCTGCACGACTCGCAGAGACGATTCTGTGTCTTTACGAGCCCCGCTGTCATTGCGACCGCGAGGAATCGAAGCGGGAAGCAATCCACCTATCAAACAGCCCGGTGCTAAAGACATCCCCCGGGGCCGCAACCATGGATTGCCACGTCGCTACGCTCCTCGCAATGACGGGAGTGCGAATGCTCCTCGCAGTGACGAGCATCAGTGGGCTATCGCACTAGGCTTAGCGCGCGCCAAACCCTGTTAATATCGTGCGGATCGTTTTTGCGACAATGAGGATATCCAGCCACAGTGAAAAGTGTTTGATGTAGTAAAAGTCATGTTCAATTTTCACGCGAGTATCATCTGCGTCTGCAGCGTAGCCGTGTACCACTTGCGCCCAGCCGGTGATACCGGGTTTAACCACGTGGCGGTAGGAGTAAAAAGGTATCTCTCGTTCAAACTGATCAACGAAAGCACGTTGTTCGGGTCTAGGGCCGATGAGACTCATATCGCCTTTAAGCACATTAATAAACTGTGGAATTTCATCAAGACGTGTTTTACGAATAAACTTACCGACACGCGTGATACGCATATCATTGGCTTGAGCAAATTGCGCACCATCTTTTTCTGAGTCCTTGCACATACTACGCAGTTTATAAACTTTAAAATCCTTATTACCCTGCCCCACACGCTCTTGGATAAAAAACATAGAACCATCACTTTCCAGTTTGATAATAATGCCGGTAATAAGCATCACCGGTAACCAGAGTGGTGCAGCAAGCAAAACTAAGACAACTTCGACTAAACGCTTAAAGCTTGAGTACAGCCCTGAAGGCAATAAAGAACCAAAAATATTCTCCGACAAATGATCAATCTTCACGCGCCCAGTAATCGACTCAAGCAACAGTTGTGTATGGAAAACAGGAATACGGGCTAAGGTGCAGTTGGCCAAGAAGCGCTCCCACTCATCGGGCAAATCCTCGGCATGCAAGTCAGCGACAATACCATCGTAACGGCGCCCTTCTAAATCGGGTTGATCTAATACAGTGATAATGGCATGCGGCGTATCAGCCACCTCCAGCGCTCGACCAAAGGGCACTACAGCGAGTTTGGGTTGGCTAAAACGACGGCCAGCGAAGAACCCTGCAAACGCCCAGATATTGGCCAGCACAAAGGAATAGGTCAGGACTTGACGGGCAAAGGATTCTTCACGTAAAAACAGCAAAATAGCAACAACAGCCAACCAAGCCGTTAAAATCGTCGGGATAATAAAAGGCAGAGAGCGCGTACCTGGAAAGCGTTTAAACTTATGCAAAATAAAAAAAGAGGCCGCATAAGCCACGCTATTTGCCAGCAGCGTATTGAACTGAACTGACTTTAAAGGCCAGTGAAATAACAATTCTTCCCAACGCAGCCAGTTGGGAAGCAATACAACGATGACAAAGCCCAGTAAAAACTGAAATAAGCTACTAAACAGGATGACCTCATACCAACGTGAGTGTCGACGTTTAAAACGATTAGGCACACAAAACTCCCTGCTCTGTTGTAGAAAGCACAATAATCCTGCGAAATAAAATTTGCGCGGCCATTCTAATCTTTGCGCCGCGCAGAGTATAGGGATGATAGCAAAAGCATAGCAGCCATAGACCCGCGTTAACGTAACCGGGTTTGCATCAGCAATCCGCAAAGGCGGCGACTAAAGAGCTGTTTTCGAGCAACACTTTTGCAAATTACGTCTATCCTGAAGCTCATCGGAATAAATCTAGGGACAGGTTGATGGCCATGCGTTTAACCCAAGCATTAGCTACGGAGTATCAAAACCTCTTTGCCAGCTGTACCGTAAAGCCGCCGTATCGCGCGGTGGTGGCGCGTTTAACTGCGCAATTACTCAAGCACCAGCAACGCTATGCAATCGTTGAGCAAGCTAGCACAGTGCCTTGGGCGGTGATTGCGGTGATTCACGCGATGGAATCAGGCCTGCGCTTTGATCGGCATTTGCACAACGGTGATCCGCTGCACAGCCGCACGGTCAATGTGCCGGCCGGTCGACCACTCAGCATGCCGCCTTTTACTTGGGAAACCTCGGCTATTGATGCGCTGCATTACAGCGGTTTAAGCCAATGGCGCAATTGGAGCATCGCCGGCACGCTGTTTAAGCTGGAGGCTTATAACGGCTGGGGTTATCGGCGTTACCATCCGCAGGTGTTATCGCCGTACTTGTGGTCCTTTTCTGAGCATTATCAGCGCGGTAAGTACGCTGCCGATGGCCGTTTTGATGCCCATTTGGTGTCACAACAATGCGGTGCGGCTGTGCTGCTCAAGGAACTGCTAAGCCACGCAACTGCCCCAGCTTTAGGCCTCCGCTTGAGCGACAACGCCAGCGTGGGATTAACCACTAAAGGCCCAAGCCGCCCTCAGTACCCCGGGCAATTGCTGCGCCGCAGCCGCAAACCACACAGCTGCGTAAAACACATCCAGCAACGCTTAAACGCACTCGGCTATCAACCAGCACTGGCCGTTGACAATCACTTCGGCGCAAAAACCGAACAGGCGGTAAAGTGGTTTCAAGCTAACAGCCCGCTCACCAACCCAGCCCTAAAAGTCGACGGCATCGTCGGGCCAAAAACCTGGCAGGCGTTGTTTAATACAGATTAAATCCGGTTTTTGCGAGCCCTTTCCTGTCATTGCGAGCGTAGCGAAGCAATCCATGCCGCAAACCCACACGGTGCTACAGGCATACCCCAGTGCCGCAACCATGGATTGCCACGTCGCTACGCTCCTCGCAATGACGGCGCCAACAACCCCTGCGC
>JAAYFI010000105.1 GCA_012728315.1 Gammaproteobacteria bacterium
CGACCCATCGGCAGCGTTATATATTGATGGCAAGCTGATTGCCGCCGTTGAGGAAGAGCGTTTAGTACGCGACAAACATGCCAAAAATCGCATGCCCTATGAGTCTGCGAAGTTCTGTTTAGAGCAAGCAGGGATTACGCCAGCCGATGTGGATGTGGTGACCATTCCCTTTGCACCGATCAGCATCTTTGGTAAAGCACGCTGGCATTACGCCAAGCGTTATTGGTATGCACCTGAGCGTGCTTTAGATGCGATTTTGATGGGTAACCGCCGTTACAAGCGTTACTACAGAAAAGTTCAGTGGTGCTTAGTGCAGCTGGGCTTTGACTTGAAAAAAGTTAAAATCGAACCCGTTGAACACCACTTAGCTCACGCCGCCAGTACCTACTTATGCTCAGGCATTAAAGAAAAAACCGCCATTATGGGTATTGACGGTAAAGGCGAGTACGCCACCACCTTCTTTGGTTATGGCGAAAACGGTAAAATTCATAAAATTAAAGAGTTTTACGATCCAGACTCGCTCGGCGGTCTGTATGGCGCACTGACTGAGTTTCTGGGCTTTGAAATGCTCGATGGTGAATTTAAAGTCATGGGTATGGCGCCCTATGGCAACCCTGATTTATATGACTTATCACGTTTAGCCAAGTTTGAAGATGGCGAGCTGGTGATTAACACCGAATACGTTAACGTGGTGGGTGTGCGTCGCTATAAAGAGAAAGGCAAAGGCTTTTACTTTTCACCCAAGCTCATCGAATGGCTTGGGCCCAAGCGCGAAGGCGATATTGCTGACGACCCCTACATCCATTACGCCGCCAGCGTGCAAGCGCTGTTTGAAAAGCTGGCGCTAGAAATGATGGATTACTATCTGGGTGACATTATCAAAGAGACCGGCCGCATTGCCTTTGCCGGCGGTAGTGCCTTGAACGTGAAACTCAACCAAAAAATTATTGCTCGCGATGAAGTCAAAGAACTATTTGTACAGCCCGCCGCTGGTGATGCCGGTACCGCGGTAGGCGCTGCCGCCTATGTGTCACAACGCAAAGGCGTACCTGTCGAGAAGATGGAGCACGTCTACCTAGGCCCTGAATACAGCAACGAAGAGATCATCGCCGCCTGTGCCAAACACCCAGGTCAGCCACAGTGGCAAAAAATTGATAACGTCCCTGAGCACATCGCCAAAATTATGGTGGAAGGCAATCCTGTGGCTTGGTTTCAAGGCCGTATGGAGTTTGGCCCACGCGCTTTAGGTGGACGTTCAATTATTGGCTGCCCAAGCATTCCTAATGTGGCCGACCGAATTAACGCACAAATTAAATTCCGCGAACGTTGGCGTCCATTCTGCCCATCCATGTTGGATACAGTGGCGGAAAAGATGCTAAAAGTGGATCATCCATCGCCCTTTATGACCTTTACCTTTGAGGTCAGTGACGAGTGGAAAGAGCGCGTGCCAGAAGTAGTGCATGAAGATGGCACCTCCCGCGCACAAGTCTTAGAGCGCCAATATAACCCGCGTTGGTACGACTTAATGGTGGAGCTGGAAAAGCTCACTGGCAATGGTGTATCACTCAACACCTCCCTCAATCGCCGCGGCGAAGCCATGGTGTGTTCGCCAAAAGATGCGTTGGATATGTTCTTTGGCTCGGATCTGCAGTATTTGATTATGGAAGATATATTGGTGGTGAAAGAATCATCTGATGAAAACAATAAATTCTAACTAACCACGCCAAGATATGGTCATGGATGGCCGCTCTAGGTACTCAAGCATTGCGTTATGCTGATGGTTTAATAAGTTTGCAGAAGAGCTTTGATATGACTGGTTGTGAATAGTATGAAATTATTGCTGCTAGTTATTAAAAACCAAACGGTTGTTTTAGATAGCCTCTATGACGCAATTGCAGAGAATGCTGATTGTGATATTCGCAGGCTATCTAGCGACGAACAATCAAATCTGGAAAAATACTTTAAAAGAAATATTAAAACGACTGAGTATGATCGAATTATTCTTTTTTTAAGATTTAAAAAAGAAGCTCAACAAATATTTTTTGTTAAAACTATCCCTAATTTAGTCATTCTTGAGCATGATGCTTGCCAGAATTATATTTCAGGTCGTTATGAAGGCGCGTTTTCTAAATATTATCGACAGCTACCTTGGGTACGGGTTCTTGTTTCTGGTGCGGTGATTGCACGACGCTTACAAGAAGAAGGAGTCGATGCGGTATTTGTTCCTAAAGGTTATGATCAAAAGATATTAAAAAATCTTAATAAACCAAGAGATGTTGAGTTAGGATTTATAGGTAGTTTAAAAAGTAATGCATACTCCAGCCGCAGAGCATTCTTAGAGCAAGTAGCTAAAAAAGAGAATATTCGTATTCAGCGCACAGCTCCTGGATACGAATATTTACAAGCATTGAATAGGATTCGTTTTTTTATTAGTGCTGATATCGGCATAGACGAATATATGATTAAAAATTTTGAAGCTATGGCTTGTGGTTGTGTTTTATTTGCCTTTAATCAAGGTGAAGAGGAAAACAATGCATTGGGATTTAAGGATATGGAAAATATAGTGTTATATAACTCTATAGAAGACTTTTGCTTTAAATTGGCTATTTTACGTAAAGACTCGGAATTGGCCGATCGTATTGCACTCAATGGTCAGAAACTGGCTGAGCAACGTTATAGTTTTTCAGCAATAGGTCAGCAAATTATTCAAGCGATAGAGCCAAGTTTACATCAGCCTTTACCTTTTTCGCCTCGGAAACCTTTTTGGTTAGGTCTGTGGGCTCGGTTATTTGCTTGATTTGTACATGATTGTTTGTCACGTGACTTGTAGTTTATCGAAATACATTCAGTTTTTAGCTTTTACATAAATTCAATGATTTTTATAGGGGATCATAGAATGTCAAAAAATCCTTTAATCAGTATTGTGATTCCAACATATAACTATGCTGAAAAAGTACTGCGCGCTATTAACTCAGTTTTAAAACAGTTAACTGATGAGCATGAGCTGATTGTTATTGATGATGGCTCTACTGATAACACAAAAGAACTACTTTCTGATTTGCAGCAAAAACATAGCTCTTTGCGTGTGGTTTATAAAGAAAATGGCGGTGCTGCTTCGGCGCGCAATTTAGGGATAAGTGAGGCCTGCGCTGATTATTTAGTATTCTTAGATGCCGATGATGAGCTTAACGATTGTGCATTAGAGCATGTTGAGCGGCATATACAGGAGTATCCTTTATCAAAAATGATAATTGGTGGTTATACCTCTGTGTGGCCAGGTGGCACAAAACGTAAAAAAACTTTGCCGGCGCCTCTTCCGAACCAAGCTGTTGCTCGAGTACAAGGCTATTTAATCGATAAGACAATTTCTTTAGCGAACGGTGCAACTGTGATGCATCGATCTATATTTGATAAAGGTTTGTATCCCGAATATTTTCGGAATGCGGAGGATTTGCCGATATTTGCTCAAGCATTAGGTAATTTTGAGTGCTCTATCCTAAAGGAATCTATCGCTTTAATTCATAAGCACGATGATAGCTTACGTCATAATGTACAATACGATAAAGAGGTTGGTTTAGCATTGGTTGATGAAATATTTAATACAAATCGATTATCAGCTGATTTTTCTGTTTTGAAAAACAAGTTTGTAGCACAGAGAGCACTGTCATTGTTTAGAGGCTATTACACTGCAGGGCTCTACGAGGATGCAATGATAATGTATAAAGCTGCGCTGAAAGTTGATATTTCGTCTGTTTTCAAATGGTCCTATACCAAAAAAGCACTCAGATTGATTTTTAAATAAAGGAGTTTGCATGGCTGCGTTAAAAGAAAAGATCTATAAGTCCATAAAAGATCCTGTCTGCTTTACATTTATTTCTAGTATAGCTTTATCTTTGATTGCGATTTTTGGAACTGTAACTATTGGTAAAGATGGTGCGTTTTATGTGGATATAGCGCGTTCTATTTCTAGTAATGGTTTGTCTGTTGCTTTTGATCGATTTAACTGGCCCTGGTACAGTATTTTAATAGCCGCCATACATAATACGACAAATTTTAATCATGAATTTATTGCATATTTAGCTACTATTTTATTTATGGCGGGTACCTGCTCATTAACTGTTTCTATGGTTAAAAGGAAAAATCCAGAAGCAGTTTATTGGGCTGTTTTGTTGGTTCTTTCAGTACCTGTTTTCAATAGTTTTAGAGCTGAAATTATACGTGAAACAGGTTTTTGGTTTTTTATAATTTTAGCAATTTGGCTGGTTTTTTTAGACAGTAAAATAACTTTTACAAAAGGTCTTTATATACAGTTAGCTATTACTACAGCTGCGCTTTTTAGACTTGAAGCGTTGTTTGTAATTCCGGCTGTTTTTATTTACTTGTTGTTTAGACAGAGCTCTGCAAGCGAACAAAATAGATTTGTTGCTTTGTTTAAATGCTTCTATGGATTCTTTTTTTTATTTTTCTTATGCATCTTAGCTGTGCTTGGCACAGATTTTTTAGCTCAACCTCGAATCGCTCAAAATCTATACTTAATTAATCCGTATAACATCTATAAGTCCTTTGTTGTTGTGAGTGATGGTTTCGCACAAACGGTGCTTTTAAAATGGTCGCATTCTGATGCTGCTACTATTGTTTTTTTTGGCTTCTTAATAGCTTTGGTTATACGGATCATTAGCTATGCAGGCATAGTTTCTTTAATTTTACTCGATACAACTGGACGGAAGGGATTAGTAGAAGGAGCCAAAAACTATAAGCTAAACTTTATTTCTATGATTTTGTATTTTATAGTTTTATTGGTTTTCTTCTTTCAAGTAAAGTTTATTAACTCACGTTATTCTGCATTGTTATTAATCTTATCTGTACCTATTCTTGCTGTTGCTGTTCATAATATTAAATTTAAATGGCCAAAACTGGCAAATATATTTGTTTTTTTATCGCTATTACTAATGCTTTCAAATGTTATTTCAACAAGTACAAAAAAGACGCATTATTTAGAAGCAGCGCATTGGATTCAAGAAAATACAAAAGTTACCGATAAAATTTACTATGAAGACTCTAGAGTTGCCTACTATGCTGATAGAGGCTATCCAAACATGCCTTTGGTCACAGATATTATAAAAAACAAGAACTATATTGACGTCTACGACTATTTTGTTATGGAGTCAGATATTGAAAATAAAACTTTTTTAAAGTGGATAGAAGAAAATAAGTTAATAATAGCCGCTGAGCAAAATAATGGAAAAAAAACCATGTTTATTCTAACTAAGCGAAGTTTGACGTCGTGATTTTATTTGTCAGAAATTTCTTTTACAAAAATCGCTTCTTTATCAGGGAGTCAAATTCTCTGGATTTGAGTAAAGACGCTATTGCGCGAATGAAAAAGACCACGGTTAAGGTGTCAGGTCAGGGTAACCAGTTAGTGATTGCAAAAGGTGCAGTTATCACTAACTGTGAGATAAGATTGTCTGGTAAAAATAATAAAATATATATCGGTGAGAATGTGCGTTTTCGGTCAGGAAAAATCTATCTTAAAGACACTGAGAACCAGACTATTAGCATCGGTGCTGATACTACGGTGGAAGGTGCCTACTTACTTGTTGATGAGGCCGCGAGTATCAAGATAGGACAAGATTGCATGCTGTCTACTGATATTATAATTAGAGTAGGTGATAAGCACTCTATTTTAGATAGTCAGACTAAACTAAGAATAAATTTTGCAAAAGATGTGGTTTTGGAAGATAGAGTTTGGCTTGGTAGAGCAGTTCAAGTTTTGAAAGGCACACATTTACAACCAGAAACTGTCGTTGGTGCTTGTTCTGTTGTTACCTCCAAATTTTCAGAAGGTCACTGTGTAGTTGCGGGCATGCCAGCTCGCATAGTTAAAAAAAATACGCGTTGGCATAGAGATTTAATTTAATAAAATAGAAGAGCTCAGTATGGCTGTGAATCATTTTAGAAAAGACATTAATGGACTTAGAGCTATTGCAGTAGTCTCTGTTGTTTTATTTCACTTTGGTGTTACTGGATTTTCAGGTGGTTTTGTCGGGGTTGACATTTTTTTTGTTATTTCAGGTTTCTTGATGACAGGTATTGTCGCTCGAGGCTTTGAAAAGAAAAATTTTAGCTTTATCAATTTTTACTTAGCTAGAGCAAGACGAATTATTCCAGCGTTGTTTTTTCTAACGGCGGTTCTTTTAGCGCTTGGTTTTGTTTACTTGTCGCCTATTGATTACACTAATTTAGCAAGAGAAGTAGATCGTTCGTTATTGTTTTTATCTAATAATTATTTTTATAAAAAATCTGGATATTTTGATCCGAACTCACATGAAAGATTACTATTGCATACGTGGTCGTTATCAGTTGAGTGGCAGTTTTATATGCTATACCCCATCCTTTTATTTGCCGTTTCTAAAATTAATTTAGATTTGACAGCAAAAGTTGTTATTGCTTTTTTTATAGCATCACTTTCGTTTTCTGTATTCAAAAGCCATGCTGATCCCAGTTATGCATTTTATATGCTGCCTTCTAGGGCGTGGGAAATGTTCTTGGGCGGAGTTGTTTTTTATGCCGCTCGTAGTGAACGCTATAAGCTAAACAAAGATTGGTCTCTGTATACTGGTCTTGTTTTCGTTGTCGTTGCAATTTTTGTTTATAGTCCTGCAACTGTATGGCCTGGAATCGCGGCATTATTGCCAACTGTCGGTACTGCTTTGATTCTCTATGCAGGCAAGGATTCATTTCTTATCAGTAACGTTGTGGCGCAGAAACTAGGCGACTGGTCTTACTCAATCTACTTATGGCACTGGCCTCTAGTAGTATCTGTTTTACTTTTTGATATCGAACAAACAATGCTTTTGAGTGTTTCTTTAATATCATTATCTATAGTGCTTGGCGCGCTGTCTTATTACTGCATAGAAAACCCTATTAGAAAAATATTAACATCGAATAATCGCATTTTTGTTTTTTTATTGATTATTATTCCATTAGCAGTTGTTTTTGCTTTGGCTAAATCTATCAGAGATAACAAAGGGTTTATTGATAGGGTCCCAGAAGATGCTTTTGCAGTATTTGATCAAGCTAATAATAAATTTCACGAGCTGGATAAATGTCAGAAGAAACGAAAAGGTGAAGACTGTATTTATGGTAGCGGTGATTTAGGCATTATTGTTATTGGTGATAGTCATGCCATGTCTATCGTTGGCAGTATTGTGAAATCTTTAGAGAATAATACGGTTTTGGATTGGTCGCATAGCGGTTGCCCGACCATTGATGGCGTTAAATATACGGGTAAAAAGCCTGATCGATGTAATAAATTTTTAGCGCCTCGATTGGCTGGACTCTCGGATTATGCCGGCGTGCCTATTTTAGTTGCGAATAGATATTCTGCGCATTTGCTGGGTAGTAATGAGAGCAGTAATAGTGCGCAACTGCCTGCTTTGTATCTCACCCAACCGTATAAGCAGTTTTCTGACAGCTATATAGATGAGATTTCTCAAGGATATGTTAAGACTCTTTGTGCATTAGCTGAGAGTAATCCTGTTTATATTTTAAAGCCTACACCTGAGCTAAAGCTGCACGTCCCTAATATTATGGGACGCACACTGATGCTGAGCGGTGGAGAAAAAAGAGTGTCCATCAGTTTGGCTGAGCATAAACAAAGAAATGAAGTGGCACTGCGTGTCTTGGATACAGTTGCCAGCCAATGTGATATTACTTTGCTCGATCCGATACCCTATTTGTGCGATAGCGAACGTTGTTATGGTGATATTAATGGTCTACCTATGTTCTATGATGATGACCATTTGAATGAGCTAGGAGCCGAACTTCTGAAGCCTTTATTTGAGAAAGTGTTGTTTAAACACTAGATTTTGCATGCAGTATGATGTTTCAACAAGTAACTTCTAATAGGTTAGATACGGCTTTACTTTTCAGCTGTATCTAACCATGCTTTATCCTGATTATCTTTTAGCATATGGACAAAATTTCTTTCTCTTTGCCAGTTGTTTAACGGCCTGCGGAAAATTTTCATATCCGAAATATCAATTAAGCCAAGCTCGTTGTCTGGCGTTAGGACGACATTGCCTAGGTGAATGGAGCGAAAGTACACGCCTAGGTCTTGAATGTGCTCAACAAACTTTAAAAAGCGCTCACGTAAATCAGCAGGGTACTCAAGGTCACCGCGATAGATATCACGCAAAGTACGGCCAGGCAGCGGATGATAATGGACGCCATCACGCTCAATACTTGGGATGCGATAAACCTGAATGATTTTAGGGCAAGGAATACCCAGTTCTTCGAGCTTCTTGGCGTTATCAGCAAAGCGCTGTGCGTAGGGCCAGATGGCGGCTGAGGTAATTAAGCGCTTACGGCGGAACAGTTTTAAAAAAGTGCCGTCTTGTAAAATCATGACTTTATCGCCAAAGCCGTCTTGCTCGATGACTTTGCAGTTTTCGCGTAGGGCTAAATAGTCGTTATGGTCGAGCTTGTGCATGCAATGGCCTTAAATATTTTGATAGCAATCTTACCTGAAACGGCTCTATTGGGCATCTTTGAGTGCTTGTAGCATGAGGGCTAATTCAGTTTTCCAGTGGCTTTGCATAATATTCAAGTGTTCGTTGAGTTTTGTATTATCTAAAACTGAATAAGCTGGGCGTTGTGCGGGCGTTGGGTAGTCGTGGGTATTGATTGGCTTGAGCTCAGGCGCTTTGGCAATTAACTGTAGCGCTGCAGCTTGGACAAAGATTTCTTCAGCAAAGTCATACCAACTGCAAGTCGGCGCGCCACTAAAATGGTAAGTACCCCAGAGACAATCGTCGCTGCTTTGATACTGCTGGGCAATCAGCCATAGCGCTTGTGCGATGCTGCGTGCAGAAGTGGGGCCGCCGACTTGGTCGCTGACAATACTTAATGCGTCGCGCTCTTGGCCAAGGCGCAGCATGGTTTTGACAAAATTATTGCCATGCAAGCCAAACACCCAACTGGTGCGTAAGATGATGTGCTTGCGACAGATAGCAGTAATAGCCTGTTCACCTTGCCATTTGCTGTCACCGTAGACGCTATTGGGTGCAGGGGTGTCGTGCTCGGTATAGGGCTGATTGTGCTGGCCATCGAACACATAGTCGGTGGAAATATGCAGCAGCGGGCAATCAACACTCTGTGCGGCTTGGGCAAGATTATGCGCGCCATGCTGGTTTACTGCATAAGCGCGATCCTGATCACTTTCAGCTTTATCCACAGCGGTGTAGGCAGCGGCGTTAATGATCAGTTGTGGTTGCAGTTGTTGCACGGTATCCAGCACTTTTTGAGCATCACTGATATCAAGCTCCTTTGAGCCAAAACCAGATACTTGCCAGCTTGCGGGAGCAGACAGCATCAGTTCTTGACCAACTTGTCCTAGTGCTCCGGTAATCAATACGCGCATAACAACCTCATTTAAATGCGTGATTTAGCCAAGACAAAACTCTTGGCTAATAAAAATTACTGCAAGTTTAGCAGGACAGTGCGCAGGTCGGTTAGGTTTGCGCATCTCCACCGAGATGCAAGGCGCGCCTGTGCTAGAATCCCACCTTTATCGTGCGGCTGGAGCCATTGGGATTATGTTGAGCTGTTTTCGTCTGTACCGTGAGCGTGGCTGGCATCCGATCAGCGCTGAAGATTACCGCGCGGCCTGGCTGCGCTGGGGTGGCAGTGTCGCAACCCATCCTGATGTGGTTGAGCGTTTAGCGCATTTGGCGGGTATTGCCGTGCGTTATTTGGGTTGCTCGGTCAATGGCGAGTTGCAAGCGGCGATTCCCACCTGGGGGCGGCATATTGCTTTGGCTAAAGAAGTGCTCAAACAACAGAAAAAACGCGGCGTGTTTGATTTAG
>JAAYFI010000065.1 GCA_012728315.1 Gammaproteobacteria bacterium
CCACCACACCCCCTAAAATCAAGGCAATGGGCCAGGAAAAACTTTGCGGGGCAACACGATTCAGCCACATCCCTAAAAAAGCCCCCGCCACAGTGGGTATCGCCACCGACCAACCGATAACCCCAAATACCCCCAAACCACTGAGCGGGCTGTATTTGGGCTGATCGCGGGTCTCCTGCATACGCTGTGCACGGCGACGTATCGACTCCGAGGCGTCATCTTTGTTCTTCATGTTAAAGGTTTCCGTAAATCACTGAAGCGCCGCACAATGCCTGCTTCTAACTTTGATAAAGCTGTGCGCGCCACCCGCTCATCTTCGTCCACCTCCAGAAAAGTGGCTTGAATGGTGTCATTTAAACTGGCTAAATCATCACCTTGCACCGCTCGACGCACCGCAATATCCACAGCATAGCCATGTTTAACTAATACCCCTTGGTCAACGCCAAAATACTGTTCTTGCCCTTCGGCATCGGTAATCACCAACACTGAAGGCAGCAAAGCTGTGACAAAATCAGTGTGTTTGGGCAACATGGCAAAAGCACCGTTTTCTGCTTCAGCAAAGACCTTTTGCGCTTCACCACTAAACAACAAACGTGTTGGCAAACGCAGATTCACTTGCATCATCTCAATCTGGCTCATAACGCCGCCTGAGTCTGAGGCAACGCGCCAATCATGTAGTAATCCATCTCATCGTCGTCAAATTCTGTTTGTTGCAAAATATACTCACAGCCAGCCAAGGTGTCTTCCACCGACACACGCTGACCTGCTTCACCGCTAAAGGATTCGGCAGAAAAGAATGGCTGAGTTAAAAACCGCTCCAGACGACGCGCGCGCGCCACTACCGCACGGTCAGCTGTGGATAGTTCTTCCAAACCGAGCATGGCAATGATGTCACGCAGCTCTTCATATTCAGCCAAAGTACGGCGCACGGCACGAGCAATATCATAATGGCGCTGGCCGACCACAGCAGGCGTCAGCATCACCGAGGTGGATGCTAAAGGATCAACCGCTGGGTACAAGCCTTCACTGGCACGCTTGCGCGACAGTACGACGGAAGCGGAAAGATGCGAGAAAATATGCGCAGCGGCTGGGTCAGTAAAATCATCGGCCGGCACATAGACCGCTTGAATCGAAGTAATGGCACCTTTGCGCGTGGAGGTGATGCGCTCTTGCAGCGACGCTAATTCGGTTGCCAAGGTTGGCTGGTAACCTACCCGCGACGGCATACGGCCTAGCAAACCTGAGACTTCCGAGCCTGCTTGGACAAAGCGGAAGACGTTATCAATCAACAGCAGAACATCCTGCCCCAGGTCATCCCGAAAATACTCAGCCATGGTCAGCGCCGTTTTCCCGACCAGAAAGCGCACACCTGGTGCTTCGTTCATTTGACCAAACAGCATCACGGTTTTATCACGTACGCCGGCTTCACCCATTTCCCGATACAACTCTTCAGCCTCACGGGAACGCTCACCAATCCCACAAAATAAACTGACGCCTTTATAATGTTGCGCGGTGTTATTAATCAGCTCGGTAATCAATACGGTTTTACCGACGCCAGCACCGCCAAAGAGTCCGGTCTTACCACCACGCTCAATCGGCGAGAGCAAATCAATGGCTTTAATTCCAGTTTCTAGAATTGCGCTATGCACCACGCGCTCTTCTAACACAGGCGGGGCTTGGTGAATCGAGCGCAACGCCACCGCAGTTGGCGCAGGCAGGCCATCAATCGCCTGCCCAAAGACATTGAGCATCCGCCCCAAGACGGCCTCACCCACAGGTACTTGAATCGGCGCACCGGTGGCACGCACCGGCATGCCTAAACCTAAGCCTCGCACCGGAGCAAGCGCCATGCAGCGCACAGTACCCTGATCCAGCAAAGAGACCACTTCCATGGCCAAATCGCCGGCATACACTAAATCTTGAATACGCGGAATAGGATCGCTAAAGAGTACGTCAACTACACCACCGCGAATTTTAATCACTCGTCCTTCGCTCACGCGCTGATCAACAGGCGTTGGGATCGAGTGTTGCTGCTCAACAGACGCTAACGAACTGACTGACTCTGACACTCGCTCTATCCTCTCACTTATGCCGTGCCCGCCTTAGGACTCTATTACTACACCTATTAACAGCCTAAGGGTTAGGCAAAATCCTCAGCCGTAGGCAGACGCACATCGTTCCACTCAATCGCTCGGCTACGCCAGTGCTCTTCAATGGATTGCGCAAAGTCTGCGCGCACCAATTTGGCCCGTGCTTCACACCACTGTTCTGAATCATGGCGCATCACAATGCCTTCAAGTGTGCCTTGACGGTACTGACTGTTGACCGTGTCGAGCAAAGCTTTTAATTCATCCAGCGTGGTGTGCCCTTGATACAACGTCGGAACCACGGCCAAACCCATTTTGGCGGCCAAGGCATTACGTCGCTCACAGCTCCAAAACTTTTGCTCGGTGCGGTCGTAGACATCAAATACCACAAACCAATCGGGCAAATTATCGTAATCCAGCGAGTGGCGCGCGGCGCACCATTCACCAAACAATATCCAATCACCTTGTAAATTATCACATAACGCATAACGATGCTGCGCCAGCCAAGAATTGAGGCGCGAAAACTGCCCAGCAAAGGGCTCTAATAAGTACTGACCACGATTTTGTGCACGCAGCTCACCATTGGCCCGCATCGAGATCCCCAGATTGGCACCATCGAGCTTTTCTTCAATGCGCAACGGCTGCGCCAAAATGGCTTCAACCTCAGCGGGGCTGAGAACCTTATCATCACGCGGCATGCCTTCACCGAGCCAATCAATATGCGGGGTATGGGGAAAACGAAAAAAATCAGACATTTACTTATTCTCCGGCATGGCAGGCGCTGGCACATGGCGCTGCCGTGGAAACTTAATTTTATGAAAGCGCTGCGCATCCGCAGCACATAAAAACTCAACTTTAATACCCTGCTCAGCTAAGGCGGGCCACCAATCAATCCACTTACAATCCGCGGCTTGCCAAATGGTTGGTTTATCAGGATGGGCATTGGCGACGCTTGGAAAAATGCGATCAGGCGGATCAAACTCGTGCTGCAGCGCTTGATCTGGAAACTCGGCATAACAATCAGTCGCAGTTAAGGTCACATTGACCATCTCCACCTGAGCAGGATTACCCATATTGCGCAGTAGCCATTTTAAAAACACATCACCGACACCACGCGGCGGATTGATGCGGGTTTTGTTTTGATATTCGCCCAAAATAATAAAGCTGTCATCAATCACCACCACGCCGGTATTTTGGATGCTTTGCAAGCGCTCAATGCAACTGGCCACGCACTCAGTCGAAACCTCATCATGCTGCTGGTTGGCCACCAGCAACACGTTGGTATCAATCACTACTTTTAACATGCGCAACGCCCTAGTTATTCTGCTGACGTTTACGCTGCACCGCGGCCATGGCACGGGCGGCAATATCAGTCATCTCATCACCAAATAAATTCTCTGGCCAATGGGCTATTTCACCGAAGGTATCGATCGCCAAGCTTTCAATCTGTGCTTGAGTGCCATCACGACTGCAAAAATACAAAGCCACATCCTGATGACTGATCACACCTTCAGCGATACGTCTTTGTAACCTATTTAGAAAGTGCTCGGAGTGACTCTCGACAATGATTTGTTGATGACGCGCTTGCCCGCCCTCTTTTGCTTGCACAGCAGCAATTAACATGTCAGCCAACCCAGCCTGCACCTGTGAATGCAAATGAATCTCCGGTTGCTCAAGCCAT
The DNA here is from genome assembly GCA_012728315.1 of Gammaproteobacteria bacterium. Classification (GTDB taxonomy): domain Bacteria; phylum Pseudomonadota; class Gammaproteobacteria; order Pseudomonadales; family Pseudomonadaceae; genus Denitrificimonas. The sequence goes on from JAAYFI010000065.1 coordinate 3,769, forward strand.
ACTGTTGCATGTGGCGGCGCATAAAACGCCTGCACAATCACCGGCAACAATTGCGACACGCCAAAGCCCAGATCAGCCAAACTCACCTCAGCCGCATCGGCATGGCTTTTTAGCTGCACCTGATAGTCATGGGCTGAGTCTGCTACCGGGCGAATCGCAAAGTCAGTGGCCACACCCATCTGCTGTAACCAATAGGCGATGCCCTGCTGAAAATCCAACTCAGGCTGATCGACGGCAAACTGCAACTTACGCTGCTGGGCACTGGCCGCCAGTACCGCGGCGATCGCTGACTCCCCGGCACGACCAACACTTGCAGGTGTCTCACCGTTCCAAGCATAACGACGCTGCGGCGCTGCACGTAAGGCAGCCAGCGCTTGAAAATCAGCGAGGACATGCTCGGTCTGCACAGCCAGCGTGGCAAGAAAAGCAGCCTCTTGGCCTTGCGTTTCAGGCAAGCGGTAAAATTGCTCAGGACCGGCTGCAGCGGCCAGTGCCACTGAGTAATCAAGGGCTTGCGGCTGCTTAATGCTCACCTGCAATTGATCCTTGCTATCACTGCAATAGATGACGCTGAGTTGCTCAATGCCATCTTGAAATCCGCTGTAGCACATGGATTGCAGATGCGGCTGCTGCGCTTGATCGGCGATAACACTGACGGTTAAGCACAGCTCATCAAGCGACAGGCTTTGCTGCGGCGCTACACCCTGTAAAGCTACAGGTTCAGGCAAACGCCAGCGCAATTCAAACTGCAAAGGCTCGGTCAGCTGACCGCAGTGCAGATTCTGCGCAAACGAGCCTAAATCAATCAGGCTCTGACCATCACCAAAATTCAAGGTCGGTTGCGCAGCAGCCGCGTTGGCACTTTGTTTAAGCGTCAGCAACAGCTGCCCTAAACTGCTTTTACCGGCACTGTTCTCACCGAAAAAAACCGTCAGCGGCGCTAACTTTATCGACCCAGTATCCTGCCATGCCTTAAAGTTCTTGATCCGCCAAGAGGTCATCATGAGTACAGCGCTCCTTTAACATTTGAGTGGTTTACCCCATCACAATAACATTGCTGCCGCCCAGCCAAAGGCCAATAACGGCACGTTATAGTGAATAAAGGTGGGCACTACTGTATCCCAAATATGACTGTGCTGACCGTCCATATTGAGACCTGAAGTTGGGCCCAGGGTTGAATCTGAGGCTGGCGAGCCGGCATCACCCAAAGCGCCCGCGGTACCGACAATACTAACAATAGCCAACGGACTGAAGCCCAACTGCAACGCCAAGGGTACAAAAATCGCAGCAATAATAGGCACAGTAGAAAAGGATGAACCAATGCCCATGGTGACCAGCAAACCCACCAGCAGCATCAATAACGCCCCCATGGCTTTACTGTCACCAATCCATAGCGCCGAGGAATCCACCAGTGTTTGGATTTGCCCTGTTTCACGCATCACTTCAGCAAAACCCGATGCCGCAATCATAATAAAGCCAATCATGGCCATCATTTTCATGCCTTCGGTGAACAAGTCGTCGGCCTCTTTCCAGCGCACCACGCCAGACACAGAGAACACCACAAAGCCGACCAAGGCCCCCATAATCATGGAGTCCAGCCATAACTGCACGACAAAAGCAGCAATCACCGCCGCTGCAGCAGCGAATAAGCTTTTCGGCGTTGATGTACTGCTGGCAGAACCCACTTCACCTTGCTCAACCGCATAGTACACACGCTTTTTGCGGTAACTAAAGAGCACCGCCACCAGCAGTCCAAACAACATGCCAGCCGCAGGAATCATCATGGCTTGCATTACGCTTAAACCGCTGACATCTACGCCACCTTTGGCCACGTTAGCCAGCAGCACTTCTTTCAGGAAAATCCCACCAAAGCCCACCGGCAAAAACATATAGGGCGTAATCAATCCGAATGTCAGCACGCACGCCACTAAACGGCGATCCAGCTGTAAACGCCCCATGACATACAGCAGTGGTGGCACCAACAAGGGAATAAAAGCGATATGAATCGGCAATATATTTTGTGAAGAAATGGCCGCCACCAATAAGACCAAGATCAACATCCACTTGACCACTTCAGTGCCTTTACCGTGCTGCTTACCGACCATCGCTAAAATTTTATTAGCCAAAGCATGCGCCACTCCGGACTTGCTGATCGCCACAGCAAAAGCACCTAACAAAGCATAGGACAATGCCACAGTGGCACCGCCGCCGAGCCCTTTATTAAAGGCGGCTAACGTATTGGCCATACCCAAGCCGCCCAGTAAGCCACCGACAACGGCACCAATAATCAGCGACACCACCACATGCACGCGCAGCAAACTCAGTACGAGCATTAAAGATACCGCAATCACAACCGCATTCATTGCAACCTCACCTTCTTCAATCATGTCATGCGCTGTTGTGCACATTTATTATCCGCTGCGCAGTTTACACCGCTGCTCACAAGAATAAACGCAGATTTACTCTGCCATCGGTCAAAGCAGTCATGAGCGCAGCAGGTTTTATTTAATTTATTCAGCAGCCTGTTAGTATGCTGCGGCGATCCACCCGCACACACAATCCAATGATTAACCAATACGAGTACAGCCCCATGCACAACCCACACGCCCATGATCCGCTGCACGGCATCACCTTAGCCAATATTCTCGAGCGCTTAGTGGAACACTATGGCTGGGCGTTACTGGCTGAACAGATCAATATCAACTGTTTTAAGGTCGAGCCCTCGATAAAGTCTTCATTGAAATTTTTACGCAAAACCCAATGGGCGCGAGATAAGGTGGAAGCGCTCTACATTTCGACCTTTACTGTCTAAGGCTGCATACGGCGGTACGTACCAACGACGCTGCAACAGTGACAAAAAAGCATAGCTGGCCTAACACTCGCATTGCAGCTCAAGCCGGCTCGACATCTTCAGCTCGGTACGCATAGGCACCCGACGAGGACAAGCCACTGCCGCCGGATGCCAACCTTAAGGCCGTCATCCAGGCTCAATTCCAGCGCTATGGCTTTGGCGCTGCTTGCGCAACAAACTGCGTACCGGCCTGACCCGATAGCAAAGCTAAAGCATCAGATAAACGCCCAATCGCACTAAAGCCCCCTGAGGCGGCAAAGGCGCTGGCGGCTTTAATTTTAGGTCCCATGGAGCCGGCGGGCACATCCATCGCAGCACTTTCGGCAATGCTCAGCTGACGTAAAGGCTTGGCCTGTGGCGTACCAAAATCTTGATAAACCGACTCCACATCCGTTAGCAGCAACAAAGCATCAGCACCGAGCTTTTCGGCCAAGAAAGCACTGGATAAATCCTTATCAATCACAGCTTCAATGCCTTGCAAACTATTGTCAGCTTTGCGCACCACTGGAATACCACCGCCGCCGTTACACACCACAACGACACCTTGTGCAACCAGCAATTTCAAGACCTGTAAATCAGGAATCGCCACAGGCTGCGGTGAAGCCACCACTCGGCGCCATTTATCACCGTCTTGTGCAATCTGCCAGCCGGCTGTTTTAGCCCGCAGCTCAGCTTCTGCTTGGCTGTAGACTGGGCCGATATATTTAGTCGGTTGCGCAAAAGCTGGGTCATTCAGATCAACAATCACTTGCGTCAGCAAGGTGACAATGGGCTGCTGGTGTTGCAGCTCATTTTCCAATTCTTGCTCAATGAGATAGCCAATCATCCCTGCGGTTTGTGCACCTAGCACATCCAGCGGATAGCTTTCTTCAGGCTTATAGGCATCATTTTGCAAGGCTAACAACCCCACTTGCGGACCATTTCCATGGGTAATGACCAACTGATGCCCGGCACGAACAATTTGCGCCAAAGCACGTACCGCAACTTTGACATTTTCACGCTGAACTTGCGCAGTCAGCGGCTCTCCACGCTGCAATAGCGCATTGCCACCTAGGGCTGCCACAACCAACATAATCTTTATCCTAATGTCGCTACTAATACTGCTTTAATGGTATGCATACGGTTTTCTGCTTGATCAAAGACAATTGATGCAGGGCTTTCAAAGACCTCGTCGGTGACTTCCATCGCCTCAATACCAAATTTCTCATGGATTTCTTTACCTACCGCGGTATCCGTATTGTGGAACGCGGGCAGACAGTGCATAAACTGCACCCGTGGATTGCCAGTTTTCGCCATCATCTGCGCATTCACTTGGTACGGCATTAATAACTTAATACGCTCAGCCCAAACATCATCCGGCTCCCCCATAGAGACCCAAACATCGGTGTAGACAAAGTCCACACCTTTGACTGCTGCATCAATATCTTCAGTAATGGTGATACGGGCACCGGTTTGCTGCGCCAGCGCGCGGGCTTCATCTTGGATATATTGCTCAGGCCAGCATGCCTTCGGCGCACACAAACGCACATCCATGCCCATTTTCGCCCCGCCAATCAGTAAGCTATTGCCCATATTGTTGGCGGTATCACCGACAAATACATAGGCAATTTCATGCAGCGGCTTGTCACTATGCTCTTGCATGGTCAACAAGTCGGCTAAAATCTGGGTGGGGTGAAAGTCATCGGTTAAACCGTTATACACAGGCACACCTGAGTGCTCTGCCAGCTCATTAACAATCTCTTGGCCAAAACCGCGGTACTCAATGGCGTCATAGACACGGCCCAACACACGGGCGGTGTCTTTCACGGACTCTTTATGACCAATATGAGTACCGTTTGGGCCTAAATAAGTGACACGCGCTCCTTGATCCAGCGCAGCCACTTCAAAGCTGACGCGGGTGCGCGTTGAATCCTTCTCAAAAATCAGCGCAATGTTTTTACCTTGCAAACGCTGCTTCTCAGTACCTGCGTATTTTGCTGCCTTAAGATCTGCAGATAACTTCAGTAAAAACTCAATTTCTTGGGGGGTGTAATCGCGCAACGTTAACAAGTTACGATTTTTGAGGTTAAAAGGCATGCATCTGCTCCTTGGTTAGCAGCTGGATAAATAAATTGCAGTTAAAAAAGTAAGTATTAAACAGGGTCTCGCACTGTCGGGCAACTCATGCAGCGCCCGCCCCCACGGCCTCGCCCCAACTCAGCACCGGGAATGGCCAGCACTTCAATGCCAGCTGCCGCTAAGGCAGCATTGGTATCATCATTACGATCGTAGCCAACCACTACGCCTGGGCTTAGCGCCAACACATTGTTGCCATCATTCCACTGTTCACGCTCACGTTCAGCCGGATGATCCCCGCCCGTCGCCACCACCTCTAGCGCGGCATAACCTAAAGCTTCAGCCACCACAGCAAACATATGACGCGGGTCTCGGGTCAAGATATGTGACCTACCGCTGGCGTCAGGGCGCAGATCATAGCAAATCATTTCATCAGCGACCTCAGTAAATGCGGTAACAATATTACCACCGCAAAAAGTAAAGACAGTATCGAGGTGCATTGCTGCACGGGATTTCGGCATTTGACAGGCAATCACACGCTCCACGCTGCCTTTAGCGAACAAGGCACGGGCTAACTGGCCAACCGCCTGCGGCGAGCTGCGCTCTCCCATACCGACTAAAACTGTTCGGTTGCCAATGGGCATAATATCGCCACCCTCTAAAGTGGCTAAGGCAAAGTCTTGCAAAGGATCGCCCCAGAGCACATCCACTTTACCGGCAAACTTGGGATGGAATCTGTAAACACCCGCAGTCAATAAGGTTTCTGGCTTACGTGCATTCCAATACATGGGGTTGAGGGTGACGCCGCCATAAATCCAGGCACTGTTATCTCGGGTAAATAAAAAATTAGGCAGGGGCGGCAAAACAAAGCCATATGGCCCGAGGTGACTGCCAAACAAACTGGTGGGGGCAAAGGGTAAGTCTGCGACTTCCAAACCACCGATTAAATACTCTGCCAACTGGGTACTGGGCATCTCATCCATCCACGCGCGCAGATCCGAAATCATCCCCACGCCAATTTCGTTCCAAGTAATGCGCTGATCCAAAATCCATTGGCGCGCCTCAGGGATATCCAAGGTTTGCGCCAACAAATCATGCATATCTAACACCTCAATGCCGCGCTCACGCATCACACTGACAAACACATCATGGTCTTTTTGTGCCTGCTTAACCCAGAACACATCATCAAACAATAAAGCATCGCAATTTGATGGGGTTAAACGGCGGTGCGCCAAACCCGGACGGCAGACAATCACTTGGCGCAAGGTACCTGTTTCCGAATGCACACCTAAAGTTAATTCAGACATTATTCAGCTCCTTAACCTAAACCTACAAAAAGAATGACTCACAACAAGGCACCAATACTGATGACCGCACTAATAAATACCGTCAGTATCAATAGCAGCGGCCAAATAAACGCCAACCAACGATCGTAAGAGACACGACCAATCGCCAAGCCTCCCAATACCACGGCAAAGGTTGGATTAATTAAATTAACTAAACCGTTAGCCGACTGGAAAGCCGTGACCACCAATGCGCGATCGACATGGGCAAAATCAGCTAACGGCGCTAAAATCGGCATCGACAGTACAGCCAAACCTGAGGATGAAGGCACAAAGAAACTCATCCCCACCTCGATCCAAAACATCAGATTGATAAAAGCCAACTCAGGCAGCCCACCTAAGGTGGTTTCCGCGCTATGTAAAATCGTATCGGCAATCATGCCCTGCTCCATAATCACCACAATGCCGCGTGCTAAGCCAACCACTAAGGCCACGCCTAATAAATCCCGCGCACCATCAACAAAACTTGCGGTGAGTTTTTTCTCGCCCAAGCGGGCAATAAGCCCAATCACAATCGCCGACCCCATAAATAAGCCGCCCATTTGCGCCATCCACCAGCCTTGCGATGACACGCCCCAAATCATGACCGCAAAGGTCAAAGCAAAAATAATTAAGGCAACACTTTGCGTGCCGGTCAGCTTTGACTGTGCGGATTCATTCGCCTTGGTTTGGATAAAATAGGCGCGGTGTGCAGCCCACTGCTGCGCGACCACGGAGCGTGAAGGATCCTCTTTCACGCGCTGGGCATAACGCATCACATAAGCTGCACTAATCACTAAGCCGCCAATCAATAACACCAAGCGCAAGCCCATACCATCGGTAAACGGGATGCTTGCCGCATTGGCTGCAATAACCGTAGCAAATGGATTAATGGTTGAGCCCAGCACCCCAATCCCTGCGCCCACCATAACAATCGCCACACCGGTGACCGCGTCATAGCCTGCAGAGATAATCACCGGAATTAAAATGGCATAAAACGCTAAGGTTTCCTCAGCCATACCATAGGTGGTGCCGCCAAAAGCAAAGAGTGTCATTAAAATGGGAATCATCCACAGCTCTCGCCCCTGCATTCGCTGCATAGCGCTGCGAATCCCGGTATCAATGGCCCCAGTGGCATTCATCACCCCTAAAAAACCACCTAAAAACAACACAAATAACGCCACATCGATCGCATTGGCGACATAACTGTCGGGGTTATAGAAACCTGCTGTCGGCGCCAACATCACATCGACAAAGCCTTGCGGCTTTGCCTCAACCACTTGGTAAGTACCCGGCATCGCCACTTCTCGCCCCACTTCAGTATTCATCACTCGCTCATACTTACCGGCGGGGATGATCCAAGTTAAAGCAGCAACAAAAATAATGAGTAAAAAGAGAATGGTGTAGGCGGTAGGAAAACGTGAACTGAGAGTTTTTTCTATTGCTTGCGGGTTTTGCTCTTGAGTCGACATGTCGTGCACTCCTTGCTAAGGCTTTAATCAGAGCCTAGACCTAATAAACTTACACCTATTGATCCAAATCAATACCAAGCAAAGCATTTGCTGATTTAAAGCCACATTCGATCACAAGCACTGTTATAGCAACTTACATTGAGTCTGCTTTTAATACTGTTGGTTTTAGCAGCGTTGCATAGGCTGCGCTGTTAGCTGTAGCGGGCTAAAAGTAGAATCTGGACAGGTTACTTGGACAATATCGAGCCACATACCCTTGATTTAAAACAGAATTAATCAAGGGTTGCGCACTACAGCGACTCAGCTTTGCAGCTATTTTTTTATAACGCGCTGGCTGCTGGGCGATCGACTTGAACTCTGCACTTGAACAAAAGCCCTCATTCAAGACGCAATCAGCAAGGCGTAAATCAGGTCTGTAAAAAAGCACTGCCAGAACGGCATGGAGAAAAGCGAAGAAAGCTTTATAAATCAAAAACTTAAATTGCAGACGAAAAAAAAGAGCCTTACGGCTCTTTCTTCTTTTAGCTTAACGCCAAATTTGGAGCGGGAAACGAGACTCGAACTCGCGACCCCGACCTTGGCAAGGTCGTGCTCTACCAACTGAGCTATTCCCGCAAATATGGCGTCCCCTAGGGGACTCGAACCCCTGTTACCGCCGTGAAAGGGCGGTGTCCTAGGCCACTAGACGAAGGGGACGCAGCCTTGGAGCTTATAACAGCTTGCAACTTCTAAGCTTGGGCGTTTTGCTTTATCGCTGGAAGTGGCGCGCATGTTACGGATGTTCTGACAATGCGTCAAGCTTTTTTTTAAAATTCTTTGCAATTCAGTGTTCTGGAGCGTTTTCAGGCATAAACATCAGCTGAATTTGCTGGTTCCAATCAAACTCTTCACCTTGTGCTAAGGCTTGATAACGCAACTCTTCAACCTGTTGGTACTTATCAATTTCTTCATCTGGCATAAAGTGCAGGCAGTCGCCACCAAAGAACCAGAGCAAATCCCGTGGTACTAGATGGGCGATTTGCGGATAACGCTGGAACACCTGACTGATGATTTCTTGCCCCATATACAAATCTTCAGTGCTGTCACGCAAGCACTCAACCATATCGTCAAAGCGCTCAAGAAATAACGCATGATGATTTTCCGGCACCACTTCCGCGTCAGCAACCGCAACTAAAATCGTGCGCAAGTGGGCTAACAGTTGTAAATGATGTTCAACGTGCGCTGTAGCCATAGTGATATCCCCTTAAAAACAAGTCGCGCAGTATAGTGCCTGCGCAACATTAACCCAACATGCCAGCACAATTGCACGCTCAGCTTCAAGCCGACAGGCTACGCATGACGTTGTAATAGCTGCAAGCCAACCCACTGTTTAGCAAATTGCGCAGCGCAACGGCCGTTACGGTTGCCGCGGGTTTGCGCCCAACTGATGGCTTCTTTAGCCAGCTGATCAGTAAACTGCCAAGACAACTGTGCAGGTTGCGCATAATAGGCAATCCAATGCTGCACCACCTTTAGATAATGCTCTTGGCTAAAAGGATAAAATGACAACCACAAGCCAAAACGATCAGACAAAGCAATTTTATCTTCTACCGCTTCACTGGGATGCAACTCTCCACCGTCACCGCGCTGCCAGTTTTGATTATCACTGTGCTGCTCTGGAAGTAAATGACGACGGTTCGATGTAGCATAGAGCAGCACGTTATCAGGCGCGCGCTCTAAAGAACCATCTAAAACACTCTTTAAAATGCGGTAATCACCCTCACCCGCCTCAAAAGACAGGTCATCACAAAAAACAATAAAGTGTTGCGGTAAGCCGGCCAAGGATTCAACAATCATGGGCAAATCAGCCAACTCATTGCGCTCAACTTCGATTAAACGCAAGCCCTGCTCGGCATACTCAGCCAATAGCGCACGCACAATAGAGGATTTACCCGTGCCGCGCGCCCCCCAAAGCAAAGCATGGTTGGCTGGATAACCCTGCATAAACTGCTGGGTATTGCGTAATAATTGCTCACGCTGGTGATCCACGCCTAATAGATCACCCAACTGGATATCCGCATTTAAGGGAATGGCTCGAAAAAAACTGCTGTTACCCTTACGTTGCCAGCTCGCTGCATAAACGCTATTCCAGTCAATCGCTTCCGTAGGCTTAGGCAGTAATGGTGCAACCTGCTGCAGCAACTGATTGGCACGCTGCAAAAACTCATTCATCAATTCAGACACATCTTTTCTCCAACATACTGTCTCAGCGCCCTATGATCTGCGGCTGTAGCTCAGTAAGTATCCATTAATCCGGCATTACCAGGAGCGCAGCGACGCGGCAATCACTCTAGTGCTGATCTACACAGCCAAACGGGCTGCTGCGCCAGGCGGACAATACAGTTTTTGCTGTAGCCAGCCGCTCCCCGAAGGCCAACGCCCAAGCCTGATATTTTATACAGCAGGCTTAAGCTGCAAAGCCACTGAGTTAATGCAGTAACGCAAGCCCGTTGGTGCTGGACCATCAGGGAAGACATGCCCTAAGTGTGCATCACACTGCGCGCAGACAACCTCGACACGCTGCATACCATGACTGTTATCGCTATGCTCAAGCAGCGCCTCAGGCCTAATCGGCTGTGTATAGCTGGGCCAACCGCAGCCTGCATCGAACTGGTGCTGGGCATCAAATAACGGCTGCCCACAACATACGCAATGGAACACGCCGCTAAACTTAGGCAAATGATATTCACCTGTAAAAGGTCGTTCTGTACCTGCCAAGCGGCAAATGCGAAATTGCTCATCAGACAACTCTTCACGCCACTGTTCTTGGCTCTTTTCTACCTTTTCCATCATGTTCTCCAATGAATGCTTGCTCATAAGTTTAACCCTCCCTTCCACCTTTGCCAGCACAGTCGTATGATAGTCAGTCTTAACTACCTTTATATGGCCTGCGAGTGATATGCAGCAATAGAGTGTATGGGTGACGACGCGACAGCGCTAAAAACCGCTCCTTATCGACAGACCGCCCCCTTATTGACCTATTTTATTTTTTATTCGGGATACTCATCATCATGCAGTTCAGCAAATCGAACAAGCTCGCTAACGTCTGTTATGACATCCGAGGTCCAGTACTGAAGCACGCCAAACGTCTTGAAGATGAAGGGCAACGTATTTTAAAGCTTAATATCGGTAATCCTGCGCCCTTTGGCTTCGAAGCTCCAGAGGAAATTTTGCAAGACGTGATTCGTAATTTACCAACAGCGCAAGGCTACAGTGATTCCAAAGGCCTCTTTAGCGCACGTAAAGCGATCATGCAGTACTACCAGCAAATGAATGTCGAAGGTGTCGGCATTGAAGACATCTACCTCGGCAATGGTGTGTCCGAGCTGATTGTCATGGTGTTACAAGCACTACTGAACAACAATGACGAAGTACTACTACCAGCCCCCGACTATCCTCTATGGACAGCGGCCACCAGCTTGGCAGGCGGCAAACCTGTGCATTATTTATGCGATGAGCAAGCAGGCTGGTTTCCAGATATCAACGATATGCGCGCTAAAATCACGCCAAATACCAAGGCGATCGTGCTGATTAACCCTAACAACCCTACCGGTGCGGTGTACTCCAAAGAAGTGCTGCTGGATATCCTTGAATTAGCCCGCCAGCACAACTTGGTGGTTTTCTCTGACGAAATCTACGACAAGATTTTGTACGACGATGCCAAACATGTCTGCACCGCTTCATTGGCTCCGGATGTTCTCTGCTTAACCTTTAACGGCCTGTCTAAATCTTACCGAGTTGCCGGTTTCCGCTCAGGCTGGGTGGTGATTTCCGGTCCTAAGCACCGTGCGCGCAGCTATATCGAAGGTTTGGATATTTTGGCCAATATGCGCTTGTGCGCCAACGTTCCCGCGCAGCATGCAATTCAAACAGCGCTGGGCGGCTATCAAAGTATCAATGATTTAGTACTGCCAAATGGGCGCCTACTGGAGCAGCGTAACCGGACTTGGGAGTTACTTAACGATATTCCTGGCATCAGTTGCGTCAAACCTATGGGCGCACTCTATGCTTTCCCGAAAATTGATCCAAAAATCTGCCCCATCCATAACGATGAAAAGTTCGTACTGGATTTATTGCTGTCAGAAAAGCTCTTAGTCGTGCAAGGCACAGCATTTAACTGGCCATGGCCGGATCACTTCCGCGTGGTAACGCTACCGCGGGTGGATGATCTGGAACAAGCCATTGGCCGCATTGGCAATTTCTTAAAAACTTATCGCCAGTGAGTATGCATGGATCTTCATATTGACGATTTTTACAAGGATGCCGCTAAAGGCCTGTTACTGCTGTATCAGGCCTTTCCCAACAAAAGCACCTTGTATATGGATGATTTAATCGGCTATACCACCCCTGATGAGTTCGGCCTGCCCAGCGATCGCCAGCAACGCTGCTTAAGCACCTTTGTATGGCTCGCTGAAGAAGGCTACCTGCGCTATCAAAGCACTATACGTTTTGAAGCTTTAGACCAGATCCAACTCTGTGAAAAAGCTTTTTTACGGCTCAGTAACAGCGTCACACCACTGCCCAGTTCGTTAACCCATACACCACCCAGTGTATATCGCGCACACGGCAGTCTAGCTAATCAATTGCGTGAAGCTTTAGCTGCCGAACACAGCGAGCGTGTAATAGCATTGATGCAACTGTTCTTCCAACCTTAAGCTCGACACAGTTTGCAACAGTACACCCCTTGAAGCCTACTGGCGCAACCCTTATATAATTCACATGTTCACACTTTTGGAGTTTTTCGCACATGATGCGTATCTTTTTATTCTTAGCCACTAACATCGCAGTATTGCTGGTGGCCAGTATCACCTTAAGCCTGCTCGGTGTAGACCGTTACACCGGTCAAAACTATGGCGACTTATTAATTTTCTGTGCTGTCTTCGGCTTTACTGGCTCGTTGATTTCTTTATTTATCTCAAAATGGATGGCCAAAAGAAGCACCGGCACGCAAATTATCGATCAACCGCGCACCCGCCAAGAACAATGGCTCGTGCAAACTGTTGAACAGCTGGCCAGTCAAGCAGGAATCGGCATGCCTGAAGTGGGTATTTTCCCTTCACATGAATCCAATGCCTTTGCTACCGGCTGGAACCGAAATAACGCTTTAGTTGCGGTCAGCCAAGGCTTGCTTGATCGCTTCTCCCAAGATGAAATTAAAGCCGTTCTCGCCCATGAAATTGGCCACGTTGCCAATGGCGACATGGTCACTTTGGCTTTAATTCAGGGTGTAGTGAACACCTTTGTAATGTTCTTTGCGCGTATTATCGGTGACTTTGTTGACCGCGTTCTCCTTAAAAATGAAGAAGGCCGCGGCATTGGCTACTTTGTTGCAACGATTTTTGCTGAGCTGGTGCTGGGTATCTTAGCGAGCATTATCGTTATGTGGTTCTCACGCCGCCGTGAGTTTCGTGCCGATGAAGCCGGTGCAGATTTAGCAGGCAAACACGCAATGATCGGCGCATTAAATCGTTTACGCGCTGAACAAGGTATTGAGTCAGAGATGCCTAAAGCGTTAACTGCATTTGGTATCAGCGGTGGTTTAAAAGAAGGTTTAGCGGGCTTATTTATGAGCCACCCACCTTTAGAAGTGCGTATTGCTGCGCTACAGCAACGTCGTTAAGCCCTGCTTCAGGCACAAGCCCAGCTCATGCTGGGCTTTTTTATGCATGGATTAACGTGCAGATATAGCGCTTAAAGCCTGTTTTAAGGTGCTGCGCAATGCCGCACTGTTACAGGCTGATTCTTTTGCAATAGCCACAAAAAACTCTTGCGTAGCGACCGGCGGCTCAATCATTTCAAAAGCATCAGTCAACGCTTGTCGAGCCAAATACTGCTGAAACTTAAAGGTTTCAGCCAGGACATAATCCGCCTGTCCGTCCAACACCTGTTGCACCGCACTATCAAAACTATCCACCGTCCAGATTGGCCAGTGCTGTAGCTGCGCCTGCCGATCAAAATCGATTAGATTTTTAGAGCCGGACAAGCGCACACCGCGCAAGCCAGCAAGCTCTGGCCATTGTTTAAGAGACAGTTGCTCACCTGTGCGGCGCCAGATGCGGTAGTTTTGTTGCGTATAAGCAGGCTGCAAGTAATCCAGCTTTGCATCTTGCTTTGGCTCTAAACTGACCCCTACAACCAGATCAACACGCCCACTGCGCACCTCAGATAAAGCTTTATTACCCTGCGCCGCATCTAAACTGATGCTCAACTGAGCGTGTTTCGCCAAGGCTGTTATCAGGTTTTGGTTTAATTGCTGTTGCTGCTCCTGACCTGCAGCTGTAGCCGCCAAGGCATCCACATAGCTTACTGCGACCAACGCTGTACAAGCCTGTGGATTGGCATACACCAGCTGCGGCGCTGCAACATGGACTGCAGCCCATACAGCGCAAGATATAAATCGCCTGCTCATAATCGTTTAATGACCCAACAATCCATTTATGGCGCTTATAGTACACGGCAAAACCGTAACAAGCGCCACTCTCTTAATCTCCTAGACAGCCGATTAAATTTTTAGCTGCACGCCAACCCTGCGGTGCGGCCCTCAACACATATTTATAGGTATAAAAAAACCCGCCATTGAGCGGGTTTTTATGCAGCATAGTAGACCTTACAGAGCAGCTTCCAACTCAGGGATAGCATCGAACAAGTCCGCCACTAAACCGTAGTCTGCCACTTGGAAAATCGGCGCATCTTCATCTTTGTTGATCGCAACGATCACTTTAGAATCTTTCATGCCCGCCAAGTGTTGGATTGCACCGGAAATGCCTACAGCGATGTACAGTTCTGGCGCAACAATTTTACCTGTTTGCCCCACTTGCATATCGTTCGGTACAAAGCCTGCGTCAACCGCAGCGCGTGAAGCACCTACAGCAGCACCGAGCTTGTCGGCAATACGGTTGAGCATTGCAAAATTCTCACCGTTTTGCATACCGCGACCACCTGAAACAACAATCTTGGCAGCGGTCAACTCTGGGCGATCAGACTTCGCCAACTCTTCACCTACAAATGCAGAGATACCCGCATCGCCGCCGACTGTAACGGCTTCAACAGTAGCGGAACCGCCTTCTGCTGCCGCCGCATCAAAACCAGTACCGCGCACGGTAATGACTTTAATTGCTGCATTGGACTGCACTGTAGCAATTGCGTTACCCGCGTAGATTGGACGCTTAAAGGTATCAGCGCTTTCTACTGCGATAATTTCAGAGATCTGATCAACGTCTAACAACGCAGCCACGCGTGGCATGATGTTTTTGCCGTTTGTAGTCGCAGAAGCAAGGATATGCGTATAGCCCTTACCGACTTCAGCAATTAAAGGGGCAACGTTTTCAGGCAGTTGATGAGCAAATGCAGCGTTATCCGCGGATAATACTTTGCTTACACCATCAATTTTTGCAGCAGCTTCAGCAACCGCAGCGGATCCAGCACCGGCAACCAGTACGTGAATTTCGCCACCAATAGCTTTGGCCGCCGAAACGGTGTTCAGGGTAGCGGCACCCAGAGCGACGTTAGTGTGTTCAGCAATAACCAAAATAGCCATTAGATTACTTTCGCCTCGTTTTTAAGTTTCTCAACCAGCTCTGCTACATCTTTAACTTTGATACCCGCGCTACGTGTAGCAGGCGCTTCCACTTTTAAAGTTGTAACTGTAGATTCGGTAGAAACGCCCAAAGATTCTGGAGTAATAATTTCCAGCGGCTTTTTCTTCGCTTTCATGATGTTAGGCAAAGATGCATAACGTGGCTCATTTAAGCGCAAATCAGTGGTGACAATGGCCGGTAAGTTCAGCGCAACAGTTTGTAAACCACCATCGATCTCGCGAGTCACATTAACTTTATCGCCAGCGACTTCAACTTTAGAAGCAAAAGTACCTTGCGCATAACCTGTTAATGCACCGAGCATTTGACCGGTTTGGTTGTTATCACTATCGATGGCTTGCTTACCCAGCATAATCAGCTGTGGTTGCTCTTGATCAACGACGGCTTTGAGCAGTTTCGCCACAGCAAGTGAGCGTAACTCATCATTGGTTTCGACCAAAATAGCACGGTCAGCACCCAGAGCCAGCGCCGTACGCAGTTGCTCTTGAGCAGCATTAGGGCCAATAGAAACTGCAACCACTTCAGTTGCAATACCTTTTTCCTTTAAGCGAATAGCTTCTTCAACGCCAATTTCGCAGAAAGGGTTCATAGACATTTTAACGTTGGCTAGATCAACGCCCGTGTTATCCGCTTTAACGCGAACCTTGACGTTATAGTCTACCACTCGTTTGACAGCTACTAGAATCTTCATGGATTCCTCGTTATCTCGGGTGAATAAAAAATGTCGCCAAGTAAACCTGGCCAGTGATGCGCTTGGTCGAATATATAACCAATCCATCAGATAAGCACAAAACTTCTGCTATCTTGACTGCAAGACCCTAGTCGGTCAATACAACAATTCAGCCTTTACCGCTCACCTTTGATTTTTATTCTAACAGGCTTTTTAAAAATTCAAACGACCGTTTGTATTGGAACACGACGCCGTCATGGATATAATGCAAAAAAGCTCACAACTTTAAGTGAGAGATCCAAGCCTTCCAAATTAAAATAATGATCAGCGTGAGTAGGAGATAGCTTGTGGAACGCGAATTTATGGAATTCGATGTTGTCATCGTTGGTGCAGGCCCGTCGGGGCTTTCAGCAGCATGCCGACTGAAGCAAAAGGCAGCAGAAGCCGGTCAAGAGATCAGCGTCTGCGTCGTAGAAAAGGGTTCCGAAGTCGGCGCCCACATCCTTTCTGGCGCAGTTTTCGAGACGCGTGCGCTTGACGAATTATTTCCAAATTGGAAAGAACTCGGTGCGCCAATCAACACTCCCGTGAAGCGTGATGACATTTATTTGCTAAAAAATGCAGAAAAAGGACAAAAAATACCGAACTTTTTTGTACCGAAAACCATGCATAACCAAGGCAACTACATTATTTCTTTAGGCAATTTATGCCGTTGGTTGGCTGAGCAAGCAGAAAATCTGGGCGTCGAAGTCTATCCAGGTTTTGCCGCACAAGAAGCTTTAATCAATGAAGACGGAGCGGTTTACGGGATTTTAACCGGTGACATGGGAGTCGACCGCGACGGCAATCCTAAAGAAGGGATGTACACGCCAGGTATGGAACTGCGCGCTAAATACACTTTATTTGCTGAAGGTTGCCGCGGCCATATCGGTAAGCAGCTGATTAAACGCTACAAGCTTGATAGCGAAGCAGATGCTCAACACTATGGTATTGGCATTAAAGAAATCTGGGATATTGACCCAGCCAAACACGAAGAAGGCTTAGTGGTTCACACCGCTGGCTGGCCGCTCGACGACGACAACCCGGGCGGCTCTTTCCTCTATCACACAGAAAACAATCAAGTGGTGGTGGGTTTAATTGTTGACTTGTCATACAGCAACCCGCACTTATCACCCTTTGATGAGTTCCAGCGCTATAAGCACCACCCAGTGATCAGCCAATACCTTGAAGGCGGCACCCGCGTTGCTTATGGTGCGCGCGCCATTGCCAAAGGTGGTTATAACTCTCTGCCGAAAATGGTGTTCCCAGGTGGCGCACTGATCGGTTGTGATTTGGGCACACTCAACTTTGCCAAAATTAAAGGCAACCACACAGCCATGAAGTCCGGCATGCTGGCTGCCGAAGCAGCGGTAGAGGCCATTACTGCAGGCCGCGCAGGCGATAAGCTGACGGGGTATGTGGATGCATTTATGTCGAGCTGGTTACACGAAGACTTATTTACCAGCCGTAACTTTGGTGCAGCAATCCATAAGTACGGTGCGCTATTAGGCGGTGCCTTCAACTATATTGATCAAAATATCTTTGGTGGCAAAATCCCATTCACTTTGCGTGATACCACCCCCGACTATGCGAAACTGAAACTGGCATCTGAGTCGAAAAAAATCACTTACCCTAAACCTGACGGCAAACTCAGCTTCGATAAACTAAGCTCAGTGTTTTTATCCAATACTAACCATGAGGAAATCCAACCTTGCCACTTGGTGCTCACCGATGCCAGCATTCCTCTAGGTAAAAACCTCTCCATGTATGACGAGCCGGCACAGCGCTACTGCCCTGCTGGGGTGTATGAAATCGTCACACAAGAGAATGGCGAGAAAAAATTCCAAATCAATGCGCAAAACTGTGTTCACTGCAAAACCTGTGACATTAAAGACCCTGCGCAAAATATTACTTGGATTGCCCCAGAAGGCACTGGTGGTCCTAACTACCCCAATATGTAATATGTAAGCAACACAAAAGCCCTCCTTGCGAGGGCTTTTTATTCGATTAAAGAATATTAAAATTACTTTTAATTCTTTTACAGCATAACATCCGCTCTCTATAGTGATGCTCTCCTTATGACTTATCCACGGGATCGCACTATGAAACGTTTGCTCACTGCATCACTTTTCGCCCTAAGTTTTAGCGCTATCAGCACCCTACAAGCCGCACCGCTATTAAACGTCTCTTATGATGTGATGCGTGACTTCTATAAAGACTACAACCCGGTCTTCCTTAAGCATTGGCAAGAGCAAGGTCATAAGCCCGCACAAATTCAAATGTCGCACGGTGGCTCGAGCAAACAAGCACGCTCAGTGATCGACGGCTTACCTGCCGATGTCATTACCATGAATATGGCTACTGATATCAATGCTTTATACGAGTACGGTAAATTAATCCCAGAGAACTGGGCCGAGCGCTTACCTAATAATAGTGCTCCTTTTACCTCGGCAACCGTGCTGATTGTGCGCAAAGGCAACCCCAAAAACCTGCAAGACTGGCCTGATTTATTAAAAGACGGTGTGCAAGTGATTGTGCCAAACCCAAAAACCTCAGGTAATGGCCGCTACACTTACTTGTCGGCTTGGGCCTATGTCTTGAAAAATGGTGGCAGCGAGCAAGAAGCCAAAGACTTTGTTGGCAAACTCTTTAAGCAAGCCCCAGTGCTTGATACTGGCGGCCGCGCCGCAACCAGCACCTTTATGCAAAACCAAATCGGTGACGTGTTAGTGACCTTTGAAAATGAAGCTGAGATGATTGCCCGCGAGTTTGGCCGCGGAGGATTTGAAGTGATTTACCCAAGCGTCAGTGCTGAAGCCGAACCACCGGTGACCGTGGTCGATAAAGTTGTGGATCGCAAAGGTTCACGCGCCATTGCCGAAGCCTACTTAAAGTACTTATGGTCCGATGAAGCACAACGCATTGCCGCAAACAACTATTTACGTCCACGCAACCAAGAGATTCTAGCGGAGTTTGCTGACCGCTTCCCTAAAGTTGATTTTATGCCAGTAGAAGCCACCTTTGGCAGCTGGCCAGAGATTCAAAAAACCCACTTCAATGATGGTGGTATTTTTGATCAGGTCTACGCTGATCAGCAGTAATCAGCGCCCTACCCAAGCCCACGTTATACGTGGGCTTTTTTTTAGCCTTGCAAGACTACAATGCACAGTTAAACCAACACACCTAAAGCTTGAGCCCGCGCCACTGCTTGTGTGCGTCGTTCCACATCAAGTTTAAGATTGATATTGCGCGCATGGGTTTTTACTGTATGCAGCGAAATAAATAATTTATCGCTGATTTCTTGATTTGAGCACCCTTGCGCAATCAACTGCAATACCGCCAGTTCTCGCGCACTGAGTGTCTCAGCCGGCGCTACATCACTGACAGCTGCTAAATTTTTCTGAGCACGCGGCAATGCAGCTAGCAGCTCGTCACGCAGGGCATCCTGATTGCATAGCGACAGCTGCTCAAGCATCCACTGCGGATGCTTATTCAGTAGTGGCTGAAACGGTAAAAAGGCGCCTCCCTCAGCCAGTTGCAAACCTAAGCGCAACTGCTCTACAGCGCGCACCTCGGCGCCCTTTTGCTTGAGCATATCGCACAAATACACCCGTGCCGTCAGCTCAATCAGCGCACACTCACGTTGCTGTGTGTAATCAATCAACGCCTGCAAACGACGCTCAGCCTGTTCAGACAGCCCGGTGCTATGCTCCAGTTGCGCCATTTGCAATTCAACATACAAAGCCAATTGCGGATGAAACTCCGAAGCTTTGTCCATTTTCTTTAAACTGTAGGTTGCGGACAAGCGCTCAAGCCACACCTGCGCCAGCTCAACCTGCCCTTGCTGCAACCATAATTCGCATTTACTTAGCGTCAACATCGCCAAATAATAAATGGGCGGCACATCCCATGTATGCATAATGCGCTCGGCTTCAGCCAGCTGCGCAAAGGCTTCCGCAATACGTCCAGCGCTCCCCTCTAAAACCACCTGCATGCGAAAACCAATTAATAAACTGGCGTCACGACAGGCTTGCGCTTCACTAATCCCAGCACATAACTTAATCCGCGCCTCTTGCATATTGCCGCGCACACCTAGCAAATAGCCTTCATACATGGTTAAGCGTGCACGCACTGCGTAAACCCGCTCTCGCGGCATTGGCGCAAGCAGTAACAACGCTTCTTTAACCACCTCCAAGGCACGATAAATCTCGCCTCGAATTTGCAAGACCCGCGCCCGATCGTATTGCGCTAAAGCCTGATACAGTGGACAGCCAGCACGCTGCGCCAATTCCACGCTATCACGGTTAAATTGACGGGCAGCACCCATATCACCTTGCAATACCGCCACATTAGCTAACACTGACAGGCACAGCTGACGCTGCCCATGCCTTTCCATTGGCAGCTCAGCTAAAGCGTCATGGCAATATTGCCAAGCCCGCTCTGCCTCACCTCGACCTCGAGCCAGCAGGCCTTGTAACGCCTGCCATTGCGCCAATAAGCTGCGCTGCTCTAAGGGTGTCGCTGCCGGCAAGAACTTAGCCAATTGCGCTAAGAGCTGATCAGCCGCATCCAATTGACACGCCAAGCCCAATGCCCAGCAATACAGAATAATCAAACGCGGCGTGCTGGCTAAGACGTAATCTGGCAAATCCATTTTCCAACGTAAAAGCGTGCTGATATTTTGCTCAGCCAACAACAACTCTTCCGCGGTGCCTTGCACCAAATCGGCCGCCACCTCGGGTTGCTCGGCCAACAGTGCATGCTCAATTGCCTCATTTAACAAGCCGCATTCTGCAAACCAAGCACTGGCTCGCGCATGCAGCGACAGCATCTGCTCAGGCGCCCCCTGCTGCGCCTTGAGCAAATCAGCAAACAAATGGTGGTAGCGGTACCACTCGCCATGCTCATCCAGCGGCACTAGAAACACCTGATGCGCCAGCAAGTATTCAATGATCTCTGCGCTATCATGCGCCTCACGCACGGCATCACATAAACCAGCATTAAAGCGCTCCAGCACCGCAGTTGCCGCTAAAAACGCTTTAATAGGCTCTACTTGCTGCGTAATAATTTCTTCTAATAGATACTCACGAATCAGCCCTTGAGCACCATGCGGACCCGTTAACAATGCATGCTCATGATCAGTTTTCTTGATAGCCAGCAGCCACAAACGCAAACCAGCGACCCAACCTTCACTGCGGGACAAAATATTTTGCAAGAGTGCTGTATCCAGCTGCTCATGGCCTTGCTCGGCAAGCAAAGTCTGCAGCTCGCTGGAATTAAGGCGCAAGTCCTGCTCAGTGACTTCGACAATTTGCTCTAACAAACGCCAGCGGGCCAGATGCCAGCTAGGACGCTGACGGCTATTGACCAGCAGTACGAATCCGGCCGGCGCATGATTTAAAAAATACTGTAAGTTGCGATCAAGCACCTCACTTTGCACTAAATGGTAATCATCTAAAACCATGAGTACCGGAGTCTGCCCATCTAAATCATCATTGATTTCATCAAGCAGATCATTAATCCAAGCCTCATAGGGAAAGGCTTGATGACTTTGGCGGGTTTTTAATACAGCCAAAGCTTGCTCAGCTATATCAGGATAAATGCTGTGCAATGCATTTAAAAACGCTTCAAAGAAACGCCCAGGATCACTGTAGCGGGTTGTTAATGTCAGCCACACCGAACGCCACGACTGTGGCAGCTGCTCACAGAACGCACTGGCTAAGGCACTTTTACCAAAACCTGCCGGTGCGCACACCAGCAATAAACGTCCTTGTAAGCCTGCATTAAGCTGCTCACACAAGCGCGGACGACTGATATAGCCAGCAGGTATCGGCGGCTGATAGAAACGCTCACTCAAAACTTATACTCAGCCCCCTCTACTTCGACACAGCTATAACCCAAAACTTTGGATTATAAAGGTAAGCGCTCACCGCAGATGACATTCATCCATAAGCTACGGTGGGATACGCCCGATCATTTAGATTTATTTCTTTTTTACATATAGCACTAAATTGTGATCAACCAACTCATAGCCCATATCTTCGACGATTTTATGCTGACGTTTTTCAATCTCTTCATCAAAAAACTCAAACACCTCTCCCGAGTCAACACAGACAATATGGTCGTGGTGCTCGCCATCATCGAGTTCAAACACCGCATGACCACCATCAAAATTATGGCGAATAACCAAGCCTGCTGCTTCAAACTGAGTTAAAACGCGGTACACCGTTGCCAAACCAACATCTTCACCAGCGTCCATTAAGGTTTTATACACATCCTCAGCGCTCATATGGCGCGGCTCGCATGATTCAAGGATTTGCATGATTTTGACGCGCGGTAAAGTGACCTTTAAACCCGCTTTACGTAATTCATTACTTTCAGCCATAATTGTTTTCTCACTAATGCGGTTTCGCTGAGGCGCACAATGCAGGTATGATCAGCGTATCTGTTACCTATTCACGATAGTGGAAGTCCGTCTCCAATGCAAAATAGCTCACGTATTATTCGCAGTTTTACCCTCGCCAGCCTATTAGTACTGGCTGGATGCTCATTTCCTGGTGTTCATAAAATCGACATTCAGCAAGGCAATGTCGTCACCCAAGACATGGTTGACCAACTACGTCCCGGCATGACCACTCGCCAAGTGCGCTTTATTATGGGCACACCGCTGATTACCGATACATTCCACAGCAATCGCTGGGATTACTTATACAGTATTCAAGTAGCTGGCGGAACACGTAAGCAAGAACGCATCAGCTTATTATTTAATGAAAATAATGAGCTGCAAGGCCTTGGCGGTGATTTTATTCCTGGGGTTAGCCGTGACCAAGCTATTTTAGGTCAAGCGCCGGAAACAAGCAGCAGCACAGCGCCAACTGCAGATGCAGAACCAGCCACTCAAGCGCCACGCGACAGCGTTCAACCGCCCGCCCCCGGCTCACTGCAAGAACAACTGCAGCGCGAAGTGGATGAAGTTGAAGCAGCCCCCATACCTACTTCACGCTTAAAAGACGGTGAACTCTAAGACGTTTAGCCTGCTTTTTTAGTCAGCAGACGTGGTTTGCGCCGCTTCTGCTGCTTTAGCCTGCGCTGCACGGGCGGCGCGCTGCTTACGCACTTCTTTAGGGTCAGCCAACAAAGGCCGATAAATCTCCACGCGATCCCCTTCCTCTAAGCAGTGCTCTTCAGGGCGGGCGATGCCTTTACCAAAAATGCCTAAAGGGCTCTCTTGCAAATCCAAACCCGGAAAATCTTGATCCAAACCTGAGCGCAATGCGGCTTCGCGGGCATGGGTCCCTTGCGCAACCTGCAATTGCACAATTTTCTGCTTATGCGCCAAGGCATAAGCCACTTCTATATTAATCATTGGCTTATCCATACAACTCTTTCGCGCGCTGACAAAAGGCATCGACCATGGTGTTGGCAGCCTGAGTAAACAAAGGACCGAGCGTGGCCTTCATAATCGGCCCAGCATAATCAAACTTCAAATCCAGACTGATCTTGCAGGCTTGCTCGCCCAGCGCTTTAAACTCCCAAGTCCCTTGTAGCTGACTAAATGGACCTTCTTCCAACTCCATGCTGATTTTTTCATTGGCCAGCAGCGTGTTTTTGGTTACAAAGCGTTGTGATAAATGCCCTTTGGCAATCACTAACGCTGCGCGCATGCAACTGTCATTCTGCTCAATAATCTCACTGGCCGAACACCATGGTAAAAACTCAGGGTATTTTGCAACATCATTGATCAGGTTATACAAAGCTGCAGCGCTATAAGGTAACAATGCAGAGCGTTGGATATGTGTGGCCATAGAATTAATTTTTCCAGCAGTAAAATGATTGATGCACTTGTATTGCGACACTTTTACATAACTGTTCGAGCTCGCATCCAGCTGCCGCTTGATACGCCTAGGCTCTCTGCAGCTAAGATTTCAGTGCATCACAGTGGCTCTATTGTCATGCATTCGTCGCAACGCCTCAAGCAAAGTTAAAGATTCATTGCACACCTCTCGCCAGACGCAAGATAACGTCTTATAATCATCAACTATGGCTAAACATAAAAAACAACCCAAAGGCACCATTGCGCTAAATAAAAAGGCGCTCCATGATTATTTTGTCGAACAGCGTATGGAGGCAGGTATTGCCCTGTCCGGCTGGGAGATTAAAAGTTTACGGGCTGGCAAAGCGCAGCTTGTAGATAGTTACGTCTTGCTAAAAGATGGCGAAGCATGGCTAATGGGCTGTCATATCAGTCCACTCAAAACAGCCAGCACCCATGTTATTGCGGATCCAACACGCACACGCAAGTTGCTGCTGAACCGTAATGAGCTCGACAAACTCTTTGCCGGCGTGCAGCAAAAAGGCTACACCTGCGTTGCTTTATCCTTGTATTGGAAAAAGCATCTGGTGAAGTGCGAAATTGCGCTCGGTAAAGGCAAAAAAGACTACGACAAACGTCATGTTGAAAAAGAGCGTGATTCCAATCGCGAGATTCAACGCGCTTTGCACAACCGCAGCAAAGACGCCTAACCCGCAAATCATCAGGTCAGCCCTACTCAGGTGCTGACCAGCCACTCTGGCGTAGCGCAGCAAGAATACTCTGCTGTGTTTGTTCACCACGCAACTGCACCTGCAAACGCCCCTGCGGATCGACAATATAAGTCGCTGGTAAACCCTGCGTTTCAGGCAAAGCAAAACGCTGAGCAGGGTCGGTACTGAGCACAGGAAAAGCAATCGCCAATTGCTGGCTATCGGCCAACAAGTCATCACCCTGTAATTGATCATAATTAACCCCTAGCACGCGCACGCCTTGCCCTGCGAGCTGTTTATGTAGCGCATTAAGCTCGGGAATTTCTTTGCGGCAAGGCGCACACCAAAGCGCCCAATAATTAATCACCAACCACTGCTCTGCAACCATAGATTCAGGGATCCGCTGCCCATACTGATCAGTCCCTAAGGGTGCTGTAGGCTCACAGCCACTCAGAATAAAAAACACAGCAAATATAAGGTATTGTTTAAACATAACGCCCTCTTTTGGCCAGGCATACCGCCTCAGCGACTTAGCCTGTTAGAATACAGCATGATTTTTTGCAGGTAACACACTATGACGGATATAACCTTGTATCACTACTCAGGCTGCAGCAAATCTCGTGCAGCCTTAGCACTGCTCGAGGAGCGTGGTATTCAAGCCACGGTCGTGCATTATTTAGACACGCCACTCAATGCGCAACACATCAGTGCATTATTAAAAAAACTAGGCCTCAGTGCGCGTGAACTGATACGCAGCGGTGAGTCAATCTACAGTGAAATGGCTTTGGACAATCCAGACCTCAGCGAGACTGAATTGATTGACGCCATGGTGCAAGCACCCATTCTGATCCAACGTCCTATTTTAGAAGTAGGCTCGCGCGCTGCCATTGGCCGCCCAATCGACAACTTAATTGAGCTTTTAGCATGACCGCTCCTTATATTTTAGTGCTCTATTATAGCCGCCACGGCGCAACAGCGGAGATGGCGCGACATATTGCCCGTGGTGTTGAACAGGCCGGCATGGAAGCGCGCATTCGCACTGTTCCTGCTGTGTCCGCTGAATGCGAAGCCGTTGCTCCTGAAATACCGACGGAAGGCGCAATCTACGCAAGCATGGATGATTTAAAAAACTGCGCAGGTTTAGCCTTAGGCAGCCCCACTCGTTTTGGTAATATGGCCGCTGCGATGAAGTACTTTTTAGATGGTAGCAGCAGCCTTTGGCTGACCGGCGAACTGGTCAACAAACCCGCAGGCGTATTTACCTCCACTTCCAGCCTGCATGGGGGGCAAGAAAGCACTTTGCTCAGTATGATGCTGCCTTTGCTGCACCATGGCATGTTGATTTGCGGCCTCCCCTACAGCGAGCCGGCCTTACTCAACACCCAAGCCGGCGGCACGCCCTATGGCCCGAGTCATGTAGCCGGCGCGGACAGCAAGCGCCCTCTCGACGCGCATGAAACCAGCCTTTGTACAGCCCTTGGCTTACGCTTAGCACGGTTTGCACAACAACTGGAGGCATCCCGTGGCTAAAAAAAGCCCTAAACCTCTTCCTGAGCTAAGCTGGCTTAAACCGCGCTTGCGCATCAGCCGCGTTTTGAGTTTAGTCGCTTTAGCCGCCTTGGCGGTGCTACTGGTGATCTGGAACTTATACTTCGCTGATCTGCACGGTGCACGTACCTGGGTCATTATGAGTATTGAGTTGCTGCCCTTGCTACTGATTGCGCCGGGTATGATTTTAGGCTCAGCACGCACCCATGCCTGGGCGTGTTTTCTGATTAACCTGTATTTTATTAAAGGCGTGCTGGCCAGCATTGACCCCGCTCGCGCTTGGCTCGGCTACGCTGAAACATTCTTAAGTGTTGTACTTTTTTGCAGCGCGCTAATGTACACACGCTGGCGGTTTCAGTACGATCGCAAACAAGCGGGTGAAGTTTAGTTCTGGCCACAAAAAAGCCGCCCTGCATATCATGCAAGAGCGGCTTTTTTTTAAGGCAAGGGTGTTTTTAAAACTTAACTTTCTAAGTATTTTTCCACATCCAACGCAGCCATACAGCCAGCCCCAGCCGATGTAATAGCTTGTCGATACACATTATCCGCCACATCACCTGCAGCAAAGACACCAGGTATACTGGTTGCAGTGGCGTTCCCATCACGCCCGCCCTTAACCACCATATAACCGTCTTTAAGCTCCAACTGCCCTTCAAACAATCCTGTATTAGGCGTGTGACCAATAGCTACAAATAAGCCATCAACGGTCAGCTCACGGGTACTGCCATCATTGTTTAATAAACGCACACCGGTGACGCCCATGTCATTACCCAGCACTTCATCCACCTGAGCATTCAGTGCCAGCTCAATTTTTCCTTCGGCTACACGCGCCTGCAGTTTATCTTGCAAAATCTTTTCTGCACGGAAGGTTTCGCGACGGTGAATCAAGGTCACTTTGCTAGCAATATTGGATAAATACAGCGCCTCCTCAACTGCAGTATTACCACCTCCGACCACCGCGACTTCACGATTACGGTAAAAGAAACCATCGCACGTAGCGCAGGCTGAAACACCTTTACCCATAAAAGCTTCTTCAGACGGCAAGCCTAAATAGCGGGCACTGGCTCCTGTAGCAATAATAAGCGCATCACAGGTATAGGTTCCGCTATCACCGATCAAAGTAAAGGGTTTGCTTTGCAACTGTGCAGTGTGAATATGATCGAAGATAATCTCTGTCTCAAAGCGCTCGGCATGTTTTTGCATACGCTCCATTAAGGCGGGTCCTGTCAACCCTTCTGGATCACCTGGCCAGTTATCCACTTCAGTGGTTGTAGTTAACTGACCTCCTGCTTGCATCCCAGTAATTAACAACGGCTTTAGATTAGCGCGCGCCGCATACACAGCCGCACTGTAGCCTGCAGGACCGGAACCTAAAATAACAACCTTTGCATGACGAACTTCAGACATAAAAAACTCCTAACAACGGACCTAAGGCAAAATAATGTGTCATAGATTAGAGTTTGCAGGTTCGCGATCCAAACTCTAACCTTTAGAATGCTTAATCTGTAAAGACTACACCAATTCATCATTGTTTTAATCTACAAGCATTGTCTATTACGCTAACGCAGCATGCCACTTCGAAAGGAAACACCTTATGTCAGCCCAAGCTTTTGGCGGCCCGCATTATTTAAATGCAGGCTTTAAAATGATTACCCGCCCAGGCCTACGTATCTACGTTCTCCTGCCACTGTCGATTAATTTCGCCGTTTTCTTTGGGCTCATTTACTTTGCAGTACAAGGCTTCAACGGTTGGGTCACCAGCCTAATGCCGAATCTACCGAGCTGGTTATCATTTCTAGACTATATTTTATGGCCGCTATTTGTCTTGCTGGTCCTGCTGATTATATTTTTCACTTTTACCACTATTGCCAATCTCATCGCTTCACCCTTTAACAGTTTTCTTGCAGAAAAAGTTGAAGTGATTGCTCGCGGTGAAGACCATTTCCCACCCTTCAGTTGGGCAGAACTACTGGCGATGGTACCGCGTACTATGGCCCGTGAAATGCGCAAATTAGGCTATTTTTTACCGCGCGCCTTGGGCTTACTTATTTTATCGCTAATTCCTGGGGTTAATATTATCGCTGCACCGCTGTGGGTGATTTTTAATATTTGGATGATGGCAGTGCAGTACATTGATTATCCAGCCGACAATAATAAAGTCAGCTGGAACATGATGCTGGCTTGGTTGCGCAGCAAACGCATTCTGAGCCTAGGTTTTGGTGGCATCACCTACTTAGCGTTAATGGTGCCGCTGTTTAACCTCATCGCAATGCCCGCAGCCATTGCCGGCGCGACACTGCTTTGGGTTGAGCACCGCGAACTTCCTACAACTCAAGCACGCACTCAGTAATGCAAGCCAGGGCGCCGTGCTCACTGCTCAGCGCGCCCTCAAACGATTAAGCTGCAAATACCTGACAGTGAACGCGTTACTGTTCAGTTAACAGCAGTGTGCTGAGTTTAAGCTGGCCATTTTGGACGGGTGGACACCAGTAGTAGCCCCCGGTAACAGGGCGACTGAAACGGAATAAACCGTCAGTGATACCATCATCCAAACCAATCATACGGCGCAACTGCATTTCAAAAGAATCCAGCGTACTGCCAAACGCTAAAAACACTAAACCTGCTTCATCCCCATCGATATAAGGCATGGAGCGGCGCACCACAAAGGCCTCGGGATCAAAATCCTCCATCGCTGTACGCTTGACATGAGCCGACTCAGGCGCATCCTCTAGCTCTTCGTTATCACTGATCCGGCGCCCCACAATATGATCCTGCTCTTCTTGCGGCAAGCCTTTAAAATAGGCTAAATCATGCACCCAGTGCTGCACTGCAGCATAACTACCACCGGGCGCCTCACTATCAAAAGCAGCATCAATGGCAGCCTGATCCACTGGATTCTCAGTACCATCTTCATAACCGGTTAAATCATGCCCAGACTTATAACGAAACGCCTCGGTCACCTGCACGACCTTCAAAGCCGGTGCTAAAGCAGCAATTAACGCGTTAGTGCGATGCAGTAATTCGCCACGATCATCGCCTCGTAACCAGCACCATAACGCATGCTGTGTTGAGGGAATATCAATCCCGTGCGCACTCAATGCCGGAAAGGTACGCAACTTATCCAGCTGCACATTCAGTGCTTGCAGCAGCGACTGACCAAACCCAATAACCGTTGCCTCACCATCTGCGAGAAGCGCTAAACGACGTAAAGCCGGCGCAAGATGCTCTCTCGATTCCAAGGTAAAAAAGATATGGCGCGCCAGTGGTGGTACCGTTTCAACTAGAATACCTGTCTGATGTTTGATCATAGAGTGCTCCTTAGTAACCGACATTAAGCAGAGAATACGTTAGGCTATAGCTTATCAACATAGGACGATTTGTTTGGAGTTTAAAGCCTTGTCTAAGCCACCTGCATTGATCCGTGAAACTTTTCCCGTTGGCCCCTTGCAATGTAATTGCACAATCATCGGTGATCCAATTAGCAAAAAAGCTCTGGTGATAGATCCCGGTGGTAACCATGAGCTGATTCTACAACGTTTAGATGAGCTTGGTTTGCGTGTGGTCAGTATTATCCATACTCATGCCCACTTAGATCATTTTCTAGCCTCTGGCCTGATGAAAGAAAAAACCGGAGCCACCCTGCATTTACATAAAGAAGATCAGTTTCTTTGGGATAATCTCGAAATGCAGTGTTCAATGTTCGGGGTACCTTACACACCTGTACCCGCACCTGATTTCTGGCTTAAAGATGATGAAGAGCTGGCCTGTGGTTGCGGTGTAGCATTGCACACTCCGGGGCACACACCCGGCTCGATGAGCTTTTGGTTTCCCAATGATAAATTATTGATTGCCGGTGATACTTTATTTAAGCGAGGCATCGGGCGCACCGATTTATGGGGCGGTGATTATGCCGCCATTGAGCGCTCTATCCGGCAACGGCTTTACACATTAGATGAGGAGGCTATTGTCGTAACTGGGCATGGCGCTGACACTGTGCTTGGCGATGAAATGCGTAGCAACCCATTTGTGCGCGCTTAACGAACTTAATGGCCTAACAGCACTCTAATATACATAGAATAAACAGCTTCACTAACATACAACGCACAAGGAATTAATCATGTTAAAACTCTCAACTTCACGCACCCTAATTGCCGCCAGTATTGTTGCCCTAGTGGCGGGCTGTGCGAACAACCCATACGACGGTCAAACCAGCCAGCAAGGCTCCACGTCCAACAAAACAGCCATTTATGGCGGTTTAGGCGCCTTAGGCGGGGCAGCTATTGGCGCCGCCACATCCAGTAAAAAAGATCGCGCCAAAGGCGCTTTAATCGGTGCAGCAGTCGCCGGTGCGGCCGGTGCGGGCTATGGTTATTACGTTGATAAACAAGAAGCCGAACTGCGTCGCAGCATGCAAGGCACAGGTATTGATGTACAGCGTGACGGTGACAACCTGACTCTAGTCATGCCAGGCAACGTAACCTTTGCCACCGACTCTGCCACTATTTCAAGCAACTTTTATGGCACGCTAAATAACCTTGTGCAATCTTTTAATCAGTACGATCAAAACACCATTGAAATCGTCGGCCATACCGATAGCACAGGCTCTTATCAGCACAACTTGACCTTATCGCAACGTCGCGCGCAAAGTGTGGCCAGCTACTTAAGCAATCAAGGTGTGAGCGCGAGCCGTATGAGCGTGCGCGGTGTGGGCCCTGATCAGCCAGTGGCTGATAACGCTACAGCACAAGGTCGCCAACAAAACCGCCGCGTAGAAATCAACTTGCGCCCAATCCCAGGCGCCTACCAGTAATAGTAATTGGACAACCGGCTTCGCTAGCAACAGATTAGCGAAGCCGTACTACGCTAGAGATACAGGCTCACCCAATAACTGATTCGTGGGCGCCAATAGCAGTTGTTCTTTAGCCTGCTTAGGTAAGCGCTTAATCGCCAACTCGCGGCGCAACGCCGTTGATTTATCTGCACACTCTTCGATATAAACCAAAGCCTGCGCTGGACTGGTAGCAAAAAAACGTGCGCCTTTACCGGCACAATGCTGCGCAAAACGCTTATGTGCATCCAAACTGATGCCACAATATAACGCTTGATTAGCCGCGCGCACTAAATATACATACCAAGCAGGTTGTTGTGGATCAGTCATTGCCACCCCTATCGATACAATGGCTTTCATAGAACGCTTCAGGCAATAATTCAAATCCCAGCGAGTCATTACGGACAGAGTAACTTTATGCACATTCATATTCTAACCACCGGCGGCACCTTTGATAAAATTTATCATGATGCTTTGTCTGAATTTACCATTGGTGAGCCGATGGCCCCTGAGTTATTGCAGGAGGCAGGTATTACCCAAAGCTACACTGTGGATAGCGTACTCAAAAAAGACAGCCTTGAGTTCACCGATGCCGATCGCGAACGGCTCGCTGCTTGCGTGCGCAACAGTGTGCACCAGCATATTTTAATCATTCATGGCACTGATACCATGACATTAAGTGCACAGCATTTAGGCACAATAACCAATAAAACCGTGGTCTTCACTGGCGCAATGCAACCTGCTCGCATGCGCCGCAGCGATGCACCTTTTAATTTAGGTTTTGCTATTGGCGCTTTGCAATGCTTAGATTCAGGTATTTACATTGCCATGAATGGGCAAATTTTTAACGCTGATAATGTGCAAAAAAACCGCCATCTAGGCCGTTTTGAAACACTTGAAGAAGAATGACCTATGATCAAAAATGCATTAATCATTGAATCGCTACAACCTGCTGATGCTTGTGTAATTTGGCTACACGGCTTAGGTGCTGACCGCAGTGACTTTGAACCTGTTGCCCGTATGCTACAGCCGCAACTGCCCAGCACGCGTTTTATTCTGCCGCAAGCGCCCAACCAAGCAGTGACCATTAACGCCGGTTACGTGATGCCCAGCTGGTACGATATTTTATCCATCAGCCCAGGCCGGCGCGCAATCAATAGCGAGCAATTAGAAACCACAACTCAGCAGCTGATCACTTTAATGGAGCAGCAACGCGACAGTGGGATTAACCCGACACGCTTATTTTTAGCAGGCTTCTCTCAAGGTGGTGCGGTCGTTTTACACACCGCCTTTTTACGCTGGACTGAGCCTTTAGGTGGCGTAATGGCGCTGTCTACCTATGCTCCAACCTTTGAGCAGATCACCGCGTTGCATCCACTGCAAGCACACACACCCACACTCTGCATGCATGGTCGCTACGACCCTGTAGTACCACTTGCGATGGGACACGCTGTACAGCAACAACTCACGCAATGGGGCGTGCCTGTCACTTGGCATGACTACCCGATGGAGCACGAGGTCTGTCAGCAGCAAATTGCAGATATTGGCAGCTGGCTCAGCCAGCAATTAAAATAAGCAACACGCGCAAGGCACATGCGGTCGATCAGACAACAATAATAAGAGGTGCAGCATGACTCCAACGACACAAGAAATCAGCTCCTTGGCAGATATCCAAGCCATTGAACGCATACCGCTGTCACAGCGTAATTTACCCAATAGCACTTATGAGTTAATCGGGCGCAGCGCCCAACGCGCGCCCGATGCCACCGCTCTGACTTTTTTTCTGCAAGGCGACGATGACGAGCAGCCTTTTTCACTAAACTATCGCCAATTGTTTGCAAAAATCACGCAAACCGCTAACGCATTTCATCGTCTGGGCATCGGGCAGCATCAAGTTGTCTCGTTTTTGCTACCGAATTTACCTCAAACCCACTACAGCATTTGGGGTGGTGAAGCCGCAGGCATTGTCAATGCAATTAACCCGCTGCTTGATGCAGAACATATTCTCGAACTGATTAAAGCTTCAAAGTCTGAGGTCTTAGTGACCTTAGCACCCTTTCCCGGCACAGAACTCTGGGACAAAGTGGCCGCAATGCGCGAGCAACTCCAGCATTTAAAGGCCATTATCGTAGTAGACCTAGCTCAGTTCTTGCCTGAACCCCAGCGTACTGCCATTAAAAGCATGCGCGGCCCTTTACCTGAAGGGGTTTTAGATTTTGATGAACTCATTGCACAGTGCCCTAGCGACCACCTAGAAAGCCAACGCATCTTTCATCCTGACGATATCGCCAGTTACTTTCATACCGGTGGCACCACAGGCACGCCGAAGCTGGCTCCGCACAGCCATCATAATGAAGTAGTAATGGCCTACAGCATGTCGCTTATCACTCAATTTGATGAGCAGGATAGCGCCTTGTGCGGTTTGCCTTTATTCCACGTTAACGCTGTAATTGTGACAGGCTTAGCACCTTTTTTAACCTGCTCAGAGGTGATTCTTGCCACCCCGCAAGGCTATCGCAGCCCGGGCCTGATCAAAAATTTCTGGAAAATCGTCGAGCGTTATGCAGTCACATTTTTCAGTGGTGTGCCGACGATTTATGCAGCGCTACTCAATATCCCCAGCCAAGATTATGATTTATCCAGCCTTAAATATGCGCTGTGTGGCGCAGCACCTATGCCAGTAGAACTGATTCGTCAATTCGAGCAGCGCACCGGTGTCCGCATCATTGAAGGTTACGGTCTAACCGAAGGGACTTGCGGCAGCTGCGCAACACCAACTGGCGGACAACAACGTCCTGGCTCGATTGGCCTACGCATGCCTTACTGTGAGGTCGCCATTAAAATCATTGACGAAAACGGCCTCTATATTCGCGATGCACACACCGATGAGGTTGGGCAACTCTGCATTCGTGGCCCTAGCGTGTTTAAAGGCTATTTAAAAGCAGAAAACAACCAAGGGGTTTGGCTTGATGGTGGCTGGTTTAATACTGGTGATCTAGGCCGCCAAGATGCCGAGGGTTATTTCTGGTTAACGGGCCGCAGTAAAGATTTAATCATTCGAGGCGGGCACAATATTGATCCGCAAATGATTGAAGATGCGATGTATCAACACCCCGCGGTGGCCGTAGCAGCGGCTGTCGGCAAGCCCGACGAGTACGCCGGCGAATTGCCAGCCATCTATATTCAACTTAAACCAGAACATCAGGTCAGCATTGCAGCCCTCTTGCAGCATGCGCAACAAAGCATCCATGAGCGCGCCGCCCAACCTAAAGATATATGGCTGGTTGAGCAGATACCGGTCACTGCTGTGGGTAAAATTTTCAAACCCAAACTGCGCTTAGATGCCATGCGCCGTGTACTTGTGGAGCGTTTAACGGATTTAGCAGTCTCGGTACAGGTTGATGTGACTGCAGATGCGCAATTCGGCATGCACGCCCATATCCAAGTGCAACAACCTCAACAGGACTGGGAAACACTGGCCCAACAACGTTTAAACCTGTTCAAACTGAATTACACCTTGCAGCGCATAACATAACGGCAACTGCCATTGTATGCGCTGCGTCACACCCCAAATTTTTTATAACACAAACGATGGCGTTACAACCTTACTTGATGGCATTATGGCAGCAGAGCTTGTTAACCAAATATTTTACAGCCTGATATAAAACTATAGGATGCTGTAAAGGTACTGGGTATGATATGGATAATTATAAATATGAGCAGCGCTGCCACACATTCAAAGCTTGTCCACTTTTTAAACATCTCAGTAGCGCCAATCTACAAAACGTTCTAGCGCTGTTTAGTGAGCATCAGCTTGCGCCTGGAACTTTATTATTGAGCCCTAAACAAGCCAATGACTGTTTATATTTAATCGCTGAAGGACAACTGAGCATCCACCTCAGTGACGCCAACTCACCGCCAATTGGCTTTTTGAATCCTGGTGACTACGCCGGCGAAGTGAGCTTTATAGATCACCTGAATCCTTCAGCTTATGCCGTAGCCAACCAGACCTGTACCGTTTTAAGACTACACCGCCGTGATCTACCAAAAGCGTATGCTATAACGCCTCTAATCCAGCATAATCTTCTGACGGTCTTATGCGAGCGCATTCGTACAGGTATTCACTCGCTACTGCACAGCGAACAAAATGCCCATCTCGACAGCCTAACGGGTATTCCGAACCGACGCTGGTTAGATTATGCCTTTCAACGCGAACAGCAATATTGTTTGGAAAACAACTTGCCGCTGTGCATCATCATGCTCGATGTCGACTACTTTAAAAACTATAACGATACCCATGGCCACTTGGCCGGTGATCTGGTTTTACAATTTGTCGCCTTGTTATTGCGTGAGCAACTCAGGCCTCACGACAGTATCGCGCGCTTTGGTGGTGAAGAGTTTGTTGTATTATTGCCCGACCTAACCTTAGATGAAGCGGCCCAAGTTGCCGAACGTCTGCGTAACAGTTTAGCTGCATTGACTCACTTGCCCCATATTCTGCCCACGCTGCCCTGTGTCACTATCTCGCTCGGTGTTGCGCAGTTATCCGCAGACGATCAACTATCTGGTCTGCTCAACAAAGCCGATCAAGCACTCTATCAAGCCAAACAACAAGGTCGTAATCGTGTTTGCATTCACCGCCCAGAGTGAAACAGTTTCTCCAAAGCGCTGGGATGCCTTACACTAGCGTTAATTTATAGACTACCGATAAGAGAATGCCGTGCTCAAAGCACTTAAGAATATTTTTAAAAAAGACTCCGAAGCAACCACAGACACAAAAGCAAAAGAAACTGCAGTGACAGCACACTCTGTGCAACAGCCTGAGTCTGAAAAAAAGCCTAATCATCCAGCCGCTAAGCGCAGTCAATCGGCGGCTAAAAAGCCTCGTCCGCGCCAAGGCAAACCCAGCGCCCCGCAGACACCCTGGTCGCTGGACGACTTTGTCGTGGAGCCCGTTGAAGGCAAAACCCGCTTTCATGACTTTGCCCTAGCCCCCGAGCTGATGCATGCCATTCAAGACTTAGGCTTCCCCTACTGCACACCGATTCAAGCGCAAGTACTGGGCCATACACTCGCAGGTAAAGATGCGATTGGCCGTGCGCAAACGGGGACTGGCAAAACTGCCGCGTTTCTCATTTCCATAATCAGCCAACTCACCCAAACACGCCCACCCGATGAGCGCTATATGGGCGAGCCACGTGCGCTGATTATTGCGCCAACCCGTGAATTGGTTGTGCAAATTGCTAATGATGCGATCGCGCTGACCAAATACACCAACCTCAATGTGATGAGTTTTGTGGGCGGCATGGATTTTGATAAACAACGCAAACAACTGGAATCACGCTACTGCGATATTTTAGTTGCCACGCCTGGACGCTTACTCGATTTTAATCAACGCGGTGAAGTGCACCTCGATATGGTTGAAGTGCTGGTTCTGGACGAAGCCGACCGTATGCTGGACATGGGTTTTATTCCGCAAGTTCGTCAAATTATTCGCCAAACACCGCATAAAGAAGAGCGCCAAACCTTACTGTTCTCAGCGACCTTCACTGAAGATGTGATGAACCTGTCCAAACAGTGGACCACCGACCCTGCGATTGTTGAAATTGAGCCTGAAAACGTGGCCAATGATTCAGTTGAACAGCATGTCTTTGCCGTGGCTGGTAGCGATAAGTACAAACTGCTGTACAACCTGATTAAGAATAATAACTGGCCGCGCGTCATCGTCTTTGCGAACCGTAAAGATGAAGTGCGCCGCATTGAAGAGCGCCTCACCCGTGACGGCATCAGCGCAGCACAGATGTCCGGTGATGTTGCACAACACAAACGGATCAAAGTACTCGAAGACTTCCGTGCTGGCCGCGTACGCGTACTGGTTGCCACCGATGTCGCCGGTCGTGGCATTCATGTCGACGACATCAGCCACGTGGTCAACTTCACCCTGCCAGAAGATCCAGACGATTATGTACACCGCATTGGCCGTACGGGTCGTGCTGGCACCACAGGTGTGTCCATCAGCTTTGCCGGTGAAGATGATGCTTATGCACTGCCACCGATTGAAGCATTGCTGGGCCACAAGATTCAGTGTGAAACACCCACCGAAGATTTATTAGTGGACCCGCCCAAAAGCCGCTAACGGCAAACTTGCCACTGCTACACTCAGCAATAACCGCTCGCATTAAAAAAGCCAGACGCCGTTAAGGGTCTGGCTTTTTTGTGTGTAACCTAAAGCGGTTCAGCCACCTGCATCCGACGAATACGCCGCGACAGGCTCAACATCACCAACATAAAAGTGAGCAATATCGGCATCACACCAATATTAAAGAACTTCAGCTTAGTACCTAAGGACTCAATATCGGCATTGAGTTGGTAGCGCACTTCACGCAACTCTTTACGCAGTTGCAACTTCTCAGCTAAGAACTGCTGCACAGTGGCTTGCTGTTCGTCCGTCAACTGCAAATCCTGCTCTGGGTCTGTGGCTTGCTGCAAGGCAAACAGCTTTTCTTCAGTGGCTGCTAGGCGACCTTGCAACTCCCGCTCTTTCTGGAGAAAACGCTCTTGCGCACTGCGCTGTAAGTTATCCACCACGGTAAAGGGACGATTAAAATTACCGCGCGAACGAATACCAATTAACGCATCCGAGCCCGATAAATTATCCAAGGCATTAATCGCAAAGCTGCCGTTATCCGCCCAGGGTTGCGGCAGACGCTGGCCAAAGAAATCCTGCACTTGCACCCACATGCGATCACTGAGCATATCGGTATCAGCCACCACAATCACATTGATATTCTCAGCGCTTTGTAAGCCCGGCTCGCGCCCTTCAATGCCATCGGCAAAGGCGGTAGTCGCCGGACCGCTGATCCGCGCCGCCAGCACATAGCGCTCCCCGGTCGGCTCAAGCTCAGCCAATAACTCTTCAGGATTTTGCAGCATGGCAAAACGCTGCGCGCTAAAAGGCATGGCATATTCAGAGCTGTGCAATAACGGGGTAAATTGTGTTTTTGCATTTTCCAGCGGCTGTAAAATACCGGCGGTGGCTAAAGTGATGTCATTTAATTGCGCCGTGATCACATCACTGCTGTCTAAGGCCTTTTTCGGCAGAGCCAGCCAGCCAGGATGACGCACAGCACGCTGCTGCGCGCCTACGCCAACCGACATGGCATAGGCACCATCACCGACCACTTGGTCGGGCAGCATGCGCACGCCCCATGCCTTGAACAGCTCAGGTAAGTCTGAGGCTTTATCGACAGCCAACTCACCCGGCATCCCCATCCTGGTATCCGCTTCGCTGTAAGGATCAACAAAGACTAAAAGTTTGCCGCCGCCCAATACAAACTGGTCAATGGCGTAGCTTGTCGCTTCGCTAAGATGCTTGGGGTGGACCAATAATAGCGTGCGGATGTGCTCTGGGATCAGATCAACATCATCCTTTAAGCTTTCGATGGCAAACTGCTGACGCACTTCCTCAAGAATCGTCCAAGCAGGCTGCGGCTGCCCTGCTTGCATATCAAAACCGCCATTAAGCGGCAGTCCAGATAACACGCCAATCACGGGGCGCTCGGTTTGCGCCACACTACTGATCAAACGACTGAGCTCATACTCTAAAAGCTCCTCTTGATCCAATGCGAAAAACGGAATGATCTGCTGATCACCTTGAGCATTCTTTGCAGCTAAACCAAAGTACAGCTGCGCACCATCCTGCTCCAGTGGCACCGCTTGCAGACCTAACGCCGCCGCACGGTCTTCATCTTCAGAGAAAGCTTCTGGATCAATCACCTCTAAACGCAATTTACCATCAGCCATGCGCACATAAGCATCCAACAGCTCTTCAACGCGCTGGGCATAGTTACGCAACATCGGTACATCACGCGTGGCTTTATTGGAGTAGAAGTACTGCAAACTGATAGGCTCTTGCAGCTCACTGAGTAGCTGTTTGGTACCGCTGGATAAGGTGTACAGTTTTTGCTCGGTAAAATCGAGCTGAGTGTTTTTAAACAGACCATTGGACAGCACGTTGAAGCCAACAAAGGCGACGGCGATAAGGACAAGGCCCACACTGGAATACATTAAACGTCTCATGTTTAGTCCGCCTTCTTTAAATCAATCACGACCGCAGTGGCCATCAGCCAAGCCGCAATAAAGCTTAAGAAATAAAGAAGATCACGCACATCAATCACTCCTTTACTGATCGCTTGAAAGCGCGTTAAAAAACTAAAGGATGCAACAGCATCGAGCAACCACTGCGGTGCCCAGCCATTAAATACATCCAATACCAGCGAGAAGCCACTGACCACAAAAACAAAGCACAGACTGACGGTTAAGATAAAGGCAATCACTTGGTTTTTGGCCAAGGCCGACATACAGGAACCGACCGACAAGTAGGCACCCACCAGCAGCCAACTGCCCAGATAACCGGTCAAAATCGCACCATTATCAGGATCACCCAGATAATTGACCGTCAGCACCATAGGAAAGGTCAGCAGCAAAGCAATGCCGGCAAATACCCAAGCCGCCAAGAACTTACCCACCACGCTTTCAAAGCGGGTAATTGGCAAGGTCATCAACAACTCAATGGTGCCGCTTTTACGCTCTTCAGCCCACATTCGCATGGCCAGCGCGGGCACTAAAAACAGGTACAGCCACGGATGAAAGTTAAAAAACGGATTGAGATTGGCCTGACCACTCTCATAAAAACCACCCAGATAAAAAGTAAATACGCTCGATAGCACCAGGAAAATCAGCAAAAACACATAG
Source organism: Gammaproteobacteria bacterium (assembly GCA_012728315.1). GTDB lineage: Bacteria > Pseudomonadota > Gammaproteobacteria > Pseudomonadales > Pseudomonadaceae > Denitrificimonas. The sequence continues at coordinate 43,465 of JAAYFI010000065.1, forward strand.
GCCAAAGGTGTGGCAAAGAAACTGGTAAATTCTCGTTTAAAAATAATCGGTAACTGCTTCATGCTGCATCTCCACGGGTCAAGCTGCGGAACACTTCATCTAAGCGACCACGCTCCACTTCCAGCTCACGTACTTGCCAGCCTTGGGCATGGATCAATTGGTTCACTGCTGGGAAAATCACCTCACCGGGTTCAGCCAATAACGTGATGCTGCCGTCCAGCGGGTTATCTTCAAGCCCCATCACCCCAGGCAACGCCTGCAATAGCTGTCGATCCAGCGGCTGCTCAGCAAGAAGGGTCACAGCTTGGTGGTAACGTGAACGGCTTTGTAACGCGTAAGGTGTTTCATCGACCAGCAAACGGCCGTGACTGATCACCATCGCCCGGGTACAGAGCGCGCTGACTTCTTCTAAAATATGCGTTGAAATAATCACAATGCGATCCACTGCCAAGCTTTTAATCAGCTTACGCACTTGATGCTTTTGATTGGGGTCGAGACCATCGGTGGGTTCATCCAAAATCAACACTTTAGGGTCATGTAATACCGCTTGAGCTAAACCAACACGGCGCTTGAATCCTTTGGACAACGTCTCAATGTTTTGTTCAACCACGCGTTCCAGCTCAACCAAAGCAATGGCGCGTGCCACCCGCTGCTTGAGTTCTTGGCCACGGTAACCGCGAATTTGGCCAATAAAAGTCAGGAAATCACCGACACTCATATCGCCATAACAGGGTGCGCCTTCTGGCAAATAACCGATCAGACGCTGTGCTTGCAGGGTTTGCTTGCCAATATCAAAACCACAAATACTGACATGGCCCTCGCAAGGCGGTAAAAAGCCTGTGAGCATTTTCATCGTGGTCGATTTACCCGCACCATTGGGGCCTAAAAAACCAACCACTTCACCGGGCTCAATGGTAAATGACAGATCATCCACCGCCACCTGTTGCACAAAGCGTTTAGTTAAGTGCGTTACTTTAATCATGCTTATCTCACCCTACTTCACTACGGGTTTACCGCTTGATACTGAAGCGGCGCTAAAAACTGCAAAATGTGCCATTGCATATTAAAAAAAGAAAGAGCATAACAGCCAAGCCATGCATTTAAATGGCATTTATCGCTTTATCACGACAGCTTGCTTATTTTTGCCCACGCAATGCTGACAAAACGCGTAATCTTACCCAAGATTCAAATAAACCATTTGCCCAGCTTTTTTATTCTACGGCACACTATTGATCTTGATTAGAGGCCTGCTGTTTATGAACTTTTCATCCATACGTCGTTTGTATTTTTCGATCTTACGCCGTTTATTACTGCTCTGGGTGCGTTCGGAAACCATTGATCATAGTGTTTTTCACAGCTTACGCAGCGATATACCCCAGGTCTATGTCTTGCAAAAACCTTCGATCAGCGATCTGGTGGTATTGGATAATGAGTGCCGTAAAGCAGGGCTCAACCGCCCCATTGCACACCTCAACGAACCCGCTCTGGACAACCTAGCAAGCTTTTTCTATTTACGCCCTGAGCCTGACTGGACAGGCCGCAAAAGCACACAACATCTAGCCCCCACATTAAAAAAACTGGTGCAAGCGGTTGAGACTGGTCGTGTTGAAAACATTCAAGTGGTACCCGTTACTGTGTTCTGGGGCCAATCGCCGGATCGCGAGACCAGCCCTTGGAAACTGTTATTAGCCGATAGCTGGGCGGTCACCGGTCGCTTACGCCGCTTCTTTCAAGTGCTGATTTTAGGTCATAAAACCCGTGTACAGTTCTCTGCACCTATTCAATTATCTGCATTGGTTGCGCAAGGAAAAGGTGAAGAGCGCACTCAGCGCATGCTGCACCGTTTATTACGTGTACATTTCCGTAATAGCAAAGCAGCTGTTATTGGCCCCGATCTATCACACCGCCGCACTTTAGTGAAAGCGCTCATCCATGAGCCGCAAGTGCATCAGAAGATTCTCGAAGAGGCGCAACGCGATGGCATCAGTATTGAAAAAGCGCAACAACGCGCGCTTAAATACGGCAACGAAATTGCGTCCGACTATGCTTATACTGCAATTCGTTTTTTAGAGCTGGTGCTAAGCTGGTTCTGGAATAAGTTTTATGACGGCATTCAAGTGCACAATCTTGATAGCGTGCGCGAAGTTGCACATGGCCACGAGGTTATCTATGTGCCCTGTCATCGTAGCCATATCGATTATTTATTGATGTCTTATCTGCTCTTTACCAACGGTTTAACACCGCCCCATATTGCAGCGGGCATCAATCTCAATATACCGATTATCGGCGGACTGTTACGCCGTGGCGGTGCCTTCTTTATGCGCCGCACCTTCCGTGGCAACCCGCTGTACGCCAGCGTTTTTAACGAATACCTGCACACCTTATTCACTAAAGGCTTCCCGGTTGAATACTTTGTTGAGGGCGGTCGCTCACGCACAGGACGCACCTTGCAACCCAAAACCGGCATGCTGGCCATTACCGTCAATAGCTTTATCCGCTCACAGCGCTTGCCGATTGTCTTTGTACCTGTATATATCGGTTACGAACGGGTCTTAGAAGGCCGCACTTATCTAGGTGAATTGCGCGGTGCAAGCAAGAAAAAAGAATCTTTTTTTGACGTATTTCGCGTGATCGCCACCATTCGCAAGCAGCGTTTTGGGCATGTTTCCGTCAATTTTGGTCAACCCTTAAAACTTGCGGATTTTTTAGATGAACAGCTGCCCGACTGGCAGCAACATAATACCTCTGAACAGCCGCTAGCAACGGGCGCAGCTACGCAGCAGCTCGCCACACGGATTGCCCAGCATATCAATGCTGCGGCAGCTATAAACCCTGTTAACTTGGTTGCCTTGGCGCTATTGTCAACGCAACGCTTAGCCCTGGACGAGAATGCGTTATCGCGCATAATCAATCTCTACCTTTCACTCTTACGCAGCGTACCCTATTCAGCCTACACCAGCTTGCCGGACGGTGATGGTGCACGCATCATCCATTACGTTCGTGATATGCATCTGATCAGCGAACAACAAGATGCCCTAGGGCGCATCTATTATTTAGATGAACAAAACGCCGTTTTAATGACCTACTACCGCAATAATGTATTGCATGTGTTTGCCTTGCCAGCGTTGCTAGCCAGCTTCTTTCACAGCAATGCGCGCATGAGTCGCTCACAAATCATCGAGCTGGCGCGCGCTCTCTATCCTTATTTACAAGCCGAACTCTTTACCCACTGGACACTGGACGAGCTCGATACGGTCATTAATCAGTGGCTCAGCAGCTTTGTTGAACACGGACTCTTGCAGCAAAATGGAGAAACCTATCAGCGTCCCGCGCCCAGTTCACAACACTATGTATTGCTCAGTTTACTGGCTCGCACCTTATTACAGACCTTGCAACGTTTTTATATGGCCATTGCATTGCTGCTTAATAAAGGCCAAAACGCGCTAGATGCACAACAACTGGAAGATCTCTGCACAGTTATGGCGCAGCGCTTATCCATTTTACACGGCCTCAATGCCCCAGAGTTTTTTGATAAAAGTTTATTCCGCCACTTTATTCAAACGCTGCTTAATGAAGGCGTACTCAATACCGATGCAGAAGGTAAATTAAGCTACCACGATAAACTCGGTGCCTTAGCAGAAAATGCTGCCAAACGCGTACTGCCAGCGGAGATTCGCTTATCGATTCGGCATGTCACTGACGACGATGACGAGCAGCTATAAATCGATACTGCGCTATTGATTTAACCAGGAAAGCTCCTTAGTATGACCGTCGTCTTGGGGGAGTAGTCGGCTCTGGAATAATCCATAGCGTGCACGTCAACATACTTGATCAACAGATCATGGCGTGTACACCTGAGTTTATGCGCACAGTTTGCCGCATAACTTGGACTGACGAGACCCATGACATGCATAACCTTACCGGGTGGAAAGGCTGTGTGTGTCATGGTTATCTAGCTTATCCGCCCTAAGGTCTTATGTATGTGGGAAACCCTTTTCGTCTCGACTGGTATTGTCGCACTGGCAGAAATTGGCGACAAAACCCAACTCCTCGCACTGCTGCTCGCCGCTCGCTATCGACAACCTGTACCAATTATTCTCGGCATTTTAGTCGCCACTCTTGCGAATCACGCCTTGGCTGCTGCTGTTGGCCATCAGCTCTCTCTGCTGTTTGCAGAAACAACATTACTGTGGATTTTAGCCGTGAGTTTTCTACTGGTGGCGGCTTGGACTTTAGTGCCCGACAGCTTAGATGATGAGGGCAATATTGCCAGCAAATATGGGCCATTTATCGCCACGTTAATCGCTTTTTTTATTGCAGAAATGGGCGACAAAACACAAGTAGCTACAGTGATGCTGGCGGCTCAATTTGATTATTTCTGGTGGGTGGTCTGCGGCACCACAGTTGGTATGTTATTGGCCAACGCGCCCGTTGTTTTAGTCGGCAATTTTGCCGCCGAGCGCTTACCGCTCAAGCTGATTCGCGGTGTTGCTGCAGCCAGCTTTTTAGTTTTTGCTGTATATTGCGTATGGCAAGCGCTACAGATCGCTAACTGATCCCTGTGCGGCTGCGCAGCAGTGCTGGATGCTTAAACATCTCCGCACGCTGCGCAGTGCAATACGCAATTATTGCGCAGCAATCTGCAGAACCACTTTGCCGTTGACTTGATTACTGGCCAAGCGCGCAAAAGCGGCTTCTGCCTCTGTCCAAGCAAATACTTCGTCAGCCTGCGCTTGCAATTGCCCAGTAGCAAACAACGGCCACACCTTGGCCGCCAACTGTGCCATCAGTTCAGCCTTAAAGGCATCACTGCGGCTGCGCAAAGTGGAGCCTATCAACTGAATGCGTTTGCTCAGTAATTGAGCCAGATCTAACTCAGCACGGCGACCGCCCATCAAGCCGATATTGATCCAGCGCCCATCCAGACCAAGCATTTTTAAATTCTGCGCGGCATAACTGGCTCCAACTGGATCTAAAATCACATCAAATGGAGCAAATGCTTCTAAGCCTTCAAGGCCAGCGCCGCGAATAACACCACCCTCCGCGCCCAGTTCTTGACAATAGGCTAAGCGCTCTGCCGAACCCACACTGACCCAGCATGGACTCTTATAGGCTTTGCACAATTGAATCGCTGCAGAGCCCACACCACTGGCGCCAGCATGCAATAATACTTTTTCGCCGGGTTGCAACTGCCCCAACTGAAACACATTCAGCCACGCAGTTGCATACACTTCGGGAATCGCTGCTGCTTCGAGCAAGCTTAAACCTTCAGGTACCGGCAATACATGGCGTGCATCCACGCACACCTCTTCAGCCATACCTCCACCTGCTAATAAAGCACAGACGCGATCACCTACCTGCCACGTACTGCCTGCGCCAACTTCTGTGATGACCCCAGCACACTCCAGGCCAAGAATATCGCTGACACCGGGCGGTGGCGGATATAAACCAGCGGCCTGTAATAAGTCGGCACGGTTCACGCCTGCAGCCACGACGCGTATCCGTACTTGACCTGCGCCGCAGCTTGGCGCTTGGCACTCAATTAATCCTGGTCGACCTTCACTGCCTTGCAATGCTTTCATTGTGCCTCCATATTGTTACTTAAGATTATCTAACAGCATCTATTTATTCACCGAATACAGTCTACAATGGAACTGTAAACACTTTAGGTGGCCTAAAATGCGTCATAACTCACTTAGACAAAGAATTAGCATGAAGCATACTTTAACTCGCTCAGCCCTTGCCTTGATTATCAGCTTCGCAGTCTTACCTGCGGCTTATGCTGTGAGCAAAGCACAACAATGGGACTACTTACAACCCGACCGCGACCAAATGATTGCCAGCCTCAATGTTGTTGAGCTGCTGAAGCGTCACCATTACAGCAAACCTCCTTTAGATGATGAGCGTTCGCGGAAAATGTATGCAGGCTACTTAAAGATGCTTGATCCAGCGCGCATCTACTTCACTGCCGCCGATATTCAAGAGTTTGATCGCTGGGAAACACAATTTGATGATTTCTTAAAAAGCGGTAATTTAAAGCCTGGTTATGCCATGTATAACCGCCATTTAACGCGCCAAGATCAGTACTTGGACTACGCTTTAAAAGAACTCGATAAGGGCATAGATGCCATTGACTTCACCCTCGATGAAACCTTTGAAACCGATCGTGAAAAAGCCCCTTGGGCCTCTAACGAAGCGGCTTTACAAGACTTATGGCGTAAACGCTTAAAAGATGAAGTATTGCGCTTGAAAATCGCCAACAAAGAGCCCGATGCCATCGAAAAACTGTTGATCAAACGCTATAAAAATCAACAGAAGCGCTTACTGCAAACCCGCAGCGAAGATGTGTTTCAAGCTTATATCAATGCTTTCGCACAAACCTATGATCCTCACACCACATATTTATCACCCGATAATGCGGAAAACTTCGACATCAATATGAGTCTGTCACTCGAAGGTATCGGAGCAATGCTGCAAGGTGATAATGAGCACGTGAAGATTGTGCGTTTAATTCCAGCAGGCCCTGCAGAAAAAAGTAAGCAGGTTGCACCCGCTGATAAAATTATTGCTGTAGGTCAAGGCAACAAAGAGCTGGTTGATGTGATTGGCTGGCGCTTAGACGAAGTGGTTAAGCTGATTCGTGGCCCCAAAGGCTCGCAAGTACGCTTGGAAATTATCCCAGCTAGCAATGCCCCGAATGATCCAACCAGTAAAGTAGTGACTCTGACCCGCGAAGCAGTGAAACTGGAAGAACAAGCGGCGAAAAAATCGATACTTAACCTTGACCAAGACGGCCGTAAAGTGAAATTAGGGGTTATTGAAATCCCAGCCTTTTACTTAGACTTTAAGGCTTACCGCTCAGGTGACCCTAATTACAAAAGCACCACACGCGATGTCAAACGCTTAATCACAGAGCTGCAAGAAGAACAGGTGGAAGGCATTGTTATTGATTTGCGCAACAATGGTGGCGGCTCATTACAAGAAGCCACTGAGCTGACCGGCTTATTTATTGAGCAAGGCCCAACCGTACTGGTACGCAATAGCGACGGTCGCATTGACGTCCTAGCCGATGAGCACAAAGGCGTCTTCTATAAAGGTCCGCTGACTGTCTTGGTCAATCGCTTATCTGCTTCAGCCTCGGAGATTTTTGCGGGTGCCATGCAAGATTATCACCGCGCACTGATTATTGGCGGACAAACCTTTGGTAAAGGCACGGTGCAAACCATTCAGCCTCTCAATCACGGTGAACTAAAACTGACGCTGGCTAAGTTCTATCGTGTCTCTGGGCAAAGTACGCAACACCAAGGCGTGATTCCTGATATCAGCTACCCTGCGGATATGGATATTAATGAAATCGGTGAAAGCGCTCTGCCTGAAGCCATGCCTTGGGACAGTATCAAACCTGCGTACACACCCAGCAAGGATCCTTTCAAACCTTTTATAGCTGAACTGAAAGCACGCCATGATGCGCGCACCAATAACGACCCTGACTTTGTCTTTAGCCGTGAGCGCCTCGCGTTAAATCAGCGCTTAATGCAAGACACTGAAGTCAGCCTCAATGAAGCCGAGCGTCGCGCGCACTATGCAAAAATCGAGCAAAAACAACTGGCCATTGAGAATGCGCGCCGCGCCAGCAAAGGCGAAGAGCAGTTAAAGAGCATGATCAAAGATGACGATGACGATCATCTCGCCGCATTGGCAGAAGAGCAAAAACTGAAACCTGAAGAAGATGCGTACTTATCTGAAACAGGACGCATTTTATTAGACTGGTTAAGTTTAGCGCCGATGGCCAGCCGCCAATAACCTGAGACAAACTCAACAAACAATTATCCCGCCGAACTTGGCGGGATAATTGTTTATAGCCAACCAGCATGCCACTTGCGGGATCCTCGGCAAAAGTCGTCGAGCACGATGACAAGCTCGATGCCCGCCGCACAAAAAACGCAACCGATCCTCTAGACAGGCGAGTTTTCGAGTACCGTGCAACGATGCAGATCGTCTGCTTAGGCACTTGCCTTTTTTTGCTTTAAATAAAGCCCTGCACAACCGCTAAACGCTCTTTAATGCGCTGCGCATCTTCAGCATTAGGCGGCAACTGTGGACCACCCTGTTCATAGAGTTCTAATAAGCGGCGCAAAGCCAATGGGTGCCCAGCACGCCCAGCCAGTTCCAACCAATACAGCGCCTGAGCTGCATCGGCCGGTTCATTCAGTGAACCGGTTAAGCAATGCAGGCCCACAGAGTAGGCTGATTTTGCATCACCGCCTTCAGCGGCTAAGCGCAATAAGCGCACGCCTTCATTCTTAGCGACTAAGCCTTGTCCACGATGCAGTAACACATGCCCATAAAAAGCCCGCGCTTCAACATCATCATAGCGACTCATACGTGCAAAGCGCTCTTGCATCCACTGCCAAACACGCGGATTTTCAACAGCCCAGCGCTGACTAAACAACTTGCGCGCCAGCCTATAACCCAGCTGTGTACGTAATTTTGCCAATACCATATCTACACCTCGGGATAGCTAAATGCATACACTTGCGCCAACTCGGCCTCAAGCCAAGCGGCAACATTAGGCTCATCAATCACTCCCTGAAAGCGTCCCAGTTGTTGCACCCACTGCATAAAACCCAACTGTGGGTGCGCAGGCTTGGCCTGACTGACCACCATAGCACTGCGTAATGGCCGATGCTGTGCATGATCAATAGCAGCCAATTGCTCCAGCGCGCACGCCAAGCGACGCACACTCGGTGCTGGCAACTGTAACTGCTCAATCACTTGCCGATAAGTCAGCACGCCGCGCTGCTGTTGAGTCTGCGCCAGCAGTGCCAATAAACCACGGGACTGCTCTGCACTGAGCGCTAAGGCATTACTCATCCAACCAACCTGACACCTGCAAGGCTCGCGCTAAAGTACGTTTCAGTACATCGCTCACCTCTCGCTCGCCACTTTCAATCATCTGCAAATAATGCGGACTGATGCCGGCTTCGCGCGCCACCTCTTCCAGCGACAACCCTGCTTGCTCACGCAGCGCTTTTAACGCACGCAAACTAGCTAAAGGCGGCTGCGCAAGCGCTGTCTGCTGGGCTTGTCCTGCATCCTTTAATAACTGCTGATACTGTTCCCATGGCAGCACTGCGTACTCAGGCTTGCCATCACGTGTAATCACTTGCACATTCATAAGACTGCTCAATCCAAACTAAAAAACTGACTTAATACTACGCTACAGCACTACAAAAAACATGTGCTCGCCAACTCGGCTACCCGCACCACGGCGATCCAAGCAACCCATCCAGTCGCGCGAGCCGTCAGTACAGCTCAAGTCTCGGTAAAAACACCCAAAACAACAACGTTACTCCAAGCACAAACAAAAACGCCCTGCTATAAACAGGGCGTTTTATCGAGCCTACAACTATTACTCTTCAATCGCTTCAGCCGCTTCATTGGCCTCAAGATCCGCCTTATCTGCTTCAGGCGCACCCATAATACCTAACAGCTCAACTTCAAAAACTAAAGTTGAGTTTGCTGGAATCGCTGGCGTAGGGCTTTGCGCACCGTAAGCCAACTCGCTGGGAATATAAAACTTATATTTGGCGCCAACATTCATCAGCTGCAAACCTTCAACCCAGCCCGGAATGACGCCACCCACAGGAAACTCTACCGGTTCGCCACGCTCAATCGAGCTGTCGAAGACTGAACCGTCCACTAAAGCGCCTTGATAATGCACACTCACCACATCACTCACTTTAGGTTTGGCACCTTCAGCACTGCTGAGCACTTCGTACTGCAACCCAGATTCTGTGGTTATAACGCCTTCCCGCTTAGCATTTTCTGCCAAAAACTCAGCGCCTGCTTTAGCAGTTTTATCGTTGAGTGCTGACATTCGCTCTTGAGCGCGAGCTTGCAGAAAGCTAAAGGCTTCCATCAACTCATCATCGCTTAGGCGTTGATCTTTTTTCGTCAAAGCATCTTCAATACCCAAAGCCACGGCTTGCGAATCAAGATCATCCATGCCCTCTTGGCTGAGGTTTTTACCCATACTGAGGCCAATACCGTAAGAGGCTTTTTGCGCTGGTGTTTTCAGATCAGCGCTGACTGCAGCTTTATTATCACAGCCGACCAACACAAGAGAGAGTACAGCTACCGAAGCTGCTAAACGGTGTAACTTCATTATAATGTCCTTGCCTGATGCCTTACGGCTTTTATGGTGTACAAAGGTCGTGATGTTAACAGGCGACCCCACTGACTGGCTACCGCATTAAGAAGCTTAAACTGCGGCTTAGTTCAATATTTTCAGCCGTGAAGCGCCCGCAGCAGGCGCTGATATAGGGCCACCCTGCTCAATCGTTGCACTGTGCCCTGCACGATCATTATTCATTTATCACATAGGTCGGCGGCGCCATGCCCCTCCACGCGAGCACTTCGTTCAACACCCGCAGCATATATAGCTTTGCATGACTGATAACCACACGCCTGCAGCGTACATCTTGGTGCAGCAGCATAGGCACACTGGCTAATTGTTGACTGAAGGCTTAAGTGCGTTCTGAAGGTCGCCGTGCGCCTGCCACCAATTTATCGATAGCACGTGCCGCGGCTACCAAACCAAAGCTTGCCGTCACCGTCATTGCCGCACCAAAACCACCGGCGCAATCCAGTTTCACGCCTTCACCCACAAAACGCTTACTGTGACAAACGCTGCCGTCTGGATTGGGGTAGCGCAGCTGCTCAGTTGAGAAAACACAAGGCACACTATAATGACGACCGGGCGTGCGAGAAAAACCGTACTCACTGCGGAGCAATGAACGCACCCGCGCAGCCAGCGGATCATTAAATGTTTTATTTAAATCTGCGACACGTATCTGCGTAGGATCAATTTGTCCACCTGCCCCACCGGTGGTCACAATTTGAATTTTACGACGCTTGCACCAAGCGATCAGGGCGGCCTTAGCCTGCACACTGTCAATACAATCAACAACAAAATCGAGATCCGCAGTTATGTACTGAGCCATGGTTTCTTTACTGACAAAGTCCGCCACGGCATGCACGCGACACGCAGGATTAATGGCTTGAATACGCTGAGCCATAACATCGACCTTGGCCTGCCCCACAGTGTCAGTTAGGGTGTGCGCTTGGCGGTTCGTGTTGGTGATGCAGACATCATCCAAGTCAAATAAAGAAATCTCACCCACTCCCGAACGTGCTAAGGCTTCTGCCGCCCAAGAGCCGACACCACCAATGCCAACCACCGCCACATGTGCGCGTGCTAAGCGCTGCAAAGCCTCGTTGCCATACAACCGCGCAATGCCACCAAAACGTAAATCATCCATCAGCTAACCTCAAAAAAGTGCTGACGTATTCTAGCAGCAATCGCTGCTCTGCTTACAAAATAGACAGGGTTTCACTACACTACAGATAGAATGTACTGCACAGCTTAGGATTGTCCTGCACAATACTCTGCAAACGTATTGATCAACTTTTAATCGTACCCGCCGCATTGTGGGTTCGGGGATTGACATGCTTATTTGCCCCATCTGCCAGTCAGCACTGAGCGCACATGAAAACAGCTTACGCTGCATTTATCAGCACAGTTTTGATCGCGCGCGCCAAGGCTACATCAACTTACTACCGGTCCAGCATAAAAAAAGTCGCGCACCCGGCGACAATCCAACCATGGTCCAAGCAAGGCGTAATTTTCTTTCCGCTGGTCATTACGCACCACTGGCCGAACGCTTTGCCGCATTAATGCAACAACGCCAACCGCAACATTGGCTGGATATTGGTTGCGGTGAAGGCTATTACACGGCGCATATAGCCAAAGCCCTGCCACACAGCCAAGGCTACGCCCTTGATATCTCGCGCGAAGCGGTTAAACACGCCTGTAAACGCGATAGCACTATCCAATGGTTAGTTGCCAGTATGGCGCGCTTACCGCTGGCCAATCAGAGCTGCCAAGCCATTGCGAGTATTTTTAGCCCCCTCGACTGGCAGGAAGCGTTGCGTGTCCTTGCCCCCGGTGGCGCATTACTGCGCATGGGGCCCTGCAGTGATCATCTACAGGAGTTGCGCGAACAACTGTATGACGATGTACGCGATTATGATGACAGTAAGCATCTACAGTTGATCCCCAAAGGCATGCAACATATCCATAGTGAAACCTTGCGCTTCAGCCTCACGTTAAGTGATGCGCAAGCCCGCAGTGACCTACTCGCAATGACACCGCACGGCTGGCGAGCCAATGCTCAGCGACGCGAAGCTGTGATCGGGCAAACGCTCACCACCACAGTCGCGATTCGTTATGACTGGATTGAAAAAACGGAAATCTAACTTATGCGCCAACCTGATATCGAAATTTATATCAAAGACAGCAATCGTGAAGCGATTAGCGCATGGCTGTCATCAGTTCTCAATGCACCCTGCACTTGGCAGCAAAAAGGACGTGTATCACGCTGCCAGTGTGCCGATATTCCTGTGGTCTGGTTTGAGCAAGCAGTCGGCAAATGGCACAGCTTATTACTGGAAAGTGCTGATACGCCTTGGGCCGATGACCTGCAATGCGCACAGGCTGCGGCGGCCTATCTGCAAGCCAATGTGCGCTGCGCTCCTGGCAGCTGGCAAGAAGCCGACGGTGAAGCCGACGCTGACCGCTGGTTACAGGTCAGTGCTGACGGCACGGTTGACACCATAACCTGGCACACATCCAAGTAAACAACCGCTCAACGAACTCAGCAAAGGAGCCTATATGCGTTGGAAAAAAGCCCGTCGCAGTGACAATGTCGTCGATCAGCGTGGCAAAGGTCGCGCAGGCGGTAAAGGCCTTAGTTTAGCGGCGGTCGCCGTGATCGTGGTCATGGGTTTATTAAGCGGCCAAGATCCACTGCACATTATTGGCAATATCGCCACCCAAGCCATTCAGCAAGGCGGCATCAATACTGGGGCAACACGCAGCAACCCAGCGGCCACGCTAAGCAATGACCCGCAAAGTGAGTTTGTCCGCGCTATTTTAGGCGACACTGAAGACACATGGCGTGCACTATTTAAACAAGCCGGACAAACCTATAAAGATCCGAGCCTGGTTTTATTTAGCGGCAAGGTGCGCTCAGCGTGCGGCCTAGCGGATTCAGCTGTAGGCCCTTTTTATTGCCCAGGTGATCAGCACGTTTATCTGGACCTGTCTTTTTTTAAAGAAATGGAACAGCGTTTTGCCGCCACTGGCGAGTTTGCGCAAGCCTATGTCATTGCTCATGAAGTGGGCCACCATGTGCAAACCTTGCTGGGTATTTCCGCGCGTGTGCACAGCGCCCGACAAGGTGGCGCACAGGTTACAGGACACAACGGTCTTCTGGTACGCCAAGAGTTGCAAGCCGACTGTTTTGCTGGCGTTTGGGCGCATCATGCACAACAACGCCATGCATGGCTTGAGCCTGGGGATTTAAAAGATGCTCTCAATGCAGCACAAGCCATTGGTGATGATCGCCTACAGAAGCAAGCGCAAGGTTATGTCGTCCCCGACTCTTTTACCCATGGCACTTCCGCACAGCGGGAGCGCTGGTTCAGCCAAGGCTATGCAACCGGCCAGGTCAGTCAGTGCGATACCTTTACAGCTCAACGCCTGTAATGCATCCAGCCTAAGGGCCTCTCATGATTTAAGGTGACAGCCAAAACTATTGGAGATTTTATGCGGTTTATACGTTATACACTCTTTGCTGCTGCTATTGCGGGCAGCGCAGTTACACTATTGTTAGCCCTCAGCAACCCGTGGTGGCTGTTGCCGAGCGCGCTGTTTATCGCTTTAACTGCTGTAGGTGTCATGGATCTGCGCCAGACCCACTCTACTTTACGGCGCAACTACCCCATTGCCGCGCATATTCGTTTTATCTTTGAAAAAATCCGCCCTATGCTGCGCCAATATATTGTTGAAGCCGACGATGATGAAGTGCCCTTTTCCCATGATCAACGCGCCTTAGTCTATCAACGCTCGAAATCTGCGCTGGAAACCCGCGCTTTTGGCACAGAACAAAATGTCTACGGCACGCGCTACGAATGGATTAACCACTCAATCAGCCCCTCTAAAATCACCTCAGATGACTTTCGCATAAGCATCGGCGGGCCCGACTGTAAACAGCCTTATTCAGCGAGCATTTTTAATATTTCCGCAATGAGTTTTGGCTCGCTTTCTCCCAATGCCATTCGCGCGTTAAACAAGGGCGCGCAACTGGGTCGCTTCTATCACGACACCGGGGAGGGCTCAATTTCCAGCTATCATCGTGAGCACGCTGGCGACATGGTCTGGGAATTAGGCTCAGGCTACTTTGGCGCACGCAATGATGATGGCACCTTCAGCCCTGAACGTTTTGCCGAGCGCGCCAGCTTAGCTCAAGTAAAAATGATTGAGCTCAAACTGTCACAGGGGGCTAAACCGGGGCATGGCGGCATGCTGCCTGGGGCCAAAGTGAATGCTGAAATTGCCCGCACCCGTGGCGTTCCCCAAGGTCAGGACTGCATTTCACCTGCCTCCCACTCGGCTTTTTCCACACCCGAAGAACTCTTACAGTTTATTGCGCAACTGCGTGATTTATCAGGCGGGAAGCCGACTGGCTTTAAATTAGCCATTGGTCATCCATGGGAATGGTTTGCTATTGCTAAAGCCATGCTGAGCACCGGCATCACCCCTGATTTTATTGTGGTCGATGGCGCCGAAGGCGGCACTGGCGCGGCTCCCTTAGAGTTTGCCGATCACATTGGCACTCCGATGCGTGAAGGCTTAATGCTGGTTCACAACACTTTAGTGGGTCTGAATCTACGCGATAAAATTAAAATCGGTGCAGCCGGTAAAATCATTACCGCCTTTGATATCGCTCGCACCCTTGCACTCGGCGCTGACTGGTGTAACTCTGCCCGCGGCTTTATGTTTGCACTGGGCTGTATTCAGTCACAGGTTTGTCATACTGACCGCTGTCCAACAGGCATTGCCACTCAAGATCCACAACGTTGGCAAGGTCTTAATGTGCCGGATAAGGCCAGTCGTGTGCATCACTTCCACGCACGCACTGTAGCTACTTTGCGTGAATTATTAGAAGCCGCTGGCTTGCAACATCCAAGCGAACTCGGTCCTGAGCATATTATGCGTCGTGTTTCACCAACGCTGGTGCGTTCACTTTCAACCTTGCACCCTTATTTGGCAGCGGGTGCTTTACTCAATCCAGAACAGCTACCCGAGCATATTGTCTTCCAGCGCTTCTGGCCGGCAGCACGTGCAGATAGTTTTGCTTTGTTTAAGTCGTAAATAAAAACGGCCTCATGCACTAACGAGGCCGTTTCCATCTCACTTAGCTTGGTAAATAATGCCGGGGCTGCATTGCACCATGCTGTACAACTCTGGCAAACCATTGAGCGCTTCGGACGCGCCTAAAAACAAATAACCGCCAGGTTTTAGCGTGGCATGAATACGCGTTAAAATATCTTTCTTGGCTTCAGCTGAAAAATAAATTAAGACATTTCGGCAAAATACCACATCAAACTTACCGAGGCCTGCATAACTGTCCAGTAAGTTTAATGCCCGAAACTCAACACGATTTTTAATCATCGGCTTAACCGCCCAACGGCCTTCCGGTGTCTTATCAAAGTAGCGCTGTAAACGCTCACTGGATAAGCCGCGCGCCATCGCCAAGCTGTCATACTCCGCCACTTTACAGGCTTGCAACATAGAAGGTGATAGATCTGTAGCAACAATTTGGGCGCTGATCTTTTGGCCTAAATTGGCGCGTTCGTACTCATCCAACGTCATTGCTAACGAGTACGGCTCTTGCCCAGAAGAACAGGCTGCTGACCAAATTCGCAAACGCGGATTTAATTGCTTATGCAGCAGCTCCGGCAGCACTTTATTTTTCATCACTTCAAACGGATAAGTGTCACGGAACCACAGTGTCTCATTGGTCGTCATGGCATCAATGACCTGCTCTTGCAACGCACCGCGTGGCTGAGCTTGAATGCGTGCCATCAGTTCAGTTAAGGACTTAATACCATGCTCATCTTGCAGCTTTTTTAAGCGACTACTCACCAAATACTGCTTATTATCGCCTAAAACAATGCCTGATTTATCCTCAAGAAACTGCCTGAAAATATTAAACTCAGATTGTGAGAATGACACATTGACCGCCTTGTATATAAATAGCGCTTAAAAATATATGAAGTATCGTACCTTAAAACGGGCTCACTATAGCCCATCAACGTCTTTTATACGCGCAACAACACAATCCACTAGATCATCCGGCCGAAACTTAGCTAAGAAGTCATCGGCGCCGACCTTTTCCACCATGGCTTTATTAAAAATCCCAGATAACGATGTGTGCAACAAAATATGTAAGTCCTTCAAACGAGGCTCATTGCGTATTGCCGCCGTTAAGGTATAGCCATCCATCTCCGGCATCTCAATATCAGAGATCATCATCAAAAACTCTTCAGCTGGATTTTGCCCAACCTCCAGCATGGCATGCAAATAATTATAGGCTGCACGCCCATCATTTAATGCCACGACCTCGACACCCACTTCTTGCAAGCAGCGCAGCACCTGCTTACGTGCAACACTGGAATCATCCACGATCAGGATTTTTTTATTTAAAGCACTGATACGTACTTGCTCGGTTAAAGAGTCCGTGGAGATATTTTCAGAACTAGGTGCAACCTCAGCCAGTACTTTCTCTACATCAATCACTTCAACCAACTGCTCATCGACACGAGTAACAGCCGTTAGATAATGATCTCGTCCTGTACCCTGCGGTGGCGGGTGAATTTCTTCCCAATTTAAATTAACAATGCGCTCGACAGCGCTGACCAAAAAACCCTGCTCTTTGGTATTGTATTCGGTAATAATCACAAAGCCGGTATTTGCATGTTTAAGTTCTTTACCCTCAGTCGCTAATGCAAGATCCATAACTGGGAGCGTACGGCCGCGCACACTGGCGACACCGCGCACAATGGGATTGGATTTAGGCAGTACCGTTAAACTCGGGCACTGCAGGACCTCACGAACCTTAAAGACATTAATGCCATACAGTTGCGGACCATTCAGTCTAAACAACAACAATTCTAAACGGTTTTGTCCCACTAGTTGGGTTCGCTGGTTTACTGAATCCAAAACACTGGCCATACTCAGGCTCCTAACATTTATTACACTTCAACCCATTTAAAACAAAACCAGGCATATTTATTGCTTATGATCAGTTTATGCAATTACTTAAGACATTTTATTGGCGCAGCATGAAAATCCCACACTTTTTCAGTAAAGCAGTTTGCCTGTGCCTACTCACAATCATGAGCTCGGGCGCATACGCCGAAAGCATCCAACAACAGATTATCGACAGCAGCCAAGCTTTTCTTGAGCAAATCACCCAGCAATATTTAGCTGATAACGCCATCAGTGGCCGGCATAGCGTAAAAATTGGCCGCCTCGACCCTCGTTTACGCCTACCTTTTTGCGCAATACCTTTACAGACCAGCCTAGAAAGCCCTGCACAACCCATTGGCCGGGTCACTTTGCGTGTGCGCTGTGATAGTAACGCACCTTGGACTATTTTTGTCCCCGGTCAAGCTAATCTATACAGAGAGGTTGCAGTCTCGCTACGCTCCCTCGCTCGCAATAGCGTCGTACAAGCCAGCGATGTACAGTTGGCCGAGCGTGATGTTAGCAGCCTCAGACAAGGTTATATGCTCAGTCTTGACAATGTTATTGGGCAAAAGCTTACTCGACCCATCCAGCCTAACCAAATCATTTCGGCAAACTATTTAAAAGCCGCAGCCGCCATCAACAAAGGCGATGAAGTGGTGATTAGCGCGCGCGGCAGCTCAATGTCTGTGCGCATGCCGGGAGTTGCACTGGAAGAAGGTGCAATCGGGCAACAAATCCGAGTCCGCAACACGCGCTCGCAGCGTATTGTCCATGCACGAGTCACCGCACCCGGCCAAGTTGAGGTAGCAATGTGAGGCACGCTACAGTAAAGTACAGGCTCAGAAAAACGCACTCAGATTGGCACATAGCCTGCATAAAACAGCAGCTGTTAACATCGATACAATTAGCGCTAAAGTTTCCTCAGCGATGGCCGATGACTTGGCAAGCGTTCCAATACTGTATTTGAGGTTTACTATCATGGCTATCGACTTTAACCGCCCAAACGGCAACACAGGACTGCATAAGCCTGCAACTCAGAGCTTAAAAAGCAGCCTAGCAGACACGCCTACAACTGGCGCAGCCAAGCAAAGCTCTATTGAGCAAACGGCCACATCGCGAATGTCAGGCGAGCCTGTGCAACTGAGCAACGATGCACGCCAACTGCAAAGCGTATCTGAAAAAATCGCCAATTTACCCAGCGTCAACTCTGAAAAAGTAGCGCAACTCAAGCAAGCCATCGCTGACGGCAGCTATCAAGTCGATAGCGAGCGCGTTGCCAGCAAACTACTTGATTTAGAAGCGCAGCTCTAACGCCCTACAGCCACATTTGACAGTAGACCAACGCCCTTATGACCGATCAGCGCATACTCGAACTCTTGCTCAGCGATATTGACACAGCCCAGCAGCTCCTCGACATTCTTGAGCAGGAGTTTAGCGCATTAAGTGAGCGCGACCTTAATACGTTACAAGCGCTTCTAGCGCAAAAGCAGCCAGCTTTGCGTCTTCTTGAGCAACACAGCACAGAACGCAGCCAATTGTTATTACAGCACAATATGACAGCAGACCAACAAGGCCTGACACATTTTGCTGCTCAATCTGCCTTAGGCGCGCAGCTACTTGATCACAGCGCCACGCTCAACACGCTGATTGAACAGTGCCAACACGCCAATATGCGTAACGGTCGCTTAATTCGCAGCAATCAAATCAGCGTCAACAGCATGCTTAATATCATTCGTGGCACAGACGCACCCACGCTATACGACAACAAAGGCAATGCAGCCAGCAGCCACAAACAACGCCCCTTCAGCCAAGCTTAGGCGTTAAACACCTCTGTCAAACAACAATTACTGCTATACTGCCGCTCGCAAACCACTCCTAAACGGCAAAGCAAGAATAAGGGATAATACCGACAGTGTCTGACTTGTTTTCTGAAGGCAACGATTCGCAGCAACCCCAGCGCCTCACCTCCCCCATAGAGATCAGCAGCCACCTGCGCGCACTGATGCAAAACCGCGACCCTCTGGAAATACGTTTTGCTGATCGCCAGCAAGTCTATCAAAGCTATATTGTGTATGTAGATCGCGACAATAACCGTATAGCCCTTGATGAACTGATTCCCAATGACGGCGAACGCCATCTACTCACTGGCGAAGCCTTTAGCGTTGTATCTTACCGGGACGGCGTGCGCATTGCTTGGTCACACAATCAGCCAGCCTTAGCTGATTTACTCGATGAGGCGCCTTGCTACTGGCTGAGCTTACCCCAGCAAATCAGCTACCACCAACGCCGTAACGCTTTTCGCGCAGACACCCTGCCCGAACAATCACTGACTGTACAAATCGGCAGCGCCAAGCTTAGCGAGCCCGTACAAGCGCGCCTACTTGATATATCAGCAACAGGCTGCAAAGTACATATTAAAGACACAGGCGCACAACTACTACCTGGCCAGCTCTACGAAGCGTTCGCAATTCATTTACCCAGCAACACCATTACGCTAAGCGCAGAACTGCGTCATATACAAACGGATGAAAAGACTGGACTCAGCCAAGCAGGCTTTAAATTTCATCAACTCAGCGGCGCAGCACAGCGCACCATTGAGCGCTTTGTCTATCAACTGCAGCGTGAAGCGCGTCGCAGCGATGACGCGCTGTTTTAAGCACTACAGGGCGATCCAACAGCACAACCCACATACATCGACACGCCAATAACAGGCACAAAAAACCAGCACTTAGGCTGGTTTTTTTGACTTAAGATCATGTCTTAATATGGCGTCCCCTAGGGGACTCGAACCCCTGTTACCGCCGTGAAAGGGCGGTGTCCTAGGCCACTAGACGAAGGGGACAAAACCTTCGAAACAAGCACTCTTATGTACCTGTTAGTGTATTTTAGCTAAACGATTTTTGCCGCTGCTACTGATCGATGTAACACTTGATTCACTGCACACTAAATTACTTTAGCGGTGTTACATATCAAAGTTATAGCTCTGAGAATATGGCGTCCCCTAGGGGACTCGAACCCCTGTTACCGCCGTGAAAGGGCGGTGTCCTAGGCCACTAGACGAAGGGGACGAAACCTTCTAAAACATAACACATTCATGTTATGCCACTTTTCATATTATTGAAGAAGTGGTGGAGCTAGACGGGATCGAACCGTCGACCTCTTGCATGCCATGCAAGCGCTCTCCCAGCTGAGCTATAGCCCCATTTCGTGGACGGGGCGTAGAATAGGCGCAAAACCCTCGCATGTCAACTTATTTTTCTAAGTTAATGATAGGTTTAGTAAAACCGCACCTGTCACACGCCTTACAACTAACATTGCAGCGAGCCATACAGCTGGGCATACAGACCGTCTGCCGTCATCAATTCGTGATGGGAGCCGCTTTCCACCACACCACCGTCGGCCAATACCAAGATCCGATCCGCTTGTTTTACTGCACTTAAGCGATGCGCAATGATTATGGTCGTTCGCCCCGCCAAAAACTGATTGAGTGCCACATGCACCGCCCGCTCTGTTGCACTATCCAAAGCCGATGTAGCTTCATCTAAAATCACGACTTTAGGATCGCTGAGTACCATGCGCGCTATAGCAAGACGCTGCCGCTGCCCTCCTGAGAGTCGCACTCCAGAGCGCCCTATAACGCTGTCCAAGCCCTTTGGCAATGCACTGACGACCTCTGCCAACTGAGCGACAGCTAAAGCCTGCCAGCAGGCATCATCGCTGTGTTCACGCCCCATGCATAAATTCGCGCGCAATGTATCGTTAAATAGCGCTGGCGCTTGCAACACAACAGCCACATGCTCACGTACACACGCCAGACCTGTTTCTTGCAAGGTGGCTGCGCCATAGCGGATCTGCCCTGTTTGAGCACTGTACAAGCCTAATAAAAGCTGTACCAGAGTACTTTTACCGCCACCACTGGCACCCACAATAGCGACTTTTTCTCCAGCAGCCACAGTAAAGCTTAAGTTATTTAAAACCTGCTCTTCAGCATAAGCAAAGCCTATACCCTCAACACTCACAGGTACCGTTGCCTGCCCGGCAAAAGGGTTTTTAAGTTCGGGGTAATCAACTTCATCACGCCGCTCAAGCAATTGATTGATTCGTAATAACGCACCATCGGCCGCGTAAAAGGCATATTGCAGATTGAGCATCTGCTCAATGGGTCCGATCATAAACCACAAATAACTGAATACCGCGAGCATCTGGCCTATCGATAAATCAGAAAAAAGCACTGTCAGCATCGCTACCGCACGGAAAATATCAATCCCATACTGGAACACTAAGCCGCTGGCTCGCGCAGCAATATCGGTTTTCCATTGCGACTGAATCGCACGTTCACGAACACTTTTAGCCCGCTCAAGCAGCCGCTGAAAAAAATACTCCTGATGATTACCTACGCGTATTTCTTGAATGGCATCTAAGGTTTCATTCAAGGTTTGGGTAAAAACTGCGGTGCTATCATTTTCTAACTTTTTCAGATGCTTAACGCGCTTGCCCAGTTTGACGGTAAAAAACACCACCAGCGGATTGAGTACTAAAATCAGCAGCGCCAGCTGCCAATGCATCCACAACAGCACCGTGGCAGTGCCCAGTAAAGTCAGCAGAGAAACTAAAAACCGGCTTAAGGTTTCGCCAATAAACGTATCCAAGGTTTCTAAATCAGTCACCAGATGCGTGGTGACTGTACCGCTACCGAGACTCTCATATTCGCTCAGCGAGATACGCTTTAGGCGCATAAGCAAGCGCTGCCGAATCTGATACACGACATCTTTAGAAAGGCAGGCAAACATCTTACTTTGCCCCACATTAAATACTAATGAGCTCAGCCGCAGCACAAAGGTTAGCACCAGCATAAGGCCAATATAGCCCACAGCCTGCTGCCAAATACTCGGCAGCCAATGATTCATGATGTCTAACGCGCGACCACCCTGCCCTAACAAAACCTCATCCACCAAGAGTGGCAACAACAAAGGAATCGGCACGCTGCATAGGGTTGCTAAGATCGCTAAAATATTCGCCAAAATTAAACTGCGCTTGTGCTGTACAGCTAAACGACGAATATGCGCCCAGCTGATGCGATCAGAACCGAGCATTTGCTGCAATCCACCGACTTAGAAGAGGCTCAAGCGCTGCATAAGGCTGATAACCATTGCTGATCAAAGCGTACTGCTGCTGGTGCTGTGCCAGCAGCGTAGGGAAACCTGCAACCGCTAAATTAGCCACCCAGGTAAAATCGGCCTCAGTGGCCTGCTGCGCGGCCTGCCCATTAAAAGCGCGACAAAACGCGGCACTGTTGTAACCTGCCTGCACGGCAAGATCGCGCAAAACACTGGCCTGCGTGATATCTTGGGCGTCTTGATAAAAAGCGCGCTGTAAACGTTGCAAAAAGCCAAATAGCAGTTCTCTATCCAGCTTTCGAGCAACCACCAAGGCACGGCAAGCCGGCTCGGTGTTATACAAAAAACCACTGGGTAGCGCATTCGTAAAATCAAAAGGTTGGCCTGTCGTCTGTGCCACTGCACGCCAATGCTGCAGGATATAGTCTCGCTTGCGCTCATCCAGCACGGCCTGCTGGCCAGTACGCAAACCCGCAACGCGCAAGGTCACGTTAACATCGGCTTTCCGGGCCTGCTCGAGCACCTGTTGCACCACCGGACTAAACCCCCAGCACCATGAGCACATGGGGTCTAAAATATAAATCAGCTGCGTGTTGTGCATGGTGCTCCCTTACTGCTATGCGGCACAGCCAAACGCACGGATTTAGACACTGACATCTTGGCTAGCCAACGAACCCTCATAAGCGCGAGCGGTTCTGCTTTATTTAAGGATGAGCAGTTTAACCGATTTGGCCTGCAGTTTAAGGTTTTCCAGCTGTCTTTTTTACCAGCAACCTGCAACCACCACGCCTGTCAACGCCAGCCACTCGACTGAACGCCCCATAGATCCTCTGCGAAATGCACCAGCAGTGCTGGACTGCCAGCACAAGCGCCGTGCAATGGGTGCGTTAAAAATTAAGCCATAAAGGAAACACAGCAGCACAAACAAAAACAGCGCTGCAAGCTTCAGCCTGCAGCGCTGTTGGCACAACACCTGTGGCTGTTATAGAGCTGCTGCCACGCGCGAACCCTGATCAATGGCACGCTTAGCATCCAGCTCTGCAGCAACATCAGCGCCACCAACTAAATGCACAGTGACACCCTTACTTTCCAACTCCGCTTGCAGTTCGCGTAGTGGCGTCTGCCCAGCACATAAAATCACATTATCCACCGCCAAGACCTGCGGCTCGCCGTCGGCAATGCGAATATGCAAGCCGGCATCATCAATCTTCAGATACTCAACCGCGGAGAGCATCTCAACCTGCTTGCTTTTCAAACCCGCACGATGGATCCAGCCCGTGGTTTTACCTAGCCCCGCACCCACTTTGCTCTTTTTACGCTGCAGTAAATACACTTGGCGTGCAGCAGCTGCGACCTGCGGTTTAACCCCTTCAACACCTCCGCGAGCCTGCAACCCTAAATCAATGCCCCACTCTTTCCAAAATGCTTCTGGATCTAAGCTGCTGGACTCACCGCTGTGCGTGAGCAGCTCTGAGACATCAAACCCAATACCGCCAGCACCAATCACAGCCACGCTTTTACCTACAGGCTTGCGCCCTAAAATGGCATCTAAGTAACTCATCACCTTAGGATGATCAACACCAGGAATCTCAGGTACACGCGGCACAATACCGGTCGCCAAAATCACTTCATCAAACTCTTGCGCCAACAAGTCTGTGGCACTCACGCGCTGATTGAGCTGTACCTTAACTTGGGTTGCTTGCAGCTTGTGTTGGAAATAACGCAGCGTTTCATAAAACTCTTCTTTCCCTGGAATTAACTTAGCCACATTAAACTGGCCACCAATGTCCTTGGCGGAGTCAAATAAAGTCACCTGATGTCCACGCTCTGCAGCAACCGTAGCAGCCGCCAGCCCAGCAGGACCTGCGCCAACCACAGCAATCTTTTTCACAGTCGTGGTGGGAATATAATTGAGCTCTGTTTCATGACAGGCGCGCGGATTCACCAAGCACGAGGTCAACTTTCCACTAAAAGTATGGTCCAAACAGGCCTGATTACAACCAATACAGGTATTGATTTCATCCGCTCGTCCAGCTGCGGCTTTATTAACAAACTCAGGATCAGCTAGGAATGGACGCGCCATAGAAATCATATCCGCAGCATTTTCCGCTAAGGCGCGCTCCGCCACCTCTGGCGTATTGATTCGGTTGGTCGCCACCAAAGGAATGGACACTTCACCACGCAACTTAGCTGTCACTTTAACAAAAGCGCCGCGCGGCACTTTAGTTGCAATGGTTGGAATACGCGCCTCATGCCAACCAATACCGGTGTTAATAATGGTCGCCCCTGCCGCTTCAATCGCTTTGGCTAATTGAACAATTTCCTCCCAACTGCTGCCCTTCTCCATCAAGTCCAGCATCGACAGGCGGTAAATAATAATAAAATCAGTACCAACCGCTTCACGTACACGACGCACAATTTCGACCGCTAAGCGCATGCGATTTTCATAACTGCCACCCCAGCGGTCGGTACGCTGATTGGTATGCGCGGCCAGGAACTGATTAATAAAGTAGCCTTCAGAACCCATAATTTCTACGCCATCGTAGTTCGCAGTTTTTGCCAATACCGCACAATTGACAAAATCTCGAATCTGCTTCTCGATGCCGTCTTCATCCAACTCAGTGGGCTTAAACGGGTTGATTGGCGCCTGAATAGCACTGGGTGCCACTGACTTTGGACTGTAGGCATAGCGACCGGCATGCAAAATCTGCATACAAATCTTACCACCTGCAGCATGCACAGCTTGCGTCACTATTTTATGCTGCTCAGCTTCTTCAGGCGTGCTGAGTTTGGCAGCCCCTGCATACACACCCCCTTCTTCATTCGGACCAATACCACCGGTCACCATCAAACCAACACCGCCACGGGCACGCTCAGCAAAATATGCAGCCATGCGCTCAAAACCATTCGGACGTTCTTCAAGACCTGTATGCATGGACCCCATCAGCACACGATTCTTTAGCGTGGTAAAACCAAGATGCAACGGTGACAGCAAATGTGGGTAATGTGGATTTGACATCGAGACTCTCCAAAACAGGCAAACACAGAATGCTGATTTTTAGGCAATGCAGCGAGCGCAGCACCATCAGTCAATTATTGATAGATACAATAGACAGGCAAAGACTGCTTCTCAATGACTCAATCTAACAAAATAATGACTATAATAAACAAAAGATTGACCAGTAAGGCTCAGCCACAGCATGCAAAGCATCCGTTCTAATATCCGCCTCGGGGATCTATCTGTAGGCTTTGTACACAGTATCGCTGCTGCTATAGCCCAGCATGGCCACTGCGTTGAAGATTTATTTGCGCGTTTCGAGCTCACTTCCGAGCGTTTAGCCGAGCCTCATGCACGCTTATCCATCCCGCGTTATATGCGTTTAGGTCATGCTGCCACTCAGCTCACCGGCAATCCAGCGCTCGGCTTGAGCATTGGCCAGCACAGTTCACTCACCCACCTTGGCTTAGCGGGCGTGACCACAACACAAGCCCCCACAGTGCGGGCAGCAGCGCGTTGTATCAGCCGATTTGAGCCGCTCTATGCACAAAACTATCGCGGCGCCAGCCAACTGCTGGAAGATCCTCAAGGCGCTTGGTTTAGCTTTTACTCAATCGCCCCCTATAACGCGTACAACTACTTTGTCGTGGAATCGGTACTGCTCGGCTGGATCAGCCATTTGCAGCACGTCTGCCAACAACCCATTGAGATTGAGTTGCTGCAAATTGAGTTTCCAGAACCCGACTACGCTGCGGCTTATGCAGAGCATCTCAGCTGCCCCATTGAATTTAACGCTGCACATAACCGTATACGCTTGAGCCAAACAAGCTTAGCTCTGAGCAATCCTCAACACTGCCCCAGTACATGGCATGCCTTGCTAGAGCTATGCGAAGAGCAGCTGGCGTTAAAAACTCGCAGTTACAGTTTAGTGGAGCAAGTCAGCCAGCTGATTGCGCCGCTATTAAGAAACGGCGAACCCAATATCGAGCATGTCGCACACAAACTAAAGATGCCAACCTGGACGCTGCGCCGTAAACTGGCAGCTCAAGGCACGCAGTTTCGGCATATTGTTAACCAAACTCGTTTTGATCTAGCCCGCAGCTATATTCGCGACACTGAGTTAACCTTCGGTGAGATTTCATGGCTATTGGGCTTTTCATCGCCCGAGGCTTTTCAACGCGCCTTTAAGCGTTGGGCTCAACACACCCCCGGGGAGTTTCGCAGCGCTGTATTGCGGCGCTAAAGCGCAAGAACCTCTTCAGCGCGGCGCTGTCTTATACGAGACTCGCCCCTAAAGCTACAACTATTAAGCAGCAGACTGAACCTATAAGTGGCTCAGTTCTGCATACAGCAACTTTAAGTTATCCAGAATAACGTGGTTTTTCTATATACAGCAGCACAGGCACCGTTATAATTCATAGTATTAACATGCCACGCTCTCTTTTCTCTTTTGATGACCTTTATTTATGTATAAAATTTTCGACACAGTTGACGAAGTCTCTCACTACACAGCACAGCGTCTGCTAGATAAAATTAAAGCGCTACCCTCTGCGGTGTTAGGTCTAGCCACAGGTAGCACTATGGAGCCCGTGTATGCACAATTAATAAAGTACATACAGCATGCACCACTGGATTTATCTCGCCTCACCACATTCAATTTAGATGAGTACATTGGGTTAAGCGCGCAACATCCGCAAAGTTATAACTACTACATGTATCAGCACTTATTTAACCAGCTCAATATACCCGCGCAAAATGTGCATCTGCCCGACGGTCTAACAACAGATATCGAAGCCACCTGCCAAGCCTACTCCCAAGCGATTAGCAAGCGCGGTGGACTGGACTTACAACTGCTAGGAATTGGCACAAACGGTCATATTGGCTTTAACGAGCCTAAAACCTGTTTTAATAGCCGCACCCATGTGGTTGAGCTGTCCGAGCAAACACGCATTGATAATGGCCGATTCTTTAGCGACCAAGCTGAAGTCCCCACCCATGCAGTTACCATGGGTATTCAAGATATCCTAGAGGCTAAAGAAGTTATTTTGGTCGCCACAGGTAAAAACAAAGCCGATATTATGGCAAAACTATTTAACAGCCCGATTGATGAAGAACTCCCAGCGTCGGCGCTAAAAAAACACAACAACTTAACCATAGTGTTAGACCGTGAAGCAGCAGCCCTGCTTCCCCAGCACACCCTTAAAAGCGCAATCTAAGCGCCTACTCTTTTGAAGGAAGCAGCACCATGCGCAGCTATATTTTTGGTTTTATTGGGTTAGTGTTTGCCGCCCAAGCCAGTGCTTTATCTCTGAACGATATCAGCCAGAACCAAGCAGGTGAGAGCCTCAAAACGGTGCTTGAACAAAGCACGCGCCTTGCGGTTGAGCAACTGAGCCAGCCTGGCGGTTTTAATAAAAACCCTGATGTACACATTGAACTGCCTGGCAATTTGGGCAAAGCAGCGCGCACCATGAAAATGCTAGGTAAAGGCAAACAAGTCACTGCTTTAGAAGACAGTATGAATCGCGCCGCCGAACAAGCCATTCCACAAGCACAGGAACTGCTACTGCACGCCATTAAAAACATGACCATTAGCGATGCCAAGGGTATTTTAACCGGCCCTGAGAACTCAGCGACCGCTTATCTTGATCGTAGCAGTCGCGAACAATTGCGCAGCCGCTTTTTACCCGTGATTGAGCAAGTGACACGATCGTCTGGCTTAGCCCAGCAATACAATAACTTTGCAGGTCAAGCCGCAAACTTTGGCGTGATTGAGGCAAAAGATGCCTCCATTGAAAACTATGTGGCTGAACAAGCTTTAGATGGTTTGTTTACTATTATTGGTGAAAAAGAGGCCGCTATCCGCCAAGATCCCGCGCAAGCAGCCAGCGATATCGCCAAAAAAGTGTTCGACTTGCTGCGCTAAGATTACAACCAGCCTGCACTATAAAAAACACCGCCCATCGAGGCGGTGTTTTTATTTGAAGCGCGTACAGTTGTCTGACTACTTCTCAACAAAGGCCCGCTCAATCACATAATGCGCTGCCGTGCCTAAACGCGGTGAGACGTGCAAACCAAACTCATCCAATACCGCACTGGTTTCTTCCAACATTGCCGGCCCACCGCAGATCATGGCGCGATCATGCTCGGGATTCATCGGCGGCAAACCAATATCTGCAAATAATTTACCATTGCGCAGCAACTCGGTAATGCGCCCCTGATTACGAAACGGCTCACGGGTCACTGTTGGGTAGTAAATCAATTTCTCGCGTAACTGTTCACCAAAGAACTCATTGTGCGGCAAGTTTTCAGTAATAAAATCGCTGTAAGCCACATCACTGACATAGCGTACGCCATGCACTAAAATTACTTTATCAAAGCGCTCATAGGTTTCAGGGTCTTGGATCACACTGATAAAAGGCGCTAAACCCGTCCCCGTGCTCAGTAAGTACAAATGCTTGCCTGGCAATAAGTCACTCAGCAATAAAGTTCCAGTTGGTTTTTTACTGACTTTGACGGTATCACCGGCTTTTAAATGTTGCAGGCGTGAAGTGAGCGGGCCATCGGGCACTTTAATGCTAAAAAACTCTAAATGGTCTTCGTAGTTCGGGCTCGCAATTGAATAAGCACGCATTAAGGGGCGACCCTCGACCTCAAGACCTATCATCACAAACTGGCCATTTTCAAAACGCAAACCTGGGTCACGCGTGGTCTTAAAACTAAATAAGCTGTCATTCCAGTGATGAACGCTTAAAACCTGCTCAACATTCAAATTGCTCATAACACGCTCCAGCGTAAAAAATATTGCTTAGAGTGTAGGATTAAAACTCTAATCTGTTAAATTGATAATTCACATAAATCATATCAGGAATATAGATATGAGGCTCACCCTCCGCCAATTGCAAGTGTTTAGCAGCATTGCGCAACACCAAAGCGTCTCCAAAGCCGCTGAACAGCTGGCCATGTCGCAGTCAGCGGCAAGCACCGCCCTTAAAGAGCTTGAGCTGAGTTATAACTGCTTACTCTTTGACCGTGCGGGTAAACGTTTAATCATCAACGCTTTAGGCCTTGAGCTGTTACCGCGCGCACTGGCACTGCTCGAGCAAGCGCAAGATTTAGAGGGTCTACTCAAAGGTAATCATGGCTTTGCCTCATTATCGGTGGGTGCGACCATGACCATTGGCAACTATTTAGCCACGTTATTGATTGGGCACTTTATGCAGGAACATCCCAACTGCAAAGTGCGCTTGCATGTGCATAACACCGCACAGATTGTTCAACAAATCGCCAATTACCAATTGGATTTAGGCTTAATCGAGGGCTATTACCAAGACAATGACATTATTGCAGAAGCTTGGATTGCTGATGAGCTGGCGGTCTTCTGTGCCCCGCAGCATCCATTGGCAGCGCAAGGGCATGCCAGTTTAAAGGAGCTGACGCATGAAGCCTGGATTGTTCGCGAGCAAGGATCAGGGACGCGCTTGGCTTTTGAGCAAGCTTTTTTGCGCCATCAGCTCACGCCGCATATTCGCTTGGAGTTGGAGCACACTGAGGGGATTAAGCGTGCGGTGGAGTCTGGCTTGGGTATTGGTTGTATATCGCGACTGGCACTGCGTGATGCGTTTCGTCGCGGTAGTTTAGTGGCCATTGAAACGCCGGAGCTTAATCTAACGCGTCAATTCTCGTTTATCTGGCATAAGCATAAGTTTCAAAGTGATGCGATGCGTGAGTTTTTACGTTTATGCCGAACGCTGACGGAGAATATTCAGCGCAGTGACCAGATTGATCTTGCGACTATTCTTTAGACATGGCCTGGGTTATGAGCATGCCATAGCGCGCGGGTGCGGCCATTGCTCACGGCAAGACTTGTGCAGCAGCTTTGATACTGAATGAACGCTGCTCACGTGGGATTTGCGCATGCCGTACCTTGTTAGTCTCGCTTGCCCCGCAAAGGATCACCCAGAGCCGATTCGGGCGCTTCGCCATCCATGGCGACGCTTGTCGCGACACTCATACAGCAGCCATTGACTATCGGCGTTGTCTGCACGACTCGCATGCGACTCTTTGAAAGCCATCACGCTGTACAGTTCACGGGCTTGCAATACGGGTCAATCTGCGATTGCAATCGAGTGCTAGCAGCGTCAATGATTAACCTGTAATTTTTTTGGGGGCCACCAGAGTTGAGCCCAAGATGGCCTCATCGACGCATCAACACCAAGCCCAAAGTAGGGCATGCAGCGCTCTTTTAGCTTCTAGGCAAGCAACATCATCAAAGACAACCCATACAGGCCGCCCAATACAGCTTTAAGCAAAACGCTCTTGCAAGTAAGCAATAATATCATTGGACTCATACATCCAACGTACCGCGCCATCCTCTTCAATACGCAAGCACGGCACCTTAATACGACCACCCTGCGCCTCTAGCTCTTGGCGAAACTGCTGGTTATTTTTTGCGTCCCGCAGCTCAACTTTAATATTTAAAGCATGCATAGCGCGGCGCACTTTGACGCAAAATGGGCAGGCGTTAAACTGATACAAAGCCAAATGCGCAGTGGCGGCATCCACCTCTGCTTGCTTTTCTGCAGTACGCTGCATGGCTTTCGGGCGCGTTAGCCAGTCGGCAAAAATAATCAATTGCCCCAAACCATTTCGTAAACCTTTTACAATCATTGATACCCTCTTCAACAATAAAAGTAAGTGATGAGCTTACTGAGTTTTCATCAAACACTGGGCCCGCATGCACAGTTCTACAATATTTGCGACTATAGCAGCCTCAACTCATCATCTTGTAGTGAAACCATGCAGCCCAAAGATTTACAACGCCTCGTTACCACCCCGATGCCTTTTGGTAAATACCAAGGCCGACTGATTGCCGACCTGCCCGGCCATTACCTCAACTGGTTTGCCCGTGAAGGCTTCCCCAAGAACGATCTAGGTCGGTTACTGGAGCTGATGCATGAAATCGATCATAACGGCCTGAGCGACTTACTCACGCCGCTGCGCAATCGAAGCTAGATCAGCTCAGCTGAGCGCGCAGCGCAAAACCTCATCAAAGCACACGCACTTTTAAACTACGGCCTTTAATTTTCCCGGCTTCTAAACGCTGCTGGGTTTGCCGTGCCTGCAAGCGCTCTACCGCCACATACGCTTGGTGATCGAAAATGGCAATCTTACCCACCTGCGCAGCGGTTAAGCCGCCAATACCGGTCAAAGCGCCGAGAATATCTCCAGGTCGTAATTTATCTTTACGTCCCGCAGCAATACACAAGGTAGCCATCGGGGGTAATAAGGGCTGCCCATCTGATTCTTTTAAAGCGTTTAATGCATGCCATTTCAGCGGCTTTTTCAGCTGCTCTTCAATGGCTGTTGCGCGCAAACCTTCTTTAGGCGCTACCAAACTGATGGCAACGCCTTTCGCTCCGGCACGCCCAGTGCGGCCAATACGGTGCGTATGGATTTCAGGATCACGCGCCAACTCAACGTTAATCACCATTGGCAAAGACTCAATATCTAAACCGCGCGCCGCCACATCAGTGGCCACCAACACGCTACAACTGCGGTTACTGAACAAAGCCAACACCTGATCCCGCTCACGCTGCTCTAAATCGCCATGCAATGCCAGCGCGGAGATTTTTTCGCTGTTGAGGTAATCGGCCAATTCTTGCGTCTGCTGCTTAGTGAAGCAAAACGCGACACAAGACTCAGGGCGATAATGACGTAAAATTCGCTCTACTGCAGCTTGACGCTGTTCTGGCGTAATTTCATAAAAATGCTGTTCAATTTGATGCTCAGCGTGTTCGATATCCGCCTGAATATGCTGCGGCTGGCGTAAAAAATTCGCGGCCAATTGCTGAATACCTTCAGGAAAAGTCGCTGAAAACAGTAATGTCTGGCGGCGTTTGGGGGTGAACTCAATAATATCAGCGATGCTGTCATAAAAGCCCATGTCCAGCATACGATCAGCTTCGTCGAGCACCAAGGTATTCAGACCCGATAAATCCAAGGTGCCTTTACGTGCGTGCTCTAAAATACGCCCCGGCGTACCCACAACAATATGCACACCATGCTCAAGCGAGCCCACTTGTGGGCCAAAGGGTACGCCGCCACACAACGTCAGTACTTTAATATTGCCTTCAGCGCGGGCCAAACGACGAATTTCTTTGGCGACTTGATCTGCCAGTTCTCGGGTTGGGCATAACACTAAGGCTTGGCAGCCAAAGTAGCGTGGATTCAGCGGCGACAATACGCCAATACCAAAAGCTGCGGTTTTACCGCTACCGGTTTTAGCCTGGGCAATGACATCCATGCCTTTGAGAATGACCGGCAAGCTCTGCGCTTGAATCGCGGTCATGCTGCTGTAGCCTAAATCAGCTAAATTACTTAACAATGCTGCCGGTAATGGCAGACTGGCAAAATCAGTTGGTGTACTCACAAAAATTTTCTAACCTTAATAAATCCAATGCGCAGTGTAGCAAGCTGCAGTCTGTTTGCGGTGGATTTGTCCGACTTGGCGCTTAAAAAGCATGTAATGGTGTTTTATGTGGCTGCCCCGCCTCTTCGCGCACCAATTTAGGCACCAAATAACCGGGCAAGTGCGCCAGCAGGTGTTGATACAATGCATAGGCTTCTTGACTGCTTACATCAAAATGCTGAGCGCCCTGCACTCGGTCTAAAACATGTAAATAATAGGGCAGCACATGATGGTTAAACAGCTGCTCGCTTAACTCAACCAGCACCGCAGGATCATCATTAACCCCCTTCAACAACACCGTTTGATTCAATAAAGTGACGCCTGCTTGGCGCATTAAGGCTAAACGCTCAGCATGCTGGGTTGACAATTCACGCGGGTGATTGACATGCAGCACTAAACTGCTGCGCAATCGGGTGCGAGTCAGAATATCCGTTAATTGCTCGGTTAAACGTTCAGCAATCACCACAGGTAAACGTGAATGCACGCGTAAACGCTGAACATGAGCTATACCCGCAATGCGATCAACCAGCTCGGCCAAATGCTCATCTTGCAGCATCAAGGGATCGCCTCCGCTTAAAATCACCTCAGTAATTGTCGCATCTTGGGCAATGTAGTTTAGCGCTGCCTGCCACTGTGAACGCGGTAAACGGTTCTCAGCATAAGGAAAATGCCGACGAAAACAGTAACGGCAATTGACCGCGCAGCCGCTGGCAGCCAATAACAATACCCGCCCGTGATATTTGTGGATAATTCCAGCCGCAACATTGCTTGCTTGCTCACCCAGAGGGTCGGCGCTAAAAGCCGGATGCAGCTGCTCTTCAGCCGCCTGTGGTAACACCTGTAAGAGCAAGGGATCACGCGGATCCCCTTTAGCCATGCGCTCAACAAAAGGACGGGGTACCAATACAGGAAACTCTGTGGCTGCGCTTAAACCCTCGGGAAAATCAGACAACTTCAGCTCTAAGGCAGCTAAAAGCTCATCACAACTACGCAAAGACTGAGCCAATACCTCCCCCCAGCCCCTTTCGGGAAAAAACTTCTTGGTTTGCGCTACAATAGGCATTTTATAAGACCTTAAACACGACAGGATTGCATTATGGCCAACTATTCTACCAACGAATTCAAACCAGGACTGCGCGTCTTGGTGGACAACGAACCTTGCATCATGATTGACATTGAGTTTGTTAAGCCCGGCAAAGGTCAAGCATTTAGCCGCGTAAAGTTACGCAGCATCCGTACCCAGCGGGTTTGGGAGCGCACCTTTAAATCGGGCGAAAGCGTAGAAAGCGCGGATATCGTTGAGCGGGATATGGAGTATTTATATACCGATGATGAGTTTTGGTATTTTATGGCCACTGATGGCTCATTTGAGCAGTTGGGCGCCAGCCGCGAAGCATTAGGCGACACCATCAAGTGGCTGAAAGAACAGGTTGTCTATGAAGTCATGCTTTATAATGATGCCGTGGTTTCAGTATCGGCCCCCAACTTTGTTGAGCTTGAAGTGATTGAAACAGACCCAGGATTAAAAGGTGATACCGCACAAGGCGGTTCTAAACCCGCAACCCTGAGTACTGGCGCAGTAGTGCGTGTACCTTTATTTATTGTTGAAGGCGAAAAGCTTAGAATTGACACACGCAGTGGTGAATATGTCAGCCGCGCCTAAGCTTTTACCTGCTGCAAGACCTTTAGGGAGCATGATGCTCCCTAATTTTTTACAGGAAACATCTCAGCTATGAGCACATGGTTACCCAGCGCACCGCGCTCAGCCTTAGAAGCACGCCAGCAGCTCTACCGTAGCATTCGTGAGTTTTTCTATAGCCGCTCAGTACTGGAAGTGGAAACCCCACTGCTATCGCAAGCGCCAGTGGCTGATCCCAATATCACGCCAATGCAAGCACAGCAGCGCTGGTTGCACACGTCACCAGAATACGCCATGAAGCGCCTGCTCTGCGCCGGGTATGGCGACATCTATCAAATCTGCAAAGTCTTTCGTGACGGTGAAGCAGGGGCACGGCATAACCCAGAGTTCACTATGCTGGAATGGTATCGAGTGGGCTGGACATACCCACAACTGATAAGCGAAGTTGCTGAGTTACTCCAACAATTATTGGCTGCACGCTTTCCTAAGCTCCCTTGCTTGCACCTCACTTACGCACAAGCCTTAGACACCTATGCGCAGCTGGATGTGCACCAGTGCAGCACTGAAGCAATCGCCAAACGCGGCCAACAACTGGCCAATGCTGATTTAGCTTTAGACCGTGATGGCTGGCTGGATATTATTATGAGCCACCAGGTTGAACCTGCTTTACCGCGCAATACTTTAGTGTTTATTGATGAGTTTCCAGCATCGCAAGCCGCACTGGCAAAACTGGCAAACAATGCACAAGGCGTGCAAATCGCTCAGCGCTTTGAAGTGTTTTTTAATGGCATGGAGCTCGCTAATGGCTATCAGGAGCTCACCGATGCCAAGCAACAACTGCAACGTTTTCAAGACGAACTTAAAGATACAACACGCCCCCATGATGCGCATTTAATTGCCGCTCTAGAGGCGGGTTTACCGGATTGTGCGGGTGTGGCTTTAGGTCTAGATCGTGTTTTACTGCACCTGCTGGAGGCGACTCACATTGCACAAGTGCTCAGTTTTGACTGGCAGCGCGCTTAACTCCAAGAGCCGAGCTTGATTCAACTCAACATGCGAAAAAGATAGGATATATTGCTCAAATACAGCGTGCTAGACTCTTCCCAAGCAACACCAATGCGACATTAAACCCTTGTGCAGCGAGCACGCTTAAT
This sequence comes from Gammaproteobacteria bacterium, assembly GCA_012728315.1. GTDB lineage: Bacteria > Pseudomonadota > Gammaproteobacteria > Pseudomonadales > Pseudomonadaceae > Denitrificimonas. The sequence continues at coordinate 79,005 of JAAYFI010000065.1, forward strand.
ATCTAGCGTTGCTGACTGTTTTAGATTCGAACATAACAGAGGCTCCTATGCTTAAAAAAATTCTCCTGACAGCTTGTACGTTGTTCATGGTTGGCAATCTATGGGCAGCAAATAACCCTCATGTGATTATTGATACCAGTTTTGGTGAAATTGAGCTGGAACTGGAAGCAGAAAAAGCACCGATTACAGTCAACAACTTTCTTGACTATGTGGATGCGGAGCGTTATGACGGCACTATTTTTCACCGGGTCATTTCCGGCTTTATGATTCAAGGCGGTGGTTTTGATCGTTATATGCAACAAAAAGCCACTAAAGCTGCGATTAAAAACGAAGCCAATAATGGCCTTAAAAATGACCGTGGCACCGTTGCTATGGCGCGTACCCAAGCGCCAGATTCAGCCACAATGCAGTTTTTTATTAACCACGCTGACAATGATTTTCTAAACCATAGCAGCCGTGATTTTGGCTATGCAGTCTTTGCTCGGGTGGTGCGCGGTATGGACGTTGTGGATCAAATTGCACAGGTTAAAACCAGCACCTATGGCATGCACCAAAATGTGCCTACTGATCCGATTGTCATTAAAAGCATTAAACGTATCGAGTAATTGCTTTTAAGCATCAACAAAAAAGCGCGCCTGCAACAGCGCGCTTTTTTATTTTTAAGCTCTACTCAATTAACGCAGATTGATGATGGTCTGAGTAATGGCACTTTCTGTTTCGATCGTTTTAGCGTTGGCTTGATAGTTGCGCTGGGCGACAATCAAATTAACCAACTGATCTGACAATTCCACGTTAGAGTCCTCAAGGGCTCCAGCCTGAATCGCACCTAAAGTACCTGTGCGGCCTGGGTTAATGACTGGCTCACCCGAAGCTAGCGACTGCACCCACTGCGTTTTACCAACAGGTGTTAGACCTTGTACGTTAGCAAAATCAGCCAGTATCACCTGACCTTGCACTTTCGACTGGCCATTGGTGTAACGGGCAAAAATCATCCCAGTATCATCAATTTCAATGCCTGCCAACTCACCTGTAGTGTAACCATCTTGTGACACCGCATTGACTGCGAAAGCGCTGGCAAACTGAGTTGCAGTACGCATATCTAAGGTCATGCCCGTATTACTGGCCAAAGCACCGTTAGCCACAGGAACCGGCGGCTTACCATTATTCAAAGTTGCAGGCGTCCACTGACCTGCGCGCAAACTAATGGTGCCATCTTGGCCCAACTGCCAGAATTGATCAGCGTTCGCGGTACCGCCTGCGTTAGGATCAAAAATACCTGTAATAGGTTTTATTTTACCGGCGCTGTCAAAACTGAGGTCTAAAGTAATCGGCGTACTGGCGCCCACTCGCGCAATGGCCGCAACAATGTCATCGTTACTCGGAGTCGGAGTTGCAGACAGCATCGGCGTCACAGCAGCATCCACCTTGGTGCGAAAATCTGATGGATTTTCTAATGCAGCCAGCGCCGAACCTAAAATACTCGCTGGTGTAGCACCCACTGCTTTAGCCGCCTCAATAGCCGCTTGGTTAGACTTACCTGCATGAGGGTGCGCCCCATCAATGAGGGTATTCATCTGCCATTCATTAGGCCCGCTCTTTACAAAATACTGTGTAAAGGTATGCGCATTACCTTGAGTGTCGTAAATATTGGTTGAAGTCGATGAATTATAAGTGGTTGGATCAGCCGCAGAAAAAGGTGCATTGACGGGCGGATTATTGGTTGAGTTCAGGTTAAACGACTGCTCAATTTTGCTGGTAGGTTTTGGATCTTGGCTGGCCGTTTTAATCTGCAAGTTACTGACTTGTCCGGTTTGCAGCTGATCATTGGCATCCGTGCCGTAACCCTGCAAATTATAGCCAAAGTTATCCACAATAAAGCCTTCACGGTCAGTACCAAAGTACCCGGCACGCGAATAGCTGATTGCACCGTTATTGCTGACTTGGAAAAAACCGTTGCCGTTAATGGCCAAATCAAGGGCATTTTGCGTGTAGTTGATATTACCTTGATTAAATAATTGCGACACATTCGATAACAGAACACCACTGCCCTGCTGATTTTTACCGGTCCCCAGCACAGAGGCTGCATAGACATCTGAAAACTCTGCGCGCGACTGCTTAAAACCTGCAGTGCCCGCGTTGGCAATGTTGTTACCGGTGACATTAAGGTCTTTAGTTGCCGCCCGTAAGCCGCTGAGGCCAATATTAAATGACATGTTATTCTCCTTGCCGGTCGTCCGACCGTTGGCAAATTGCTAATTCACTGACCAATAATCTGTACTTGAGACAGGGGCACTGAACCCAATCCCGCTAAATTCAACAATAGTTCACCATTACCCTGCCCCAAAGTGACGCTATCAACGTTGGCCGGCAATAAGGTGTACAAGCCCTTGGTTTCCCCATCGATACTGGCTTGCGCTTCAAACTTATAGGTGCCGGGCGACATCACCTCGCCCTCGCTATTCTTACCGTCCCACATAAAGCTGACGCTACCGGCTTCTTGCGCCCCCAAATTCAGGCGCGTCGCCAAGGTGCCACCGGCGCTATACACATTGACATAGACGTTGCTACTGCTCTGCGGCAATACCAAGCTGGCCTTAAAGGTTTCCGCCGTATCCACCACAGCTGTTTCGCTGGGCACAATCACTTTGCGTCCCACTAAAGAGGAGGCCTGCAATGCTTGGGAAGACTGATAACCCGACAAAATGGTCTGCATGCTGCCATTGAGTTTCTCAACCCCTTCGACCGTACTGAACTGCGCCAACTGGGCAATAAAGTCACCGTTACTTTGCGGCTCTAATGGGTTCTGGTTATTGAGCTGTGCCACCAGCAACTCCAGAAACTCATTCTTGCCTAATTCTTCTTTGCCGGCGGCTTTGGTTGCATGTTGATATTGATCCAACACCGCACCGGCTGCACTCACTCCTGCTGCACTCATTGCTGTCTCCTCGGGCTTACTGGCCCAATGTGAGTACACGCTGCATCATCTGCTTGGCGGTATTCATCATTTCAACGTTGGTTTGAAATGCGCGGCTGGCGGAAATCATGTCAGCCATTTCCTCCACCACATTCACATTCGGATAAAAAACATAACCATCAGCATTGGCCGATGGATGATTGGGCTCATAACGCGGCTGCAGATCACTTTGATCCTCGACAATGCCCAGCACCTGCACGCCTGCACCGGCCTGATCTTGCTCAGCAAATAAAGAGCCTTGCCCCAAACCACCGTTTAAGCTGTCTTGAAACACAGTGGCAAAAACAGGGTGTCGCGCACGATAGGTTTGATCGATACTCGACGACACCGTTTCGGCATTGGCGATATTGCTAGAAATCGTATTTAAGCGCGTGCTTTGCGCGCTCATACCGCTACCGGCAATGTTAAAAACGCTGGAAAGAGACATAAGTGGGTACTCCTTTAGTCGCCGCGCAGGGCTGTTATCAACCCTTTAAACTTGTTATTCAGCAGCGTAAAACTGGCTTGAAACTGCACCGCATTTTCTGCATAAGTGGACTGTTCAACCTGTAAGTCAACGCTATTTTGATCAATGGACGCATGATGCACATTGCGAAAACGCAGCGCCGGGTCAGCCAATTGCAAAGGCTCTACGTCAAAATGCTGACGATTAGTGCGCTGCATCAATGGCTGCTTTTGTGCTTGCTGCTCGGCTTGCGCCGACAGCACACTGGCAAAATCTAAATCACGCGCCTTGTAGTGCGGGGTATCAGCATTGGCGATATTATTGGCCAGCACTTCAGCACGCTGAGCGCGAAAGCCAAGTGCCTTTTCGTGTATACCCAAGGCTTTATCGAAATTGATGCTCATAACGCCACACCTACTATTAATGATCTTGCCTATTACAAAGCAATACTTATGCCAACAGGCAAGATCCATATAAATCAATAGGTTAGGAGATGCAGACTGTCAAATATCTGACTGATCGGCGGGTCATTGCCGTTTTCAAGCACCCTTTAGATCAGGAAAAAGAACAGGCGGCAAAAACTGACCGCCTGGCACAACAAAAACTTAGGCCTGCGTGGTGTAACGCAAAATCTCGACAACCTGTGCGGGTGTGGTCGCCCAAGCCATAGCAGCAGCATCCACTTCTTTGAGTGGGTGAATAATATCTTGCCCATGCAAAGTCACATAAGGCTTACCCAGCGCAGCGCAGTAACCTGCATCAAACGCAGCATTCCACTGTTTGTACTTATCACCAAAACGCACAACAACAAGATCGCTTTGCTCAATCAAGGTTTTAGTCCGAATCGCATTGACTTTCGCCGACTGATGATCGCGCCAAAAACTATTCTCTTGTGCGCCTAAATGATCACCCGCGGCATCGCTAGCATCATGATCGGTCACCGCTGAAGTAAAGGTAATATCTAAACCTAAAGCCTCTGCACCCTGCTGAATCTCTTCACGCCATGGGGTGTGGATTTCTCCGGAAAGATACACGGTAAAACTCATTTTCAACTCCTTAATCAAGCAAAGGCGCTGGCTGAGCAACGCCTTAAACATTTGCACTTAAGTGCTTAGTCCTCACTGATTTCAATGTTTGGCATGGCTACACTTTCACGGTTAAGCACACTAATACGTGCAGCAACGGTACGGGCTAACTGCTGATAAATCATCGCAATCTGACTTTCAGGATCAGCACTGGCGGTTGGCTCACCACCATCGCACTGCAAACGAATCGCCATCGACAAAGGCAAAGAAGCCAATAACTCCGCACCATAATTTGCCGCCAGACGCTCACCACCGCCTTCACCAAACAAGTGCTCGGCATGGCCGCAGTTTGAGCAAATATGCACCGCCATATTTTCGACGACGCCAAGAATAGGGATATTGACCTTACGGAACATCTCAATTCCTTTGCGCGCATCCAGCAAAGCAATATCTTGTGGCGTAGTCACTATCACAGCACCCGCCACTGGAACTTTTTGTGCCAAGGTCAACTGAATATCACCGGTACCCGGCGGCATATCAACCACTAAGTAATCTAGGTTATCCCAAGCCGTTTGCGTGATCATCTGCAGCAAGGCACCAGAGGCCATAGGCCCGCGCCACACCATAGGGGTGTTGTCGGTCGCCAGAAACGCCATCGACATCACGGCAATGCCGTGCGCCTGAATCGGCACAAAGTATTTTTGATCGCGGATGACAGGCTGCGTCCCGCTGGGCACTCCCAGCATAATGCCTTGGCTCGGGCCATAAATATCAGCATCAAGGATACCCACTCGGGCACCCTCACGCGCCAAAGCTAAAGCCAAATTAGCTGCTGTAGTTGATTTACCGACACCACCCTTGCCTGACGCAACAGCAATGACATTTTTCACGCCCATCAAAGTTGGGACATCAGCCTGACCTTTAGCGGCCTGAATAACTGTCTTAATCTTAACCTCAGCATGGGCCACACCCGGTATTTGCTGCAAACTCATCTGCAGCATTTGCGCCCAGCCCGTTTTAAACTGGTCCGCTGGATAACCCAACTCAAGGTCGACTGAAACTCGATCACCTTGAATATCAATAGCGCGCACACAACCTGCGCTGACGGGGTCTGTATTTAAATTGGGATCAATCAGACCACTTAAGGTCGCTTCAACTGCGGCGCGGGTTACTGTACTCATAAGGCTCTCCACTGCGACAAATAAACTAAACAATAAACATTCTAACCTAACCTGACCATTAAGACCTTAATCGCCCGCAAGCTCAGATTGGACAAGGGATGAAAAAAACACGCATTGCCTATATAGTAGCTGACTTATTTCTATTCACTTTTAGTAGTTAGGAAAACCATGAGCCAAGCCCGCAAAATTTTAGTGACCAGCGCCCTGCCCTATGCCAACGGCTCCATCCACCTTGGCCATATGCTTGAATACATTCAGACCGATATGTGGGTTCGCTTTCAAAAAATGCGCGGCAATCAATGCATCTACGTCTGCGCTGACGACGCCCATGGCTCCGCCATTATGTTACGTGCAGAGCATGAAGGCATTACACCTGAACAACTCATTGATAATGTACATGCTGAGCACAGTGCTGACTTTGCAGATTTCTTAGTTGATTTTGATAATTTTTACAGCACCCACAGTGAAGAAAATCGCGAGCTCTCCGAAGAGATTTACAAACGCTTGCAAGCCGCTGGCCATATCGCCACACGTTCGGTGACGCAGTATTTTGATCCTGAAAAAGGCATGTTTCTCGCTGATCGCTTTATTAAAGGCACATGCCCAAAATGTACAACACCGGACCAATACGGTGACAACTGTGAAAAATGCGGCGCCACTTACCACCCCACTGAGCTGAAAGATCCACGCTCAGCCATTTCTGGCGCAACACCGGTCTTAAAAGACTCAGAACACTACTTCTTTAAGCTGCCTAACTTCCAAACGATGCTGCAAGAGTGGACCCGTAGCGGCACCCTGCAAGAGTCGGTCGCCAACAAACTGGCAGAATGGCTCGACAGCGGCCTGCAAGAGTGGGATATCTCTCGTGATGCGCCTTACTTTGGTTTTGAAATCCCAGGTGCGCCGGGTAAATATTTTTATGTATGGCTGGATGCACCCATTGGCTATATGGCCAGCTTTAAAAACCTCTGCGCACGTCGCCCGGATTTAGATTTTGATGCATTTTGGAGTAAAGACTCAACAGCCGAGCTGTACCATTTTATTGGCAAAGACATCATTAACTTCCACGCCTTATTTTGGCCAGCCATGCTCGACGGCGCCGATTTCCGCAAGCCAACAGGCGTCAATGTGCATGGTTACCTGACGGTAAATGGCGCCAAAATGTCTAAATCACGCGGTACTTTTATTAAGGCACGCACTTATTTAGATCATTTAAACCCTGAGTACTTACGCTACTACTATGCTTCGAAACTGGGTCGTGGTGTTGAAGATCTAGATTTAAACCTTGAAGACTTTATTCATAAAGTTAACTCTGATCTCGTTGGTAAAGTGGTAAATATTGCCAGCCGCTGCGCCGGTTTTATTCAAAAAGGTAACAACGGGATGCTGGTCGCAGACATGCCGAACCCTGATCTGTGGCAAAAATTCCAAGACGCGATGCCATCCATTGCCAAAGCCTACGAGGCTCGCGACTTTGCCCGCGCCATGCGCGAAATTATGGCGCTAGCCGATGCAGCCAATGCTTGGATCGCGGAGCAAGCACCTTGGGCAATGAATAAAATTGAAGGCCAACAAGCGCAAGTTCAGGCAATTTGCTCGCAAGCCATCAACCTGTTTAAACAGCTGGTTATTCTTTTAAAACCTGTGCTGCCGAAACTGGCCAGCGATGCTGAGCAATTCCTCAATGTAGCCCCACTGAACTGGGACAACCTAGGCACTGCACTCGGCGCACATCAACTCAATCCATTCACTGCTTTATTGACCCGCGTTGACGCTAAGCATGTGCAAGCCATGATTGAATCCTCAAAAGAAGACTTATTAGAAATGGACACAAATAACACTACCGCAACAACCAGCAATGGTGAGCTCGAAAAAGAACCCCTCGCCAAAGAAATTGATTTCAATAGCTTTGCCGCTGTGGATTTACGTATTGCTTTAATTGAAAAAGCCAGCTTAGTAGAAGGCGCCGATAAATTACTGCAACTGACCCTCGATCTTGGTGGCGTCAAACGTAATGTATTCTCAGGCATTAAAAGCGCCTACCCTGATCCTTCTAAACTCGAAGGCCGCCTCACCTTATATGTAGCTAACCTTGCTGCACGTAAAATGAAATTTGGTGTTTCCGAAGGCATGGTGCTGGCTGCCGGCCCAGGCGGTGAAGAAATCTACCTGCTGAGCCCAGATCATGGCGCACGCCCAGGACAGCGGGTGATGTAAACAACTCAAGCATAGCCGATACACCCATCGGCTATGCTGTTACAGACGTATGTGTATGGCAACACTGCTAAATAGCACCTATGCTGCCCTCTCCTCCAAAGCACTACTGCCCCTGAGGCACAACGAGATATTGTTATGCTTAAACGCTCGCTAACTTTTTTATATCTAGTGCTGGGCTTAGCCTGCGTATGGCCTAGTGCCGCACAAGCTAAACAGGTTCCATCCACCTATGCATTTCCAGTGACCAATCCGTTTGAAGCGACGATTGCAGGAACACCCAGCGCTTTGCGCCCGCCTCTGCCTAAGGATGCAGATATCAAACAAAAGGACTACAGCTTACGCCTACGTCCAGAACGCGAATACACCTTGCCCAGTAACTTCTGGCCCGTTAAAACGTTTAGCTATCGCTTAGCTAAACAAAGCAAAGCCGCGCCTCTGATTTTTGTGATCGCCGGCACCGGCGCTTACTACTCAAGCAGCACCATGGAGTATCTAAAAAAACTTTTTTACGGTGCAGGCTTTCATGTTGCTCTTATTTCGTCACCCACCGCCTATGACTTTATGGTGGGCGCATCGCCCTATGCGACCCCAGGCTACTCACCACAAGACGCTAAAGATTTATATAACGTGATGCGCGCCATTAAAAAGCAGCACCCACAGCTTGCAGTCAGTGAATGGCATTTAACCGGTTACAGCCTCGGCGCTTTACAGGCTGCATTTGTCAGCCATTTGGATGAGCAAGAACAAGCGTTTAACTTTAAGCGCGTGCTGCTCTTAAACCCACCCGTCAACCTGTACACCTCGGTTAGCAATCTCAATCGTTTAACGCATGTGCAGGCAGTGAACTCAACAGAAACACGCACCTTTTACCAGTTAATGCTCGATAAATTAACCCGCTTTTTCCATGACAAAGGCCGTTTCGACTTTAATGAAGCGGTGCTCTTAGACTTCCAAAACTCATCAGAAAAACTCAGTGATAATGAGCTCGCCATGCTGATTGGTAGCGTATTTCGCTTTACCGCTGCAGATATAAACTTCACTTCAGATTTAATCAATCGCCGAGGCATTATCACTCCGCCACAAAAGAAAATATACGACAGCACCAGCTTAACGCCTTTCTTTAAGGCCGCATTGCTATGTGATTTCGAGTGTTATATCCAAGAACAACTGCTACCTTTTTGGCGCGTCCACGTTAAAAAACAATTGAACGCACCGCGCACGAATAACCCAGCAGATCTGGAAGAGCTGACCCATGCCAGCAGCCTATATGCCCTCGCTGACTATCTGCGCACCACAGCTAAAATAGGCGTGATGCACAATGCCGATGACATCATTTTAGGTGCAGGTGATATAGAGTTTTTACGCAAACATTTTGCTGATCGTCTCACCCTATACCCCTATGGCGGGCATCTGGGCAATTTGGATTACCGTGATAATGCAGCCGATATATTGGAGTTTTTCCATGACTAGAACTCAGGCCTTGCGCCCCTATTGGCTCCCTGCATTACTCTTTTTAGGCTTATCGCACACCTACGCGGCAGAAAAAATCGATGCGGACGGCTTTAAAAACCCTTTGCAAAACCTAGAGTTTTCCACAGACCCAGGCCAACATGAGTTTGAGCGCGCCACTTTAGAAGCGCTAAATATCAGCGATCCACTGGAAGCATGGAACCGTAACGTCTATCACTTTAATTACCGCTTTGATCAATGGGTATTCTTACCTGTAGTCAAAGGCTACAGCACAGTCACTCCACATTTTGTGCGTACCGGTGTGAGCAACTTCTTTAGCAATCTAGGCGAGATTCCAACACTGGCCAATAGTATCTTGCAGCTCAAGGGCCAGCGCGCCATGGAAACCACTGCGCGTATTTTATTTAATACGATTTTCGGCGTTGCCGGTCTTTGGGATCCTGCGACGAAAATGGGTTTAGCTAAAAACCATGAAGACTTTGGCCAGACTCTAGGCTATTACGGCGTACCCCACGGCCCGTACTTAATGCTGCCTTTTCTAGGCCCATCCAACCTACGTGATACCAGCGGTATTGTGGCTGACTTTAGTTTAGACAGCAGCGTGAACTGGCTCAATATGGCCAAAGAGAGTCAACGTAATCCAGAGATTTTCGCCCTCAAGATTATTGATCAACGCTATATCACTGAACTGCGCTACGGCCAGCTAAATACCCCGTTTGAGTACGAAAAGATTCGCTACGCCTACACCAAGGCCCGCGAGCTTAAAATTGCTGAGTAGTTAAACATTAGGGTAGCGAGCCGGCATTCACTGATCATGCATTCGGCAATCAGGCCCCGCAGCTCAGGCGCAACAGCAGCGCCTTGGCTACATAGCCGATTGACATCCTCACCGCCCAAAATCCACCCTCGCAACTAAAATTACGGGGGGCTTTCGCGCAAAACTGATAAGCACAGTCCAGCAGCCGCCATCAAAGGCAAAGACGGATAACAGCTAGACCAAGGCGGGATTAGTTATTTTCAAAAAACCGTCGTACAGGGCCAAAAGAGCGACGGTAAATCGGCGTTGGCCCGAGCTCTTGCAAAGCCTTGAGGTGCGCTGGCGTCGGATAGCCTTTGTGCTTGGCAATCCCGTAACCGGGATATTGTTGATCCAAAATCGCCATTTCTCGATCTCGACTGACCTTGGCCAAAATAGATGCGGCAGAGATTTCCGCCACCAAGCCATCCCCCTGCACAACAGCTTCGCTGGGTATACTCAACTGCGGACAACGATTACCATCAATCAAAGCCAAATCAGGCTTAATCGACAAACCCTGCACCGCACGCTGCATGGCAAGCATAGTAGCCTGCAAAATATTCAATCGATCAATTTCTTCAACTTCAGCACGGGCAATACACCAAGCCAAAGCTTTTGTTTGGATCTCGACAAATAATGCCTCACGTTTTTTTTCAGTGAGCTTCTTAGAATCATTTAAGCCTGCGATAGGATTGTTGGGATCTAAGATAACCGCAGCCGTCACTACAGGTCCACATAATGGTCCACGCCCGACTTCGTCAACACCAGCAATCCGCTTACCGACCCACGCCTGCTGCAGCAATTCAAGTTGCATCGGCATAGCCTAAAAGCTGCAAAATACCTTGTGCTGCTCGCTGCGAGGCATTACAACGCAATGATTGATGCAGCTCGGTAAAACGCTGAGTTTGCTGCGAGCCATCGCGCAGCTGGGCTAAAACTGCATCCCCTAAGGCTTCTGCTGTCGCTGCATCTTGAATAAACTCGGGCACCAACATCTGTGCTGCAAGCAAATTAGGCAAAGAGACATAGGGACTTTTGACCATTCGTTTTAACAGCCAATAACTGACTGGCGCCAACTTGTAGGCCACCACCATCGGCTTTTTAAACAATAAGGCTTCAAGCGTCGCCGTACCGGAGGCAATTAATACCGCATCACAGGCCTGCAAGGCGGTTTGTGACTGCCCATCTAAAATCTCAATAGGCAGGTTTGGCATGCCTGCTAACATGGCTTCGAGCTGCTCACGGCGTGCTTGATTGGCCGCTGGAAGAATAAAACGCAAATGAGGTTTTTCGGCTAATAAGTAGCGTGCCGTATCGATAAACAAAGGGCCAAGTTTAGCCACTTCGCCGCCGCGACTGCCCGGCAATAATGCCACCACTTGCGCATCAGCAGGCAAACCTAACAGCTCTCGCGCTGGCTGAGCGTCATTATGTAAAGCCACACTGTCGGCCAATGGATGACCGACAAAGAGTACCGGCACTTGGTGCTCTCGATAAAACTGCGCCTCAAAGGGCAGCAAAGTGAGCATCAAATCACAGCCTTTGCGTATTTTAAGCACGCGCTTTTGCCGCCACGCCCACACCGAGGGGCTGACATAGTGCACGGTTTTAATCCCGGCAGCACGCAATTGCAATTCAATGGTCAAATTAAAGTCAGGCGCATCAATCCCAATAAATACATCAGGACGCTGTTCTTTAAAGGTCGCAATTAAGCGTTTTCGACGTGCTAACAGCTCTGGCAAACGCCCTAACACTTCCACCAAGCCCATAATAGCTAGACGCTCCATGGGAAAGTACGACTGTAAGCCTTGCGCTTGCATTAAAGGCCCGCCCACTCCAATAAACTCAATATTGGCATGCTGGGCGCGTAAAGCCTGCATCAAGCCAGCACCTAAGATATCACCTGAGGCCTCACCGGCCACTAAAGCAACTTTGAGCGGGGCCTGCTGTTGCTCAGCCATTAGCGGGTGATACCTCTGGAAGACTGGCGAATGGACTCACAGAACAGGGCAACTTCCGAGTACTCAGCAGCACTCTCATTAAGCGCCTGCAACGCTTCATCAATAGTTAAGCCTTGACGGTAGACCGTTTTATAAGCGCGACGTAGAGCCTGAATTGCTTGATCGGAGAAGCCACGGCGACGCATTCCCTCAAAGTTCATACTACGCGCTTCAGCAGGATTCCCTGCCACAGTGACAAACGCTGGGATATCTTTACCGACAGCGCTGCCCATAGCAGTAAAACTATGTGCACCAATATGGCAGTACTGATGCACTAAAGTATAGCCGGACAAGATGGCCCAATCATCAATATGCACATGCCCTGCCAGAGCGGTGTTATTGACTAAAATACAGTGATTACCAATAACACTGTCATGGCCAATATGCGCATAGGCCATAATTAAGTTATGGCTACCTATAGTGGTTTCAGAACGGTCTTGCACAGTACCCCGGTGAATTGTGACACCTTCACGAATCACATTATGATCGCCAATCACTAAGCGGGTGGCTTCACCTTGATACTTTAAGTCTGGGGTGTCTTCACCCACCGAAGAAAACTGATAAATATGGTTATGGCAACCAATCCGTGTAGGACCTTTCAGCACCACATGGGATGCGATAATTGATCCAGCGCCAACTTCAACATCGGGACCAATAATCGTCCATGGCCCAACGCTAACATCATCCGCAAGTTTAGCTGACGGATCAATAATGGCACGAGGATCAATCAAACTCATAGTTTACGTTCCGCACAAATAATTTCAGCTGAGCAGACGATGACACCACCCACGCTCGCTTGGCAATTAAACTTCCAGATTCCCCGCTTAGCACTGATAAAGCTGGCTTGCAAATCGAGGCGGTCACCCGGCACAACAGGCTGACGAAAACGCAGTTTGTCGGAGCCCACAAAATAGTACAGCGTGCCATCCTCAGGCGAAGCATCCATCATTTTGAAGCCCAGAACACCTGCCGCTTGGGCCATGGCTTCAATAATTAAAACACCCGGCATAATCGGGTGCTGCGGAAAATGGCCGTTGAAAAAAGGCTCATTGATGCTTACATTTTTATAAGCATTGATTGTCTTCTGCTCTAAATCAATCGCCGCAACACGATCCACTAATAAGAAAGGGTAGCGGTGTGGAAGCAGTTGACGAATTTCATTAATGTCCATCATATATAAAAGCCTTGATCAAATAAGTGAGGCCGTGAATACCATATACACAGACCTACCACCTTTAACTGAACGGCACTTAATGCGCTAAATTAAAGCTGATTAGCTAAAAAGGTCGATAAAATTTTAGATGATATATCCATAGTGTTGGTCACTTCTGAGTATTCTTTTCCAAGCTGCGAACACGTTTAACTAAATCATCTAATTGACGAAAACGTACTGCATTTTTTTTCCACTCAGCAGCAGGCTGCATAGCAGTACCCGATGAATAGGCACCCGGCTCAGTAATAGAATGAGTCACCATCGTCATACCCGTGACAAGCACATCATCACAAATATCAATATGGCCAACCAGCCCTACACCACCCGCTAGCATGCAGTTGCGACCAATTTTTGCACTACCGGAAATCCCAACACAGGCAGCAATCGCAGTATGGTCACCAATTTGCACATTATGTGCAATTTGAATTTGATTATCTAACTTAACGCCATTACCAATCAGGGTATCTGACAGAGCACCACGATCAATAGTGGTATTGGCGCCAATTTCGACGTCATCACCAATGGTTACCCCACCGATTTGCGCAATTTTATGCCAAGTGCCTTTATGTTTAGCAAAGCCAAAACCTTCACCACCAATCACTGCACCGGACTGAATCACCACGCGCTGCCCAATAGTGACATCATGGTAGATCGTCACCCGAGCCAACAAGCGGCCATGATCAGCAATACGGCTGCGCGCACCAATAAAACACTGCGCGCCAATCACCACGCCAGCGCCAATAACAGCATGCTCTTCAATCACCACGCCTGGGCCAATGCTCGCCGTAGAGTCAATTAAAGCGCTGTCGGCAATCACCGCAGAAGGATGAATCCCCGCGGCGCGCTGTGGTGTACGATCGAAATAGTGCGAGAGCTCGGCATAAGCCAAGTAGGGATCAGGCACGACTAAACAATTGCCCGCATAATCAGCAGCATCGGTAGCCGCCAGCAATATCGCTCCGGCTTGGCTATGCTCAAGCAATTTACGGTAATGAGCATTAGCCAAAAAGCTTAGTTGCTCATTGTTGGCATCTTGTAATGTGGCTAAACCGTAAATAACTTTTTCTGCGTCACCGCGCAGCTCAGCGCCGAGCATCTCGGCTAACTGAGCTAGAGTAAAGTGTAACTGTTTCATATCAACGCAACTGATTCATACGCTCAATAACACGCAGCGTAATATCATATTGCGGCTTAACGTCAACTACCGCACCGCGTTCGAGCACGATATCGTAGTTACCACTTTTCAGTACTTCTTCAACCGCTTTGTCGAGCTTAGGCTTAAGCTTTTCCAGCATGTCACGATCCGCTAATGCTTTAGCTTCGTTAAGATCTTTAGACTGGGTTTGGAAATCACGGGCCTTTTGCTTGAACTCGAGCTCTAAACGCTCAAGCTCAGCTTGCTGCATACGCTCGCCATCTTTCATTAAGCGATCTTGAATGCGTTTGGCGTCAGTTTCTAAGTTTTTCAACTTAGTTAATTGCGGTCCAAACTTTTTCTCTGCATCCACAGCATATTTTTTTGCTGCATCAGACTCCAATAAAGCCATTTGATAGTTCAAAACAGCAATTTTCATTTCTGCTAAAGCAGGGCCACTGATTAAAGCAGCTGTCAATAAAACAAGTTGAGTCAACTTACGCACGATGCACTCCTAAAAAATGCTGTTATTAATAGATTTAAAGCTAAATTAGAATGTTTGGCCCAGTGAGAACTGGAATACTTGGGTATCAGCATTGTCTGGTTTTTTCACAGGTACACCTAAGCTAAAGCTTAACGGCCCTAGCGCAGTAATCCATGTTAAACCCACACCCACTGAACTGGCTAAGTTATCGTATTTAATTCCGCAACCTGACTCATCACGTTTCTTTTGTGCTGAGCTGCAATGGGTATCAAACACATTACCGACGTCCCAGAACAACACAGTACGCAGCGAGCGCTGATCTTTGACAAAGGGCATTGGGAAGAGTAGCTCAGCCCCGCCTTGAATCAGGACGTTACCACCGAACGGCAAGTTATCTTTATCTGGATCATTCGCATTTGGTGTACTACGCGGGCCTAGGCTGCTGTCTTTAAAACCACGCACCGAGTTAAAACCACCGGCATAGTAGTGCTCATAAAAAGGTACTTTAGAGGTCGAGCCGTACTTTTCTAAATAGCCAATGTCGGTATGGAAACGCAGTGTGTAATTATTGGTTAACGGCTTAAAGATTTGACCACTGTAATCCAAACGGTAGAAAGATAAATCACTACCAGGAATTGTCGACTCCAGCACTAAACTCTGCGAATAACCGCGCGTAGCCATCAAGCCTCGATTTAAGGTGGACTGTGACCAGCCAACGGAGCCTTTAAAGTTAGTGTAATTTTTACCCTCTTCGTCAACAAAATCCATAATTTCGTCAACAGTATAACGGCCGGTTTTCAACTTATCCTGCTGTGCACCGAGACCAAAATTTAAACGTGATGTTTCACTGATCGGGTAACCGACATTGATGCCAGCGCCTAAGCTGTCTACAGAATAGCTGGAAATATCATAATCAAGCTTATCGTAATCAGTGGAGCGGTAGAAGCCATTGTAACCTAGACTCACACCATCTACTGTCCAATAAGGATCAACAAAGCTAAAGTTATAATTGCTTTGGTATTCACTGCGCGTTAAGCCTAAGCTCACTTTATTACCGGTACCCAAGAAGTTGCTCTGACTGATCGAGCCACCCAGAATCAAACCGGCATTCTGGGCAAAACCCACACTAGCAGTAATCGAGCCTGACGGTTGCTCTTCTACACTGTAGTTCACATCAATCTGGTCATCGGTACCCGGTACTGCCGGAGTTTCAACGTTAACTTCCTTAAAGTAACCTAGACGCTCTAAACGGGTTTTCGACTGATCGATTAAGTACGTTGATGCCCAGCCACCTTCCATTTGTCGCATTTCACGGCGCAATACTTCATCGGTTGTTTTGGTATTGCCACGAAAGTTAATACGGTTAACGTAGGAACGCTTTCCAGGGTCGACGACAAAGGTCAAAGATACAGTGTTATCTTCATCATGGGTTTGTGGCACACCATTGACGTTAGCGAAAGTGTAGCCATCATTACCTAAACGGCGGGTAATCAGCTCGGATGTGGTGGTCATCACTTTACGTGAAAAAACCTGCCCTTCGCGGGACAACAGCAGCGCCTGAATTTCCTCTTCTGGCACCTTCAAGTCACCCGATAATTTAACATCACGAATAGTGTACTGCTCACCTTCATCCACGTTAACGGTGATATAAACGTGCTTTTTGTCGGGTGTAATTGATACTTGCGTTGAGGTTATATCCATATTGATATAACCGCGGTCAAAATAGTATGAACGTAAGCGTTCTAAGTCACCGGATAGTTTTTCGCGCGCATATTTATCATCGTTGCGAAAAAACGAAAGCCAGTTTTTGGTTTTCAGCTCAAATAGATCGGTCAGCTCTTCATCTTTAAAGACTTTATTCCCCACCACATTAATATGCTGGATTGAAGCCACTGAGCCTTCGGTAATATCAATTTTCAGCGCGACACGGTTGCGCGGCTGTGGAATAACTTTGGTTTCAATAGTGGCAGAATAACGACCTTGAGCAACATATTGACGCTGCAGTTCATTACTCACACCCTCTAAAGTCGCTTGTTGGAAAATCTCTCCCTCGGCCAAGCCCGACTGTTTTAAGCCTTTCAGCAAGTCATCTTTACTGATGGCTTTATTGCCCTCGATTTCCAAGCTCGAAATCGATGGACGCTCAAGCAATGTAATAATCAGTACATCGCCATCGCGGCTCAGTTGAATATCTTCAAAGAAACCGGTTTTAAATAACGAACGGGTTGCCTCGGCCAAACGACGCTCGTCGACTGTTTCACCCACATTCAAAGGTAAAGCACCAAACACACTGCCAGCCGATACACGCTGTAAACCGTTTACACGGATATCAGAGACAGTAAAAGGCGCAGCGTGAGCTTCAGATATTATTAGCGCGGATATCACCGCAGGTAGCAGCAGACGTTTCATGCAAACCTTTCTATTTCAACGATATATATAAAACCCGCTGCCATGCAGCGAATCAGTATGTTTTACAAGCGCGCTAAATCATTAAAAATCGCGAGTAACATAACGCAAACCACTAAAGCAATACCAATCTGCATCCCGTAACCCTGAATACGTTCCGACAAAGGCCGTCCGCGCACCCATTCGACAAGATAAAATAACAGATGCCCGCCATCAAGCACAGGAATAGGCAATAAATTTAATACACCCAAGCTAATACTTAAATACGCCATAAAGTTTAAAAGGCTGCGCAGGCCGCTTTCAGCAGAAGCGCCCGCCACTTTAGCAATGGTTATCGGCCCACTCAAGTTTTTTACCGAGAGTTCGCCAAACAACATCTTTTTTAATGACCCTAAAGTCAAAACGCTCATGGTCCAAGTCCGCTGTGCACCGGCCCACAGCGCGTCAATGGGACCAAAACGCACTTCACGCAACATGGTTTCAGGCCATTGTGCACCCGCCACACCCATGCCTAAATAGCCGCGCTTCTGCGCTGCGCTGCCGAGCGCGCTCAGCCTAACCTCGATATCGCTAACCTGCCCTGCGCGCTCAACGCTCAACAGTACAGCGGTATCAGGACGCGCTTGCACATAATCCACCACAGCTTGCCAATCGCTCACGCTATGGCCGTCAATCGCAATAATTTTATCATTCAACTGTAAACCCGCGGCTTGCGCAGGACCTTCTGGATCCAGTTGCGCCACCACAGCAGCAGTTTGCGGCCGCCAAGGCTCAATACCCAATTCACTGATAGGGTTGGGCTCATCGGCCCCATAGAGCCATTGCTGCAACGTCAGCGTATAAGTATTAGAAATCGTGCTACCCGCTGTTTGCGCATCAATACGTAAGCTGCCGCTATCACCAATACGCTGGATCAACTGTAAATTCACATCGGCCCAGCCGGATACGCTCTGCCCGTCAACGGCAATCAGTTCTTGCCCGCTGCGCAAACCCGCCTGTTCAGCCAAGCTATCAGCCACTACGCTACCGATAACAGGCTTAACTTGCTGCGTACCGAGCATCGCTAAGCACCAAAACAAAACAAAAGCCAAAGCAAAGTTAGCAATCGGCCCTGCAGCAACAATCGCAATCCGCTGCCCTACTGTCTTGCGGTTAAAGGACTGGCTTTGCTCAGCCTCACTGACCGGTGCTTCACGCTCATCAAGCATCTTCACATAACCACCGAGCGGAATTAGAGCAATAACAAACTCTGTACCGTGACGATCATGCCAACGCACTAAAGGCGTACCAAAACCAATTGAAAAACGTAAAACCTTGACCCCACAGCGTCGCGCTACCCAGAAGTGCCCATACTCGTGGATGGTTACTAAAACACCTAAAGTAACCAATGTGCCAAGCAACATGTACAAACCACTCATGAACTTACACCTACATGTATCTTCTGTTTTGCCAGCCAACTATTGGCTTGCTGACGAGCCTGCTGATCCACGGCCAATACCTCTTGTAAACTCTGTACCTGATTGACCACATCGAGGCCCAATATATCCTCAATCAACTGCGGAATTTGGGTAAAACGAATATCACCGCGCAAAAACGCTGCCACAGCCACTTCATTGGCGGCATTGAGCACTATAGGCGCTGAGCCACCAGCCTGCGCGGCCTCAATCGCCAAACGCAAACAAGCAAAACGCTGTAAATCAGGTGCAAAAAAATCCATGCGCGCTAAAGCGCATAAATCTAATGGTGCCACCCCCGAGTCAATTCGCTCAGGCCATGCCATTGCATGGGCAATGGGTGTACGCATATCAGGATTACCTAACTGCGCAAGCACCGAACCATCCACATAATCAACTAAAGAATGAATCACACTTTGCGGATGAATCACCACTTCCACTTGCTCAGGGCGTGCAGCAAATAACCAGCATGCCTCGATCAGTTCTAAGCCTTTATTCATCATAGTGGCCGAGTCTACCGAGATTTTTTGCCCCATCGACCAGTTTGGATGCGCACAGGCTTGCGCAGGTGTGACCCGCTCTAAATCAGCATAACTGCTATTACGAAACGGCCCACCTGAGGCAGTTAATAAAATGCGGCGCACGCCAACGGGCGCTAAACCTTCACTATAATTGCACGGTAAACACTGAAAAATCGCATTATGTTCACTGTCGATCGGCAACAATTGCGCACCATGCTCATGCACAGCGCGCATAAAGAGCGCACCAGACATCACCAAGGTTTCTTTATTGGCCAACAGTATTTTCTTGCCTGCAGTGACGGCAGCCATTGCCGAAGGCAAACCTGCAGCCCCCACTATTGCAGCCATCACCGCATCGACATCAGGATGCGCAGCCACATCGCATAAGGCCTGCGCGCCAGCCAACACCTGTGTGGCAACCCCTGCCAAGCGCAACTCACTTTGCAGGCGCTGCGCAGCCAACGCATCATTGACCACAGCAAAGCGCGGTTGATGCTCAATACACAAAGCTTTTAGCTCAGCAATACGGGAATGCGCAGTCAGGGCAAAAACCTGATAACGATCAGGATGCTGACGAATAACATCAAGGGTGCTGCTACCGATGGAGCCTGTTGCTCCGAGCACCGTCACCTGTTGCAGGGAAACCGCAGTAGCATTCAAGGCAAGGTCCAGCCGGTCACGAGAAGTAATAAGGCAAACACAGGCACAGCGGCAGTTAAGCTATCAATACGATCTAACACACCGCCATGGCCCGGCAATAACTGGCTGCTATCTTTAATGCCCATTTGGCGCTTAAACATGCTTTCAGTTAAATCACCCACCACTGAGAACAGCACCACCACAGCCGCGGCGACCAGCAGCCAAGGCATCTGCGCACTTGGAACGTGCAGATAGACCGCTAACGCTGCCGCGATACATAAGCTAGTGAACAAACCACCCAATAGCCCTGCCCAGCTTTTACCTGGACTGACACGCGGCACCATTTTGCGCTTACCAAAAGCGCGGCCAAAAAAGTAAGCGCCAATATCTGCGCCCCACACTAAAAGCATCACACTTAAAATAAGTAGATTACCTTGAGGCAGATTTTTCAGCACCAGCAAACCTAAGCCGGCAGGAATGATAATGATCAAACCGATCACACGCTTGCCTAAGTTCCCACCCCAAAAAGCAATACTGTTGGGAAAGCTAATAACCATAGCTATCGCCGTCAACCACCATAAACCGGCAAGATAGAGCAGTGGCACTAACAGGGCATCCGTGGCATTTAACAATAGCAATGTGACAGCAACAAAAGCAGCATAGGCCACGCGCTGCGCTTGCGTGTCATACCCTGCCAGACGCGCCCATTCCCAACCTGCCAAAGCCACAATCAGGCCAATAAAAGCGGTAAAAGCAGCCCCCTGCAACGCAAAGAACCCCATTAACGCCAAAGGCGCTAACCATAAAGCAGTGATTATTCGTTGTTTGAGCATGACTGTTGCTCCTCCGCCGCGACTTGTTCGCACGTTCGACCAAAACGACGTTGTCGCGATGAAAAATCTGCTAACGCATCGCGCATCGCTTGATGCTTAAAGTCAGGCCAAAATAAATCCGAGAAATAGAGTTCACTGTAAGCCAACTGCCACAGTAAGAAATTACTAATACGCCGCTCACCGCCGGTGCGAATGCATAAATCAGGCAGTGGCTGCGGTGATGTACTTAAACAGGCTTGCAAGCGCTCAGCGTTAATATCCTCGGGCTGCAATTGCCCTGCTTGCACATCGCGCGCTAATTGCTGCGCAGCTTGGACAATATCCCACTGCCCGCCATAGTTCGCAGCAACCTGTAAAACAAACTTAGAATGGTGTGCCGTGCGCTGCTCTGCCTCTTGCATTGCAGCTTGCAGCTCAGGGTGAAAACGTGAACGGTCACCAATGATACGCAAGCGAATCCCGTTCTGGTCGAGCTTTTTTGCTTCCCGCCGTAAAGCAGCTAAAAACAGCTCCATTAACGCCCCCACCTCAGCAGCGGGACGCTGCCAATTCTCACTGGAGAAAGCAAACAGCGTCAACACCTCGACGCCGGCTTCGGCACACACTTCTACTACTGCACGAACAGCATCAACGCCAGCTTTATGCCCTGCGACACCAGGCAAGAAACGTTTCTTGGCCCAGCGATTATTGCCATCCATGATAATCGCGACATGACGCGGAATAGACCGCGTCAGACTTTGCGTTGCTTTGTTCATTGCAGCAGCCTCTAATCACACCGCCATCAAATCGGTTTCTTTAGCTGATAACAGCTTATCCACTTCTTCAACAGCATGATCAGTGACTTTCTGAATATCGTCAGCCGCACGACGCTCTTCATCTTCACTGATTTCTTTTTCTTTGACCAAGTCTTTAAGCTGAGCCAAGGCATCACGACGGATATTACGTATCGCCACACGTGCGTTTTCTGACTCTTGACGTGCTTGCTTGGTATAGCCTTTACGTGTTTCTTCTGTCAAAGCGGGCATCGGCACACGAATAGTGGTACCTGAAGTGGCCGGATTTAAACCCAAATCAGACACTAAGATAGCCTTCTCAACCGCCTGAATCATGCTTTTATCAAAGACCGATAAAGCCAAAGTGCGCGAGTCTTCAACAGTCACATTCGCCACTTGACGCAACGGCGTATCGCTACCGTAATACGACACCATCACTGTATCTAAAATACCGGGGTGTGCACGGCCCGTGCGGATTTTTGCAAAGGCAGTCTGTAGCGACTCAATGGATTTTTCCATACGAGTCTGTGCATCTTTTTTGATCTCATTGATCATTGCTTATTTTCCTCGATCAAGGTGCCTTCCGCTCCACCTAAAACAACATTTAGCAAAGCGCCTGGCTTATTCATATTAAATACACGCAATGGCATATTATGGTCACGGCACAAGCAGATCGCCGTCAAATCCATAACTTCTAACTTGCGATCCAACACTTCGTCGTAAGTCAGATAATCAAACTTTTCTGCATTAGGGTCTTTAAAGGGATCAGCAGTATATACGCCATCAACCTTTGTTGCCTTAAGAACTACATCAGCACTGATTTCAATGCCGCGCAAACAGCCTGCTGAGTCGGTGGTAAAGAATGGATTACCGGTGCCCGCGGAGAAAATCACCACTTCACCCTTCTTTAAATGCCCCACAGCCTTACGACGATCATAATGATCGGTCACGCCCACCATAGAAATGGCCGACATCACCAATGCAGGGATATTCGAACGCTCTAACGCATCACGCATGGCCAAAGAGTTCATCACTGTCGCCAGCATACCCATATGGTCACCTGTGACACGATCCATACCTGCTGCAGACAATGCCGCACCACGGAAAAGGTTGCCGCCACCAATGACCAAGCCAACTTGCACACCAATACCAATCAACTGGCCAATCTCTAAAGCCATGCGGTCCAGCACTTTAGGATCAATACCGAAATCCTCAGAGCCCATTAAGGCCTCTCCGCTGAGTTTCAGTAAAATTCGTTTATAGCGCGGTTGGCGTCCACCGACTTGTTGGGCCATGTTCTCTACTCCTGCGGATATTATTTAACGTCTGCGGCATCTTCTAACCACAGCTAAAGCAAAAACTGCTGTCTATAGTGCGCACATATTACAAGACACTCATATAAAGCACAGTGTCTTTTTTAAAAAAAAGGCCGCGCGCAATTGCGGGCAGCCTTTTATTTAAGCAAGCAGATGCTTATTTTTTTGAAGCAGCAACCTGAGCGGCAACTTCAGAGGCGAAATCAACCTCTTCACCACGGTCAATGCCTTCACCCACTTCAAAACGTACAAATGAAACGATTGAAGCGCCGGCTTGTTGAACCAATTTACCCACTGTAACTTCTGGGTTCTTAATGAATGCTTGCTCAACCAAGCTTGCTTCAGCCAAGAACTTCTTGATACGGCCAGCTACCATGTTCTCCACGATATTGTCTGGCTTACCTTTAATCTTGTCTTCGTTCAACGCCATAAAGATTTCTTTTTCTTTGGCGATGGCTTCTTCAGAAACCTGAGTTGGATCCAAGAACTGTGGGTTGCTTGCAGCAACATGCATCGCAACATCACGTGCCAGCTCAGTATCGCCGCCATTCAGAACAACAACTACACCAATGCGGTTGCCGTGCAGGTAAGCACCCAGCACATCACCTTCAGCGCGTGCAATACGGCGAATGTTGACGTTTTCACCACACTTAGCAACTAAAGCTTCACGCGCAGGCTCTTGCTTAGCGATCAAGGCTTCAACATCAAGAGTCTTATCAGCAAAAGCCACATCTAGAGACTCAGCCACAAAGCCTTTAAAGTCATCTTGTAAAGCCAAGAAGTCTGTTTGTGAGTTCACTTCAATGATCGCAGCGCTTTTGTTGTCATCAGCGACTTTAACTGCAATAGCACCTTCGGCAGCAATGTTACCGGCTTTTTTAGCAGCCTTAATTGCACCAGCAGAACGCATATCATCAATGGCTTTCTCAATATCGCCACCCGCAGCTTCTAGGGCTTTTTTGCAATCCATCATGCCTTGGCCGGTACGCTCACGCAGTTCTTTTACCAAAGCAGCAGTGATCTGAGTCATCTTCACAATCCTCTTTAATTCAGTTTATACAGCAGTTGTAAACTGCCTCTTAAATCAGGCAAAAAGGGGGCCGCAAGCCCCCTTTTCTTGTCACTGGCGGACTTTCAGGGCTTAACCTTCAACCACTTCGACAAATTCTTCAGCAGTTGTTGCACTGCCTTGACGCGCACGCAGAATGCAGTCAGCCGCTGTACCAAGGTACAGTTGGATTGCACGAATGGCATCATCATTACCTGGGATAATGTAATCAACACCTTCTGGGCTGCTGTTGGTATCAACAACACCAATCACCGGAATACCTAGCTTGTTCGCTTCTTGAATAGCAATACGCTCGTGCTCAACGTCAACTACAAACATAGCATCAGGCAAGCCGCCCATATCTTTGATACCACCGATGCTGCGCTCGAGTTTTTCTAAATCACGCGTGCGCATTAACGCTTCTTTTTTGGTCAGCTTATCAAAGGTGCCATCTTGTGACTGTGTTTCTAGCTCACGCAGACGACGGATCGACTCACGGATAGTTTTGTAGTTGGTTAACATACCGCCCAACCAGCGATGGTTCACGTAAGGCATGTTGCAACGCGTTGCTTGCTCGCTGATGATCTTGGCTGCAGAACGCTTAGTACCAACAAATAGAATTTTGTTTTTACCTGCTGCTAACTTTTCGATAACCGCCATCGCTTCGTTAAACATTGGCAAGGTTTTTTCTAAGTTAACAATATGAATCTTGTTGCGCGCGCCAAAAATGTATTTGCCCATTTTTGGGTTCCAGTAGCGAGTTTGGTGTCCAAAGTGAACACCCGCTTGTAACATATCGCGCATAGTGACTTGTTGAGTCATGATCATTCCTAAAATAATAAAACGGGTTAAGCCTCCACATATCCCGACTTTCAACCCGAAGGCACCCAGAAACTCGTGTCGATATGTGTGTGGATTTTAATGCTCACTCGAACAACTCAAGTGGAGCGGCGCGTTTTATATCATATCTAGCGCCAATAGCCAAATTAAAAGTTACCGGCAGCGCCCTAACACCGCACCCCAGTACTGGCAAGTCTCGCATATCAACTGCGCTTGCTTTACTATAAACCCCATGTATATAGATCCATTTCAACGCTTAGGCCTTGATCGTGAAGTACTGACTGTTAGCCAGCTGAATCAGCGCGCACGCTTGCTGCTCGAAGATGTTTTTCCACAGGTTTGGGTTGAAGGAGAGCTGTCCAACATCGCCAAACCCGCTTCGGGTCATGTCTACTTCACTTTAAAAGACCGTAACGCCCAAGTCCGTTGTGCACTCTTCCGCCAGCAAGCCAGCCGGGTTCGAGAGCTGTTGCGCGATGGCCTACAGGTGCGTGTACGCGGTCGCGTGTCGTTATATGAAGGTCGCGGCGACTACCAAATGATCCTCGATAGCGTTGAGGCTGCCGGTGACGGCGCGTTACGCCTAGCATTTGAGGCGCTGAAAGCGACATTGCAAGCGCAAGGCTTATTTGCCCAAGAGCGTAAGCAGGCTTTGCCCAAATACCCACAACGCATCGGCATTATCACCTCGCCCACAGGTGCAGTGTTGCATGATATTGTCAGCGTTTTTGCGCGGCGCGCACCGCATGTGCAGCTCACGCTCATTCCCACCGCAGTGCAAGGCCGCGAAGCCACAGGGCAAATTGTCAATGCCATTACGCTGGCTGATCGCGCGCACTATGATGCACTTATTTTGGCCCGTGGCGGTGGCTCATTGGAAGACTTATGGTGCTTTAACGAAGAAGCCGTAGCCCGCGCGGTGGCGGACTGCCGAACCCCTATTGTTAGCGCCATTGGTCATGAAACAGATGTATCCATGAGCGACTTTGTTGCGGATGTACGCGCACCTACGCCATCCGCTGCAGCGGAACTGCTTGCCCCTGATCGTGCTGAATTACTCGCACAGTTAAACAGCAGCGAACGCCAGCTCAATGTACGCTTAAATGCAATCATCACGCGCAAACGCACACAACTGCAGCATTTACGGCAGCGTTTACGCCATCCTCGCGAGCGCTTGCAGCAGCATAATCAACGCTTAGATGACCTAAGCTTGCGCTTACAGCGCGCCATACAGAGTGTTTTGCAACAACGTCAGCAACGCTATGCTTATCAACAGGCACGCTTAACTGCACAGCACCCTAAAGATGCTTTGCCTCTTTTTCAGCAGCAGCTCAATGCCTTACAGCAGCGTTTGTTACGCGCCAACCAGCTCAACCTCAGCCTAGCTAAGCAGCGTTTGCACAACCTCTTGCAAACCTTGCATGTGGTCAGCCCGCTGGCGACTCTGGAGCGCGGCTACAGTATCCTCAGCAGCGCAGATCAACAGCAAGTCATCAGCAGTATTCACCATGTACAGCCTGAACAAACAGTGCAGGCGCGCGTCGCTGACGGCCATTTAACTTTGCAAGTGCGCGCCATAACCCCAAATTCCGATCAATAATTCACCACAAGCCAGCGACTGCCCAGCCTGCGCGGGCGTTGTTGTTTGGCCGATCAAGGAGCACAGTATGAAAACAAGCCCTGAAGGAAAACTCCAAGAGAGCATACAAGAAGGCGCCTTTTCTTGGTTAGATAAACTCAGCGAATACCCCCAATTAGAAACATTAACCGCGCTTGCCATTTTATTTACTGTGGCCGCGCTAGCCAATTGGCTGGTTAAATATATTTTGGTCGGCGGCTTCTATCGTTTTGTAAAACGTTTTGGCGGCGCAAATAATAACGACTTTGGCGTGGTGAAACGCCTATCTCATATTGTCCCTGCGCTCTTCATATCATCCAGTATTGGTTTGGTCCCCGGCCTTCCGGAAGCCGCGATTACTGTGGTCAGGAATGTCGCCAGCGGCTTTATTATCTTGACCATTGCCTTGGCCTTGGGCGCTATTTTACAAATCGTCAACATGCTCTATATGCGCCGCCGCGATGCCAATCTAAAGCCCATTAAAGGCTATTTGCAAATTGTTAAAATCATCATTTATGGCATTGCGACGATACTTATCATCGCCACCTTAATTGACCGCTCGCCTCTAATCCTACTTTCAGGGTTAGGAGCTATGGCTGCGGTACTGATGTTAATCTTTCAAGACACCCTACTGTCATTGGTTGCCAGCGTGCAAATCTCAACTGGCGATATGATTCGTGTGGGTGACTGGATTGAAATGCCGCAACTCAATGCCGATGGCGATGTGATTGATATTGCCCTGCACACGGTAAAAATTCAGAACTGGGATAAAACCATCACGACCATCCCAACTAAGCGTTTTATCAGTGATTCATTTAAAAACTGGCGCGGCATGCAAGAAAGCGGTGGCCGCCGGATTAAACGTAGCCTATTTATTGATCAACACAGCATTCACTTCCTGACTAAAGAAGAGCTAGAGCATGTTAAGCAATTCAGCTTACTTGATGGTTATTTCGATAATAAAATCAATGAGCTCAACGTCTGGAATGAACGCCATGTTAAGTCCAGCTCCGGCACCACCTTAGACTCACGCAAACTCACCAATATAGGCACCTTCCGCGCCTATATTGAGCGCTATCTGCGCAACAACCCAGGGATTCACCAGCAGGGAATGACTTTAATGGTGCGCCAGCTTAGCCCCACCCCTGAAGGCTTGCCCATTGAGATTTACTGCTTTACCAACACCACCGCTTGGACCGAATACGAAGCCATTCAGTCGGATATTTTCGACCATTTACTGGCGATCGCACCGGAGTTTAATCTGCGGGTTTACCAAGCGCCCAGCGGTCATGATATGCGCGCACTGGGCCTCTCAACACAGCAATCGCTGTCAAAACAATAATTGCCTGAAACAACGCGCCAAGGACGGCACGACAGCAACAAAAACAGGTACACTTAGCGCAATTAATGCGCGACTTGCGTGCTCATAGGAGTTACAGGATGGGTTTACCACGATTGATCCTAATTGCCATTATTATTGGCGGCGGGATTTGGCTATGGCGTCGCTTGAACAGCCGCCCACTTTCTTCCAAACATCCAGCGCAAACACAAACCATGGTGCGCTGTGCTAACTGCCATGTGCACTTACCACAAGATCGTGCAGTTTTTAAACAGCCACACTGGTACTGCAACTCAGAGCACCTGCAACAAGGGCCGAAAACCCGTGACTAAAGATCATCTTGCTGTCTCAGGACATCAAGGTCAGCGAATCCTGCGCCTCTACCATCTGTATCGTCTACTGATTGGCTTTGCGTTAGTACTCTTGATCTCCAGTAATTTGGACGGTCATTTACTCGATATCACTCACGCCCAACTGTTTCACTACAGCAGCTGGACCTATTTAATTGTCAATATTATCGCGACAGCGAGCATGCATCGCACCGATCGCCTGCTACCTATATTCGCCTTAGCATTATTTGATGTGACACAACTGAGCTTACTGTTCTATGCCGCCGGCGGCACACCCAGTGGCATTGGCAACCTTATAATTGTCGCTGTTGCGGTGGCCAATATTCTATTGCGTGGGCGCATTGGCCTTTTAATCGCTGCAGTGGCGGCCGCAGGCATCATTTATCTGACATTTTATTTAAGCATCTCTAATACAGCAGCCAGCAATCAATATATGCAAGCTGGCATTTTAGGCTCGCTCTGCTTTGCTGCTGCATTATTTGTGCAAGGTGTTAGCCGTCGCTTACGCGCCAGTGAACACTTAGCAGAACAGCGCGCGGGCGATGTGGCAAATTTAGAAGAGCTCAATGCTGCGGTGATTCAGCGGATGCGTACCGGCATTCTTGTCTTGGATGCAGAGCACCGTGTGTTGCAAGCTAACCAAGCGGCCCTGACCATGCTCGGCTGTGAAAAACTACTGGGGCGCATCTTAAACCCACATGCGCCGGCGCTGATCAAAAGTTTAGAGCAGTGGTACAGCAATCCAGCGCTGCGCACAACGCCTATTGAACCCATAGTCAGCGCAGTTCAGTTGCAAGCCAGCTTTGTCAAACTACAACACAATCACAGTTTACAAATTTTAATTTTCCTCGAAGACACCTCAGAGCTGAATCAACACGCCCAGCAACTTAAATTGGCCTCGCTCGGCCGCCTGACGGCAGGTATTGCTCACGAAATACGCAACCCCTTAGGTGCCATCAGCCATGCTGCACAGCTGCTGCATGAGTCCCCACACCTCGACACTGCAGACCTGCGCCTGACTCAGATTATTCAAGACCAATCACGGCGCATGAACACAGTCATTGAAAACGTACTGCAGCTCTCTCGACAACGCCAAGCTGAGCCGCAGTTACTGGATTTAAAGTATTGGCTGCACCGTTTTGCCAGCGAGTTTCGCAGTAACAGTACACCCAATCGTTTACTGCATCTCAGCACCAAGGGACGGAGCTTACAAACCCGTATGGATCCCCACCAGCTTGATCAAGTGCTCAGCAATTTGGTGGAAAACGGCATGCGTTATAGCAGCAAAAAACATGCGCTAAGCCAAGTCTGGCTACACTTATACCGCCACCCAAAAACTGATTTACCAACGCTTGAAATCCGGGATGATGGCCCAGGCATACCCATTGAGGATCAGCATCATATTTTTGAGCCATTCTTCACCACAGAGAACAAAGGCACGGGGCTGGGCTTGTACATCTCGCGCGAACTCTGTGAAAGTAATCAAGCACGCTTAGACTACGTCCCGCAGGACAATGGCGGCAGCTGCTTTAGAATCACCTTTGCACACCCGCATAAATTGAGCACCTAAACTATGAGTCGACAAACTGCCCTGATCATTGATGACGAACCGGATATTCGTGAGTTACTGGAGATCACGCTTGGTCGTATGAATCTACAGACTCGGAGCGCCTGCAATGCTAAAGAAGCCTATCAGTGGCTGGCCCGCGAACACTTTGATCTGTGCTTAACTGACATGCGTCTGCCCGACGGTACCGGCTTAGATATCATTCGATTTGTACAAAAAAACCATAGCCAGACGCCTATTGCGATGATTACCGCTTATGGTTGTGTAGAAACGGCAACTGAAGCGCTTAAAGCCGGAGCTTTTGACTTTATTACCAAGCCCGTTGATTTAGTGCGCCTGCGTGAGCTGGTGAAGAGTGCATTATATTTACGCGAGCCTTATACCCCAGTGCAAATGACAGAAAGCCCGCTCTTGGGGCAGTCGCAACCTATGCAAAAACTGCGCAACCAAATTGCTAAGCTGGCGCGCAGTCAAGCGCCTGTGTATATCAGCGGTGAATCGGGCAGCGGTAAAGAATTAGTGGCACGCCAAATTCATCTGCAAGGTGCGCGGGCTAAACACCCCTTTATCCCAGTGAACTGCGGCGCCATTCCTGCTGAGCTGATGGAAAGTGAATTTTTCGGTCATAAAAAAGGCAGCTTTACCGGCGCCACTGATGATAAACCCGGGCTTTTTCAAGCCGCGCAGGGTGGCACCTTGTTTTTAGATGAGGTCGCGGATTTACCGCTCTCGATGCAGGTTAAGCTCTTGCGTGCTCTACAAGAAAAAGCAATTCGCCCGGTCGGCAGCCAACAAGAGCATCAGGTCGATGTGCGTATTCTAAGTGCTACCCATAAAGATCTTGCGCAAGAAGTCGCTGCGGAACGCTTTCGCCAAGACTTATATTACCGCCTGAATGTCATTGAGCTTGCAGTGCCGCCGCTACGCGAACGCATTGAAGATATTGAGCAACTGAGCCTATCCATTTTAAAGCGTTTAAGCGGTGATGGACCTGCTGTGCGTTTGCATCCTGAGGCCTTATTTAAACTACAAAACCATGTTTTTTCTGGCAATGTGCGCGAACTGGAAAATATTCTAGAGCGTGCCTACACCTTGGCCGAAGGGGAATTTATTCTCCCCAACGACTTGCACATCAGCCCGGTAAAAACACCCAGTACACCCGCACAGCAACCCGTACAGAGTGCAAGTGCTGGTGCTGGTGCTGGTGCTGGTGCTGGTGCTGGTGCTGGTGCACAGCACGTTAAGACAGCGGCCAACACTGCGGATCTGCACAGCCTTGAGCATATCGATAACTTAGAAGCCCACTTAGAAGACGTCGAGCGTACACTGATCACTCAAGCGCTGGAGGAAACACGCTGGAATCGCACCGCGGCAGCAGAACGCTTAGGTTTAAGCTTTCGTTCGCTGCGCTATCGTTTGAAAAAACTTGGCATTGATTAAAAACAGCGCTGGATCATAGCGCATACGCTCAGTATCAGCTCAGCGTTAATACTCGATTTATTATTTGGAGATCGGCATGGCCGAACACGATTTTCGCTATACCCTGCTGAACCCGCAACACACTTTAACCGAGTGCCGCGCACTGAGTCCCGGGCACTATCAAGTCACCGGCCAAGGCGGCTCTATTCAAGTGGGCGATGTGCTGATCGTCAGCCTTAAAGGCAGCCAATCCCTCAGCATGCGCTTACAGGTTGAGAAAGTACGCCACTTAATTAACCCGCCAGGACAATGGACTGCTGTGGCTCAAGGCCCTGTTTTTAAAGAATTGGCCATCCATACATGGCAAGTGCAGTGCGATGGCTGTGGTAGCTTGCTCAATTTAGAGTTTGCCGTGGATGCAAGCCTCGGAAAAACCGCACAACAACCCGCTGCAGAACAGCGTTTACAAGAACTTGGCTGGGCGAATCGTCACGGTCGCCATTTATGTCGCGCCTGCCAGCAAGCTGAAGCTTAATCGCCTTACTTATTTAGATTTGCAACCATCCGCCGCTCGCGCACTCACAGGTTCCAGCCAGAGGTCGCGATGCTCAGCCAAGAATGCTAAGCTTTTGCGATTGATTTAATTGTCGGAGTTATCATGCACAACACGCCCAGTCAGGGTTTATTGGATTTTTTACGACGCTCACCGAGCCCTTTTCATGCCACGCAAAGTATCGCTCAGGCGTTAGAAGCAGCGGGCTATCAAGCCCTCAATGAGCGCGAGACATGGCAGCTTGATCAGCAAGGGCGTTATTATGTTACACGCAACGACTCTTCGATTATTGCCTTTCAATTGGGTGAAAACGATCCTGTGGAGCACGGCATCCGCTTGGTGGGTGCGCACACTGACAGCCCCTGCTTAAAAGTCAAACCACAGCCTGAAATATCACGCCATGGTTACTGGCAATTGGGTGTTGAAGTCTATGGCGGCGTACTCCTTGCGCCATGGTTTGATCGTGATTTATCACTCGCTGGACGCGTTACTTTCAAGCATAACGAGCAACTGCAAAGCCGTTTAATCGACTTTAAACAGGCACTTGCCAGCATTCCAAGCCTTGCGATTCACCTCAACCGTGAAGCCAATAACGGCTGGGCCATCAATGCACAAACGGAGTTGCCACCGATTTTGGCACAATTACAGGGTGCAGAGCGTAAAGATTTTCGCGCGCTACTCGCTGAGCAACTGCAACGTGAGCATGGCCTCAGCGGTGCTGATATTTTGGATTATGAGCTGTGTTTCTATGACAGCCAACCTGCCGCGATGATCGGTCTTAATCACGACTTTATCGCCGGTGCGCGTCTCGATAATTTACTGTCCTGCTACGCAGGCTTACAAGCACTGCTCAACTGCGACCGACAGCACACACAGTTTTTGGTCTGCACTGATCACGAAGAAGTCGGTTCTAACTCATCCTGCGGTGCCGATGGGCCTTTTTTAGAACAGGTGCTGCGCCGCGTTTTATCTGCACGTACTGCAGTTTCAGAAGAAGCCTTTGTGCGCTGCATTCAGCACTCATTGTTAATTTCTGCGGATAACGCCCACGGCATTCACCCCAACTACGCCGATAAGCATGACGGCAATCACGGCCCACTGCTAAACCAGGGTCCGGTGATTAAAGTGAACGCTAACCAGCGCTACGCCACGACAAGCGAAACCTCCAGCTTCTTTAAACTGTTATGTCAGCAAAAGGATATACCAGTGCAAAGCTTTGTCACCCGCAGCGACCTCGGTTGCGGCTCAACCATTGGCCCTATTACTGCAGGTCAGCTGGGTATTCAGACCATTGATATTGGCGTGCCCACCTTTGCCATGCACTCAATACGGGAACTGGCCGGCAGCAAAGACTTAGCCTATCTCATCACAGCTTTACAGGCTTTTTATAACAGCCAGCAGATGCCTTAAACCGTTACTGCTGCGCATGCTCTAGCGTGCATGCGCAGCAGCCTCTTTAGACCAAGAGCGCGTGATTATCCCAAAGCCCTGCTGGCAGATTCAGCGCCTGCATACGGATGCTATCGCTATGGCAATCATAGGCACGGCAACGCCCTACTCCGGTGGTCACCACAAAGCCTTCTGTACTGGCGACAACACCTGCGCAGTCAGGAAAAGGCGCATCGAGGCGTAACTCGGCACTGTCTAAATCCCAGATAAACAGCCGCCCGCCACGTGGCGCAGTCATCGCCACCAAACGCAACTCATTATGAATGGCCACACTGGCGGCGTACTGCTGCATTTTACTGCGCTGGGCTTCAGCCACTGGAAATACTTGCAAGGCTTGCTGCGGACGCTTGATGGCGAGCAAATCAATGCGCTCAGTTAATGCGCCTTGATATTGCTGCACGGCAATCACAGTCCCGTCATCGGCCACGGCCAAATGACGAATGCTGTTCATCGTGTCAGCTAGAAACTCTTTGCTGAGGCATTCACCTTGAGTGTTCATCAGCACCAAACTGGGCTCCATAGCATCAAGATTGAGCTCTTCACGACTGCCCGACTCGGTGCGAATCCCACCATTAGCCACCACCAAGGTTTCGCCATCAGGCATCCACAACAGCTGATGCGGCCCGACACCATGGCTGGATAAATCGTCGACACGTTGTAAGCGTTGCGCAGTATCCAACTGCCAGACGCCAATCACTCCGCGCCCCGGCTCATCGGTATCATTTTCGGTGCTGTACAAGCGCTCACCACTGTGATCAAACACCGCATGCCCCTGAAAATGTCGATTGCTTGGGGTCACCACTGTTTGCACTAAGCGTCCCGTTTGCAGATCAATTAAATAACTTTCAATCGACGGCCTACGCCCAGTAAACACCGCTAAGGGTAACGAAGGATGCACACAAATATCATGGCAACGCTCAGTGACTTGCGTAGCAAACAGCTGCTCACCGGCCAAGGTATAGCCCACCGCAAAATGCTCACCGCGCTGATTGTCACGCGCTGACAACAACACCGGCTGGCGACCCTGTGGCCACCAGCGCCAGCCCAACACAGCACTGCCAGCCACAGCGGCCAGACTGGCCGCTAAAAATGTACGACGCTGCATACTTAGTCACCATCATGGGCATTAAAGCCGAGCTGCACACCCAGTGCGCGCGCCACATCTTTTTCATGCAGACGGTGCAAGCGATCAAAACTGTCATATAAGGCAAACAAGGCTTGGCGCTGCTGCTTATCTTGCAGCAACAAAGTTAGCGGCTGTTTGAAAGCAACCAGCTCTTGCTGTGCTTGCAAATACGCAGCATCGATTTGCTTAACCAGATCTGCATGCTCAGCCGCTAACAGTGCGCGAATGGAATGTTGCTCAGCACCCTGCCAAATCGCTAAGGCACTGTCGATTTCAGCAGACAAATTGCTGAGCGAAGCCTGACTGCGCCATGACTGCGCTTGATACGGCTGAGCGATATCTTGAATGCTGCGCCCCAATGGTGTGCCGAGTTTTTTCTTCAGGCCATCGAGACTGATGACTTGTGCTTGCAAAATAGCTGTTAGTGCTTCCAATGGCTCAGCGTAGCGCTGATTAGGGAATGTGCTGAGCTGCGCCAACATGCCTTGCTCGCCCTGCCACTGCGCGATCACGTCATCGGCCAGTTTCTGTTGATGCGCAGCGATGCTTTCTAACAGTGGGCAATAGCGTTGCTTTTGTGCGGCATCAGCCAGATCCAGCTCTGGATCAAACAGCACATACTCATACGCACTGAGGCCTTGCACCACTACGCTAGCGCGTTCGAGACTGGACAGATTAGGCTCTGGATTGGCTTTAAGAAACTGCTTGACTTGACGTGCCACTAAATTTTTCTTATCCGGCCAAAACTGCACCTGCCAAGTACGATTACCTTCGTTCAATGGCCCTATCAATAACGGCTGTAGCGCGGCCCAAGCGTGCTGCGCTTGCAAGAAATCAGCGCGCGTTTGCGCAAGGTTTTGCTCGCCCTGACAGAACTCGCTCGCACTGCTGAGCAGTTTCTGATTACTGGCTTGCCAATCTTGGTGCGCTCGGTAAATCACTTGTTCAGCTAAAGCAGCACTGGTTTGCTGGTAAGGATCAGCGCTGTTTGTACAGGCCAATACACTGACAGCGGCGACTGCATAGACTATTTTTTTAAACATCGTTTATACCTAAAGAGAATTAAGAAAAGCTAACAAAGCGTCGCGCTCAGGCTGCGAGAACTTTAACACCTGCTGTTTGGATGCTTCTGCTTCGCCAGAATGCCAGAGCACAGCCTCCATTAGATTGCGTGCGCGACCATCATGCAGAAAACGCGTATGACCACTGACCGCCTCGGTTAAACCAATGCCCCACAACGGCGGTGTGCGCCAATCACGGCCGCTGGCTAAAAACTCAGGACGCTGATCGGCTAAGCCCTCACCCATATCATGCAGCAGTAAATCGCTGTAAGGGAAAATCACTTGCTCGGCTAACTCAGGTTCAGCAGCATCTTTACGGGTCACAAAGCGTGGCGTGTGACAGCTGTGACAGTTAGCTTGCTGGAACAACTGCTTACCCTTTAATACCTCAGGACTATCAGGATTACGTCGAGCTGGCACAGCTAGGTTACGTGAATAAAACAGCACCTGCGCTTCAATTTTTTCATTAACCTCAGGCGCTCCCCCATCAGGTGCGGCGAGACAATCGCTTTGTTGCTCGGTACAGGCACTGCCACTCAGCAGCGGTGTCGATAAGCCCATATCATTAAAGAACGCATCAGCATTTTGCTGACGCATACTCGGTTGCCCCGCTTTCCAACCAAAACGGCCCAGCGCCAGCGCTTGCGCTTCATGCGACCAGACTTGATTGGCGCGGCCACGAATACCATCGCCATTGAGATCATCAGGGTCTTGATTGGCTAGAATATCTTCCTCTGCAATGGCTTCCAGTAAGCCCAAACCAATCATCGGTGGCGCCACCCGCGCCGACATCAGCACATCGGGGTGCATCGGTCCGTAACCTAGATCGCTGATTTGCACCTGCGGTTGTTGTAACTCAACCACGCTGCCATCAGCAAAAGTTACCGGAAGCGGCGTGTAACTGACACGCACGCGCCCCTCAGGCGCAACACCAGGGATCGCCATATCCTGAAGCTGCCCGCCGTAGCTGGGCTCTGGAACAATGCCTTTTTTCGCCAGCAACTTTGCATCAGCGGCGCTTGCTGGAATCGATAAACGTACCAACATCGACACGGCATTCACAGCATCAGGCGCAGGCGGATGCCCTCGACCATCTTTAATATGGCAATTCTGGCAAGCATTGGTATTGAACAACGGTCCTAAGCCATCACGAGACGTGGTGGTTGCTGGAGCGATCACCCACGGGCTGCGAAAGAAACTATTGCCCACGCTAAAATCCAAACGGCGGGTCGGCGCTAAATTAGCCGAAGGTAAAGAAAAAGCATTGGCATCAAACTTATTAACTGTCGTCGTGCCACCCGGGAAACGCTCTTGTGGATCAAAGCCGCTCAGTTCTGTGGCTGTTTGTGCCATAACCAAACTACTCAAACCGAGCAAACTTACTGCTAAAAAGACTTTCATGCCAACAACCTAAAACATCGATAAAAATGAGAACGCCGACAGTTGTCGGCATTCATTGTCTATTGCATTAACAAGACTATTGCGCTTTAAAACGCATGATCAGCCGTATCCGGATTTAACTCAGTAATGCCTAAGGCTAATGCTGCTTGTTCAATAGCGGTGGTTTGTTCAACCAAGGCAGCAATCGAATCACGCACAATTTTCTGCCCGTCAGCGTTGTCAGGATCAATCATCTGATCAAAGGCCATGCCATTTTCTGCAGCATCCACCATCACCTGCAAAGTTTTTTCCGTAGCGGCTAACTTGCTTTGTAACAGTTGATCCGCGTTGGCATCAGCCGCTTGCACCAGCTGTGCAATACTCGGACCTGTCAGCACAGTGCCATCAACTTTCTTATACTCACCCAAATACACATTGCGCACGCCTTTGGCGTTGTAGAAATGCGAGTTATGGGTGTTATCACTGAAGCAGTCATGCTCGTCTTCAGTAGAACTGGCTTCCAGCGCAACTTTCATCCGCTCGCCGGCCAACTCACCTAAACTCAAACTGCCCATGCCAAAAAACGCTTTGCGTAAGCCTTTTTCAGCACTTTCTGCCAGCAATTCAGCACGGTAGTTGTCTGAGTTACCGGTTGCCCACTGAGCCGTCATCTCAGCGAGATCATTCACCAATAAATCAGTGACAACTTTTAAATACTGACCGCGGCGTTCGCAATTGCCACCGGTGCAGTTTTCATCGGTTAAATAATCCGTGTAAGAACGCTCACCGGCACCGGGCTGGGTACCATTTAAATCCTGCCCCCAGAGCAAAAACTCAATGGCATGGTAACCGGTGGCAACGTTGGCTTCAGAGCCGCCGAGTTCATTTAAATCAGCTAATAATTCAGCCGTTAACTCACTGACATCAACTTTCTCTTCACCCACTTGAATGCTCTGGCTGGCAATAATATTAGCGGTGGCGCCGTCATTGCCTAAAGCGTACTGATAGTCACCATCGACATAATCAATCAAGCCTTCATCCAAAGGCCAAGCGTTAACCTGCCCTTCCCACTCATCCACCAAGGGGTTACCAAAACGAAACACTTCAGATTGCATATAAGGGACGCGTGCAGCTAACCAAGCATCTTTGGCCGCTTGTTGAGTTTGTGCACTGGGCGCTGCGACGAAGGCATTGACCGCAACCTGCAAAGCTTGCGCGGTGCTGTGCGCATCAGCAAAGGTGGCATGAGCGATATCAGCGTAGTGACTGATCACTTGCTCGCGGGTGATGGCGTGTGCATCTGCCGCTTTAGCTGCTTCTAAGGTTGTCGCAGCAGACGTTGGCATTGCTGCAGCCTTTGCAGTGCTAGGCTCGCTATCGCCGCAAGCCACTAGATTAATTGCCAAAGCCAACACAGTCAGATGAGCAAATGAAAAAACACGCATTAGAATATCCTTGCAGAGTTAAAGCAGAGTTGATAGTGATTAGAACAGGCAAACAATAATGATAAAGATTTGCATTTAATGCAAAGGTTTTTTATAAATTCAATGCATTTAACTGAGCGAGCTACCTTTCCTGCCATACAATACCTGGGTTTTGCTGCGCTCCAGTTTGTCTACAACTCAAGCAATACAGCACAGCAATCTGTCTTGGTGCTTAAACCCCTAAGCCTAGCTATCAATACTGCATGCGCGTTTTGCAGGCATAAAAAAACCCAGCCGAAGCTGGGTTTTTTAAGCAAAGGTCTACTTAGTTGCCGTATACCGGAAACTTCGCGCAAACCGCTTGCACTTTGGCACGCACCGCATCAATCACAGACTGATCGCCCATGTTGTCGAGGATGTCGCAAATCCAACCGGCCAACTCGCGGCACTCTGCTTCTTTAAAGCCGCGCGTTGTCACTGCTGGTGTACCGATACGCAAGCCTGACGTCACAAAAGGTGAACGTGGGTCATTGGGTACAGAGTTTTTGTTGACAGTGATAAAGGCTTCGCCTAAAGCGGCATCCGCATCTTTACCGGTGATGTCTTGCTTGATCAGGGATACCAAGAACAAATGGTTGAACGTACCACCAGAAACCACATCAAAGCCACGCTCAATGAACACATTGGCCATGGTCTGAGCGTTTTTGATCACTTGCTTTTGGTACTCTTTAAACTCAGGCTGCAATGCTTCTTTAAAGCAGATCGCTTTACCAGCAATCACGTGCTCTAAAGGACCACCTTGACTGCCTGGGAATACTGCAGAGTTCAGTTTCTTTTCAATGTCTGGATTAGAGCGCGCCAGAATCAAACCACCGCGTGGACCACGTAAAGTTTTGTGCGTTGTTGTTGTTACAACATCAGCGTATGGCACTGGGTTCGGGTAGACACCGGCGGCAACTAAGCCTGCAACGTGAGCCATATCAACAAACAAATAAGCGCCAACTTTATCCGCGATTTCACGGAAACGTGGGAAATCGAGAACCTGTGAGTAGGCCGAGAAACCTGCCACGATCATTTTGGGTTTGTGCTCTACAGCCAAACGCTCAACTTCGTCGTAGTCAATTAAACCTGCCTCGTCAATTCCGTACTGCACAGCATTATAGAGCTGACCTGAAGAACTGACGCTCGCACCGTGAGTCAAGTGTCCACCGTGCGCCAAGCTCATACCTAAAATGGTGTCACCCGCTTCTAATAAGGCTAAGTACACCGCAGAGTTTGCTTGTGAACCAGCGTGCGGCTGAACGTTAGCATAATCAGCGCCGAACAACTCTTTAGCGCGATCAATCGCTAACTGCTCGATAATATCAACGTACTCACAGCCACCGTAGTAGCGTTTTCCTGGGTAGCCTTCTGCGTATTTGTTGGTCAGCACAGAACCTTGTGCCTCCATTACCGCAGGGCTGGTGTAGTTTTCTGATGCAATCAGCTCAATGTGCTCTTCTTGGCGCTGGGCTTCTTTCTCCATCGCATCAAAAAGTTCAGGATCAAATCGGGCAATGGTCAAATCACGGCTGAACATAGCGGTCCTCATGGAATCAACAAGGCTAATGAAATATATAAGATGGAGATTCTACAGTATCTGAGCGGTCATAGCACATGAAAGGCTATCACTCTGACAATAAGTCTTACTCACGCAGATTTTATGACAAAAATAACGACCCAAAACCATTGCTCTGCAATAAATGTAAATCTGCACAGTTGACTGTTACTGCAATAGTGCAAACACCACCAATGGTCAACGAGTACTTCGGGGTGGGTGTGACAAGCGAGCCAAGGATGGCGAGCGCCGGAGTTGAGCCCAGGATGGGCTCATCGACGGATAAACACCTACCCCGAAGTACGGCATGCCCCAATTATCGCATCCAAATAAAGCAAAGCATCCAGAGCGATTTGTGCACGCCGTACCTGACTCAGAAATACGATATACCCCCGATTCAGAATCACCGCATGCACCTGTCTCATCAACACCACTGGCACTATAAAACAAACAACAAATATGCACATGACACAACGCCCGGCATTCTTTGCGGGCGAGCCGCCCGTGCACAGTCAGCAGACCTCGCCACAATTAAGCCGCTGCAGGCAACACAAACACCTGCAACTACTGATTAATTTTCTGTAAAACGCTACAATCTTGGCACTTTTAAGGTCGCTCTTTTAGCAATAGACGCAAGACCCATCATTTACCCATTAACTATTTAGGTCGCTCATGTCTCAATACGTTTTCACCATGCACCGTCTCGGCAAAGTTGTGCCACCTAAGCGCGAGATTCTCAAAGATATTTCCTTATCCTTTTTCCCAGGCGCAAAAATCGGTGTACTCGGCCTAAACGGCTCAGGTAAATCCACATTGCTGCGCATTATGGCCGGAGTTGACACCGAGTTTAATGGTGAGGCCCGCCCAATGCCGGGCTTAAATATTGGCTATTTGCCACAAGAACCACAACTCGACCCACAAAAAACCGTACGCGAAACCGTCGAAGAAGCACTCGGCGAAATTAAAGCTGCACAAGCCCGCCTCGATGAAGTCTATGCCGCTTATGCTGAGCCTGATGCAGACTTTGACGCACTGGCCAGCGAACAAGCCAAGCTCGAAGCCATTCTCCAAGCAAGCGATGGACACAATATCGAACGCCAGCTGGAAGTTGCTGCTGATGCCCTGCGCTTACCCGCTTGGGACGCTAAAGTTGAACACCTATCGGGGGGTGAAAAACGCCGCGTAGCACTATGCCGCCTACTGCTCTCAGCACCAGATATGTTACTACTCGACGAGCCCACCAACCACCTAGACGCCGACTCAGTGGCTTGGCTTGAACGCTTCCTACATGATTTCACCGGCACCGTAGTGGCCATCACCCACGACCGTTACTTCTTAGACAACGTCGCCGGCTGGATTCTGGAATTAGACCGCGGCCAAGGCATTCCATTCGAAGGCAACTACTCACAGTGGCTGGAAGCTAAAGCTGCGCGCTTAAGTCAAGAAGCCAAACAAGAAGCCTCACACAATAAAGCCATGAAAGCTGAGCTTGAGTGGGTACGCCAAGGCGCGAAAGGCCGTCAATCCAAATCCAAAGCTCGCTTAGCCCGCTTTGAAGAAATGCAATCACAAGAGTTCCAAAAACGCAGCGAAACCAATGAGATTTATATCCCTGCAGGTGACCGTTTAGGCGATCAAGTCATCGAGGTCAGAGGTGTGAGCAAGGCCTATGGTGACCGCGTTTTAATTGATAACTTGTCCTTCACTGTACCTAAGGGCGCGATTGTCGGCGTAATCGGTGGTAACGGTGCGGGT
This sequence comes from Gammaproteobacteria bacterium, assembly GCA_012728315.1. Classification (GTDB taxonomy): domain Bacteria; phylum Pseudomonadota; class Gammaproteobacteria; order Pseudomonadales; family Pseudomonadaceae; genus Denitrificimonas. The sequence continues at coordinate 120,413 of JAAYFI010000065.1, forward strand.
AAGTCCACTCTGTTTCGGATGATCATGGGCACTGAACAACCCGACTCAGGCGAAATCATTATTGGCGAAACGGTAAAGCTCGCCAGTGTCGATCAGCAGCGTGACAACCTCGATGGTTCAAAAACCGTCTGGGAGCAAATCTCTGATGGCTACGACATGATTAAAGTCGGTAACTATGAAGTGTCTTCGCGTGGTTATGTTGGACGCTTTAACTTTAAAGGTGCCGACCAACAAAAATTCGTCAAGGACTTATCCGGCGGTGAACGCGGACGCTTGCATTTAGCCTTAACCCTTAAGCAAGGCGCCAACGTTTTACTGCTCGACGAACCCTCCAACGACCTCGACGTAGAAACCTTACGCGCACTGGAAGAAGCCTTGCTGGACTTCCCAGGCTCTGCCATTGTGATCTCCCACGACCGCTGGTTCCTTGACCGTATCGCCACGCACATCTTGTCTTATGAAGATGACTCCAGCGTCGTATTCTTCGAGGGTAACTACACAGAATACGAAGCAGATCGCAAGAAGCGCCTAGGGGATGCCGCCGCACAACCCAAGCGCGTACGCTATAAACGCTTAGCCTAAGCACACTTATTTTTATCAGCGGCTGCACTTTTTACAGTGCAGTCGGTCTGATAAAAGACATAGAAAACCACTGGACATCCATACAATCAAGTACAATACTAGTGGTGCTTAAACAGCCCCCTCCCATTAGGCGCCGATACCGGCAAAGGAGTACAAGCATGAGTCAGCGTGAAAACAAGCGCACCAACAAAGCCAAGTCTATTGTTGCTCAACCGCTGTTTCGCAGCCGCCAAGAGCAACCTAAAAAAGGCAAAGGCAGCTACCGCCGCAACCAAAAAGCCTCTCGGTTTAATAGCCCAGAGGCTTTTGTTTTTCTAGCAGCATAAGATATTTTGCATTCTCCAGTTACAGGCCTCTCTATATACTCCCTATGACTGACTTTATAATACGGCTCAGCATGTTAAAGTTGAGTCCTAACATATATTGAGATTAGCCATGCCTGCGCGTTTACCTTTATTTTTTGCTGCAATCTGCATCAGCTTATTCACCTATCAAGCTGGAGCCAGCACATCTTCTCCAGTGGTAACGCCTGCCATCTCAGCTATAACGCAAACCAGCCCCGCACCCCTGACCCAACAAAGCTTTGCGCAGTGGCGTGCAGCTTTACGTATGGAAGCACTCAACCAAGGCATTACCCCTTTACTCTTTGAGCAGGCCTTTGCGGGGCTAAGCCCTGACCCACAAGTGCTGGCTGCCGATCAAAGTCAGCCGGAGTTCAGCCGCCCTGTTTGGGAGTATTTAGACAGCGCGGTATCCTCTTGGCGCGTTGCTCGCGGTAAAGCGCTGCTCGCCGAGCACGCCAAAACCCTACAAGCCATTGAAGAGCGTTTTCAAGTTGATCCCAGTGTTTTAGTAGCGGTTTGGGGTATGGAAAGCAGCTTTGGCCGCCAAATTGGCAGCAAAAACGTGATTCGTTCGCTCGCCACCCTCGCCTACGAAGGTCGCCGCAGCGATTTCTGGCGAGGCCAGCTGATTGCCGCGCTGCATATTTTACAAGAAGGCGATATTGCCATAAACGGCATGATTGGCTCGTGGGCCGGCGCCATGGGGCAGACCCAGTTTATGCCCAGCACCTATCGCCAATACGCAATCGACTTTGATGGTGACGGTCGACGAGATATTTGGGGATCGAGCGCTGATGCCCTCGCCTCAGCCGCAAACTACCTGCGTTTATCTGGCTGGCAGCATCAACAATCCTGGGGCTTTGAGGTGCAACTACCCACCCGTGGTTTTGATTATGCACTGGCCGATGGTGAACACAGCATGAGCCTACAGCAATGGCTTGATTTAGGTGTGATCCCACGCGATAGCAGCGATGCGCGCAATATAACGCAAGATGTTGCAACCTTATTTCTGCCCAGCGGCCACCAAGGCCCTGCTTACTTACTGCTGAATAATTTTCGCAGTATCTTAAAGTACAACAACTCCACCTCCTATGCGCTGGCCATAGGCTTGCTCGCCAATGCCTTGCAAGGCGATTATCGCGTACCGAGCAACTGGCCAAAGCATGATCGTATGCTAAGCCGTCAAGAACGCATTGAATTGCAAACGCTGCTCAACCAGTTGGGTTTTGATAGTGGTAAACCGGATGGAATTATCGGGGTCAACTCACGCCAAGCTGTGCGTGGTTTTCAAAAAACACAAGGCCTACCCGCCGATGGCTATCCTAACGAAGCCATTCTCAATAGCCTGCGTCGGGTGGCAGCTCAGCGGCCTTAGTGTATACAGCCACTTGATTGCGCCCTGCATGCTTCGCTGCATATAAAGCCTGATCCGCAAGCGCGGCAAGCTGGGCGCTATCAAGCTGACCATCATAGAGCACCACGCCCGCACTAAAGGTACAACTCAATTCTTGCCCCTGCTCTGAAAAACGCACCTCTGAAAATCGCTGACGAATCTCATTCATCACTTGCCGCGCAGAAGACACATCTGTATTAGGTAAAATCACCGCAAACTCTTCACCACCATAACGACCAATATAATCAGTACGGCGTAGGCGTTGCTTCAGAAACAATGCCAAACTTTTAATCACTTTATCGCCCATGGGATGGCCGTAACTGTCATTGACGTGCTTAAAGTGGTCAATATCAATCATAACAAAACAAAGCGCTGTGCCAGTCTTTTGCGCTCGGCTACAGGCATCGTCCAGCAGTTGCAGAATATGGGTGTGATTATACAAGCCGGTTAAGCTGTCACAGACAATACGTGCTTTTAAGTCGCGCGCACGAGCAGCTCGGTTACGTACGGTAGCGACCAAATGCCGAGACTTTACCGGTTTCATTAAAAAGTCATCCGCCCCTTCGCTCATCGCATCAAGCTGCTTATCTAAATCATCTTCAGCGGATAAGTAAATAATCGGCACACCCACAAAACGATCATTATGGCGAATCACTTTAGCCAGCTCAGGGCCACTACATTGCGGCATATACATATCAAGAATAATCAGATCAGGATTAAAATCTAACAACTCTGCTAAAGCTAAAGTAGGATCGGTGATGATACGGGTCACTATGCCTGCCGCATTTAGCATGCGTTCAGTAAATAGCGCCTGCGCTTTAGAGTCATCTACGACCAGCACTCGATAGGGCTCGGTTTGCGTGACCGAGGTCAAGGCTTCAATTTTCTCCAACACATTGGCGGCTTCGATATCACCTGTAAAAAAAGCCTGCCCACCAACGCGTACCGCAGCTAAGCGTACTTGTGCCGCAACATCAGCTTGGCTGTAAAACAAGATTGGCACGCTGCTTTCATATTCAGACTGCAAACGCCTTGCCAGCTCAAGCCCATAGTTTTCTGCAAAAAAATCTATATCTATAATATTTAACGCTGGATGGCGCTTGGTCATTGCGGCTAAAAGCCCAGCCCCATCAGTGAACACACATACTTGCAAATAAAATGACTGCAATTGTGCTGCTAAGTGTTGCGCTTGCTCGGCAGATTGCAAGGCAATATAGATCGGCTTACGCAGCATAGTGGGCAAGAATATCTGACCGATACCCTCCCCTTGGCGCAGGCCTGTTTGTAAAAGCTGCTGCAACAACTGCGTCATGGTTTCAATGGTGGCACTGCTTAAGCGGTTGCCATTGCCTTCAATCGCCAGCAAAACGTCAAGCAGTTGCGTAGCAATATCAACATGAACTGGCTGCTCAAAACGTTCGGCATAGCGCAACAAACGTTGCGCAGCCTCGCGCATCTCAACAAGCTCCTGCTGCCCCCATTGCGTGCTGCTCAAATTTTGCCACAGCTCAAGCACAAGCCGCGCTTGATTGATCACCCGCTGCGCGAAATGCTGTTTTAAGCGCTGTAGACTTTGCGCTGGGTTGCCTGTCATATTGTTTGCCACTCCACTAGCTCACAAGAAACACTGAACTTCACTGTAACCCCATAGCCAATTGCCATCTCATGCCACAATCAATATAACCACCATTTAGATGATTGCAACATATAGATGCCGCAGGCCTTGTTAACAGAGTCACAAACAGATTCATTAGGACTCAATCTAAGCGGAGAGGGTAAATTCTTCAGCCATGCGCTGCACAACGGGCATGCCATGCTTTATAGTAGAGCGCAGACATACAGCAATCTGCTGCAGGCTGCTAACGAAACATTATAAAAGGGCTCAAGCATGCTCAATTGGAAAAAACGCACCCGTGACGCTCGCGACCAAGTCAATGACTCTGTTGATGACGTCAAAAGCTATCTCGGCGGTATTTGGTTTAACCGCACCATTGTTACTGTAGTTGCCGTTTACTTACTGGTAACTCTTATTATTGGCTGGTATTGGAGCCAAGAGCCTGATTTCTTCTCAGTACAAGAGCACACCCAACAAGCCGCCGAAGCGGCTCAGCGTCCGCTAGCGACCGGCTATACCACAGTGGAAACCCTAAAGCAGGTGGCCACCACCTTATTGGATAAACCCGGTGGTTACTTAACCAATGACATCGCTCCTCCAGGCATTTGGCTCGACAATATGCCGTCTTGGGAATATGGCGTATTAGTGCAAATGCGTGATTTATCTCGCGCACTGCGTAAAGACTTTGCTCGCTCACAGTCACAATCCACCGAAGATGCAGATCTAGCCAAAGCCGAACCGCGCTTTAATTTCGATAATAAAAGCTGGGTATTACCGGCCACTGAAGATGAATACCGTTTAGGTATTAAGTCTTTGGATCGTTATTTACAGCGTTTAAGTGACCCAGAAAAGTCCAATACACAGTTCTATGCACGTGCTGACAACCTTAATAACTGGCTCGGCGATGTGGCAACGCGCCTTGGCTCATTGTCACAACGCTTATCCGCGAGCGTCGGCAAAGCACGCTTAAATATTGAGAACGATCAGGATGAATCAGGCCTGCCAGCCCCTACAGCCGCATCAGCCGGCACCACCGGCACTAAAGAAGCGGTTGAGGAAATTGTGAAAACACCTTGGCTGCAAATTGATAACGTTTTCTATGAGGCCCGCGGTCAAGCTTGGGCGTTATCACACTTCTTACGCGCCATTGAAATTGACTTTGCTGATGTGATTGCCAAGAAAAACGCCACCGTCAGCGTCCGTCAAATCATTCGTGAACTGGAAGCGGCGCAAGAACCCTTGTGGAGTCCGATGATTCTCAACGGCGATGGCTACGGTGTTTTGGCTAACCACTCATTGGTGATGGCCAACTATATCTCCCGCGCTAACGCAGCGATCATCGAGCTGCGCCAACTGCTGTCACAAGGCTAACGCCAACCAGCCAGCCGTAATACTGCAAGGTGCGACGGCTGGCTGATGACACGTGACCCGTGCACCTTTTAACACAACCACTCAGCCACTCAATAACCAGCACCTATAAAAAAGCCCCAAATAAACCTGCGCAGGTTGCCGCAGGCTGATTTGAGGCTTTTTTTTATAGCACGACTGCCGACTAGCAGTTTTTCCACTGTGCTTTACGCTTCTCTAAAAACGCACTGACCCCTTCAGTGGTATCTTGTGCATCAAATAAATCCACAAAAGCTTCTCGCTCAGCTGGCAGCCAATGATCGGGCGCCTGGGTACGCGCCCCTTGAATTAAAGGCTTGATCGTGCGCACCGCAACCGGACTTTGCTGACCGACTTTCCCGGCGAGAGCTAAAGCCGCGCTCAACGCTTCACCTTTAGCGACAACTTCTTCCACAAGGCCAATACGCTCAGCAGTGCGTGCATCAACACGCTCACCGCATAAAATCATGCGTTTTGCCCAGCCTTCGCCCACAAGCCAAGAGAGCTTTTGGGTACCGCCAGCACAGGGCAATAAACCCACAGTCGCTTCAGGCAACGCCATTTGCGCCTGCTCTTCTGCAATACGGATATCACAGGCTAAGGCGCACTCCAAACCACCGCCCATGGCATAGCCATTAATCGCCGCAATAGTGACGCCACGGTAATTACTTAAAGCTTCAAACGCCTCGCCAAAACGGCGCGCCATAGTCCGCGCTACGGCTTTATCACCACTGGCAAATAGCTTTAGATCAGCGCCAGCACTAAAAAACTTCTCACCCGCACCGGTCACCACTAAGGCATAAATATCTTTATCTTCATTCAGATGCTCGATCAGCTGCTTAACGCCCTGCAACATATCCGCATCCCAAGTGTTGGCCGATGGATTGTTAAGGGTTAATAAAGCGGTATGTCCATGCACTTCCACCACCAGCTTATCGCTCAACTGAAGGTGCTGCGCTTTTTGATACACTTCTACTGCATTTGACATAAGTTCAATTCCTCTAAAATCAATAGGTAAAAGCCTCTTACCCCATTAATAGCTGCGTTAGGTGAGCATTTCAATGGCCACTGCGGTTGCTTCACCACCACCAATACAAATGGCTGCCACGCCAAAACGTTTATTCTTTTGCTGCAAAGCCGACAGCAAAGTCACCAAGATACGCGCTCCCGATGCACCAATGGGGTGACCCAAAGCGCATGCGCCACCATGCACATTGACTTTGTCTGCGGGTAAATCCAACTCACGCATGGCAATCATAGTCACCACGGCAAACGCCTCATTAATTTCAAATAAGTCCACTTGATCTAAGCTCCAACCTGTACGCGCCAACAGTTTATTGATCGCGCCCACCGGGGCTGTAGTAAACAAATGTGGAGCGGCGGCATAAGCACTGTGTCCGCGGATCACCGCTAGCGCCGTTAAGCCACGTTGCTGTGCTTCACTTTGGCGCATCAAAACCAATGCCGCGGCACCATCAGAAATCGAACTGGAGTTGGCCGCAGTCACGGTACCTTCTTTACGAAAGGCCGGACGCAGTTGAGCAATTTTATTAGGGTCAGCTTTAGGCGGTTGCTCATCTTCACTGACAATCAGGCTACCATGGCGCTGCGCCACCTCAACCGCCACTACTTCTTGATTAAAGTAGCCCGCGGTAATCGCGTGCTGCGCACGCTGCAGTGATTGCACCGCAAACGCATCTTGCTGTTCACGGGTAAAACCATAAGCTTGAGCACTATCCTCGGCAAAGGTACCCATTAAACGGCCTTTATCGTAGGCATCTTCAAGACCATCCATAAACATATGATCAATGACTTTGCCATGCCCCATGCGATAACCCGCACGCGCTTTATCTAACAAATAAGGGGCATTGGACATGCTTTCCATGCCACCGGCTACCACCACATCCACCGAGCCCGCCAAGAGCGCATCATGAGCCATAATCACCGTCTGCATACCCGAGCCACACATTTTATTCACTGTGCTGCATACCGTATGCTCAGCCAATCCCGCACCCAGTGCTGCTTGCCGAGCGGGAGCCTGACCTAAACCTGCGGGCAGCACACAACCAAACATCACCTCTTGCACCGCCTCAGGCTCCAGCTTAGCGCGCACCACTGCGGCTTTAATTGCCGCAGCGCCTAATTCAGGCGCCGTCAACGGCTGCAGCGCGCCCTGAAAGCCACCCATAGGAGTACGCGCGACACTGACAATCACCACAGGATCATGCTGACTCATTTACTTAACTCCCATACGTAAAGCACCATCCAAGCGAATCACCTCGCCATTTAACATGGTATTTTCAATAATATGCTGAACCAAAGCCGCATACTCATCAGGCTTGCCTAAGCGCGCTGGAAATGGCACATCCGCACACAATCCCGCGCGCACTTCTTCAGTCATCCCAGCCATCATCGGGGTCTCAAATACACCTGGGGCAATGGTCATCACCCGAATACCATAGCGTGCTAACTCGCGTGCCGCTGGTAAAGTTAAACTGACAATGGCGCCTTTAGAGGCCGCATAAGCAGCCTGCCCCAGCTGACCATCGTAAGCGGCAATCGAAGCGGTATTGATCACCACACCACGCTCACCCTGTTCGTTGGGTTGATTATTAGCCATGATCTGCGCGGTTAAACGCAGCATATTAAAGCTCCCCACCACATTAATTTGCAGTACGCGAGAAAAGTCCTCTAAAGGATGTGGAGCGTTGCGCCCTAAAATACGTTGCGCCCCGACCACACCAGCACAGTTGATGAGGCCATGTAAGCCACCAAAACGTTCAACCGCGGCATCCAGTGCATGTTGCACTTGCTCGGCATCACAAATATCGCAGGCAATGCCCAGCGCATGCTTGCCCAACCGCTGCGCCTGCGCCTCAACAGCCTCTTGATTGATATCCAGCAACACCACTGAAGCGCCTTGAGTCAGCAAGTGCTGAGCACTGGCAGCGCCCAGCCCAGAGGCGCCACCGGTGATCACAAATGTATGTTCTGCTATGTGCATAAAACACCCTTAAAATTAACAGGCGGCTTGTTTAGCCTGCTTTTGCTCATTGTATTTATTGATTTCATTGATGCGCAAAATAAAGCGTTGCACTTTGCCACTTGGGGTTTTTGGCAACTCATCAGGAAATTCAATCTCGCGGGGATAAGCGTGCGCCGCTAAACGATTACGCACATGTATACGCAACTCTTCTGCCAGTTCTGCGGTACCTTGATAACCGTCCTGCAAAATCACAAAGGCTTTAATGATTTCGTTACGTTGCGCATCAGGCTTACCCACAACTGCCGCCTCAATCACCGCGGGGTGCTCTAACAAGGCGCTTTCAACATCAAAAGGCCCGACTCGATAACCTGAGGTACTGATCACATCATCTGAGCGCCCTACAAAGCTGATGCTGCCATCAGTGTTAAGCTCAGCTGTATCTCCAGTTAAATAGTAACGGCCTTTGAATGACGTGGTTTCCATGCCCTTGTAGCCGTTAAACCAGAACATCGGCGAGCGCTCAACATCAACTGACAAAATACCCGGCACACCGGCAGGCAACTCTTCGAGCGTCTCCTCATCCACGACCACTACGCGATGGCCTGGCGAAGCATAACCGGCCGCGCCCATGTGCAATGGGTGTTCTAAATTATGGTGATTACACAGCACCATCCCCATCTCGGTTTGCCCGTAATGGTCATTAATAGCCACATCTAAGTGTTCTCTAAACCAGCGAATCACCTCAGGATTAAGCGGCTCGCCGGCACTGCTGACCACGCGCAACTGCCCCTTCCATTGATCCGCTACTTTGACGCCGGCGGCAATCAACATACGAAACACCGTGGGTGCGCCAGCTAGATTATTAACATTGTATTTTTTCGCGATCTCTAAGCAACGATCTAGATTAAATAGACCATCCACTGAGAGCACTGGCAGCCCCATTGACATCGGCCCGGTAATTGCAAAGTACAAACCATAGGCCCAGCCCGGATCTGCCACGTTCCAAAATGAGTCTTCAGCACGCAAACCCACCGCATCAATCATATAACGCTGGAACGCCACTATCGCACGCAAAGGGACCTCTAACGGCTTGGCTAAACCTGTAGTGCCAGAGGTAAACATCAGCAAAAACGGATCATCACCGCTGCGCATAACAGGCGCGAAATCCGTAGATAAATCAGCAATCGCTGGCCAAAAATCATGATCTCCGTCTTCTAAGCCTGCGCCTTGAGCATCCGTTACCGTCATAATAGCTGGGCAGTGTTCAACATCCAGCAGCTTGCTACGGTTGGCGGCATCGCTGACCACCAGCTTGGCGGCTGAAGTCTGCAGTCGATGCTCAATCGCTTTAGGTCCAAAGGCGGTAAACAGAGGCTGATAAATCGCACCGACCCGCCATGTGCCTAAAATAGTCACCAGCAAAGCATGGCCACGCGGTAATAGACCTGCGACCACATCACCGGCTTGAATGCCTTGCTGGGTTAAATAATGAGCAAACTGTGCGGCTTGATCGCGCAGCTCAGCATAGCTGTGTTGACTGGAGCTGCCATCGGCATTCTCTTGAATTAATGCCACAGCGTCGCTTGCTGCATGGCGATCACAGCATTCATAGCACGCATTCATTGCAGCAAAGGTGCCGCTAATGGCTTGGCTCACAGTACTGTCAAAATCAAAGCTCTGTGAGGCTTGAAAATAGTCACGTTTTACTGGGTTCATGGCACGCTCCAACTTTTATTATTGTTGACATTGCAAGGTACACGCCTTGATAGTCAGCTTGAGCCTACCCCAGAAGCAATAGCAAAATCTCTCAAACTGCTTGAACGTTTTTGCCAATTATTTATTTTTATCTAACAGGATTGCACGGTAATGACTGGGCTGTGTGCCTGTCCATTTGCGAAACGCCTTGTAAAAGGTGCTCACATCGGCAAAGCCTAAAGCGGAGGCGATATCGACAAAAGTATAATGTTCATCGGCCAACCATTTAACGGCTAACGAACTGCGCACAGCATCCTTAAGCCGCTGATAACTTTGACCTTCTTCATTCAAGCGGCGCCGTAAAGTGGAAACAGACATAAATAAATCAGCAGCCAAGCCCACAGCGTCAGGCCAGCTTTTTGGATCGCTACGCAAAAGTGTGCGACGAATCTGACTGCTCAAGCTCTGTTCATCCCGGTATTTGACCATGATGTTATCTGGGGCATGGCGCAAAAAGCGTTGCAAGTCTTCGGCGGAGCGCCGAACCGGCACAGCTAATACATCGGCAGAAAACAATATTTTAGATTGTCGACAATCGAAGCGTAAGTTGTCTGAAAACATCACGCGATAATCATCAATAAAGTCCGGTGTAGCACTGCGCACATCAACCGACAATAACGGAATCCTTTGATTCGCTAGCCAGCAGGTTAGACCGTGTACATACATCCAAAAGGTGAAGTAAGTAAATGCACGCGCAGGCTGTGCACTGTCTTCGCGCAACACCACAGCGGCCATACTCTGCTGGGTACGCAGCACCGCCCGTTTATCAGCAAACACCAAGCCAAGAAACTGCAGCGCCACATCCAAACCCTGCCCTACCGTAGGTTGCTGCGCCGCTATACTGCACATAAAAGCAAAACTACCTGGGCGCATCGTGCGCTGATCCATCAGAAAAAACTCATCCTGGATGGTACGGCGCAAGCGCCGCCAAAACCGCGCATAATGCTTGACGGGCACACGCTCTGCATCCTCACGCATCACCTGCGCATCAAAAGGCGTGCCATTTAATAAATCCTCCAGCGCCCAACCTTGCTGCAAGGGAGCATAGAGTGCTTCACGCACCATCACTGCCGATACGGTTCCCGAGCGCGACATGCCCATCTTAAATCTCCTTGGTCTCACGGCTCTGTGGTAAGAGCACATCCTGTTGTGTGGCTGCCTGTTCACGCAGAAAGTTCCACGCCGTGCGCATACGCGCAATATCCTTAAGCTCTATGGGCATTAACATCCAAAACGTTCGCGTAAAACTCACTTGATCAGCCAGTACCCGCTGTAAGCGTGGTTCTTTGCAAGCGGCAAAGGCCGGCAAGATCGCTAAACCAGCCCCTGCTGCCACGGCCTGCTGCTGGGCCAAGATACTGGTACTGCGCAAATTGGCTTGATTGGTTTTAACCAGCTCGTCTAAAAAAACCAACTCTTTACTGAAAAGCAAATCATCCACATAGGTCACAAAACGATGCTCGGTTAATTGCTCGCGATGAGTAATGGCTGGGTGCTGAGCCAAATAATCAGCACTGGCATACAGATGCAACGCATAGTCGGTGAGTCGCGTGATAATAAAAGGGCCACGCTCAGGGCGCTCGAGGGTAATAACAATATCCGCCTCGTTACGCGACAACTGCACAGCCCGTGGCAGCGCCAGTAAATCCACTTTTAAATGCGGATAAAGCTGCCCCAACTCGACCAACTGCTCAGCCAGCAGCAAGGTACTGTAGCCTTCAGTTGCGCCAATGCGCACATGCCCCGACAGCTGTTCACCCAGATGGGGTAAGGAGTCCGAGATACCTACAAAAGCACTTTCCATCGCTTCCACTTGTGGCAGCAAAGCGCGCCCAGCTTCAGTGAGCTTGTAGCCTTCATGTTCGCGTAAAAACAAAGGTCGCCCTAGGTTTTTCTCCAAAGCCTGCACTTTGCGCGACACTGTCGTGTGATCAACTCCCATGCGCCGGGCGGCAATCACTAAGCGCCCAGCTCGAGCCAACTCTAAAAAAAACCGTAACTGTTCCCAATCCATAGCGTCCTCATTCAGGGTTTTTATAGCGGTGTGCATTTTTGCAGAGCATATCTGCAAACCAAAGGGTTGTCGCAAGCAAAAATGCACTGCTAGCATGAAACCACATCGAGAGAGTCAAACACAAAAATAATTTCAGACTGAGGCGTACCGATATGACAGCAGTTCAAGTACCAACGATTAAACTGGTTATTGATGGCAAGTTTGTTGAATCAAAAACCGACCAATGGCGTGAGGTGATTAACCCAGCCACGCAAGACGTGTTAGCGAAAGTTCCTTTTGCTACCGCCGACGAAATCAATGCCGCGGTCGCTAGCGCTAAAAACGCCTTTAAAACTTGGCGCAAAACCCCGATCGGTACCCGCGCTCGTATTTTCCTCAAATACCAACAGCTGATTCGCGAAAATATGCAGGAGTTGGCGGCCTTATTAACGGCCGAGCAAGGCAAAACCTTAGCGGATGCAGAAGGCGACGTATTCCGCGGCCTTGAGGTGGTTGAGCATGCGGCTGCCATCGGTAACTTGCAATTAGGTGAACTGGCTAACAACGTAGCCAATGGCGTGGACACTTATACTCTGCTACAGCCCATCGGTGTCTGCGCAGGTATCACACCCTTTAACTTCCCTGCGATGATTCCATTGTGGATGTTCCCAATGGCCATTGTGACCGGTAATACCTTTGTTCTGAAACCCTCAGAGCAGGATCCAATGGTTACCATGCGCCTGGTAGAACTGGCCTTAGAAGCCGGAATTCCAGCCGGCGTACTTAACGTCATCCATGGCGGCCCAGACGCGGTCAATGGTATTTGTGACCATCCAGATATTAAAGCGGTGTCTTTTGTTGGCTCCACCCATGTTGGTACTCACGTTTATAACCGCTCTTCTCTGGCTGGGAAACGCGTACAGTGCATGATGGGCGCAAAAAATCATGCGATTGTGATGCCTGATGCCAATAAAGAACAAACCCTAAACGCTATTGCTGGTGCGGCCTTTGGTGCCGCCGGACAACGCTGCATGGCGCTGCCGGTGATTGTCTTAGTCGGCGAAGCACAAAGTTGGTTACCGGAATTGGTAGCAAAAGCCAAAACACTTAAAGTGAATGCTGGCTGCCAAGCGGGCACCGATGTGGGTCCTGTGATCTCCAAGCAAGCCTTAGCACGCATTACGGATTTGATTGACAGCGGCGTCAAGCAAGGAGCGCAATTGGATCTCGACGGTCGCAATCCAAAAGTGCCAGGCTTTGAACAAGGCAACTTTGTTGGCCCAACCATCTTCTCCGCTGTTGATACTTCAATGCGTATCTACCAAGAAGAAATTTTCGGCCCAGTGCTCTGTGTGATGCATGCTGACAATATTGAGCAAGCCATTGAGCTGATTAATAGCAATCCCAACGGCAATGGCACCGCCATCTTTACCCGCTCCGGTGCTACCGCACGTCGCTTCCAAGAGGATATTGATGTGGGCCAAGTTGGCATTAACGTACCTATTCCAGTACCCGTACCTATATTCTCCTTTACCGGTTCACGGGCATCAAAACTGGGTGATTTAGGCCCATATGGCAAACAAGTGGTGCAGTTCTACACACAAACTAAAACCGTCACTGCGCGCTGGTTCGATGAAGACGAAGCAGCCGGGGCACTCAATACCACCATCAGCCTCAAGTAAGCTGAGCGCCCCGCCTGCTAACAAAGTTTAGGCGGGGCATGCTGCGTGTAAGAGCAGCAAGACAACTTAATGAGCATCATCACGCGCAATAATCATAATAAGCGGAGATCAACCATGCATATCGGATTTTTAGGCCTCGGTAATATGGGCAGCCCAATGGCCAGCAACCTACTCAAAGCGGGCCATCAACTGAGTGTATTCGACCTTTCCAACACTGCTGTTGCCGAACTCGAGCAAAAAGGCGCACAAGGTTGTGCTTCTGTAGCCGCCTTAATAGCCAGCGCTCCTGATGTAGTTATTAGCATGTTACCTGCGGCCCCTCACGTAAAAGGGGTCTACCTCGGTGAGGACGGCCTTATTGCACAACTGACCAAACCCACCTATTTAATTGACTGCTCCACCATTGATCCACATAGCGCGCGGGAAGTAGCACAAGCTGCGACCGCAGCGGGGCATCGCATGCTTGATGCCCCGGTATCGGGCGGCACCGCTGGTGCACAAGCGGCAACCTTAACCTTTATGGTCGGCGGTGAAGCGGAAGATTTACAGCATATCCGTCCCATTTTGCAGGCCATGGGTAAAAATGTGACCCATTGTGGCGCCAGCGGTAACGGCCAAGTGGCTAAAGTCGCTAACAATATGCTGCTGGGGATTTCTATGATTGGCGTCGCTGAAGCCATGGCCTTAGGTGTTTCTTTGGGGATGGATGCCAAAACATTAGCCGGCATTATCAATACCTCCAGTGGCCGCTGCTGGAGTTCTGAAATCAACAACCCGTACCCCGATGTTTTAGACAACACACCTGCCAGTCGCGGCTATAGTGGTGGTTTCGGTAGCGACTTGATGCTTAAAGATTTAGGCTTAGCCACTGAAGCTGCGCGTTTGGCCAAACAACCCGTCATGATGGGTGCCGCAGCACAACAGCTCTATCAAGCCTTTAGCTTGCAAGGCAATGGCCATCTAGACTTCTCGGCCATTATTAAACTGTATTTAAAGGAGTGATCTCGATGCTCGATAATCCTGCTCTGGTACTGACTGAAGTTCGCAATCGCGTAGGTCACCTCACCCTGAACCGTGTCTCCGCCTTTAACGCCATCAACCTTGAAATGGTGCGCCTGATTCAAACTCAACTGGATGACTGGGCGGCCGACGACCAAGTGGTTGCTGTGGTACTGCGCGCCAATGGCGACAAAGCCTTTTGTGCTGGCGGTGATATTCGCGAGTTGTACAACAATGCTAAAGAAGGTAACACAGGCAACGAAACCTTCTTTAGCGAAGAATATGCACTGGATCAATGGATTCACGCTTACCCGAAACCTTTTATCGCCTTAATCGACGGCTTAACCTTGGGCGGCGGCATGGGCTTAGTGCAAGGGGCAAGCTTTCGTATCGTCACCGAAAAAGCCCGCTTAGGTATGCCAGAAGTGAGTATTGGGTTTTTCCCAGATGTGGGCGGTAGCTATTTTTTATCACGCTTACCGGGTGAAGTCGGTACTTATATGGGCGTCAGTGGCAACCCAGTTGGCGCAGCGGATGCCTTGCAAGTGGGTCTTGCTGATTGGTTTTTACATGCCGAGCAAATTTCTGAGCTGGACCGTTGCTTGGACAATATGCAGTGGGGGCACTCATCGCAAGAAGCCATTCGCAGCTTATTAAACACCTTAGCCAGTAAGCGTGCCAGCGGGGCCAAACTGACCACAGTACGCGCGGCTATCGATCAGCACTTTGCCAAAGATTCAGTCGCTGAAATTATCGCCTCGTTAAAAAGCGAAACCGATAGCACTATTAAACAGTGGAGCGAAGAATTGCTCGCGACACTGGCAACGCGCTCCCCTATCGCTATGGCCACCACTTTAGCCATGTTACGCCGTGGTAAAAAGCTGTCACTGGCAGATTGTTTCCGCCTCGAGTACCACTTAGGTAAACAGTGGTTTACCAAAGGTGACTTTATGGAAGGCGTGCGTGCGCTGATTATTGATAAAGATAAAAACCCACAATGGCAGCCGGCCACCATCGAAGCGCTTGACCCCGCGAAAATCGATGAGTTGTTCGCAGGCTTTCAAGCGCAATCTGTATAAGCCAATGCGTGTATTAAAGGAATTTCACCATGAATGATATCGAACTCTCCGAAGAGCAACGCATGATCCGTGATATGGCACGGGACTTCGCCAAAACTGAATTAGCCCCTCATGCCGAACAATGGGAAAAAGCCGGCTGGCTGGATGACAGTATGCTCAAACAGATGGGCGAGCTGGGTTTTTTAGGTATGGTTGTACCTGAAGAATGGGGTGGCTCTTATATTGATTACACCTCTTACGTCCTCGCCGTTGAAGAAATCTCAGCGGGTTGTGCGGCAACAGGCGCGGTGATGAGTATTCATAACTCGGTTGGCTGCACACCCATTCTAAATTGGGGTACAGAAGAGCAAAAACAACAATGGGTGCCTGATCTAGCAGCGGGTAAAACCCTCGCCTGTTTCTGCTTAACCGAGCCGCAAGCCGGTTCCGAAGCCAATAACCTACGTACTAAAGCAGTTGCAGACGGCGAAGAGTGGGTCCTCAATGGCAGTAAACAATTTATCAGCAATGCCAAGCGCGCAGGTTTAGCCATTGTCTTTGCGGTAACCGATCCTGATCTGGGTAAAAAAGGATTATCGGCTTTTCTAGTGCCGACTGACACTCCAGGTTTTGAAGTGGAGCGCATGGAACAAAAAATGGGCTTACGTGCATCGGATACCTGTGCAGTGAGCTTGATCAACTGTCGTGTTCCTAAAGAAAACATGTTGGGCCCGCGCGGTAAAGGCTTAGCCCTTGCGCTTTCTGGCTTAGAGGGTGGTCGCTTAGGCATTGCCGCACAAGCCATTGGTATTGCTCGCGCAGCTTTTGAAGCGGCCCTGCGTTACTCGCGTGAGCGCGTACAGTTTGGCAAGCCGATCGCCGAACACCAAAGCATTGCTAATATGCTCGCAGATATGCATACACAAATTAATGCTGCACGCCATATGTTGCTCTATGCTGCACGCTTGCGCACAGCGGGCCTGCCCTGCTTATCAGAAGCCTCCCAAGCGAAACTTTTCGCCTCAGAAATGGCCGAAAAAGTCTGCTCAAATGCTATTCAGATTCATGGTGGTTACGGCTATCTCGAAGATTACGCAGTAGAGCGTCATTACCGTGATGCGCGTATTACGCAAATTTATGAAGGCACCAGCGAAGTGCAGCGCATACTGATTGCCCGCCAACTCGCTGACTACTCTCTATAAGTTAAGCGAGCTTTTATTCCAGCCAATAAAAAACGGCTACCAATCACTTGGTAGCCGTTTTTTTGATGCTTTAGAGCGAAACAGTAAGGTAAAAAACCTTACATCATCCCACCCATTCCACCCATGCCGCCCATATCAGGCATTGCAGGTGCGCTGTTATCTTTGATTTCAGCGATCATGGCTTCAGTAGTGACCATCAAGCCAGCAATGGACGCAGCCGCTTGCAGGGCTGAACGGGTTACTTTTGCAGGGTCTAAAATACCCATTGCAATCATATCGCCGTACTCACCTGTGGCAGCGTTAAAGCCGAAGTTACCTTCGCCTTGCTTAACTTTATCAACCACTACGCTTGGCTCATCACCTGCGTTGGCAACGATCTGACGCAAAGGCGCTTCAACCGCACGACGCAGCAGAGCAATACCAACGTTCTGATCTTCGTTGTCGCCTTTGAGCTCGCTGATTGCTTGCAGTGCGCGCACCAGTGCCACACCACCGCCAGGTACCACGCCTTCTTCAACCGCAGCACGGGTTGCGTGCAGCGCATCTTCAACGCGGGCTTTCTTCTCTTTCATTTCAACTTCAGTGGCTGCGCCAACTTTGATCACCGCAACACCGCCAGCTAATTTAGCCAGACGCTCTTGCAGTTTTTCTTTGTCGTAGTCTGAAGAAGTTTCTTCAATTTGCTTACGGATTTGCAGCACACGTGCTTCGATATCCGCTTGTGCACCTGAACCGTCGATAATTGTGGTGTTATCTTTGTTCAGCACAACACGCTTAGCATCACCTAAATGATCTAAAGTTGTGGTATCTAAGCTCAGGCCAACTTCTTCAGAAATCACCGTACCGCCAGTCAGGATAGCAATATCCTGCAACATGGCTTTACGACGATCGCCAAAGCCTGGTGCTTTAACTGCAGCCACTTTAACGATACCGCGCATGTTGTTCACAACCAAGGTTGCTAAGGCTTCGCCTTCAACATCTTCAGCAATAATCAACAGTGGACGACCTGATTTAGCCACCGCCTCCAATACAGGGAGCAGTTCGCGGATGTTAGAGATTTTCTTATCTACCAACAGCAGCAATGGGTTTTCCAGCTCAGCCACCATGGTGTCTGGCTTGTTGATAAAGTAAGGTGACAGGTAGCCACGATCAAACTGCATGCCTTCAACCACAGACAGCTCGTTCTCTAAACCTGAACCTTCTTCAACAGTAATTACGCCTTCTTTACCGACTTTATCCATTGCTTTAGCAATGATTTCGCCGATTGAAGCGTCTGCGTTCGCAGAAATGGTACCCACCTGAGCAATGGCTTTGTTGTCAGAGCATGGCTTTGCCAGTTGCTTGATCTGCTCAACAATTGCAGTTGTTGCTTTATCAATGCCGCGCTTGAGGTCCATTGGGTTCATACCCGCTGCAACCGCTTTCAAGCCTTCATTAACGATAGCCTGCGCAAGAACGGTAGCCGTAGTCGTACCATCACCGGCTTCGTCGTTGGCTTTAGAGGCGACGTCTTTAACTAACTGCGCGCCCATGTTCTCAAAACGATCTTCCAGTTCAATCTCTTTTGCAACTGAAACACCGTCTTTAGTGATTGAAGGTGCACCGTAGCTTCTTTCTAAAACAACGTGACGACCTTTCGGGCCTAAGGTTGCTTTTACTGCGTCAGCCAATACGTTGACGCCAGCTAACATTTTTTTACGGCCTGTATCGCCGAATTTTACTTCTTTAGCAGCCATGGAATCTGTTCCTCAATTCTGTGTCATTAAACGCAAGGGGATAAATTAAGCTTCAACAACCGCGAGAATTTCGCTTTCGCTCATTACCAACAGTTCTTCGCCATCAACTTTAATAGCGTTGCTGCCGGAATAAGGGCCAAAGACTACTTTGTCACCCACTTTTACTGCGAGTGCGCGTACTTCACCATTGTCTAAAACGCGGCCAGTACCTACGGCTACAATTTCACCTTGATTTGGTTTTTCAGCCGCTGAACCTGGTAGCACGATGCCGCCTGCGGTTTTAGTTTCTTCTTCGCTGCGGCGAATTACTACACGGTCATGCAGAGGACGAAGCTTCATTGTCGATCTCTCCCAACGGGTTAGTTACATCAGCCGATGACACTCATCGGCACGTTTATTAAGTCCGGCTAGCCGGAGCGCACTGTAACAAGCACAGCACGCAGAATAGTCTGCTAGTGCAGAATCTTTTGGTGACTTATATATGTGGGCACATACAAGCATTTCAAGGGCTGTGCCTGAAAATTTTTAACAAAGGCGATGAAAATGCGATTTAAGGGTCTTTACGCTCAAATTCACCTTCAATAATCTGCGCATGATGGGTCTCTGAGCGCCCTCTGTGTTGGGTATAAGCGCTACTTTGTGCATAAAACCGACCTGATTGCATACCTTGCGTCATATGCAGGTTAATGCGCTTAATCAACCAATGGCGCACAAAAGGCAGCAAGCACATCAAACCCAACACATCGCTAATAAAACCCGGCAAAAACAGCAGGCCACCGCCCACGACCAGCAGTAAGCCATTGAGCATATCGTTATTGGGTATTTCACCTAATGCCATGCGCTGACGCACTTTTAACGCTGTAGTCAATCCGGCTAAGCGGATACACAACACGCCCAGCACGCCGCTGGCCAGCACCAATAGCAAGGTTGCTGAAGCCCCAATACTTGAGCCAACTCGAATCATGACAAACAACTCAAGCAGCGGAAACACTAAAAACAATAAGAAAAAAAAGCGCATCAGACACACCCAAACAATGTAGATAAAATATTAATGCGTCCCACAATACTAAATCTCAAGGGACGCATGCATTGGATCATGTAACAAAATACCTCAAGCATTGTTGGCACCGTCATCGAGCTCAGCACTGGCTGATGCTCGACGTCGATCACTGCGCCACTGCCAAATAATCAAAATAATGGTAGGTACACCCAGCAAGGCGGTAATTAAAAAGAACTTCTCATAGCCAAATTTATCGACCAAAACACCTGAATAACCGCCGATTAAGCGTGGCAGTAGCAACATAATTGAGCTGAGCAATGCATATTGGGTGGCCGAGAAGCGTAAATTGGTCAGGCTCGACAAATAAGCCACAAAAGCCGCTGTTGCTAATCCTGCACTGAAGTTGTCGCACGAAATGGTGACGATCAACATATTCAGATCCGCGCCCATGCCTGCCAACAAGACAAACATTAAGTTTGTGCCTGCTGAGGTAATACCACCGACTAACAAAATCGGCATAATGCCAAAGCGCACAATAAGCAAACCACCCACGCCAGCACCGAGCAATGTCATAATCAAACCGAAGACTTTACTGACACCGGCAATTTGATCTTTGCTAAAACCTTGATCGATATAAAACACATTAGCCATTACGCCCATCACCGTATCTGACATACGATAGGTCGCCACTAAACCAAGTAATAACAAGGCTTGCCAGCGATAGCGCACCACAAAATCGCTAACGGGGGTTAACACCGGCGCCAGCCCTTTACGCCCAAGTGACGACAAGCAAAATAGCGTCAAGATGGTGTAGAGCAGAGCGCGCAAAAAGGCTCGATCGCTATAAAACAAATCATCCAATCCCGCACGCCCAGCCACCAAAGACTGAAAATCAGTCTGATAGAATTGGGTCATCATCGCAGGCACCGACACCAACAAAACCATCAGCACTACGACCGAAATCAATTGATGGCTAAGCTTATAACGATTAATCGTATCTTCCGTTGCCACCGCAAGCTTAGGCTCTTTCATCCATAAGGTGGTGAGCAGCCCTGGCAGCATTAACAAAGCAAACAGCAAATAGGTACTGGCCCAAGCGGCATGTCGGTACTGCACACCGGTAGAGCCAAACCATTCAGCAAAATATAAGGCACCGGCGGTAGCTAAGAGTGCTGCGACCCGATAGCCGGCCATATAGCTTGCAGCTAAGGCCGCTTGCCGGCTGTTATCGAGAATTTCTAAACGGTATGCGTCCACCGCAATATCTTGTGTAGCCGAAGCAAAGGCCACCAGCACGGCCAAAGCAATCAAAACAGCCAAGTGGCTTTGCGGATTACTCAGCGCCATTCCGGCCAAACCAATGGCCACCAAAAGCTGAGAAAGCACCAGCCATGAGCGCCGCCGCCCTAAGCGCCCTAAAAACGGCAAACGCCATTGATCAAGCAGCGGCGACCACACCCATTTAAAAGCATAAGCCAAGCCTATAAGACTGGCATAACCAATGGTTTCACGGGCTACGCCGGCTTCTCGCAACCACACAGACAGCGTGGAAAAAACCAACATATAAGGCAGGCCGGCAGCAAACCCCAACAGTAATAAAGCTAAAACAGCCGGATTCGAATAGGCCTGTATGGCGGTACGCCAACTGTTATCGGTCATGGTGAATTGTTTTCATTGAAAAAGGCGTACTCTACTGGCTGACAGTGTCAGGCTGCCACTGATAATTGGCTAATTTTACACGATCTTGCTCAATCAAGATCCCTTCGAGATGTAATCGCTGGCGTTGCTCATCACCTGCGCGACTGTTTGGCGGCAAACTTAAACGCCCACCGGCCGCAACAACACGATGCCAGGGCAATTGTGTATCATCGGGTAGTTGACTCAAAACCCGACCCACCCAACGCGCCAAGCCCGGATAGCCTGCCATCTGAGCCAATTGCCCATAGGTGACTAAGCATCCTTGTGGGACCTTGGACAACAATGTGTACAAGACGATCCGCATCTGCTGTTTATTTTCTATATCCATGACGGAACCCTATTTTTTGCTATGGGTCTGTTATCAGGTGACGTTAAACTGCGCACTGTACAACATTTCTGTTTCTATCTTCCCCTGAGTTTTGATTATGCGTGCTTTTGCGGTATGTAGCTTTGCTATAAGTCTTATATTTTCAATATCTGCTCACGCAGATACGGTGTGGCTAAAAAATGGTGATCGCTTAACTGGGAGTATTTTACTGCTCGACAGCGGTAAGCTGCTGCTGGAAACAGATTATGCCGGCACCATTACGCTAAAGATTAGTAAAGTAGCAACGCTGGAGTCAAAGCAACCGCTGCTGGTTAAGCTGGATCAGTTTACTAGCGAGACCAGTAAAGAGTTGCGCCCTGCACCTGAAGGTAGCGTGCGCATTGTTAACGGTGGTCCTGAGCAAACGGTAGAGCTCGATGCTATTCAACAGCTGATGGTGCCACGCCCTATTATTGAGGATTTACGTTGGAAAGGTAATCTCAGTTTTTCAGCAGACTATAAGCGCAACGAAAATAGCTCCGATGATTACGGCTTAGATATCAACACTGAGTTGCGCCACGGTTTATGGCGACATGGGCTGGACACTGAATACGATTATGAAACTAAAAATGGCACTAAGAAAACTGAGAACTTTGAAGCCAGTTATGCTTTAGACCGTTTTATCACTGAACGCTGGTTCTGGAAAAATAAAGCTAAATATATCAATGATCATGTTGAAGATTTGCGCCGGCAGCATGTCTACGGTACCGGGCCGGGCTTTCAGTTCTGGGACAATGAATTAGGGGCTTTCGCGCTATCTGGATTGCTTAATCATAATAAGTTCAAGTTTGTTCACGGTGAAAAACAAAGCTTTAACTCAGGTAACCTGTCGTGGGATTACAATCGCTATATCAGCGGTAAAAGCTTTGAGCTGTACACCAAAGGTGAGTTCGGCGTACCTTTTATCAGTGATATTGATTATGTCTTGGATAGTGAAGCGGGTATGCGCTACAAGCTCAATAGCTGGGCAGCAGTCACCTTAAGAGCTGAGTGGGATAAGGTTTCCAGCAAATACGGCGATCTCAATGATCGACGCTATGTGATTGGTGTCGGCGTGGGTTGGTAGGCAGCGCCTGTAAAGCGTATTGAACGCCCACCCAACCGCTCAAGCAGCCTTATCAATCAGGCCGTTGCTGTTGCGATCCCAATCCAGCAAGGCAGCGCCATTGCCGCCCCAATCAGCACGGGTCAGCATGCCATCGCCGTTGTGGTCGAAGTCAATGTTGAAGGCCGTTGCCGTCCAGAGATCGAGGATGCTGGGGGCGCGGAGCGGTGGCCAGCGCAGCCAAGGATGGCGTAGCGCCCCGAATGGGTTCATCGACAGATTAACCCACCCCAGAGTACGGCATACACCATCGCTAGCTGGCTATTGCAGCTTTTTACAAGCGCAAGCCACCGTCCAACTCAAGAATACGGCCGGTGTAATAATCATTCTCAAAAATATAAGCGACAGAGTGAGCAATTTCTTCAGGTTTACCCATACGTTGCAATGGAATCCCTGCTGTCATTTTTGCTAACACTTCTGGCTTCATACCTAAGGTCATTTCAGTTTCAATAAAGCCTGGCGCAACACCTGCCACACGAATACCGTAGCGCGCCAGTTCTTTTGCCCACACCACAGTATCAGCAGCCACACCTGCCTTTGCTGCAGAATAGTTCGCCTGCCCCATATTACCGGCACGTGAAATTGAAGAAATGTTTACGATAGCGCCTTGATTCTTCAGCTCAATCATTTTCGCAGCCACTTCTCGGGTACAGAGGAAGACACCGGTCAGGTTGACGTCAATCACTGCCTGCCAATTGGCCAAGCTCATTTTGCTCATCTCGCCATCTTTCACACGAATCGTCAGGCCATCACGCAAAATACCGGCATTATTGACCAAACCATGGATAGCACCAAAGTCATCAGCCACTTGCGCCACCATATGCGTCACTTGCTCTTCATTAGCGACATTGCACAGATAGGCACGCGCTTGACTACCAGCACTTGCGCAAGCCGCGACCGCAGCATCCAGCTTCTCTTGATCCAAGTCCACCAGCGCCAGCTTCGCACCTTTAGCTGCTAAATACTCAGCCATCGCACGACCCAAGCCCTGGCCTCCACCCGTTACAATAATGACTTTATCTTTTAACTGCATATCCACTCTCTCTCTTATTTTAAATGTACAACAACCGTTAAAAACAGCATCCAATGGCGCAGACTCGCCTTAAGTAGAGGCCTGCAACTTGTCCACAAAACTGAAGCAGGCGCGAAATAATGTCAGCGAAGCAGTCAAGGTTAAACATAAATGGTGAAAAACGCAGTTTGCACCGCGTTAATGGGCATTTTATGTGCGATGCTCACCCCAGCAGGGTCGCACTCAAGCGCATTCCATCGACAAGCTATGCGCCATGTGTTAACGCCGCCCTGACCACGCAGCTCATTATTCAGCGCCTCCTAAACCATTTTATTGATCAACAGCATGCGCCTTAATATGCACTGCCTCGCCGTTACAATACAACGAAACCTATCAGTCAGAAGTAGATAAAATCATTTATCTGCAGCCAACTGCCCACCCAACGCTGTGCTTTGCTAAACTTAGCCCACTATTAATTCAGAGGGATCCAGCATGGTTACTGTAGTGCGCACCGTATTGGCACAATTAAATATGCGCGTCGGCGATATTGACGGCAACCTACAACGCATCTTAGATGCAAGCGTGCAGGCTGCGCACGATGAAAAAGCTGATCTAATTGTTTTCCCAGAGCTCTCTTTATGCGGCTATAACGCACAAGATTTACTGCTGCGCGATAGTATGCAGATACGTATTGAGCGTGCTTTAAAGCGCCTCTGCACTGCCCTGCCGCACACACTGCACACCTTGGTTGGTTACCCTTGGTCAGAAGACGGCAAACGCTATAAC
>JAAYFI010000066.1 GCA_012728315.1 Gammaproteobacteria bacterium
CCTACACCCTGGTGGTGTTTGGCCTGCAGGCCGGCATCAATCCCTTTTTGGTCATCCCCCTGGCTGGCGTGGTCGGTGCGGGTGGTTTAGGTGACTTAGCCATTCGTTTTGGCTATCAACGTTTTCAGACGGATGTGATGGTGGTCACTGTGGTTTTACTGCTATTGCTGGTGCAGATTTTACAAAGTGTCGGCGACCGCCTTGTGTTACGCTTTTCAAGAAAGTAGCCATAAAAACAGCCGTTATACGGCATATAATTGATATATTTGGAGCATTTTGATGAAAAAAACATTATTGGCCTTGGCCGCGTTGAGTGTTTTTGCTGTGCACGCCGAACCTCTCCAGGTTGCCGCCACGCCAGTACCGCATGCGGAAATTTTAGAGTTTTTAAAGCCTGCATTAGCGGAGCAAGGTGTGGAGCTGGATGTGAAGGTCTTCACCGATTATGTTCAGCCTAACGTGCAAGTTGCTGAAGGTCGCTTAGATGCCAACTTCTTCCAACACCAACCCTACTTGGATGAATTCAATAAAACCAAAGGTACGACTTTGGTGAGTGTGGCTGGCGTACATATTGAGCCGTTTGGCGCCTATTCCAGCAAAATCAAAAAGCTGGATGACTTAAAAGAAGGTGCAAGTGTGGTGATTCCAAACGATGCAACCAACGGTGGTCGTGCTTTATTGCTGTTGCAAACAGCCGGTTTGATTAAGCTCAAGCCTGAAGCAGGTATTACCGCAACACCGCGTGATATCGTTGAGAATCCTAAAAAAATTAAAGTGCGCGAGCTTGAGGCGGCGACCTTACCGCGTGTGTTGAATCAAGTTGATTTGGCTCTGATCAATACCAACTACGCATTAGAAGCAGGCTTAAATCCGAATAAGGATGCTTTGGTGATTGAAGGTGCTGACTCACCCTATGTCAATATTTTGGTAACCCGCGAAGATAATAAAGACGCTGAAACGATCCAAAAGTTAGTTAAAGCGTTGCACAGTGATGAAGCTAAAGCCTTTATCAATGAAAAATATAAAGGTGCAGTGGTTCCTGTGTTCTAAAGCTTAGTGCGTCATCAGCCAACCCTCTTTCCCGATAGGTGTTCATCCCTTTAGGGTTGGCTGATATAGCTGCATCCCTCCTTAAACGCGCGGTAATACTCCACTCATACCTCTCGCTCAGGCTGCCAGCGCTCAGCGAATCGGCTGAGCGCTATGCGCTGCTAAATACACGGCTATTTGTAGGGTCATTCTGGCATATAACCCTTGTTTTTAAGCACTTGTGAATACTTGATTGCTATCAAGGGGTTTTGTTACCAACTGTTTCTATGATGATCGCGCATAACTCATTAGGAGGCGTCATGTCTGAAACTTTCACAAAAGGTATGGCGAGGAATATCTACTATGGAGGAAGTCTGTTCTTCATCTTGGTGTTTCTTGCACTCACTTACCATACAGAAAGAACCATCCCCGAGCGCACCAATAGCGAGTTACTGACTGAGTCAGTGATCCGTGGAAAGCTGGTTTGGGAAGAAAATAACTGCATTGGCTGTCATAGCTTGCTCGGTGAAGGAGCCTACTTTGCACCAGAACTAGGTAACGTGTTCGTCCGTCGTGGTGGTGAGGAAGGTTTTAAATACTTCTTACCTGCGTGGATGAAGGCGCAACCGACAAATATCCCAGGTCGTCGACAAATGCCGCAGTTCAACTTAACCGATGCCCAGTTAGATGATTTAACCGAGTTCCTCAAATGGAGTTCGAAAATCGATACCAATAACTGGCCACCAAACAAGGAGGGTTGATATGCCTGCTACATTGTTTTCGAACATTTATGCACTGTCAGCTCATTTGCTTGGCAGTCTAAGGGGAACTGATTATGTCGAATAATCCGTACTTAAAATTCACCTCGCAAAAGGTGGCCTTGCCGTACTTGGTGTTTGCTCTGATCCTGTTTGTTGGGCAAATTGCTTTCGGTTTGGTGATGGGCTTGCAATACATCATCGGTGACTTCTTGTTTCCGCTGCTGCCATTCAACATTGCACGTATGGTGCACACCAACTTGTTGATTGTTTGGTTATTGTTCGGCTTTATGGGGGCGGCGTATTACCTGATCCCTGAAGAAGCGGATCGCGAATTACACAGTCCAAAACTCGCTATGATTTTGTTCTGGATATTCGCTGTCGCTGGCGTGTTGACCATCTTAGGTTACTTGTTTGTACCTTATGCTGGACTGGCGCAAATGACCGGAAATGATCTGTTGCCCACCATGGGACGCGAGTTCCTAGAGCAGCCATTGATCACTAAAGCCGGTATCGTGGTCGTGTGCTTAGGCTTCTTGTACAACGTCGGTATGACTGTACTCAAAGGCCGTAAAACTGCGATCAACGTGGTACTGATGACCGGTTTGATCGGTTTGGCCGTGATGTTCCTGTTCTCTTTCTACAACCCCGATAACCTCACCCGCGATAAGTTTTATTGGTGGTATGTGGTGCACTTGTGGGTCGAAGGCGTGTGGGAATTGATCATGGCAGCGATGCTGGCTTATGTACTGATCAAAATCACCGGTGTGGACCGTGAAGTGATTGAGAAGTGGCTGTATGTGATTGTCGCCATGGCGCTGATCTCCGGTATCTTAGGTACAGGTCACCACTACTTCTGGATTGGTGCGCCAACGGTATGGTTGTGGGTCGGTTCGATCTTCTCCACGCTGGAGCCGTTACCCTTCTTTGCGATGGTGTTGTTCGCCTTCAATATGATCAACCGCCGCCGTCGTGAGCACCCGAACAAAGCCGCTGCATTGTGGGCGATGGGTACCACTGTGACTGCGTTCTTAGGTGCCGGTGTGTGGGGCTTCTTGCATACTCTTGCGCCCGTTAACTACTACACGCACGGTACGCAATTAACCGCAGCTCACGGTCACTTAGCCTTCTATGGCGCCTATGCCTTGATTGTGATGACCTTGATTTCCTACGCCATGCCAAAGTTACGCGGCCTTGGTGAAGCCGCTGATAATAAAGCGCAAGTTATGGAAATGTGGGGCTTCTGGTTGATGACGATCAGCATGGTGTTTATCACGCTGTTCCTGTCGGCCGCCGGTGTTGTGCAGATTTGGCTACAACGTATCCCCGAAGATGGTGCTGCGCTGTCCTTTATGGCTTCGCAAGATCAGTTGTTTATCTTCTACTGGTTACGTTTAGCTGCTGGCGTGGTCTTTTTGGTCGGTTTGGTAACTTACTTGTTGAGCTTCCGTCAGCGTGGACGCGCAGGTTTAGTCACTGCAACGGCCGCTGGGCACGCATAATTACGTGAGTTAACGTGATGATGTAATGATCTTCGGCCCGGCTTGTACAGCGGGCCGAAGTTGTTTTAGCGCTAGATGCATGAGTGTTCTCTACAGCTGGCGCAACCCTAAGTGAGGTTGGATATGGGTATTGGTGTTGAAGTTGAAGAGTGGGCCGGTGAGATTTGGCATCGATTTATCACTCGACGTGCTGACCCAGGTTTCCCAGAAGCGCAGGTTGATCTGGCGGATATGCAACGCTCGTTAGCCGTGCTGTTTCGTGCTTTGGGTGGAGCGTCCGGTATTACAGTGGAAGCTGCCAGTGCGCGTCAAATGGTGTTACGCCGCTCTCTGGTGCAACAAATTGCCGGTAGCAGTCTACAATTAGCAGTGGCTTGGGCGGATGCGGAAAACTTACGCCTACCTGCCAGTTTAGCGGTATACCCCGATCCTGAGCTCAATCGCGACCTGTATCGTTGGCTGGCATTACTGGCCGCTACGTCTGACAAAATGCGTCATTGGGGTCGAGATAATCAACGTTGGACTAAAAACCTGCTGCAGCAATACCCCGCCCTGCGCTCGCGTTATCAGCGTTTGCTGGAAGCGCATTTAGCCTTGCGTCCAGATCCCAATTCGTTAAAAAACAATGAAGCCGCTTTAGAGCGGGCATTACGCCAGGCTTTGTTAGAGCCGGGCAGTGTGGTGGATTTTCCGGTGACTGAACGCGCGCCATTTCCATTACCGCTGTGGCTGTATCCTGCTGAGCGCTTGGGTGATCCACAAAAAAGTGATCTGGAAAGTGAGGAGGATGAGGGCGATGTGATAGGTGCGGCGCAAGGTGAAGGCCGTGAGGTACGTAAACAAGCCAAGCGCGTTGAAGACAACTCGGGCAAGCAAGGCTTGTTGTTATTTCGCTTAGAGAACTTATTCAGCTGGTCGGAACACATCGATGTCGATCGCTGTGGTGATGATAACGAAGATCTCGATGCGGCGCGGGTGGCCGATGATTTAGATGAGATTGCGTTATCGCGCAAACGTAAGCGCAAAGGCGGCGGTTTAAAACTGCATTTGGATTTACCTCCAGCTGATGTGGATGATATTCCGCTGGGTGAGGGCATCAAACTGCCCGAGTGGGATTTCCGCAAAAATGCTCTGCAAGCTGATTTTGTCAATGTGCAGATGATGCAACCACGCGACCAAGAAGCGGCACCCTTGCCACTGCGCTTAAGTCAGTTGGCGCGGCGCATTCGTCGGCAATTTGAGAATTTACGCAGTGAGCCGCGTTGGTTGCATCAGCAACCGCAAGGCGATGAGTTGGATTTACAAGCCTGCTTGGATTTCCATGTCGAGCGCCAGTGCGGGCAAGTGGCGGAGCGGGGTTTGTTTATGGAAAAACGCCAACAGCACCGGGATTTATCCTGTTTATTGCTGGCCGACTTATCCATGTCGACCGACTCGCACATCAATGATGAGCGCCGCGTGATCGATGTGGTGGCTGACAGTATGTTGTTGTTTGGCGAGGCGCTCTCGGCTGTGGGTGATGATTTTGCTCTGTATGGTTTTTCTTCACTGCGTCGCCATCAAGTACGCCTGCAAGAAATCAAACGCTTTGATCAGCGTTATGAAGACGGCGTGCGCGGCACCATTCAAGGGCTGAAACCCGGTTATTACACGCGCATGGGGGCGGCGATTCGCCAGGCCAGTGCGCTATTAAAAGACCGTCCGCATAAGCGTCGGGTGCTATTGTTGGTCACCGATGGTAAGCCCAATGATTTGGACCTTTATGAAGGTCGTTATGGCGTGGAAGATACTCGGCAAGCGGTTTTAGAAGCGCAGAAAATGGGACTGATCCCTTTCTGTATCACCATTGATAAGGAAGCGGCCGACTATCTGCCCTATATGTTTGGTGCGAATGGCTACACTTTGATTCGGGAACCCGAGCATTTGCCGACACGTTTACCGCAGTTGTATCGTCAGTTGACCCAGTAGTGAGCAGTCGCTAAGCAATGAAGAAGGTGTAGGTGTGAGTCACGTCGAAGCGCACGCGCGGAAAAAGCCAGTCATATCCGCCAGTTATTATCTGTTTCCGCTGGCAGCGGCTTATAC
>JAAYFI010000067.1 GCA_012728315.1 Gammaproteobacteria bacterium
ACCGTAGTCGATCAGAAAGGTAATCTGCTGTCAGATCAGCAAGAGTTATCTGAAATGACTCGCGCGGGTAAGCAATTTGATTATTCACGTCGTTTAGAAACGCTCTTTACTCAGCGCGTACATAATATTTTACAACCTATTTTAGGCACTGATCACTATAAGGCTGAAGTCTCGGCTGATGTTGATTTTAGTGCGATTGAATCGACTTCAGAAACTTTTAACCCTGATCAGCCTGCGTTGCGCAGTGAGCAATCAGTATCTGAGCAGCGCCAAGTCAGCAGCGGTCCGCAAGGTGTGCCCGGTGCCATGAGTAATCAGCCACCAGGCCCTGCAACAGCTCCAGAGGTCGCCGGCGGTGGCCAAGCGGCCGGCGGTCCAGTTGCGGCAGGCCAGCCTTTGCTCGATGCCAATGGCGAACAAATTATTGACGCTAGAACAGGTCAGCCGATGTTGGCGCCATATCCTAATGATAAGCGCGAGCAATCGACACGTAACTTTGAACTGGATCGCTCCATCAGTTACACCAAGCAAGATCAAGGTCGCTTGCAGCGTTTATCTGTTGCTGTGGTTGTCGATGATCGTTCTGTGGTGAATCCGCAAACCGGTGAAATGGTACGAGTGCCTTGGACCGAAGCAGATATTGCGCGCTTTACCCGTCTAGTACAGGACTCAGTGGGCTTTAATGCCAGTCGTGGGGATAGTGTCAGCGTAATTAATGCGCCCTTTGCGGCGATTGCACCGCCAGAAGTCATTGATATTCCTTTTTATACCGAGCCGTGGTTTTGGGATATCGTTAAGCAAGTGTTGGGTGTGCTGTTTATCGTGGTCTTAGTTTTTGGTGTGTTGCGACCTTTATTACGTAATGTGATCGGTGGTGATAAATCTAAAGAATTGGCCACCACCCGTAGTGGTTTGGGTGATACTGATCTAGGTGATATGGATGGGCTGGAAGCGGGCTTAGAGGATGATCACGTCAGTCTCAGTGGGCCTAAAAATATTTTACTGCCCAGTCCAAGTGAAGGTTACGATGCGCAATTGAATGCGATTAAAGGCTTAGTGGCGCAAGATCCAGGTCGCGTAGCGCAAGTGGTTAAAGCATGGATTAACGACGGTGAGTAATGCTGTATGACCAATAAACTCAGTAAAGTTGATAAAGCAGCTATTTTGTTACTTTCGCTCGGCGAGACTGATGCTGCACAAGTATTGCAGCATATGGGCCCTAAGGAAGTGCAGCGGGTTGGCTCAGCGATGGCGCAAATGCGCAATGTACACCGGGACCAAGTTGAGCAGGTGATGACTGAATTTGTGGAAGTGGTCAGTGATCAAACGGGTTTAGGTGTCGGTTCAGACGGTTATATTCGTAATATGCTCACACAGGCGTTAGGTGAAGATAAGGCGGGCGGTTTAATTGATCGTATTTTACTTGGCGGTAATACCAGTGGTTTAGACAGCCTCAAGTGGATGGAAGCCCGCGCCGTCGCAGATGTGATTCGTTACGAACACCCGCAGATTCAAGCTATTGTTGTGGCATATCTTGATCCTGATCAGGCCGGTGAAGTGCTGTCGCATTTTGATCATAAAGTACGCTTGGACATTGTGTTGCGGGTCTCGGCACTCAATACGATTCAGCCAGCTGCCTTAAAAGAGCTCAATACTATTTTAGAAAAGCAGTTTTCCGGTAATTCCAATACCACACGTACCACTATGGGCGGGGTTAAGCGTGCCGCCGATATCATGAACTTCTTAGACAGTTCGATTGAAGGACCGCTTTTAGATGCCATTCGTGATTTGGACCAAGATTTGTCGGGTAAAATTGAAGATCTGATGTTTGTCTTTGATAACTTGTCGGATGTGGATGATCGCGGTATTCAGGCGCTGTTGCGTGAAGTGTCATCTGATGTGCTGGTGTTAGCTTTGAAGGGCGCAGATGATGCGATTAAAGAGAAGATCTTTAAGAATATGTCTAAGCGAGCTTCTGAATTGTTACGTGATGACCTGGAGGCCAAGGGGCCTGTACGTATCAGTGAAGGTGAGTCGGCACAAAAAGAAATCCTTACCATTGCCCGTCGCATGGCTGACGCCGGCGAGATCGTCTTGGGTGGTAAGGGTGGCGAAGAGATGGTGTAGGCATGAGTGATAAAAAACCCAGTAGCGAATTGCTTTCCGCACAAGAAAGTGCTGCCTTTAGTTTGTGGGATTTACCCAGTTTTGACGCACCAGAGGCAGATCATCCTGAACCTGAGGAGACTGAAGCTGAAACTGCATCCGTAGCCGATGTTGAGCCTGAGGTGCGAGTAGAAGAGGTTGTTGCTGAAGACGTCAAACCTTTGACGCTCGAAGATGTTGAAGCTGTGCGTCAAGATGCTTGGAATGAAGGTTTCAGTACCGGGGAGAAAGACGGTTTTCATGCCGGCCAACTCAAAGCCACGCAAGAAGCCGATGCTGTGCTAGCAGCGAAAGTGCAAACGCTGGAAAATATCATGCGTGAGTTTTTTGAACCTATCGCCAGTCAAGATCAGCAGCTTGAAGAAAGCATGCTGCAAATGGTGATGGAGATCAGCCGTCAAGTCATTCAGCGAGAATTACACACTGACTCC
>JAAYFI010000138.1 GCA_012728315.1 Gammaproteobacteria bacterium
ACCCAGAACATTATGCAAACCTGCCTGGCTGTGAAGATGCAACGCCAGATATGGTCAGCGCGATCCTTGAAGAAGGTGCAAAGTTCTGTGAGAACGTTATTGCTCCACTGAACCGCGTTGGCGATACCGAAGGCTGCACATGGTCGCCTGAAGGTGTTAAAACCCCGACTGGCTTTAAAGAAGCTTACCAGCAGTACGTTGAAGGCGGCTGGCCAAGTCTTGCTCACGATGTTGAGCACGGCGGTCAGGGTCTACCTGAGTCACTGGGTATTTCTATCAGTGAAATGGTTGGTCAAGCGAACTGGTCATGGGGCATGTACCCAGGTCTGTCGCACGGTGCGATGAACACCTTGCACGCACACGGTACAGAAGAGCAGCAAGCCACCTACCTGAGCAAATTAGTATCAGGCGAGTGGACCGGCACCATGTGCTTAACAGAATCACATTGTGGTACTGACTTAGGCATGTTGCGCACTAAAGCAGAGCCACAAGCTGATGGTAGCTACGCTATCTCTGGTACCAAAATCTTTATTTCTGCTGGTGAACACGACTTAGTCGACAACATTGTTCACATCGTGATTGCACGTATCGCTGGTGCTCCAGAAGGTACTAAAGGTATCTCACTGTTTATCGTACCTAAGTTCCTACCGAATGCTGAAGGCGGTGTTGGTGAGCGTAATGCTGTCCAGTGCGGTTCGATTGAACACAAAATGGGTATCCACGGTAACGCGACTTGCGTGATCAACTTTGATGGCGCTAAA
This sequence comes from Gammaproteobacteria bacterium, assembly GCA_012728315.1. Lineage (GTDB taxonomy): Bacteria > Pseudomonadota > Gammaproteobacteria > Pseudomonadales > Pseudomonadaceae > Denitrificimonas. The sequence continues at coordinate 762 of JAAYFI010000138.1, forward strand.
GGCTTCTTGATTGGCCCAGAAAACAAAGGTCTGAACTGCATGTTCACCTTTATGAACACTGCACGTATCGGTACTGCACTACAAGGTTTAGCACACTCAGAAGTGGCTTTCCAGGGCGGTATTGAATATGCACGTGACCGTTTACAAATGCGTTCACTGACCGGTCCTAAAGCGCCTGAAAAAGCCGCTGACCCAATCATTGTGCACCCAGATGTACGCCGCATGCTGTTAACCATGAAAGCCTTCACCGAAGGTAACCGTGCGATGCTGTACTACGCAGCACAGCAAGTTGACGTGATGCAGCGCAGCAAAGACGAAGAAGAACGCAAAGCTGCCGATGGCATGCTGGCTTTCTTAACGCCAATTGCTAAAGCATTTATGACCGAAGTGGGTTTTGAATCAGCTAACCACGGCGTACAAATTTATGGTGGCCACGGTTACATCGCCGAGTGGGGCATGGAGCAAAACGTTCGCGACAGCCGAATTTCTTGCTTGTACGAAGGTACTACCGGTATTCAAGCATTGGACTTGCTAGGTCGTAAAATTCTTATGACCCAAGGCGAAGCACTAAAAGGCTTCACCAAAATTGTACACAAGTTCTGCAAAACCAACGAAACTAACGACGCCATTCAAGAGTTCGTTAAGCCATTGGCTGAGCTGAACAAAGAGTGGGGCGACATCACTATGAAAGTAGGGATGGCGGCTATGAAAGATCGTGAAGAAGTGGGTGCAGCATCGGTTGATTACCTAATGTACTCAGGCTATGCCTGCTTAGCTTACTTCTGGGCTGATATGGCGCGTGTTGCTGCTGAGAAATTGGCTGCAGGTACTGACGAAGAAGCGTTCTACAGAGCTAAACTGCAAACTGCACGCTTCTACTTTGCACGCATTTTGCCGCGTACCCGTACACACGTCGCAACCATGTTGTCAGGTGCAAGCAACTTGATGGATATGGCTGCAGAAGATTTTGCACTGAGCTACTAAGCATTATCTTTTAATGCTGTAAAAAGACCCGCTGCGTGAAATGACCTAGACACTAGACTCAATTCATTCAGCGGGTTTTTTAATCAATCAAACAAAACCAACCAGTCACAAAAAGAGTTTATTGGTTTTAAAAGTTTATAATGTAAACTCAAAAACCTAACCGTTGCTTACCAACACATTGCCTTGCGTTGTGTAACTGCGCCGCTGAACGAGCGTTAATCAAGAGGAATGCCGCATGGCCGACTATAAAGCACCTTTACGTGATATGAGTTTTGTACTCAACGAAGTGTTCGAAGCGGGTAAGCTTTGGGCACAACTACCAGCCTTAGCAGAGACTGTTGATGATGAAACAGCAGCGGCTATCTTAGAAGAAGCTGGCAAAGTTGCTGCAGGTTCAATTGCGCCCACCAACCGCAGTGGCGACGAAGAAGGTTGCAGCTGGAATGATGGCGTCGTAACCACACCAGCAGGTTTTATCGAAGCCTATAACACCTATGCCGAAGGCGGTTGGGTTGGTGTCGGTGGTGATCCACAGTTTGGCGGCATGGGCATGCCAAAAATGATCACCGCGCAAATCGAAGAAATGATCAACTCGGCTAACCTGTCATTTGGTTTATACCCAATGCTGACCGCCGGTGCATGCTTATCAATTCATGCACATGCGAGCGAAGAACTGAAAGAAAAATACCTACCGAATATGTACGGCGGCACTTGGGCAGGCTCGATGTGCTTAACCGAACCGCATGCAGGTACTGACTTGGGCATGATCCGCACCAAAGCAGAACCACAAGCCGATGGCAGCTACAAAGTAACCGGTACGAAAATCTTTATTACCGGTGGCGAA
>JAAYFI010000068.1 GCA_012728315.1 Gammaproteobacteria bacterium
CTCGTCAAAAGCCGAGTTGAACATACGAATAATCTCAGACGACTCGTTGCTCACCATCACATTTTGTTGTTTATCCCAGAGCACTGGAATGGTCACCCGACCGCTGTATTTGGGGTCAGCAGCGGTATAAATCTGATGCATGTAATCGGCGTGGAAGATTGGGTCGGCCACCACCCCTGCGCCCTCAGCAAAGGTCCAGCCATGCTCACGCATAAACGGATTGACCACTGACACTGAAATCATCGATTCAAGCCCCTTGAGTTTACGAAAGATCAGTGTGCGGTGCGCCCAAGGACAGGCTAAAGAAATATATAAGTGATAGCGTCCGGCTTGCGCTTTAAAGCCTGCTACGCCGCTTGGTCCAGCGCTGCCATCAGCGGTAATCCAGTTACGAAATTGTGATTCACTGCGCTCGAATTTACCGCCAGTGGAATCTGTGTCATACCATTGGTCATGCCATTGACCGTCTACAAGTAAGCCCATATTGGAGCCTCCATTTGTCTGTGTAAGTGATGCACGCGTGAACATATGGCCCTCGCGCACCTAGACTATGCCTTTTGGCGTTATAGGCGCTGAATCAGCGGTTTGCCTCCACCTCTCACACCCATTAACATCAGTCATATTGTTTGATGTAACCACTATAGTACAAAGACCAAGAAGATAATAACGAAACGTTTTGACCTTTATGATCAGGAAAACTGAACTATGACGATACTTATCACTTTAGATGCCTTGCAAACCCTTGACGCGATCGAGCGCCGTCACAGCTTTGCTGCGGCGGCAGAAGAACTGCACCGCGTGCCATCGGCCGTTTCTTACACTATTAATAAACTGGAAGAAGATTTGGGCGTCGAGCTGTTTGATCGCAGCCGCCGCAAAGCTGAACTGACCGCCATTGGACGTCTAGTGCTGGAACAAGGACGGCACATTTTAAAGGCTGCAGAAGAATTAACAGAGCTGACCCGTCAAGCCGCAGACGGCTGGGAAGTCAAGCTAAGGATCTGTATTGAGAGTGTGCTGAGCTGCGACGCTATCTATGACTTAATTGAAGAGTTCCAGCGCATCCAGCCTAAAACCCAGATACGTCTCAGCGAAGAAGTCCTCAGTGGTAGCTGGGATGCGCTGATCGATGATCGCTGTGATTTAGTCGTAGGTGCAGAAGGGAGTGCGCCAGCGCCAGGTTTTGCCCTGCACCCGCTCGGCCAAGTCGCCTTTGATTTTGCGGTTGCCGCAGAACATCCCTTAACGCAACTGCCCACGCCGATCGCAACCAGCGCCATCTTGGACTACCCCACCGTGATTGTCTCAGACAGCTCACAACGTTTACCCACGCGCTCGGCGGGGCTTCTGGATGGCCGCAGCCGTATTTACGTGCCCAGCATCGAACATAAAATAGCCGCGCAATGCAAAGGACTTGGCGTGGGTTATTTGCCGCGCCACCGCATTACCCAGCAGGTCGCAGCGGGTCGCTTAGTGGTTGTGCCCTTGGACGCCGCACGGCCACCGGTCGACATATCAGTCGCTTGGCGACGCAGCAATACCGGTAAAGGCTTGAGGTGGTTTGTCGAGCGGCTGAAGCGCATGCAATTTGATCCAGTTCAGGGTGAACTGCTACCCAAACAATAGACCTTGCACTGCAGCAATCAAGCAAAACCCGCTGCTGCATACACACAAGCAAGGTTTGCCGCGCCCTTAAAAGTACTAAGACGCAGGCAACTCTACGATAGACAGCAGCGCTGGATCATCGGCATGTTGTAACAATATCCGCCGCACACGCTCCTGCCAAAGACGCGCAAACTCAGCCTGTTGTTCGGGTGTTTCTCGCTGCTGAATAACCGCCTGCATGCGTTCGCGCTGGGAGGCATCGGCAGGTATTTTGTGCGCATCAACATGAACCAAAACGGCGCTACCGGTATCCAGACGCTCAAAGCGTATGGCAGCGTTATGCTCAGCATGCTCTGTCGCGAAAGTCAGCAGTCCATTACGCGCGAAACGTTGCCCTATACCTTTAAAACCACCCTGTGCTGCAGCACCCGTAATCAGAGTCAACACCTGCGCAACAACCCCTGTGGTGCCATCGGTTTCAGCAGTAGGCATATGCACGCTGATCGCCCCGCGCTCGGGCAGTGTATCTGGGTAGAGCGCTTTTAACGCCGCTCGCGCAGTGAGGAAAGCGCCCGCCACTGTTGGGCAGGAATGCCCAGCCAAGCGCACCGCATCCACATAGCGATAATCAATAATGCCATCTGTGGCACTACCGAGCAGCTGCGCTAATGGATCACGCACCCGAATAACGGGCGCTTGATCAAAGAAGTCAGGAAATGTCATGAGGCTCTCCTTAAAAATAGCAGGCCGCTTAAAAGGTCAAGTGATAGCGCTGGATCAAATACTTTTTAAAGTCTTTAACAACAGCCAAGGCATCACGTAATAATTGCCGCTCCAGCGCAGTCAGCTTTTTAATATTAATTTCGTTGGGCACTTGATCGATTTCTGTCGGATCGCCAGTGTAACGGCTCATTTGTTGCTGCAAACGTATCTGCACAAAATAGCTCAACGCTTCCGATAAGTTATCTGCCAACTCTTTGTGCAATACCCCCTGCTCAACGAGCTGCTCAAGACGCTTAAAGGTATTGGTCTCAGAGATTTTACTTTCCAGTGCAATTCCGCGGACACCATGCACAATGGGAAAGACACCGGCTTTCTTAATATCCAAACCCGCACTGTCTTTTAGTCGACCAAAAAATGTCAGCGGCGTATCAAATCGCAGCGCTGCTTTAGCAAAGTGTGAAAAGAAAATTTCATTGTCCTGAATGCGTCTAAAGAAGCTGTTACGTGCCACCTTAAATAGCGCGAAATTACCTGCAACAGGTTTACTGTCGCTGGCAATGGCCAAATTCATGGTCGCTTCACCTTCAAAACTTTTGCTCCAATTGATCAGTTTTTTCGCCCACTGTTTAGTTGAGTTCACCCACTCGGGATTGGACACCATAATATTGCCCGGGCATGGCGGAAAGCCAAAAGAGATTAAGGTTTCGCTAAACTCTTTCATGACCTCATGCATTTGCGGCCAATCCAAACCGTCTCGATAAATCAAACCATTATCTTGGTCGGTTTTCATAATTTGCTCACCACGCCCTTCCGATCCCATCACAATCAAACAGACATGCGGATGCACTTCCAGCGGCACAATCAGATCAAAAAGCTTACTTAAAATACGGCTGTTAAGCGCCGCCAAAAGCTCCATCACAAAACGTGTTTTCACGCCAGTCGCAATTAAACCCTTAATCAGATCAGCTAAACCAAAAGAGGCTTCGCGCAGCTCATCAACGGTTTGCGCTCGCTCAACGCGCAAGCCAATCACATGCGAATGACTGGAAAAATGACTGAGCACATCAGTCAGCTCAATCACACCAAATAACTGGCGGTTATCCCCCATCACGACGACACGTTCAATTTGCTGCTGAGTCATAATAATCAGCGCATTAAACAAGTAATCATCGGGTTTAATTCGAATTAAACGGTAACTGGCGATTTGCGATACATCCGTATCTAACGGCAAATGCTCCATAATCACTGCATCGAGCAAGTCCGTGCCCGTTACCATGCCATAACGATTACCGCTCTTAGCCAGCAAGCAATCAGCCTTACTTTCACGCATCAGACGCGTGGCCTGCTCAATCGAAGTGCCTTCCTCAACAATCAGCGGCTCACGAATGGTGCTATCGGCTATGCGCGACAGCATAAACTCTGCCATATCCTGATTCGGCGCATGCTGCGCAATAATTTCACGCTTGGCCGTTAAGCTTTGCTGGAAGTAGTCAGCAAATAAAGAGTTGCTATCAATCAGCTCAAATAAAGTTTGCGTGGGAATTAAATGGCAAACGGTTTCTTCAACAGCAACAAAATTATGAATGGCTTTACCGTTAAACACTGACCAGCTGCCAAAATACTCACCGGGCTGATAATGCATAAAGGCTGCATGTTGCTCAATTAATAGTTCACCAGGCTGCGAGCTGCACTCACTCTCGGCCACCTGCCCTTTATTAATTACAAATACACCTTGCGATGTTTCTCCAGCCGCAAGTACCAGCTCCAAAGGCTGGTATTCTTTACGCTGCACATGATTGAGTAATAGTGTTTTTTCTTCTTCTGTTAAGAAGCCGAAAGGTAAGTTATCAACGTTAAACATATCCGGCATGAATGCAACTCCTGTTGCGCGATCCAGTCAAAGAAGCTTTAGCCTGCCGCTGAAGTTAACAAAGCGCTATGCTCATTTAGATGTAGGGCATACCGTTGTAAACAACAGGCTCGTACGTTCTACATTAAGCGGCTGCTTAGAAAGCACTTGCTGGTTATCAGATACAGCAACCTTTTGCGCCTCGGTACAATTCATAAGATAACGCTGGTGTGTGACCACATCGATGTACTGCTTCTCAAAACGATATTCAATAAACTCAACCAACGTCAGCCCTTTGATCTCACGCACCTGCAAACTATTGCTGTCTACCACGGTAAAGGCTGTGGTCATAGGATAAAAGTAAGTCCAAGGACGCCAAAACATTTCGCCTTTTTGACTCGACACCACGACCGCACCCTGTGGTTGACGCGAGGCTTGATGCTCAAACCAGTTGTATTCAAAGTAAATTTGGTAAGCCAACATACCTAAACCGGCAAAGGCCGGGATAATCCACTTGGGTAATTTTTGTCTGCTCAGCGAACGCAGTAAAAAAGCGATGCCTGCAGCCCCCAAACCTGCGCTGAACGTTGCGATTAAATGCCAAATCATAGGTATCTCTTCTTGTTATAAATAAAACGGGCCTCAATCAAGAGGCCCGCTGTATTACCTGCCTCGACAACGTCTGTTACCGAGGTATCACCTGATCATTAATGATCAACCGCAGCGCCTGCACCTTTCGGGAAACGCACACTCTCAACCAAGTCTTGAATGTGTTGCGGAGTTTTAGCGGTGAAGCTGCACACTGTGTAAGCCACTGCGAAGTTAATAATCGCACCAATGGCACCGAAGGACAGAGGTGATACACCCATGATCCAATGCTCTGGTGTGTTTGGCAGCATCGCTGTGCTAGCTACGAAGAACCAACCTAAGTAAGTGAAGATGTACAGCAAGGTGCAGCCTAAACCAGCAGCCATACCGGCAATCGCGCCTTTATCGTTCATTTTCTTAGAGAAAATACCCATCATCAGCGCAGGGAAGATTGACGCGCCGGCAATACCGAATGCCAGAGCCACAACCTGTGCCGCAAAGCCTGGAGGGTTGAGTCCCAACCAAGTTGCCATCACAATCGCTGCTGCCATGGAGATACGTGCCGCTAACATCTCACCTTTTTCTGAAATATTTGGATTGATGGTTTTCTTAATCAAGTCATGACTGATGGCTGCAGAAATCGCCAACAACAAACCTGCTGCTGTGGATAACGCCGCAGCAATACCACCGGCTGCAATCAGACCAATCACCCAACCTGGTAAGTTGGCGATTTCAGGGTTAGCCAATACTAAGATGTCATTATTTACAGTTAATTCGTTACCTGCCCAGCCACGTTTCTCGGCATCAGCAGCGAATGTTGCGTTGGTGTCATCATAGAATTGAATTTGACCATCGTTGTTTTTGTCTTCGAACTTGATCAGGCCAGTGCCTTCCCAAGTCTTAACCCACTCTGGACGATCTGCATACTGGATTGAGTTACCCAGAATTTGATCATAGCTGTCCATGTTCACAACTTCTTTTGCTGCTTCTGGGTAAACCGTGGTCAGCAAGTTCAAGCGCGCCATAGAAGCTACCGCAGGGGCGGTTAAGTACAGCAGTGCAATAAACACTAGCGCCCAACCGGCAGACCAGCGTGCATCAGCCACCTTAGGTACAGTGAAGAAGCGAATGATTACGTGTGGCAGACCCGCAGTACCGACCATCAAGGACAGAGTGAA
>JAAYFI010000107.1 GCA_012728315.1 Gammaproteobacteria bacterium
GATTTGATCTTTGATCTGTACGAGAAGTTACGCGCTGCCGGTATTTTTCAGTGGCATGAAGTTGAGCAGTTTTGTAATGCCTTTTTTGTTAAGAGTAAAAGCAACGCCGCCATCGGTAATATCTGCAAACCTGCGGTTGAGCGTTGGACTCATCGTTATAAATCTGCTGTGGCGGCTTACAAGCAAGCGCGGGATATGTTTGAGCGTACCAAACGCACTAAAGATGCCGTACTCATTGCTAACGCTGAGAACAGTTTTAAAGACTGCAAGCAGGAAAAAGACGCGCTGGAAATCTTTAAAAAGGATCTCGGCACCTTTGTGCGCTTTTATGAGTTTATGTCGCAAATCGTGGATTATGATGACAAAGATCTGGAAAAGCTCAGCCTGTACGCGCGTAATCTGCGTCCGATGCTGCGTGAAGTAGAGAATGACGAAGAAGAGGTTGATCTAAGTAATGTGGTGCTCAGTCATTACCGCCTTTCTAAAATCCGCCAGCAGGATATTAAGCTTAAAGAAGACGCCGAAGGCTATGACTTAGAACCCGGTGATGCGCTGGGCACGGCTAAAGCTAAAGACAAACAAGAAGAGCTGTTATCGGAAATTGTCGCCAAGCTCAATGAGCTGTTTATCACTGATGAGCTGACCGAGGCAGATATGGTGAACTACGCCTACACGGTGCGCGACAAGGTGCGTGAAAACACCCTAGTGATGCACCAGCTGGCGAATAACACCCCAGAACAAGCGATGCTCGGCGACTTTCCTAAAGCCGTAGATGATGCGATTTTAGGCAGCAGCGATGCCCACCAAAATCAGATGATGCAGTTGCTGAGTGACCCAAGAAAGGCCGAGCAGTTTTCTAAGTTGATCTTTGCGATGTTGAGTAATGGGGATTGATGCTTTTACTAAGCGCAGAGCCTTAGCACAGCAAAGCTGCCAATCACTTCGTCCTGATGCGCTCCTGCTTTGTCTTATGCAGAGCTAAACCTCGCATCAGATTGGTGCCACGCCCAGAGTTGGTGCACTATTTTGGTGCGTGTTTGTCGCTCCTGATTGATGTGAGCCCTTGTATTCACTGACTTTTTCTTATGGCATGGAATTTGCTAAATCCTCTATAGAGCAGTATTGAACTGCAGTTATCAATTTGACTTAGAGGAGTCATTTGCCATGTCTACCAAGACCCTGTCACTGATTAAAGAGCACAATGCCCAGTGGGTAGATCTACGCTTTACCGATACTTTAGGTAAAGAGCATCACATTACTTTCCCATCAGAAACCTTCGATGAAGAAGCCTTGGAAGAAGGCAGAATGTTTGATGGCTCGTCTATTCATGGCTGGAAAGGCATCGAAGCATCCGATATGACGCTGTTGCCGGATGATTCCACTGCAGTGATGGATCCGTTTGCGACGGTGCCGACAGTGATTGTGCGTTGTGATGTGGCAGACCCGACCACCTTGTCTAACTATGACCGTGATCCACGCTCGATTGCGCAGCGTGCCGAAGTGTATCTGCGCTCCACCGGTATTGCTGACACGGCATATTTTGGTCCAGAGCCAGAGTTCTTTGTGTTTGATGCGGTGACCTGGGAAGAGTCGATGAACAAAGTGGGTTTTGAAATCCACTCCGGTGAAGGCGCTTGGGCAACCAAAACCTTAGCCGAAGGCAAAAATAGCGGCCATCGCCCACGGGTGAAGGGCGGTTATTTTCCTGTTCCGCCCGTGGACTCACTGGTTGATGTGCGCACCGCCATGTGTGACGCCATGAAAGCGATGGGCTTGGGTATTGAAGTGCATCACCATGAAGTGGCCAACGCGGGCCAGTGTGAAATTGGTGTGCCGTTTAACACCTTGGTGAAAAAAGCCGATGAAGTGCAGTTGCTGAAATATTGCGTGCACAATGTCGCGCATGCCTTTGGCAAAACCGCCACCTTTATGCCTAAACCATTGGTTGGCGATAACGGCTCAGGCATGCATGTGCACCAGTCCTTGGCAAAAGATGGTAAGAATTTGTTTGCGGGTGATAGCTATGCCGGTTTGTCTGAAATGGCCCTGCACTATGTTGGCGGCATTATTAAACATGCGCACGCGCTCAATGCCATTACCAACCCCGGTACTAACTCTTACAAGCGCCTTGTGCCTGGCTTTGAAGCCCCAGTGATGTTGGCTTACTCAGCACGTAACCGTTCTGCTTCGATTCGTATACCTTGGGTTAAAAACCCTAAAGGCAAGCGTATTGAATGCCGCTTCCAGGCTTTGGTGTGGAGTTGGATGGCCGTGGCAATGCTAAAGCCAGTGTGGATGCCCAAGGCGGCTATGCCACTAATGTGACGAAAGTGTTCAGCGCTGGTGATATGCGCCGCGGTCAATCGCTGGTGGTGTGGGCGATTCGTGAAGGTCGCCAAGCAGCGCGAGCCGTGGATCAATTCTTAATGGGCAGCAGCACGTTGCCGCGTTAACTCTACCTCGATAAGGTCATTATGATTCGTATTAATGAGCACTACCAAAAACTGCAAAACAGCTATTTGTTTGCTGAAATTAACCAGCGCATCCAGGCTTTTCAACAACAACACCCTGAGCGTGAATTAATCCGCTTAGGCATTGGTGTTGTCACCCAGCCGTTACCCGACGCCTGCGTGCAAGCCATGCACAAAGCGGTCGATGAGCTGGCTGAGAGTCAGACCTTTCGCGGCTACGGCCCTGAGCAAGGCTATGATTTTTTACGCCAAGCCATCGCCAAACATGATTTTCAAGCGCGTGGCGCCAACATCAATGCTGATGATATTTTTGTCAGCGACGGTGCCAAGTGCGATACCGGCAACATTCAAGAACTGTTTGCGCAAGATTTACGCTTAGCCATTCCTGATCCGGTCTATCCGGTCTACGTCGATACCAATGTGATGGCCGGACGCACCGGCGCGAGCCAAGCAGGGCGTTATCAGGGTTTGGTCTATCTTGAGTGCACGGCTGAAAACAATTACATCCCTGAACTACCGAGCGAGCCGGTGGATTTGATCTATCTGTGTTTCCCCAATAACCCCACCGGAGCGAGTATCACCCGTGATCAGCTGCGCCTTTGGGTTGAATATGCGCTTGAGCAGCAAGCGCTGATTTTATTCGATGCCGCCTACGAGGCCTTTATTCAGGATGAGGATGTAGCGCATTCGATTTATGAAATCGAAGGTGCTGAAAAAGTCGCGATTGAGTTTAGAAGCTTCTCGAAAACCGCAGGTTTCACTGGTGTGCGCTGTGCTTATACGGTGGTGCCTAAAGCCTGTACTGCTTACACCGCAGCAGGCGTTGCAGTCTCGGTGCGTGACTTATGGATGCGTCGACATACCACCAAATTCAATGGTGTGTCTTACCCGGTCCAGCGCGCAGCAGAAGCGGTCTATAGCC
>JAAYFI010000121.1 GCA_012728315.1 Gammaproteobacteria bacterium
ACTCGACTGCTTCTGCATCTATTTGCGGCGCTTGCAGAAAATGATGCGGAGCCACTCGCACCTTGTGCATCCAGTCTTGGTATTTAGCAGAATTATGTTTAGTTAATTGCTCGTCTGCTTCCTGTTGCAAGGGCTGTAAGTGCTGTAACACCTGCGGCGGCAGCAATGGTTGTAAGTGCTGCACAGCCATAGACAAAGTCAACGCCGTCGCCGTGCTCATACCCGGAAAAGCTGTGCGTTGGCTATCACGACTGAAAGCCCAGCCGACACCTACTTTACCTCGACCTTGAGGCTCGTTTTGAATGAGTGGGAAATGCGTTGAAAGCGCAGATAGATCACGCTGAATGGTCCGCAAACTCACCGAAAAACCAGAGTCTTCCATACGGCTGCGTAAATCGTGACTGCTAATAAAGCGTGGCTCACGAGGAATGCTTTGCAGTAGAAGCAACATGCGTAAAGAAGGATCAGACATTAGTGTTTTCCACATGACGTATTTAATCGAATGATGCTGCCACACCCTATGCGCAGGTTCAAACAATAGCTACTAATAGATGACGCAGTATGACGCTTAATACTGGCATTGTGTCTTTCAGGCTGCAGGCAATGTGCATTACAAAGGATAGGGTCAGGATGTGTTATTCAATCGGTTTCTCGGCATCGTCGATAGTCACAACGAACTTCGTAACAAGAATGACCGATCGCTACGATCCTAACGGTGAAAATTGCGAGATTAATCCTCATAGACCTATTGCTGATTTTGAGCTGTTAATCGATGCGCCCAGCACCTACCAGCATGCTCTTGTTGAAGATAAGCACATAGTGTTCATCGATAGGTTTGCTAATCAGCGCGAGCTGCCAGATCATTGCTACCAAATTCGTTACCACCAGCCCTGCGATAATCAGACCTTTTTAGCCTGGACGGATCAAGTCGTAAATACTTTTCGGCATGCGCTCATACCTAGCTTTCTATCTTTTGATCTGAATAACTTAGTCGATATTTTACAGGCAGAGCCCAGTAAGCGTTTTAGCTTACAAAGCATTACGCTTGATGAGATTAACGATCTAGGCAGCACACGCCCCGCACTAGGTCATGCAAATTCATTGTTATTCGTCATAATCTGCGGACCTGCACTAAAATTAGATGTTTATGCAGAGGTTGCAAATAGCGTTACTCGCTCGATCAAAGAGCACAGTTCTGTATATTTTACAGTGTACGAGTACCCTCATCTGCCGCAGCTCAATATAGCGATGCTGTATGGAACACCCAACGCAACCAAGCCAGAAAATCTATGAAGAAAATCACTTTAATTTTAGGCGATATAACAGCGATTGCTGTGGATGCCATGGTTAATACCGCACATGCTAGCCTGCAAGGTGGTAGCGGCTTGTGTTACACCATCCATAAAAAAGGGGGTGCTGTATTACAACAGGAATGTAAGCGTCTGTATGCCGAACATGGCTTGCTAGCCGATAGCGCGGTAGCAGTAACATCCGCTGGTAATTTGCCTGCACATCATGTGATTCACGCTGTAGGTCCACGCTGGCTAGATGGTACGAATAACGAAGATCAGCTACTTTACGATACTTATAAAAATACGTTATTAAAGGCTGATTTTATCCAAGCGCAAACGCTTTCTATCCCATCGATTGCAACAGGCATTCACTGTTTTCCTAAACAGAGAGCTGCACATCTAGCCATGCAAGCAATGATAGATATTTTACCGCACTGTACTCACCTCAACACTGTTCTGCTGGTCAATACCAGCGTTGATAACTGCCAGCTATATCTGCAAGAGTTTGAGATGTTTGTAGAAAAAGCAGGTACCGTGCGATTAGAAAGTTTATTGCCAGGCAGGCTTGAGAAGCTTGCCGAATGAATTGTGTTTTGGAACTAGATCAGAACACCCCATGCAAATTTACACACAGGCAAAGTCTGAATACAGGTGAATTAAGCAATGAGTAAAGGCACTTCCTTAAGTAAAGATGAGCTACTGACATTATTAGATAAACTCAAAGGCCTAACGCTCAAACCTAAAGAGAAAACTGTGTTTTCAATCGGTGGCCGAGGTCATTACGAAAACCCTATTTCTGATGTCTTGGCTTTTTTTCTAGATCCTAACGAAGTGCATGAATTAGGGCCATTGGTTGCCCAAGCCATGCTTAAATGCGCTGGAATAACCGCCGCGCCTCACTCTATCCAAGCCATTTATCGTGAACATGTTACCAGTGAGCAAGCGCGTTTAGACTTGGTGTTAGTTGGTGATGATTGGGTGCTGGCCATCGAGAATAAGGTTTACCACTCTGCCGACAATCCTTTTTCGCATTACAAAGAGTACCTAGGGCGCACTTACCCAGGTCACAAGCAGTATTTTATATTGCTGTCGCCTAAAAATGATAAAGCCGAAGGCTGGCACCCTGTTAGCTTTACTGACTTAGCGCAGGCTATTCAAGCGAATATGGCGGAGCAAGTGTTAGAGCTGCCGTTTAATAAGTGGCACTTCTTCTTGCGTGATTTTCTTACCAACTTAAAAAGACTATCAGGAGCGGATGCAATGGATGACATTACTTTTGAGCTGTTGCAAGAAAGCATGAGCGATATTTATAGGCTAGAAAAAATTAAAGAAACCTTCAATGAAGAGGTTAAGCAGCGTGGTCTTAAATTATTAGCTGAGCGCATAGGTGAAGGATTTACAGTAAAAATGCAAAAATGGGCGAGTGACGTCCCTGTTTATCGATTCAGGCGTGACGAATGGAATGACGGAAATGATGTGGTTTTAGTTGTGGGTTATGGCGCAGAACGCAGTCATAAGCTGAGAATTTATATTGACGGCCCAGTTCTTAACAAACTCAGTGGAGTATTAGAAGGTGCTGGGTACAAATATGAAAACAAGGGAGAGAGTAATGATCGATGGGACTGCTATTTCTTAGATAAAAATTATTTTAGTATTACTAGGGGCTTGGAGGAGTTAAGTAAAGTAGCCAAGCTTGTCGATGATTGGCATGTAGCAACTGGACGGATTATTGCTAAGTAAGCAGATAAATTTCGGAAGCACTTAGCTTTTATGGTATGTAGTAGCGCCTCTAATTAGGTGACCAAATTCACTAGGCAACTACACTGGAAGGTCGAGCCTTGCCCAGAACAGTGTCTCTATATACCCAAAAAATCCAATCATGATGCTCTCCTGTGCGGTTAATACAGAAATAGGCTTTAGAACGCTTTAAGGGGTTAAAAGTTTATGCTACTTCTCAGTAC
>JAAYFI010000139.1 GCA_012728315.1 Gammaproteobacteria bacterium
GGCATGAGCGTACGCGAAATCCAGGGGCATCTGAAAGAGCTGTATCACAGTAAGCGTCACATCACCTCCTTCTACCGCCCTCGTTTGAAATCCTGCATGCTCATCCTCCAATCAAGGAGGTGCGGGTATGCCGTCGAATCGCAGGCGAAGGTCGAAAAAGGAGTCTTATTGGCGGGAGCAGGTAGCCAGGTGGCGTGACAGCGGATTGAGCCAGGCCGAGTTCAGCAGGCAGGCCGGGTTTTCCAGCAGGTTGTTTGGCTATTGGAAGCGGCGGTTTGAGCAGGCGCAGGGTGCCAGCAGCGTCCAGGCTGTTGTCGCCGTGCCGATGCCCCACGCGCCTGAGCCAAAAACCGGGCATCAGCCGATCATTGTTCACGCTTGGCACGACGTTCGTCTGGAGATTCCCGACGACTTCCATCCCGGGTCGCTGGAGAAGATCCTCGTGGTGCTGGGGCGGCTGGCATGAACCTCCTTGGCCCCCAGACCAGGGTCTGGCTGGTGCTTGGTGCCACCGACATGCGCAAGGCGATCAACGGCCTCTCCCTGATGGTCGCCGACCGCCTCGGCCACGACGCCTTTTCCGGCCACCTGTTCGCCTTCTGCAACCGGGGGCGCACCCTCATCAAGATCCTCTACTGGGACCGCAACGGGTTCTGTCTCTGGCAGAAGCGGCTGGAAAAACACCGCTTCACCTGGCCGGGGTCCGAGGCCGAAGTCATGGAATTGGGTGCACGGGAATTGACCTGGCTGCTCGATGGCCTTGACCCTCTCCAGGCTCGCGGGCACCCAAAGCTGGAATATTCGACGCTGTTTTGAAAGGAAAAATTCTTTACATTTCAATTGATTGAGTGTATGCAATCGGCATGAATGCCACGCCTCTTCCTGATGACATTGCGACCCTCAAGCGCATCATCGCCGACCAGAATGTGGTCATCGCCGAGCGTGAGTCTGTCATCGCCGAGCGTGAGTCTGTCATCGCGGATCACGAAGCTGTTGTCGCGAACTACAAGTCTGTCATCGCGGATCACGAGCAGCTGGTGGCCCAGTTGCAGGAGCAGGTCAGGCTGCTCAAGGCCTGGCGGTTCGCCGCCAGTTCCGAGAAGGCCAAAGGCCCCCAGGGTGAGGACCAGTATTGGCTTTTCGACGAGGCGGAACGCGTTGCCATGCAGGCCGAGGCCGCTTCCGAGAGCGATGAAGAGGAGCCTGAGACCACGGAAGTGGCCGGTCACTCCCGGCGTAAGAAAGGGCGCCGGCCCATTTCCAAGGCCTATCCCCGGGTGGAGGTCGTTCACGACATCCCCGAAGAAGACAAGGTCTGCCCCTGTGGCTGCGCCCTGTCGCGCATCGGCGAGGAGGTCAGCGAAAAGCTCGACATCGTCCCGCAGAAGATCCAGGTCATCCGTCACATCCGGCCGAAATACGCCTGCCGCGCCTGCGAGGGCGTGGAGGACGACGGCCCCACCGTCAAGACAGCCCCCATGCCGTTGCAGCTGATCCCGCAGGGCATCGTCTCCCCGGGCCTGTTGGCCTACATCCTGGTCAACAAGTTCGCGGACGGACTCCCGTTTTATCGGCAGACGATCATGTTCGACCGGCTCGGGGTGGACATCTCCCGGGCGACCATGTCCGGCTGGGCGCTTCGGGCGGCCGAGGCCTGCCAGCCGCTGGTGGAGCTGCTCCACGAGCAGATTCGGTCAGGGCCGATCATCAACCTGGACGAGACCACGGTTCAGGTCCTGAAGGAACCCGGGCGAAAAAACACCAGCAAATCCTATATGTGGGTGGCCCGGGGCGGTGACATCAAACGACCATCTGTCCTTTTTCACTACGACCCCGGTCGGGGCGGCAAGGTGGCCAAGGAGATCGTCGGGAACTTCCGCGGGTTTCTGCAAACCGATGGCTACGCAGGCTACAACGCCTTGGGCGAGCGCGAGGGGATCCAACATGTCGGGTGCCTGGCCCATGTGCGGCGCAAATTCCACGACGTGACCAAAGCCGGGGGCAAGAAGAAATCCGGCACGGCCCAGACGGTGCTGGACCTCATCGGCAAGCTCTACAAGCTGGAGAAGCAAGCGCGGGAGCAGAAGCTTGACCCCGAGGCCGTGCACGCCATGCGCCAGGAGCGTGTTCGACCGATCATGGACAAGATCAAGGCGTTGCTCGACGCCCGCGTAAAGACCACGCCACCCAAGGGCCTTCTGGGCCGGGCCATCTCCTACGCTCTGGGCCAGTGGGAAAGAGTCATGGTCTACCTCGAGGACGGCCGCTTGCAGCCGGACAACAACGCGGCCGAGAACGCCATCCGACCCTTTGCCGTGGGCCGGAAAAACTGGCTGTTCTCCGGCTCTCCCCGAGGAGCCAAGGCCAGCGCGGCCATCTATTCCCTCATCGAGACCGCCAAGGCTTGCGGCCTCAACCCCTTCGAGTATCTTCTGCAGGTCTTCGAGCGGCTGCCCTATGCTTGCAGCCAGGACGACCTCAAGGCCCTGCTGCCGCAAGGCATGTCAAAGAACAACCCGGTCTAAGCCAGTTCACTGATGTCTACTTGATGACCGCTCGCCTGAAAAGGTGGGGTTGTCTGGACGGTTACTTTTCTTTACATGAAAGCTGTAAGGCTCCTGCCTGTTTTTTGGGGGCATCCGGTCAGTGCAGCCATCAATCAAAGCC
>JAAYFI010000069.1 GCA_012728315.1 Gammaproteobacteria bacterium
TCAGCTTCCATATCGTGGAGATCAGTTGATGATTTACGAAGGTAAAGCCATCACGGTGAAGACTCTTGAAAGTGGTATCGTCGAATTAAATTTCGATCTCAAGGGTGAGTCCGTCAACAAGTTTAACCGTCTTACACTGACCGAACTGCGTGAAGCAGTGGATGTAATCAAAGCCAATAACGATGTTAAAGGTCTGATTGTTACCAGTGGTAAGGATGTATTTATCGTTGGTGCAGACATTACGGAGTTTGTTGATAACTTTCAGCTCTCTGAAGAAGAGCTGGTTGCAGCCAACCTTGAAGTCAACAAAATCTTTAATGATTTTGAGGACCTGAATGTGCCAACGGCTGTTGCAATCAATGGCATCGCTTTAGGCGGTGGTTTTGAAATGTGTTTAGCCGCAGATTATCGCGTGTTATCAGACAGCGCTAAAGTGGGCCTGCCGGAAGTGAAATTGGGTATTTATCCCGGTTTCGGCGGTACTGTGCGTTTAACTCGCGTAATTGGTGCTGATAATGCCATTGAGTGGATCGCCGCAGGTAAAGAGGCGCGTGCCGAAGAAGCGCTGAAAGTTGGCGCGGTGGATGCAGTCGTGGCGGCCGATAAGTTGTTGGATGCTACGGTTGATCTTGTTAAGCGTGCGATTGCCGGTGAGCTGGATTACAAAGCGAAGCGTCAGCCTAAGTTGGAAAAAATCAAGCTCAATGCGATTGAGCAAATGATGTGCTTTGAAACCGCAAAAGGTTTTGTTGCAGGCAAAGCAGGTCCGAACTATCCAGCGCCCGTTGAAGCCATTAAAACCATTCAAAAAGCTGCCAATCATGGCCGTGATAAAGCATTGGAGATTGAAGCTAAAGGCTTTGCTAAGCTGGCTAAAACTTCAGTGGCTGAGAGCTTAATTGGTTTGTTTTTAAATGACCAAGCCCTTAAGCGCAAAGCAAAAGTACACGAAAAAATTGCGCGTGAGGTCAAGCTCTCGGCGGTATTAGGCGCAGGTATCATGGGTGGCGGTATTGCTTATCAGTCAGCCTTAAAAGGTACGCCGATCCTGATGAAGGATATCCGCGAGGAAGGCATTCAGTTAGGTCTGGATGAAGCTGCCAAGTTGTTGGTTAAGCGTCTTGAGCGTAAGCGCATTGAGCCTGAGGCGATGGCTAAAGCATTAAACGCGATTCGCCCAACCATGTCCTATGGCGATTTCGGTCATGTTGATATCGTAGTTGAAGCTGTTGTTGAAAATCCAAAAGTGAAGCACGCGGTGCTCGCTGAGGTTGAGCAGCATGTCGGTGAGAACACCATCATTGCGTCCAACACCTCAACCATCTCGATCAATTTGCTGGCTAAAGCGCTTAAGCGTCCAGAAAACTTTGTCGGCATGCACTTCTTTAACCCAGTGCATATGATGCCTTTGGTTGAAGTCATCCGTGGTGAGCATTCATCTGACGAAGCGGTGGCAACCACAGTTGCTTACGCACAAAAAATGGGTAAAAACCCAATCGTTGTCAATGACTGCCCAGGTTTCTTAGTTAACCGCGTACTGTTCCCGTACTTTGGTGGATTTGCGAAACTGATCAGCGCTGGCGTTGATTTTGTGCGCATCGATAAAGTGATGGAAGCATTTGGTTGGCCAATGGGTCCGGCCTACTTGATGGACGTGGTGGGCATTGATACCGGACACCATGGTCGTGATGTCATGGCAGAAGGCTTCCCTGATCGGATGAAAGATGATCGTCGTTCAGCGATTGATGCGTTGTATGAAGCCAATCGCTTAGGTCAGAAAAATGGCAAAGGTTTCTATGCCTATGAAACTGACAAGCGCGGCAAGCCGAAGAAAGTTGTTGATGAGGCAATTGCTGAGATTCTAGCGCCGATTGTTTATGAAAAGCGTGAAGTGACCGATGAAGACATTATCAACTGGATGATGATCCCATTGTGCATGGAAACTGTACGTTGCCTTGAAGACGGTATCGTTGAGACCGCTGCAGAAGCCGATATGGGCTTGATTTACGGTATTGGTTTCCCTCCTTTCCGTGGTGGCGCGTTACGTTACATCGACAGTATTGGTGTAGCTGAGTTTGTTGCTTTGGCAGACAAATACGCTGACTTGGGTGCGCTGTATCACCCGACCGAGAAATTGCGTGAAATGGCCAAAAACGGTCAAACCTTTTTCGGTTAATCGCGGACAGATTTAGAGCGGAGTAAAGAAATGAGCTTAAATCCAAGAGATGCAGTGATTGTCGACTTCGGACGCACCCCTATGGGTCGTTCCAAAGGTGGCATGCACCGCAACACACGTGCTGAAAATATGTCAGCACATTTAATCAGTGGTCTGCTAAATCGCAATGACAAAGTCGATCCAGCAGAAGTTGAAGATGTAATCTGGGGTTGTGTCAACCAAACCCTAGAGCAGGGCTGGAACATTGCCCGTATGGCATCGTTGATGACGCAGATCCCACATAGCAGTTCTGCACAAACTGTCAGTCGCTTGTGTGGTTCTTCAATGAGCGCATTGCACACTGCAGTACAAGCCATTCAAACCGGTAACGGCGATGTGTTTGTGGTCGGTGGTGTTGAGCATATGGGCCATGTGGGCATGATGCACGGGGTTGATCCGAATCCGCATTTGTCACTGTATGGCGCAAAAGCCTCAGGTATGATGGGCTTAACCGCTGAAATGCTGGGTAAAATGCACGGTATCAGTCGTGAGCAGCAAGATGCCTTTGGCGAGCGTTCACACCGTTTAGCACACAAGGCTACAGTTGAGGGTAAGTTCAAAAACGAAATTATCCCAATGGAAGGCTATGATGCTGATGGCTTTTTGAAAGTGTTTGACTATGACGAAACCATTCGTCCTGAGACAACACTGGAAAGCTTGGCGGCCCTGCGCCCGGCGTTTAACCCGAAAGGCGGTACTGTGACTGCGGGCACCTCTTCGCAAATTACTGATGGTGCTTCTTGCATGATCGTAATGTCAGCGCAGCGTGCTAAAGATCTCGGTATTGAGCCGATGGCTGTGGTGCGTTCAATGGCCGTTGCTGGTGTTGATCCTGCCATTATGGGTTACGGTCCTGTGCCGGCAACTCATAAAGCACTCAAGCGTGCCGGTCTCAGTATCGATGATATCGATTTCGTTGAGCTGAACGAAGCCTTTGCCGCACAAGCATTGCCCGTCCTGAAGGATCTTAAACTCCTTGATAAAATGGAGCAAAAGGTGAACTTGCATGGTGGTGCGATTGCTCTGGGGCACCCGTTTGGTTGCTCTGGCGCACGTATCTCCGGTACGTTACTCAATGTGATGCAGCAAAATAGTGGTACTTTAGGGTTGGCGACCATGTGTATTGGTCTCGGTCAGGGTATCTCGACGGTATTTGAACGCGTGTAAACGCCAGTTAAATACCCAAGCCGAGGCCGAGTGCCTCGGCTTTTTTATTAGGGCAAAACAATGTATTTAGCAACCGGGATTTATCAGCATTACAAAGGTCAGCAGTATCGGGTGATCGGTGTTGCCACGCATTCAGAAAGTGAAGAGAAGCTGGTGGTCTATCAGACCCTATACGGTGCTTTTGATTTGTGGGTGCGGCCGCTGTCAATGTTCACTGAACAAGTCGAGGTTGATGGTCAATTACAGCCGCGCTTTGCTCTGTTGCGCGAAGAGCAACCGATGTTTAGCGCATCATCCAGCGGTGATGATTTATCGTAAAAACTTGACCTGAGCCGCTTTCAACCTATATATAGCGTCACTATGAAGTCATTTATTGTATTTTTCACGTGATATTTCAAGCGCTGGTACAGGCCTATCACTTTATTTATTCCAGGAATATTCTAAGCAATGAGCAAATCGCTGGTTATCGTAGAGTCCCCTGCTAAGGCGAAGACAATCAACAAGTACTTAGGTAGTGAGTACGTGGTGAAGTCCAGCGTGGGTCATATTCGTGATTTACCGACAAGTGGTACTGCCGCCGGTAAAGCACCAGCTAAGCGTGGTAAAGCAGCTGATGCGGTCGAGCTGACGCCTAAAGAAAAGGCCATGCGCCAGTTGGTGGCTAGAATGGGGATCGACCCTGAAAATGACTGGAAGGCCCGTTACGAGATTTTACCTGGTAAAGAAAAAGTCATTGAAGAGCTGCGCCGTTTAGCTAAAGATGCCGACACTATTTATCTGGCAACGGACTTGGACCGCGAAGGTGAGGCTATTGCTTGGCATTTACGTGAAGCCATTGGTGGCGATGACAGTCGCTATAAGCGTGTGGTGTTTAACGAAATTACTAAAAAAGCCATCCAGGGCGCATTTGCTGAGCCCGGTCAGCTTGATCTTGACCAGGTTAATGCTCAACAAGCGCGACGCTTTTTGGATCGCGTGGTGGGCTTTATGGTTTCACCATTGCTGTGGAAGAAGATTGCTCGTGGCTTATCGGCGGGTCGTGTGCAGTCGGTTGCTGTGAAACTTGTGGTTGAGCGTGAAAAAGAGATTCGTGCATTTATACCTGAAGAATTTTGGCAGGTGCATGCTGATTTGCGTCATGCTGAAGACATCAATACGCGCTTTGAGGTGATACGCGAAGCGGGTAAAACTTTTCGGCCAGTTAATAAAGAACAAACAGATGCAGCCTTAGCGCTGCTGAAAAAAGCCGCCTATACGGTCGTTAAGCGGGAAGATAAACCCACCAGTAGCCGTCCAAGCGCCCCTTATATCACTTCAACCTTGCAGCAGGCTGCCAGCACGCGTCTGGGCTTTGGGGTGAAGAAAACCATGATGCTGGCGCAGCGTTTATATGAAGCCGGTTACATCACCTATATGCGTACCGACTCCACCAATATTTCTAACGATGCCATTGACATGGTGCGCAGCTTTATTGATCAAGAATTTGGTGCGAAGTATTTACCAGAAAAACCGATTTTTTACAGCAGCAAGGAAGGTGCGCAGGAAGCGCACGAGGCGATTCGTCCATCAGATGTGAATCTGCAGACTTCGCAACTCAAAGGGATGGAGCGTGATGCAGAGCGATTGTATGAGTTGATTTGGCGTCAGTTTGTCGCCTGTCAGATGCCGCCAGCAGAGTACATTGCCAGCAGCTTAACCGTTGAAGCCGAGACTTTTGAGTTGCGTGCCCGCGGCCGCATTTTAAAGTTTGATGGTTATACGCGTGTGCAGCCGCAGCAAGGTAAGGGGGCTGATGACGCTATTTTGCCTGACTTAAAGCAAGGCGATGTGTTAAGTCTAGTGCAGCTGGATCCAACCCAGCACTTTACCAAGCCGCCTGCGCGTTACAGCGAAGCCAGTTTGGTTAAAGAGTTGGAAAAGCAAGGTATTGGTCGCCCTTCAACCTATGCGGCGATTATTTCCACAATCCAAGATCGAGGCTATGTGACGTTACAGAATCGTCGTTTCTATGCCGAGAAAATGGGGGATATTGTCACCGAGCGTTTAGGTGAAAGCTTTGCTAATTTAATGGACTATAACTTTACTGCGCAGATGGAAGAGCGCTTGGATGATGTAGCGCACGGTCAGCTACAGTGGAAACAATTGCTGGATGAGTTCTATAAGGATTTTAAGCAAAAACTTGAAGCAGCCGACTCAGCTGAAAATGGGATGCGTGAGAATACACCGACTTTAACCGATATTCCATGCAAGGAATGCGGACGCCCCATGATGATACGCACAGCCTCGACGGGCGTATTTTTAGGTTGTTCAGGTTATGCGCTGCCGCCGAAAGAGCGTTGCAAATCCACTATGAACTTAGTGCCCGGCAATGAAATTGCAGCAGATGATGAGGGTGAGTCTGAGTCTTTGCTGTTGCGCCATAAGCGTCGTTGTGCAAAATGCGATACCGCTATGGATGCCTACTTATTGGATGAAACGCGTAAACTGCACGTCTGTGGTAATAATCCCGATTGCACAGGGTTTGCCGTGGAGCAGGGGCAGTTTCGGATTAAAGGCTATGAAGGACCTAGCCTTGAATGTGATAAATGTGGCAGCGAAATGCAGCTGAAAACCGGGCGTTTTGGTAAGTTCTTTGGTTGCACCAATAGCGAGTGCAAAAACACCCGCAAGCTGCTGCGCAGCGGTGAAGCAGCTCCGCCGAAGATGGATCCGGTGCCTATGCCAGAGCTGCAGTGTCAGAAAGTTGATGACACCTATGTGTTGCGTGATGGGGCATCAGGTATGTTCTTGGCCGCCAGTCAGTTTCCAAAAAAGCGCGAGACACGCGCGCCTTTAGTGCTAGAACTGCTGCCGCATAAAAAAGAAATTGATGCTAAATACCATTACTTATTAAGCGCGCCGACCCATGATCCTGATGGATTGCCTGCAGTGATTCGTTACAGCCGTAAAAGTAAAGAGCAATATGTGCAGTCGGAAATCGACGGCAAAGCCAGCGGCTGGAAAGCGTTTTACGATGGTAAAACATGGCAGGTCGAAGATAAGCGCAAGAAGTAAAGTGATCTTCTCAACGGACCGCAGGGTTAGCTGTTAACCCTGCGGTGATTTATTTGTTTTTAAGAGTTTTTTATGTCCAGTGCTTTTTTGGAAATCGTTGAATTGCCCGATGGCAGAATTGTTTTGCGTCGCTCTGAAGAAGATGCGGCTTTAGTGACCTTAACTTTTTCAAGTGAGGCGCGCGGCTTTTTGAAGGCGCGTTATATTGATATAGCGAAAGAAATGTTTCATGCCGGCTTGTTGGCAGCGGGGCATTTGGCTGAAGAAGAGGCCGGCAATGATATTGATAATAATGATTCTACAGGGCATACCCTGCATTAATTGCTTGTATGACTGAGTCTGTCTTATTGGGTGCAAGCATGGTGCGTTTGCCGCATCAGCCCTATCAACTGCTACTGGATTTTTTATCTGAACGCTTTCCTGCGATTGCTCGTGAGGTCTGGCGGCAGCGTATGCTGGACGGCAAAGTGTTGGATGCAGAACAGCAGTGCTTATTGCCAGCAGCGGCGTATCAGGCTGGGGCTTTAATTTATTATTTTCGTGAAGTGCCGAATGAACCTAAGGTGCCATTTACCGAACATATTCTTTATCAAGATGGGCACCTGCTTGCAGTGGATAAACCGCACTTTTTGCCGACTTTGCCTGCCGGTCGCTACGTGGAAGAAACTGTGCTGCGGCGTTTGATGAAGCGTTTAAATAATCCGCATATTGTTCCTATTCATCGCTTGGATCGTTTAACTGCAGGGGTTGTGCTGTTTTCTGTGAACCCGAGTAGCCGTGATGCTTATCAGCGCTTATTTCGTGAGCGTAAAGTGTTTAAGTGCTACGAAGCCTTGGCCCCGGCATTACCGCAGCGTGAGTGGCCATACCGCCATCGGAGTCGGCTTGAGTCAGCTCAAGAGTTCTTTCGTATGCAGGAAGTGGCGGGTGTTGCCAATAGCGACACTATTATCGAGGTCAGTGAGCAGCAAGGTGAGATCTGGCGTTATCGTTTGTATCCGGTGACCGGACGCAAGCATCAGTTGCGCGTACATTTGGCCGCCTTAGGCGCACCCATTATCAATGATCCTCTGTATCCGCAGTTGCAGGATATTGCCGAGCAAGAGCACTTCGCTGCGCCATTGCAGTTGCTCGCCAAACAAATCAGTTTTGTTGATCCCTTAACGGGCATTTTGCGTAGTTTTAAAAGTCAATTGAACTTATCTGTGTGAGTTTGTTAACAAACACTAGGCAGTCGCCTGTAAAAGTGTCTATAATATGCACCGGCCAGATCGGCCCCCGTTAAGGTTACTGCAATATCCCGAAGCACAGCTTCGACTGCTTGTCCTATACAGGACTATCCTAGACGTTTTATCTAAAACAGCGTTCTCGCAAATACTCGCAAACAGGCTGCCAAAAGGGCGACCATTATGGTCTTTCACGGCGTGTGCAGCTTTCATGGGTCTTTGCGGATGCACATGAGGCATACCATGACCCAAGAAATCGGCAACTTTGCCGCACTCGGCATTCACCCTTCTATTCTTACCGCAATTACTGCAGCGGGTTACGAAGAACCTTCCCCAATTCAAGTGCAGTCTATCCCTCTGATCATGGCTGGCCATGACATGATTGGTCAGGCGCAAACAGGTACAGGTAAGACTGCAGCTTTTGCTTTACCTATTTTATCGCGCATTGATCCTGCGCGTCGTGAGCCGCAAGTCTTAGTGCTGGCACCCACGCGCGAGTTAGCCTTACAAGTGGCCACTGCATTTGAGACGTTCTCTGCGCAGATGTCTGGGGTTAACGTTGTCGCTATTTATGGCGGTGCGCCGATGGGGCCGCAACTGAAAGCGATTCGCCAAGGTGCACAAGTGATTGTGGCAACCCCAGGCCGCTTAGTGGATCACCTGAGTCGCAACGGCGGCCTGCTGTCTACGATTAACTTTTTAGTGCTTGATGAAGCCGACGAGATGCTGAAGCTCGGTTTTATGGATGACCTCGAGGTTATCTTTAATGCTATGCCTGATGAGCGTCAGACCGTATTGTTCTCTGCAACATTACCTGCATCGATTCGTGGTATTGCGGAAAAACATTTACGCAATCCGCAGCAGGTTAAAATTGCTAGCAAAACGCAAACCGTTGCCCGTATTGATCAAGCGCACCTGATGGTGCATGCCGATCAAAAAGTCAATGCGGTGTTACGTTTACTCGAAGTCGAAGACTTTGATGCCATGATCGGCTTTGTACGCACTAAGCAAGCCACTTTGGATATTGCTTCAGCCTTGGAAGCCAAAGGCTACAAAGTTGCCGCGCTCAATGGCGATATCGCACAAAACCAGCGTGAGCGTGTGATTGAATCATTAAAAGATGGCCGCCTGAATATTGTGATTGCCACTGACGTGGCTGCGCGTGGTCTTGATGTGCCACGTATCACGCATGTGTTCAATATTGATATGCCATACGACCCAGAGTCCTATGTGCACCGTATTGGCCGTACCGGTCGTGCGGGTCGCGATGGTCGCGCGTTGCTGTTAGTTACACCGCGTGAGCGTCGTATGCTGCAAGTGATTGAGCGTGTAACAGGCCAGAAAGTGGCTGAAATTTCATTACCTGATGCGAAAACTATTTTGCAGGCGCGCATTCGTCGCTTGACGCAAGATTTAGCACCACGTGTGAAGGATAAAGACAGCCAAAACCCAGAGCTATTGGCACACCTGACCACTGAGTTGAACTGCAGTGTGGAAGCGCTTGCTTTAGCGTTATTAGCGAAAAGCACAGAAGGCCAAGCCTTTACTTTAGCGGGTGTTGAGCGTGAGCAGCCGGTGATTACACCGCGTGGCCGTGATGATCGTGCGCCGCGCAGTGGTCGCGAGGGCGCTGCACGTGGCGAAGGCGAGCGTCGTGAGCGTCGTGCACCTTTGGCTCTGAGTGAGGGTAAAGTGCGCTGCCGTACTGCCCTAGGCAACCGTGATGGTATTGCTGCACGTAATTTGCTTGGCGCCATTTTAAATGAAGGTGGTTTGTCGCGTGATGCGATAGGCCGTATTCAAATTCGTGAAAGCTTTAGTTTGGTTGAGTTGCCTGAAGAGGGTTTAGAGCGCTTGTTAGGAAAACTCAAAGATACGCGCGTTGCTGGCAAAGCCCTGAAGTTGCGTCGTTACCGCGAAGACTAAATTTTAGCTACAGTGTTGATGCCTAGGCATTAACTGCTTATTTAAAACCGATTCAGCTCTAGGGTTGAATCGGTTTTTTTGTTTCAGCGGATCTATTCGTTATATTTGCAGCAGTTTGCGCGTTATCAGTGTTGCGCGAAAGACCCCGTACTTTTAGTGCGGGGATGGATGTTAATGCAGCGCAGAATATTCTCTCGGTCGGGCATGGCTGTCTAGCAGTAGGAATCCCGGCTCTTTAGGGTGGGGAGGATGTCAAATGCTTGGGTGCTTTAAGCGCTGCATAGTGTATTCTGTACTGTGTTTTTAATCAGTGGATTTGAGGTGCATTGATGGCATTAAAGATATGTATTTTAGAGGCGGACGACTTGCATCCAGCCATGCAAGATACCTTTATTGGTTTTGGCCAAATGTTTAAACAATTATTTGCTGCGCAAGACTCTAGCGTTGAGTGTCACGTATTTAATGTTGTGCGCGGTGAGTACCCCAGTCAACAGCAAGCATTTGATGCGTATTTAGTGACTGGTAGCAAAGCAGACTCTTTTGCCAGTGACCCTTGGATTGTGCAGCTGCGCGATTATTTACGCCAGCGTTATGCGCTAGGTGATGTATTGCTGGGTATTTGTTTTGGCCATCAAATTTTAGCCTTGGCTTTAGGTGGTGACACGCAGCGCTCGGACAAGGGCTGGGGGATTGGCGTGCATCGTTATCGTTTCGAACATAAGCCGGATTGGCTGCCAGCACAGGACGATGAGTTTCAGTTATTAATCAGTCACCAAGATCAGGTCACGGCACTGCCGCAGGGGGCTAAACGTTTAGCTGGCAGTGAGTTTTGTGAGAATGCAGCTTTTGTTTTAGGGCAGCAAGTACTGTGCTTCCAAGGTCATCCAGAGTTTACCCATGAGTTCTCGCGAGGCTTGTTGCAGTTGCGTGAGTCCATTTATTGTCCACTGGAGTATCGTAAGGCGTGCGAGAGCTTGGCGCATCCCCATGATGGGGATGCTGTTGCACAGTGGATGTTGTGCTTTGTGCAGGCGGCTAAGCAAGCGCGCGCGAGTGGACGACTGCAAGCCGCTGCGCTGAATAAGGAGCAGTTATGCTCAGCTTAACAGCGCAGCCGTTCAGCCCATACGGAGCGGCCTTATTGAGCGCTGCTGCTTTAATGTTGTTGCTGTTATGGCAGTTGTGGCGCGGACGGCGCTTACAGCAAGCGCTGAACGCAAGTGAGCAGGCATTGCTTGAGGCACAAGCTCAGCTGCACGAGCAGGAAATTGCTTTGCAGGTGCTAGGTAGCCAACAGGATCAGTGGCATGCACAGCTGCAGCGGCGTGAAACCGACTATCAGCAGTTAAAAAGCGAGCAGCATAGGCTACAAGAGCAAATGCTGCAGGGGCGTGGTGCAGCGGATGCGGCACGTGCTGCCTATCGCGAGCTAAAAGAGCAGCAGTTGCTGCGTGAAAAAAACATGCAAGAACAGCAGGCAAGCTATAGTCAACTGCAGCAAGCTCATCAACAGTTGCAGCAAGATTATGCTGCTTTAAGTGGTTTGAGTGAGCAAAAAGAACAGCACTTGCTGGAGCAGCAACAATTGCTGCAAGACAGTCGAGCGCAGTTAAAGCTGGAGTTTGAGCAGTTGGCAACGCAGATTTTCGAAGCGCGCGGACAGGCGTTAACGCAAAGCAGTCAGCACTCCTTAGAGGCGTTACTGAAACCTTTTCGTGAGCAAATTGATGCTTTTCGTCAGAAAGTTGAAGATATTCATCATAAAGACGCCCAGCAGCAAGCCTCTTTGCAACAGCAATTATTGCAGCTTAAAGAATTGAATCAGCAGGTGACTCAAGAAGCCCATGAGTTGAGCAGTGCATTGCGCGGGCAACAAAAAACGCAAGGTAACTGGGGTGAGTTGATTTTAGAGAATGTGTTGGAGCGGGCGGGTTTGCAGCAGGGTAAAGACTTTGCTCGAGAAGTCAGCTTCACCACTGTTGAGGGACGTAAGCGTCCAGATGCGATTGTTTATCTACCGCAAAATAAGCATATCGTTATCGATGCAAAAGTCTCGCTTAATGCCTATGTGCGTTATGTCAATGCAGACGATGAGCTGCTGCGCAGCCAAGCACTGCGTGAGCATGTGCATGCATTTTTAGCGCGCGTGAATGAACTGGCCGAGCGTGATTATGCTGCTTTGCCGGGTATTAATGCACCCGATATGGTGGTGATGTTTGTGCCTATTGAATCGGCTTTTGCCGATGCGGTACGGGCGGATGAAGAATTGTTATACAGGGCGATTGAAAAAAATATTTTAATCGCTACGCCCAGCACCTTGCTGGCTAGCCTGACTATTATTCGCCAGCTGTGGCGCTTTGAAGAGCAAAATCGCAGCACGGCAGAGCTGGCTGAGCGAGCCAGTAAAGTGTATGACAAGTTGCGGGTTTTTTTAGGCAGTATGGATGGTATTGGTGCAAGCTTAGATAGGGCGCAGGAAGCCTATCGCAAAGCTTGTGATCAGTTGGTGAGTGGACGCGGCAACTTAATTAAGCAAGCCAGTGATTTTCAGCAGCTGGGTGTAGCCGTTAAAACAGAAATTGCCGAACAATGGCAAGATCGTGCTCGGCTTGAATTGACTCATGTCGAGCAGCCGAGTGTTGATTAGTTTTGCAGATGCTGACGCAACTGTTGTACTGCTTGTCGAGAGGCGGCTTTGTGCTGCAGTTCAAGTTCAGCGAGGAGGCTCAAGTAGGGGCGTTTTTCTGCGTTACTGAGTGCGCGCCAAGCATCGTGAGTGGGGATGTGTTGAGTGGCCGCAAACACCTGATGCAATACTTGGTAATCGTTGTGCATACCGAGTTCAAAATCATAGTGATCTAGAATAACTTTGATACGGATGCAGCCTTCTGCCCAAGGCATTTGCTCGGTTAAAAAGCTGTCCGTCAGTACCATTAAGTCGGCATGCAGCTGCTTTTTTTGGCTTGCATAGGTATTTTTGCGCTGTTGCTCTGCTTGCCATACGCGCCGCCATAAATGCAGCGCGTAAGCAGTTAAACCGAGGATGCACAGTGTGGCGATAATCAGCCAATAACTAGAAAGCATCTGCACATTATGCACCGTGACATTTTTTGTATTTTTTCTGGCTACCGCAGGGGCATGGATCATTGCGGCCAATTTCTTTTAGCGGGTTGCGTACCGGCTCGTGGTGGCCATGGTTACAATGTGGGCCGTGCACATGTGCTGTTGGTGCGTGTTCGTGATGTGTGTGTTGGCAGTCAGGGCCGTGTACATGTTCTGTAGAAGTCATAGCTGTTACTCGCGAATATAGTCGCCGGGAATGATATCACCGTGACGGAGGATATTGATTTTTTTTCCGAACAAAAGCCCTGTATTTACGTCTGCATGCAGTGCGTAATGAATGGGCTGGTCAGGTTTTTCTAGCATGCGCACAATCACTTTCATATGCCGCCATAAGTTGGTGTGCACAGGTACTTGAAAGTAAGCATGACCATGAGCTGGAACTGTCAGCCATTGATTATTGCTGCCAGTGGCCAGCGGCGTGTCGTTTAGCATGACGCGGTAGTTGATGCTGCGCATGGGTAAACTTTGCGAGTTGGGGTTATCCACACGAAAGTGCAAAATAAACTGCTGCTCGAGTAATCTAGCATGCACCAGTTCTACATCAACCAACTGTAAGTCAGGCTTTTTAAAACTACTGCCAACCCAAGTAGAGCAGCCGCTGACACAGCTTAACAGTGTGATGAAAACTAAGTATGCTGATGTTTTTTTTATAGTTACCAAGTAGTTCATTGATTAACTCCAAATCCCACGGCAGTGTATCAAGCAAATGTTAAACGCGGTAAATAAAAGATTAACACTGCCTGTTTGCGTAAGGTTAACAATTACATTACAGCACGAACCAGTAATGATAGAGGGTTAAGTATGCAACAATTTGAAATTGCCTTTTCAGGTCAAATTGCTCCTGGTGCTGAACTTAGCCAAGTTAAGGCGGCTATTGCACGTTTATTTCAAGCCGATGAGGCTTTGCTGGCGCGGTTATTTTCAGGGCAGCGCGTGATTATAAAGCAAAGTGTTGATGCGGCGGCAGCTGCTAAATATCAAGCCGCATTTCAGCGCGCCGGCGCACTGCTTGAAGTGCGCGACCTCTTGGCTGTGCCTGTTGAAGAAATTACCTGTAGCTTGCCGGCAGAGGCACCCAGCACTGACACAGCGCCTAACACTGCTGGCGCCAACCGAGCGATGCTGCAGGTGACGCCGCGCGACGAATATATGGCGGCCTTTGCCAATGTTCAGGCGCCGGATTTTGGCTTAGCGCCTCTAGGCGATAATCTGCAGCCTATAACGACCGAAGCACCTGCGCCTAATGTAGATGTATCCGGGATCACTTTAGCGCCAGTGGGCAGCGATATGGGGCAGTTGCCCAGCACTGCAGCGGTTGTGCAGCCCGACATTTCCCATATTAAGCTGCAGGAGCCTTAATTGTTGCGGCTGGCTGGGCTGCTGTGTTGGGTTTTACAGATAAGCGGCGCAGCACTTTTTAAATTTTAAAGAGCTGCCGCACGGGCAAGGTGCATTGCGTTCAGCGCGTAAGGGAACATTGGGGTCATAAAAGTACCAGCGCTGGGCGGGCTTAATAAATAACGAGGTTTCTCGGTGTTGGTGGCGGCCTTCTAGGTCTTGCCAGTGTGCAATAAACTCAACTGTAGCGTGGCGCTGATCCGCTTGTATCTCGTGTCTAAGAACGTCCAAGCCCAGCCATTGGCTGTTTTGGCTCCACTGCGCAATCGCGTGCATATCCAATTGTTCTTGCTGGCAGGGTAGGCTGGTATTTTTTATAAACTCAAGATTGTGCAGGGCGTACGCGCTGTAGCGTGCGCGCATTAAGGTTTGCGGCAGGCTGGCTTGGGCGCCGTTGTGGTATTGGCTGCAGCAGTCTTGATAACTGTGTTGCGGGTTGCATGGGCAAGGAAAAAGAGCTGGCATAAGTAATCCGTAGAGCACAAAGCGTTTAAGCAGGCTATTATACGCTTTGAATAGGGTACTGAACAAACGTACAGTTCGATAAAGTGGATGCAGCATGCTCAGCGATGAATTAAAAAACACCATTCAAAGCGCCTATACACGCTTTTTGGATAGCAAAGGTCTTAAAGCTCGCTATGGACAGCGCTTAATGATTGCAGAAGTGGCGAAAGCTTTAGGCAGTATCGCTGTAGATGAGGAAGGTAAGCGCTCGGGGGAGCCCGCCGTGGTGGCGATTGAGGCCGGTACGGGAACCGGTAAAACGGTTGCCTACAGCTTGGCCGCAATCCCTGTGGCCCGTGCGGCCGGTAAACGTTTAGTCATAGCGACAGCTACGGTTGCTTTGCAAGAGCAGATTGTTGATAAAGACTTACCGGATATTATTAAAAACAGTGGTTTAAATTTTACCTATGCTTTGGCTAAAGGGCGTGGTCGTTATTTGTGCTTGTCGAAGTTGGATGTGTTGTCACAACAAGGGCAGGCCGAGCAAGCCACGGCACAGCTCTTTGCTGAGGACGGCTTCTATATTGATGTGGATAGCGACAGTGAAAAACTGTTCAGTGAAATGATTGAAAAGCTGGCCAGTAACCGCTGGGATGGGGACCGCGATACCTGGCCGCAGGTGCTTGAAGATGTCACATGGTCGCGGGTCACTACCGATCATACTCAGTGCACCGGTCGTCATTGCGGTAACTTCCAGCAATGCGCTTTTTATAAGGCGCGTGAAGGTATGACCAAGGTGGATGTGATTGTCACCAATCACGATATGGTCTTAGCGGATTTAGCTTTAGGGGGTGGTGCGGTATTGCCCGATCCGCGTGAAACTATTTATGTGTTTGATGAAGGCCATCATTTACCTGATAAAGCCATTGGGCATTTTGCTCACTTTACACGCTTACGCTCGACGGCTGACTGGCTGGGTCAGGTGGAGAAAAACCTCACCCGTTTGCTGGCGCAAAACCCTTTGCCGGGTGATTTTGGCCGACTGCTCGAACCTGTGCCAGAGATGGCCAAAAGCTTGCGTACACAAATGCAATTTATGTTTACCTTTTGTGAGCAGTTGGCTGAGTTTCGACCCAATAGCGATCCGGACAGTTATGAAAAACCCCGTTATCGTTTTGTCGGTGGCGTGATTCCAGAGCAGATGAGTGAGCTTGGCATTGAGCTGAAAAAAGAATTTAGCAAGCTGACGGATATTTTTAGTCGTGTCGCTGAGTTATTGAAAAAGGCGATGGATGATGAGCCGAGTTTAGGTGTGCCCAGCCAGCAAGCGGAAGAATGGTATCCATTATTTGGGAGCTTGTTGTCGCGAGCAGAAAATAACCAAGAATTATGGTCTGCATTTACCGCAGAGGATCCAGAGGCGAGTCCGCCCATGGCGCGCTGGTTGTCTTTAGCGGATGCCGGTGGGGCTTTTGATATTGAAGTGAATGCCAGTCCTATTTTGGCCGCAGAAACATTGCGTCGTCATCTGTGGAATGTTGCGCATGGAGCGCTGGTGACTTCCGCGACTTTAACGGCGCTGGGTAAGTTTGATCGCTTTAATATGCGTGCGGGTTTACCTTTTGATTCGAAAAAAACTGTAGTGCCCAGTCCCTTTAAATATGCTGAAGCTGGGGTGTTAAGCGTGCCTGATTTGCGTGCTGATCCGCGTGATTCGGATGGGCATACTGCAGCCATTGTGCGTGAATTGCCGAACATGCTAGAAGGTGCGCGGGGTAGTTTGGTCTTGTTTTCATCGCGTAGGCAAATGCACGATGTGTTTACCAGTCTGGATGCTGAGTGGCGTAAACGTGTGCTGATGCAAGGCAGCTTATCGCGCCAAGAAACCTTAGCTAAGCATAAAGCGCAAATTGATAATGAGCATGTCAGTGTCTTATTTGGTTTGGCGAGTTTTGCTGAGGGTATCGATTTGCCCGGTGCTTACTGCCAGCATGTGGTCATTGCCAAGATTCCTTTTGCTGTTCCAGATGACCCAGTGGAGGCCGCTCTATCAGAGTGGATTGAAGCACGTGGCGGTAATCCATTTATGGAGATCGCTGTGCCAGATGCCTCGCTGCGCTTGATTCAGGCCTGTGGGCGCTTGCTGCGCAATGAGCAGGATACTGGTCGGGTGACTGTGCTGGATCGTCGCTTGGTGACCCAGCGCTATGGTAAAGCGATACTTAATTCTTTACCGCCGTTTCGACGGGAAATTGACTAAAAGCTTACTCTGATAAATAGAGGCTCGTATGCATATTGATGGCAGCAGTGATAGCGCATTTTCCAGTGTTCTTGATGTGTTTATGCAGATTTTAGAAGACCCTGAGCAGCGTGGCGCGGCATTGTGCGTACAAGTTGCAGGGGAGACTGTAATCGATGTGTGGGGCGGGGTCATTGACCGACATGCTGAGCAGTTGTGGCAGCGTGATACCTTAGTGAATATTTTTTCCAGTGGTAAACCCTTGGCTGCGGTGGTGCTCTTGCAGTGGGTGAGTGAAGGGCGCTTACAGCTGGATATACCCTTGGCAGAGTATTGGCCAGAGTTTGCTGTACAAGGCAAGCAGCAGATCACCTTGCGTCAAGTCTTGAGTCATCGCGCGGGCTTGCCAGCTATATTTGAACCTTTGCCCGCGCACAGCCTGTTTGACTGGCAGCGCATGGTCAGTGCTGTGGAAAATACGTCGCCGTGGTGGACGCCGGGCCGTGCGCATGGTTATGCCCCAATGACTTATGGTTGGTTGGTGGGTGAGTTGATGCGGCGTGTAGCAGAGTGTGAGCCGAGAGAGGCGATTGCTCAGGGCATTGCCGAGCCATTGCAACTGGAGTTGTATTTAGGACTCAGCGCGCAACAATTGCCGCGAGTGGGTGATGTGATGCGCATGAAAGGCGTGTTAGCGGATGCTGCGGCATTGCGCCTTATGAAGGCTATAGGCGGTGATCCGCAAGGCATGACAGCGAAAGCATTTGCCAATCCATCGTCGATGATGACCAGTACGAATAAGCCAGAGTGGCGTTGCATGCAGCAGCCGGCAGCTAATGTGCACGGCACAGCGCGCGGTTTGGCTGGGTTTTATACCGGTTTATTGCAAGGACAGTTGCTGGATGAGGACATGCTCAGCGAGATGCTGACTGAGCATAGCTTGGGGCTGGACTTAACTTTGCAGACTAAAACGCGCTTTGGACTAGGCTGTATGCTGGAACAGGTCGATGAAATACCGGCCAGTTATGCTTTAGGTGCGCATGCTTTTGGTCATCCAGGGGCTGGTGGCACATTGGGTTGCGCTGATCCTGAGCGTGAGGTCAGTGTGGCCTTTGTGACCAATAGTTTGGGGGCGAGCGTGTTAATGGATCCGCGCGCACAAAAAATCAATGCGATGCTGAAAAAGTGTCTGTAAGTTCGGGTTGCTGTGGGCGATAGAACAGGATTTAACTTAGTGCGCATCAGAAGCCGGCACTGAAAGAGAGTCTGGAGCTTAAAGAGCTAGCGGGCACTGCTGTGTGCCCGCGCTGCTCAAGGGCTGTGTTTATTGTTCGTTCTGCTCGCAGGCTTGCAGGGTGTTTTCTAGCAAGCATGCGCGTGTCATCGGGCCCACGCCGCCGGGAACTGGCGTGATCCAAGCTGCATGTTTAACTGCTTCAGCAAAGCCAACATCACCGATCAGCTGGCCGTTATCTAAGCGGTTAATACCAACGTCAATGACAATGGCGCCGGGTTTAATCCATTCACCTTTAACGAGGTTGGGGATGCCCACCGCGACCACAACCAAATCTGCACGGCGCACATGGCTTTCTAAGTCTTTAGTAAAGCGGTGGGTAATGGTGGTGGTGCAGCCTGCCAGTAAGAGTTCCAGCGCCATGGGGCGACCGACAATATTGGATGCGCCAACGATCACTGCATCTAAACCATGCAAGTCAACGCCGGTGTGCGCCAGTAAAGTCATAATGCCTTTGGGTGTGCACGAGCGTAGTAATGGAATACGCTGTGCTAAACGGCCAACATTATAGGGATGGAAACCATCAACGTCTTTATAAGGGCTGATGCGCTCAAGCAGTTGAGATGAGTCAAGATGCGCAGGCAAGGGCAGTTGCACGAGAATGCCGTCAACGCTGTTATCGGCATTAAGGGTATCAATTAAATCTAATAATTGTGCTTGTGTGGTGTTGGCAGGTAAGTCATACGCTTGGGATTGAAAGCCAACTTGTTCGCAATCTTTGCGTTTGTGTGCGACATACACTTCGGAGGCAGGATCGTTACCGACCAAAATCACTGCTAAGCCCGGTGCACGTAAACCTTGGCTGAGGCGATTCTGTACTTTTTGGGCGATATTTTGACGAATATCTGCGGCGATCTGTTTGCCGTCAATTAATTGTGCGGTCATTGGGTTATTAGCCATACTGGGATCAATAAAAAAGATGTGGGCTATTCTCGCACGACCAACTGCATCGGGCAAAGATACATCCGCGGTATTTTGTCCCTTACCACTATCTATTTGATTCTTTTGCAAATAATGGTTGACGTCGGCAGGTCTCCTCTGTAATATTCGCCCCGCTTACCCAGTACAGCCTGAAGCTGGATACGAAAGCTGAACAAGTCATATTGGACAGCAATCGAGCCTTGAGTCAGTTGCTCTTAAGAGTGATGACAGCAAGCGCCCGTAGCTCAGTCGGATAGAGCACCCGCCTTCTAAGCGGGTGGTCGCAGGTTCGAATCCTGCCGGGCGCGCCATTAGGGCGAATGGGCTAAGCATGATAGAGTAACACGCAATATGGTGGGCGTAGCTCAGTTGGTAGAGCACAGGATTGTGACTCCTGTTGTCGTGGGTTCGATCCCCATCGTCCACCCCATATTTGGAAAACATAGTGCTGCTACAGCATTATGCGTGAGCAACATGCGGACGTGGTGGAATTGGTAGACACACCAGATTTAGGTTCTGGCGCCGCGAGGTGTGAGAGTTCGAGTCTCTCTGTCCGCACCATCTAAAGGCTTGTTAGCCTTGAGTAAAAAAGCCCCTTAATTGGGGTTTTTTTATGCCCGTTTTTTATGCAGTGCACGGTGTGTTGTCCTCCGGTCATGATCTATGACCTATAGCGAGAGGGCGCAAGCATTCGCTGTTTGCTATTGAGCAGATGGCTGTGCCCAATGGCAATCTTGCTTGATCACAACGATTAATCATTGCTGCTGGTTGTTAGCATCTTGCAGAGTGCGTGCACGAATTTCATTCCCATGTTTTTAATCAAGCCTGGATCTGCGGTTAGACATTAGACTCACGTGGAGCCTGAGGGCTCTGAGCCTCTATGCGGTGCGGTTGCCGTATAGGGTCGAGCCCGCAAGGGGTGTGCTGAGGGTGTCCGCTGAAGAGAGGATGTTATGTTGGCT
The DNA here is from genome assembly GCA_012728315.1 of Gammaproteobacteria bacterium. Taxonomy (GTDB): domain Bacteria; phylum Pseudomonadota; class Gammaproteobacteria; order Pseudomonadales; family Pseudomonadaceae; genus Denitrificimonas. Next base: position 19,970 of record JAAYFI010000069.1, read on the forward strand.
GAGCATTATGCTTTGATTAAAAATATTCATATTGGCTTAGCGCTGCTCAGCGGCAGTTTGTTTGCACTGCGTGGTTTGTGGGTATTGTTGGTCGGCAGCGGTCAGGGTCTACAAAAGACCGTGAACCGTTTCAGTTATGTGGTGGATAGCTGTTTGTTGTTGGCCGCGTTGCTCTTGTTAAGCGCATTAAACTTTACTCCGCTCTCTGCTGCATGGTTGCAAGCAAAGTTAGTTTTATTGTTGTTGTATGTGCTATTGGGCGTACTGGCTTTTCGCGCAAAGTATGGGATCACCGTGCGCTGGCTGGCCTATTGCGCCGCTTTACTCTGTTTTGCCGGAATGTACTACTCGGCGCGATTGCATCTGCCTTTTGCAGGGTTGTTGAGCTAAGACTGAGGGCGCGTGCTACTGATCATCCGCCTGCGGGGTGTAGGGTAGGAGTAAAGTGATGTCATCGTTGGGTTGTTTGTTATAGAAGCCTTTGGGTGCTTTACCTTTCAGATACCAAGCAAAGGCAATGATTTCTGCTAGGGTTTGGTAGAGTGATTCGGGAATCGCATCGCCTAACTCAAGGCGCGCCAATAAGCGCACCAAGTCAGCGTTTTCGTAAATGGGCACCTCGTGCTCGCGGGCAATTTGCAGAATCTCCTCAGCGAGTGCATCGTTGCCCTTTGCGGTTACATTTGGCGCGTTTTCACCATCATATTTTAAGGCAATGGCTTGGCGTTCAGTACTTTTGCTCATGCTAAATCATCAATCCAGCGTTGCTGTAAACGGGTTTTGGCACCTTGCGGAGGCACGCCTTGGTGACAGGTTAAATCTTTTACGGTAAGACCGATAGCCAGTAAGCGATCACGTAGGTGGCTTAACTCATGCTCAATCAGCTCGGCAGTGGCGTTGTGCTGAGCCCAAAGTTGGCTGGAAATACTGGCACCTTGCAAGCTGGCTTGAATATGCAGCGGCCCTAGCGGTTGCAAGTCAAAACTTAAGTCGATTTTCCATACAGGGACAGTCGGTTCATCAGTCTTTTTTTGTGCAGCCTGTTCGTGTTGAAATTTAATTTGCAGCGGCACTATATGTTGTTGGTCGCGCGTCGGGATTTCAAGCTGCCAAACAGTGATTTGCGTGCCTTCACTGTTGGTATGGGTTTGCCCAAGGCTGGCCAGTTGATGGGTTTGTAAACGTGATACCGCTGCTGCGGCTAAGCGCAATAGTGCGCCTAGGTCATTGGGGTTATCCAGTGTTTGCAAGAGACGCCCAGGCAAAGGAAAGCGTAATGCCTGCTCGCGCAACTGTGCTTGGCTATTACTCAGTAACTGTTCACGCAGCAAAGCAGGAAGGGCTTGGGATAATAATGCACTTTGTGCGGTGGCTAGCGTGGGGTTGCTGTTGGGAAGCATGGGCGTCATTTGCGCGATTAAACGCAGTAAGTTGGCTTTCAGGTCTTGATGGATCGCATCAAAGTTGCCGCTCAGTAAGCGGCTTTCGAGTTGCGTACCACTGTTGCTGAGGCTGTGAGCCAGTTTTTTAGGGTCTAACAATTGACTTAATTCGGGCAAGCCGTTGAGCAATTGCTGCAAGGTCTTTTGCGCGTCTGGAGAAAGGTTACTCAATGATATAGCATCTAGACCTTTGAACAGTTGGCTGAGCGAGCCTTGCTGGCTGAATTGTGTTTGCAGTTCTTGGTTGATTGCCAGGGGTTCTAAGCGTGTGCTTAGGGGTTGAAAAGTTAATTGTTGGGCGCTGTCAATGCGGGCGCTCAGCAGGCTATTAAGTGGTAAAGATTTTGGGCTGTCAATTTGCAGTTGCTGCCCAGCTAAAGCGCTATTGATCACGCTGATAATGATTTTAAAGCCACCTTGTGGGTTGGCTTCAACTTGAGTGACTTTACCTTCAAGTAAAGTGCCTGGTGCTAAGAGTGCCGTATCAATACGTGTGGCAATGGCTGCTTGAGCTGCAGAGGCTAGGCTGAAGGACAATTGCTGGGCAGAAAGCGCAGTAACATTGAGGGTGTGACCTGCTGTTAGGGGTTGGCTCGTCTGCGCTTCAATGGTGCTGTATTGGCCGTTGGGTAGCGACAAGCGTAAGAGAACCTGAAATGAATGTTGTGCTTCGCGTAGCGCTAACACTTGAGCCTGTGTTGAATCGCCAATAGACAATTGCGCGGGGAGGGTGCTGGACAGTTGTAATACAGGGTTGGGCGTAGCTGCTGCAGGACGTTGCAGGTTAGGGACGCTAGATGCAGGGCGTGCTGAAGGTATTTCACTGGCCATATCGAATGCAAGCTCCTGTAAAAGCTTTGTAAATGCCTGCCGCGCTTGCTGCGCAGCTGTGTATAATCGCAGGCTTGTTGCAGTATTGCAGGGCAGTATAGCTGCTCTGCGGAATTGACTTGAAACTTTTTCCCAAGGCGATGTGTTTGTGACAGATGCTTATCTTGAAATTGTTGACTTAGCCTGTGAGCGTGATTGGCGGCTGCTTTTTGAGCACTTACATCTCAGTGTGCGCCCCAAGGATATGCTGCAAATCAGTGGTCCAAACGGCAGTGGCAAAACCAGTTTATTGCGCTTGATGTCGGGCTTGATGCGACCCACTGCAGGTGAAGTGTTGATTAAAGGCGTTAATATTCAACAGCAGCGTGCTGAGTTAGCCGCAAATTTATTATGGCTGGGACATGCGCCAGGCATCAAAGGTTTATTGACAGCCGAAGAAAATCTGATGTGGCTCGCAGCGTTGCACCATGGTGCTAAACGTGAGCAGATTTGGCAAGCACTGGCGGCCGTAGGGTTGCAAGGTTTTGAAGATGTGCCTTGTCATACCTTGTCTGCAGGGCAGCAGCGCCGTGTTGGTTTGGCGCGGCTCTATTTAGAAGCCCCAGCCTTATGGATTTTAGATGAGCCCTTTACTGCGCTGGATAAGCAAGCTGTAACCCAGTTGGAGCTGCATTTGACCCAGCACTGCGATCAGGGTGGCATGGTGGTTTTGACCACCCATCACCACTTGCAAAATGTACCTAGCACTTTTCGAGAACTTGATTTAGGACAGGCGAACTTATGATGAATGTCTTTACGCTGATGTTGTTGCGTGAGACGCGTCTCATGTTTCGGCGCCCAGCAGAGCTGGTGAATCCCTTAGTGTTTTTTGCCATTGTGATTGCTTTATTTCCACTGGCGGTGGGTCCTGAGTCGCAATTGTTGCAAAGCATATCGCCGGGTTTGTTGTGGGTAGCGGCACTGCTTGCGGTGTTGCTGTCATTGGATGGTTTGTTTCGCAGTGACTTTGAAGATGGTTCGCTTGAGCAGTGGGTCGTTTCGCCGCATCCACTGGTGGTTCTGGTTCTTGCTAAGGTGCTGGCCCACTGGCTGTATTGTGGCTTGGCTTTGGTGATGTTATCGCCATTATTGGCATTAATGTTGGGCTTGCCTGGCGATAAGATGCCGACCTTATTATTGTCATTGCTGCTAGGGACTCCGGTGTTGAGTTTGTTAGGAGCTGTTGGTGCTGCGCTGACTGTTGGTTTGACGCGAGGCGGAATATTATTGGCATTATTGATTTTGCCGTTATACATTCCTGTCCTGATTTTAGGCAGCGGGGTGATTCAAGCTGCTTTACAAGGTTTGCCTACGGCGGGTTATTTATTATGGATGGCCAGTCTGTTGATGCTGACTTTGACTCTAGCCCCTTTTGCAATAGCAGCAGGCTTGCGCATCAGTGTGGGTGAGTAAGGTTGAATGATATGTTTTGGATAAGTGGTAAGGCTTGTATTAAACCGTTGCTGCACCTTGATGCACCATAAACTGATAATGAATAATTGTGAGTATCTCGATGAACTGGACGTGGTTTCATAAATTAGGCTCGCCCAAGTGGTTTTACGAAATAAGTGGGCGCTGGCTACCTTGGTTAAGTATCAGTGCTGTTTTATTTATAGTGGTGGGTGCGGTGTTGGGCTTGGCCTATGCGCCGCCGGATTATCAGCAGGGTAATAGTTTTCGAATTATTTATATTCACGTCCCCGCTGCATTTTTAGCGCAGTCCACCTATATATCGTTAGCCATTGCCGGACTTGTCGGGCTTGTCTGGAAAATGAAAATTGCTGATGTTGCAGTGCAGCAAGCAGCACCTATCGGCGCCTGGATGACGGTGATTGCCTTGGTAACTGGGGCTGTCTGGGGTAAGCCGACTTGGGGCGCTTGGTGGGTGTGGGATGCACGCCTGACTGCCATGCTGATTTTATTGTTTTTATATTTTGGCATCATCGCTTTAGGCCATGCCATCAGTAACCGTGAAAGCGCTGCTAAAGCCTGCGCTATTTTGGCAATTGTTGGTGTTGTTAATATTCCCATCATCAAGTACTCGGTAGACTGGTGGAACACTTTGCATCAGCCGGCTACCTTCACCATGACCAAGAAACCAGCCATGCCGATGGAAATGTGGCTGCCGCTGTTAATTATGACGATTGGCTTTTATTGTTTTTTTGCTGCGGTCTTGCTGGTACGTATGCGCCTTGAGGTCTTGCGTCGAGAATCACGCACGCGCTGGGCGCAAGCTGAAATTGCACGGCAGGTTGGGAGAGGTGTATGAGTTTTAATTCGTTTTCTGAGTTTTTAGCCATGGGCAATCACGGTCTGTATGTGTGGACTGCGTATGGCATCAGTGCTGCAATTTTATTGTTGAATGTGGTGTTACCGCTCTTAGCCCGTCAACGTTACTTTAAGAATGAGGCGCGTCGTTTGCGTCGGGAGGCCCAGCAGTGAATCCAGTTCGTAAAAAACGTTTAATTATCATTGTCGCGATTTTATTGGGTGTTGTTGCGACTGTTGCTTTGGGCTTAACTGCACTGCAGCAAAATATTAACTTGTTCTATACACCCACACAGATCGCTAACGGTGAAGCACCTGAAGGTGCGCGTATTCGTGCCGGTGGTTTGGTGAAAAATGGTTCAGTGCAGCGCAGTGAAGATTCACTGACGGTCGACTTTGTTGTCACCGATGGTGATGCGGATACGCCTATTCAGTACCGCGGGATTTTGCCTGACTTGTTCCGTGAGGGGCAGGGTATTGTGGCTTTAGGCCGTCTCAATGCCAGTGGTGTGTTGGTGGCTGATGAGGTATTGGCTAAGCATGATGAAAACTATATGCCGCCTGAAGTGAGTGATGCCTTAGAAAAAACTGGCATGCTAAAACATTATGAAGATGGCCAAAAGGAATCAAAAAAATGAGTAATGCGGCGATGTATGTGCCGGAGTTGGGTCATTTAGCACTGATCCTTGCATTATGTTTTGCTGTTGTGCAGTCATTTTTTCCTTTAGTGGGAGCCTGGCGCGGCGATCATCGTTGGATGAGTTTAGGGCAGCCTGCGGCATGGGGGCAGTTCCTGTTTTTGCTATTTTCTTTTGCCTGCTTAACTTGGTCATTTATCGTAGATGACTTCTCGGTTGCTTATGTGGCTTCAAACTCAAACAGTGCACTGCCTTGGTACTATAAGTTCAGTGCGGTGTGGGGGGCTCACGAAGGCTCATTGTTGTTGTGGGCAGCAATTCTTGCCGGCTGGACCTTTGCTGTAGCGATTTTTTCACGCCAGCTGCCAGAAGAAATGCTGGCTCGCGTGTTAGCGGTTATGGGCATGGTCAGTATTGGCTTTTTGCTGTTCCTGATTGTTACTTCAAACCCCTTTGAGCGTTTATTGCCACAAATGCCGATGGATGGCCGTGACCTGAATCCACTGCTACAAGACTTTGGCTTAGTGGTGCATCCGCCCATGTTGTATATGGGTTATGTGGGTTTCTCGGTGGCTTTTGCTTTTGCTATTGCTGCACTGCTTGGCGGTAAGCTGGATGCTGCTTGGGCACGTTGGTCACGTCCTTGGACTTTAATTGCTTGGGCGTTCTTAGGCATTGGTATTGCGTTGGGTTCATGGTGGGCGTACTACGAGCTCGGATGGGGCGGCTGGTGGTTCTGGGATCCAGTAGAAAACGCATCTTTTATGCCATGGCTCGTAGGCACTGCTTTGATTCACTCTTTAGCCGTCACAGAAAAGCGCGGTGTATTTAAAAACTGGACCGTACTCTTAGCTATTGCGGCATTCTCTTTGAGCTTGCTCGGTACCTTCTTAGTGCGTTCTGGCGTGCTTACCTCAGTGCATGCGTTTGCCGCGGATCCTGAGCGTGGCGTATTTATTTTAATTTTCTTACTGACCGTTGTGGGTGCGTCACTGACCTTGTTTGTACTGCGCGCACCTGTGGTGAAAAGTAAAGTGGGTTTTGGTTTTTGGTCCAGAGAAACGTTGTTGCTGATCAATAACATTATCTTGGTTGTTGCCACAGCGATGGTGCTGCTGGGTACTTTGTATCCGCTGATTCTTGACTCCTTAACCGGTGCTAAATTATCAGTGGGGCCGCCGTACTTTAATGCTTTATTTGTACCTTTGATGACAGTGCTCATGCTGGCGCTGGGTGTCGGGATTATTACCCGCTGGAAAAATACACCAGGCCAGTGGTTGATTAAGATGCTTGGCCCCGTGCTATTGCTCAGCGCTGTACTGGCGGGTGTCGGCAGTTTGCTATACCGCGATTTCAATATTGCAGTATTGGCGCTGTTCTTTATCTGCGCTTGGGTGCTATTGGCCAGTTTGCGCGATATTCTCGATAAAACCCGTAACAAAGGTCTCTGGCGTGGTATGCGCTCATTAACGCGCAGTTACTGGGGAATGCAACTGGGTCACTTAGGCATGGTGTTTATGGCAGTGGGTGTGGTGCTATCCAGCCAGTACAGTGATGAGCGAGACCTGAAAATGGCGCCGGGTGATGCTTTAGAAATGGCAGGTTACCGGTTTGTCTTTGAGGGTGCCGAGCACTATGAAGGGCCTAACTTTATCTCTGATAAAGGTAGCGTGCGTATCTTTAAAGGGGAGCGTGAAATTGCTCTGTTGCACCCTGAAAAGCGTCTCTATGTTGTCCAGCAGATGCCAATGACTGAGGCCGGTATTGACCCAGGTTTTACCCGTGACCTCTATGTAGCAATGGGTGAGCCCTTAGAAAATGGTGCTTGGGCGATACGTGTACATATTAAGCCTTTTGTCCGCTGGATTTGGGCGGGTGGTTTCTTAACCGCTTTCGGCGGCATTCTTGCTGCGATGGATCGACGTTACCGAGTGAAGATTAAGAAAAAAGTTAAAGATGCATTAGAGGGCACTGAAAAAGAGGGACGCGCGCATGTCTAAAGCACGTTTAGTGGCTGTGTTTGGTGTGTTGCTGGGTGTGGTGCTGTTTGCAGCGATGGCTTTATTTGGTATTAACAATGATCCAAGTGAGTTGCCATCCGCTTTAATTGGTAAGCCGTTCCCTGAGTTTGCAACGGGCTCAGTCGATGATCCTAACGCTGTAATTACACGCGCTGATTTATTAGGTCGGCCGGCGCTGGTTAACGTTTGGGCAACCTGGTGTGTATCCTGCAAAGTTGAACATCCGGTTCTCAACGATTTATCTAAGCAAGGTGTAGTGATTCACGGAATCAATTACAAAGATAACAACGCCGATGCACAGCGCTGGTTGAATGACTTTTTAAATCCCTATCAGCTTAATATCAGTGATCCTAAAGGTAGTTTAGGCTTGGATTTAGGTGTGTATGGCGCGCCTGAAACTTTTATTATTGATAAGCAAGGTATTATTCGACACAAGTTTGTGGGCGTCGTTGATAAGCAGGTTTGGCGTGAAAAATTAGCGCCAATTTATCAGGAGTTACTCAACCAATGAGACGCTTTTTCTATGCTTTAGGTCTGAGCCTTGTTTGTCTAAGCACGGCGCAGGCCTCCATTGATACCTATGAGTTCTCCACCCAAGCGGAGCGCGAGCGATACCGCACTTTAGTGGAAGAGTTACGTTGCCCTAAATGCCAAAATCAAAATATTGCTGATTCCGATGCGCCCATCGCAATGGATATGCGTGATGAGATTTTCAAGAAACTCGAGCAAGGCGAAAGCAATGAGCAAATTGTTGAGTTTCTTGTGGATCGCTATGGCGATTTTGTGCGCTATAAACCGCCAGTCAATAAAAACACCCTGATTCTCTGGTATGGACCTGGTGCTTTCTTAGCCTTTGGCTTTTTAATGGTGGCGGTGATTGTGTTGCGTCGTCGCCGTTCTGTGCGTGCTGAACATGATCAGCAGCTGTCTGGCGATGAAGAAAATCGCCTATCAGACATTCTTAAGCAATATAAGTAGGATACCCCCTTGTTATGACACAGTTTTGGATTTGCGCGGTGCTGCTACTGCTTGTGGCATTGTCGTTATTGCTCTGGCCTGTACTTCGCGGTCGTAAAGATCAAACTGAAGAAGACCGTACTGCGCTTAATATTGCTTTATATGAAGAACATATTGCCGAGCTAGAAACGCAGCATGCGGCTGGCGCCTTGTCGGCTGAGCAGCTGGCTGAGGGACGCCTTGAAGCCAGTCGAGAGTTGCTGGATGACACCGATGTCGGTCGTCCTCAGCAAAGTGCCAATCTGGGCATTGCTGCACCTTTGATTGCAGCATTGCTATTACCTGTTATCGGTTTGGGTTTGTACTTTTATTGGGGCTCAAGCGATAAAGTTGCCTTAACGTTAAGTCTTGCTGAGCAACCTAAAACCATTGAGGAAATGATTCAGCGCCTTGAAGATACGGTACGTTTGCAACCTGAGTCAGTGGATGCCTGGTACTTTTTAGGCCGTACCTATATGTCTGAGCAGCGCCCTAAAGAAGCCGCCCATGCCTATGAGAAGGCCATTGAGCTGGTTGGGCGTCAGCCTGATTTATTAGGGCAGAGGGCGCAAGCCCTGTACTTTGCCAATGGTAATCAGTGGAGTGCAGAGTTACAGGGTCTGGTGGACGAAGCTTTGCGTCAAGACCCCAATGAAGCAACCAGCTTAGGCTTGATTGGGATTGCCGCTTTTGAAGCGCAGCGTTTCCAAGATGCCATTGATGCTTGGACTCAGCTAGCAAAAGGCTTAAATCCACAGGATCCATCGTATCAAGCGATTCAAACCGGTATTGAGCGTGCACGTACAGCATTGGCTCAAAGCCCGGCGGGTGCACAGAGTCAGGCGCCTAAGGTTGCTGCTGTGAACACTGACGAATATCAGTTGGTTATTGAAGTGGCACTCAGTGAAGACATTGCCCAGCAAGTCGCTGCTACCGATGTTGTTTTTGTCTTTGCTCGTGCAGACAGTGGTCCGCCGATGCCGTTGGCAGCTAAGCGCTTAAGCGTCGCTGAGCTGCCTGCGCGCATTACCTTAACTGACGCAGATTCATTGTTGCCCAATGTAAAGCTGTCCAGTGTTGCGCGTTTGCAGCTTAAAGCCAGTATCTCCAGTGATGGTGATGCGATGCAGGCACAGTGGGCGAGTCAGTCTATACCGGTTGATACAAGCACAGAGCATGAGCCAAGTGTGTTGCTGATCGATCAAAAGAACTGATTGCAAACAAGCACTACCATTAAGCCGTTTATCTGCGTGGGCGATAAGCGGCTTAATTATTTTTGTAAACCTATACCTGAGCGTTAATCATGACTAGAAAACTTTTGACCGCTGAAGGCTATAAAAAACTTAAAGAAGAACTGGAATATTTACACCGTACCTTGCGCCCAGAAATCACCGCAATAGTGTCTTGGGCCGCTAGTTTAGGCGATCGCTCAGAAAACGCTGATTATCAATACAATAAGCGCAGGCTACGGGAAATTGATCGCAGAATCCGTCACCTGAGTAAGCTTTTTGAGGTGGCCGAAGAAGTGCCGTATAACCCCGTCCAAGAGGGTAAAGTTTATTTTGGGGCTTGGGTTGAATTGGAAAATGCAGAGGGCGAATCTTTGCGTTTTCGTATCGTCGGTGACGAAGAAGTCTATGGCCGCAACGACTATATTTCCCTGCGCTCACCCATGGCTAAAGCCTGTCTTGGTAAAGCCGTAGACGATGAAATACATGTGCGTACACCCAGTGGTGATGCCTACTGGGATATTGTGCAGATTGAATACAATGTAAGTCATGAAGAAACGGACGACAGCGCTGTGCTAGAGCGTGAATAATCGGCTACAACGGCAAAGGCTATAGCCTTTGCCGTCCTGTTTGTTGCAACCGGGTTATTTGCAGTCCTAATTAGCTGTTGCGTAACGTCTGTAGTGGGCTGCTGTTTAAAACCTGACGAGTACCGAGCATACCGACACTGGTAATCAGCAGTGCGCCAATAATCGGCAAAACCAGCAGCCAAGGATGGGCTTGCCAAGCCAAGTTAAAGGCGAAACGGTAGAGGATATAGCTGCTGATTTCACAACCCAGTGCAGCCAGTAAACCGCTTAAAGCACCGATTAACGCAAACTCATTGAGCTGCGCTTGCCACAGCAATTTGCGTGATGCCCCCAGCGCACGAATGAGCGCACCTTGCTGGATGCGCTCGCTTAAAGTGCTCTGCAAACCGGCAATTAATACAGTCACTCCAGCCGCCAAAACAAAGAGTAAAATCAATTCAATCGCTAGGGTCACTTGCGCCAAAATATCCCGTAATTGGCGCAGCACGGCGTCCACTTGCAAGATACTGATACTGGGGAAACGCTTGGCTAGATCGATGCGTTGTTGCTCGGAGTGTTCCGGTAGATAAAAACTGGTCATAAATGTATGGGCTACAGCGCCCATTTGCTGTGGATTGAAAATCACAAAGAAGTTGGGCTGCATGCTGTTCCAGTCTACAGTGCGCAAGCTACTGATGCGTGCTGGGTAATCCGTGCCACCAATATAAAAGGTGAGTTGATCACCTACAGTCACGCCCAACTCTTGAGCTAAGTCGCGCTCGACTGATACTTGGTAAAGTTTCTCTGCTCCTTGTGATGCCTGTTCAGTCGGCCACCATGCACCTTGCACCACTGTATTGTTGTCGGGTAAGAGAGGGGTCCAGGTGAGGTTTAAATCGCGCTGCAATGTACGCATCACTCGCGCTTTAGCATCAATGAGTTCTGTGGCCTTGTGTCCGTTAATGTGCGTTAAACGACCCAGGACAACAGGGTAAAGGGGGGCGGCATTGCTGCTGATGTTATCCAACTGCGCACTAAAGTCTGACTGCTGTGCCGGCAAGATATTCACCGCGAAATGATTGGGTGCTTGCGCGGGAAGCTGGGCTTGCCAATTATCCAGCAATTCACTGCGTAATAATACGATCAGTGCCATAGACAATAAAATTAAGGCAAAGGCCATAATTTGCCCAACACTATTGAGCGGATAGCGCAGTAAATGGCCCAGACTTAATCGCCAAGCCAAATTACGTTGAGCCAGCCAAAAGCGCAGGCTTTTTAAAGCGAAAAACAAAGCTGCACCTAAGACCAGCGCCGCACCGCCGCCGCCAATCAGTAGGGCGCTGGTGAGGCGCATATCGAGTTTTAATTGCCACATCAGTGCTGCTAGGGCAAGCAATACGCTGCCATACAATATCCATGTGGCCGGTGCTACAGGGAGTATATCGCGGCGCAATACTCGCAGTGGGGCAATGCGTCCCAGTGCCATAAGCGGTGGCAGGGCAAAGCCTGCAAGCATCACCGCGCTGGTCGCAATACCGGTAAGAAAGGGTTTTACACTGCCTGCTGGGATGCTCTTCGGTAGTAGCTCAGCGAGTAATTTAAACAGGGCAAATTGCGTCAACCAGCCAATCAGCGTGCCGAGCAGGCTGGCGAGCCCAGCTAAAACAAGCAGTTGTAGGCAAAACAACCATAAGGTGTGTTGACGTGATAAGCCAAAGCAGCGCAGTAAAGCGGCCTGATCAAAACGTTGATGCGCATAGCGATTAGCAGATAAGGCTACAGCCACAGCTGCTAATAAAATAGCAGCAAGACTTGCTAGGTTTAAATAGCTGGCTGCACGCTCAAGAGCGCTGCTGACTTGTGGGTTGCCCTCTTCTAGGCCTTCCAAGCGCTGATCGGGCAGTAGTTGCGCCTGTAGGGCTTGGCGCTGCTGTTGGATGATTGTGCGATCACCGCTCCAGAGTTGGCGGTAACTGACGCGACTGCCGGGCTGCAGCACATCAGCAGCGGCTAAGTCCGTCTGATGAATCATTGCGCGCGGGGTAAAACTGAGTAAATTACCTGCGCGATCCGGTTCATAAGTTAGAATCCGCGCCACTCTAAACTCTGCTGCACCAATCTCTACGCTATCGCCAATGGCGAGCTTAAGGCTATTGAGCAGTTGCGCATCGAGCCAGACTTCGCCAGGTTGCGGTCGTCCACCGCTGATTTCTTCAGCCTCGGGCTGCGGCTTGCTGCGTAAGCTGCCACGCAATGGGTAGTTGTCGTCCACCGCTTTAACGCTGGCCAGTTGTAAGTCACTGTCTGTCGCAAGCATGCTGGCAAATTGCAGGGTTTGAGCGCTATTTAATTGCGTGCTATAGGCGGTCGTTATTTGTTCGGGCAGTGCTGGCTCGCTGCTGGAGAGCACTAAGTCGGCCGCAAGAAATTCACCCGCGCTGAGCTGCATGGCGCCTTGCAAGCGCTCAGCAAAATGACCAATAGTGCTACTGCTGGCGACAGCAATCATTAAGGCTAAAAATAAAATACGCAGCTCTGAGGTGCGCCGCTCACGCAGCAGCTGCTTAATCGCCAGTTTAAATAAACCAGTTAGGGTCAGTTGCATGTGAGTTCCACCTGACGGCCGGCTTCTAAACGCATAGATTGTTGACAGCGGGCGGCTAACTTATCGTCGTGGGTGACCAAAACTAGGGTGGTGCCTAACTCTTTGTTCATCGCAAAGAGCAGATCAGTGATGGTTTCACCGGTTTGACTATCCAAGTTGCCGGTCGGTTCATCGGCAAATAATACATCAGGCTCAGTTGCAAAGGCGCGAGCCAAAGCGACACGTTGTTGTTCGCCGCCTGAGAGTAGGTTGACGGGATGCTTTAAGCGCTTTTCCAAACCAACACGAATCAAGAGCTCACGGGCGCGTTGTTGTGGGTTAGGGTGCCCTGCGAGTTCTAATGGCAGCATTACATTTTCTAAAGCATTTAAGCTGTCGAGCAATAAGAAGGCCTGAAAGACAAAACCAACATGAGCGGCCCGTAACGCTGCGCGCTGATCTTCATCTAGGGCATTGAGCTGATGGCCGGCCAAAGTTACGCTACCGCTGCTGGGTAGATCAAGTCCGGCGAGTAAACCCAGTAAAGTGGATTTGCCAGACCCTGAACGACCTATGATGGCCAGCGAGTCACCGGCTTGCAGTTGAAAAGAAATATCGTTAAGTATTGTCAGTTCACCTTCTGTTGAAGGAACCTTTTTGCTAAGGTGCTGAGCACTAAGAATGCTATGAGTCATGAGGGTTCCAATGCGTCAATGGGTAGTAACGATAGGTTTGATTGTGCTGTGCGCCGTAGCCCAAGTTCAAGCCGCAACTGTATTGGTGGTGGGGGATAGTATCAGTGCTGCCTTCGGACTGGAAACCCAACAAGGCTGGGTGGCCTTATTGCAGGAACAGTTAACAAAAAAATCTACAGATTTTAGAGTGGTGAATGCGTCCATCAGCGGTGATACAACGGCGGGTGGGCTCGCTCGCTTGCCGAGCTTAATGGCCGAACAGCAGCCTGACTATGTGATCATTGAGCTCGGTGGTAATGATGGATTGCGCGGGCTATCGCTGCAATCTATGCATACAAATCTCAGTCAGATGGTGCAACAGGTTAAGCAGCAAGGTGCTGTGGTGCTGCTGCTGGGTATGCGCTTGCCGGGTAATTACGGCAGACGTTATACCGAGGCATTTTATAATGTCTATCAACAGGTGGCTGAGCAGGAGCAGGTGGCCTTGGTGGATTTTTTCCTAGAAGGCGTAGGGGGCATCGACGGCATGATGCAAGCGGATGGGATTCATCCTACACAGGCGGCGCAGCCCCAGTTGTTAGAGAATGCTTGGCAAGGGCTTGAGCCTTTATTGTTGTTGGATAAGGCTGAGCATCCTCAGTGATTGCACTATTTTTTATAGGCACTGTTACAAATTACAATTTTAAGCTAATGTAGCGGCCGATTTTTAGGGGCTCTACATGGCACGCTTGGTGTGGTCTTTACATGCTTATCAGATTATATTGCCGGACGAGCAACTGGATTTGTTCGCCTGTCAAAAAGAGCATGTGCATGCGGTGCACCGCCAGCTTGAGCTCGACAGCCATATTGATCGTACTTTATGTGGCAGCCTGCTGCCTGCGCAACCGCATTGGCAAGCATTAGAGCGCGGATTGTTGCGTACCGCGCGCTTTTGCCCTGTCTGCCGAGAGAAAATCCAGATTCAACGCAAACAAGCGCAGCCCGGCTGGCAGTCCGCCTAAAGGTGTGTGTCTAGCTTGTGAAAATCCCGTACTATACAACGGCTTCCTTCAACTTTTACCGGTAGGATTATTTTGATGTTGTTAAACATGCTTACGCTTAAGTCTTTGCGATTATATGGGCTGGCAGCGCTGTGTGTCGCGCCTTTTGCATCGGCTTTAGAGTTGCCTCTACCTCCGCCCGGTGAAGATGTGGTCGGTGAAGTGCAGGTGATTCAGGCACGTTATGAGGACACTTTTGCTGACTTGGGTAAAGCTCATGATCTCGGCTATTTGGAAATGGTTGCGGCCAATCCCGGTGTCGATGCTTGGTTGCCCGGTACGGGAACAGAAATTATTTTGCCGACTCGCTATATTTTGCCACCCGGTCCGCGCGAGGGCGTAGTGATTAATTTGGCAGAATACCGCTTATATTATTATCCGAAAGATAAACCAGTGGTTTATACCTATCCGCTGGGTATCGGTCGAGAAGGTTGGGAGTCGCCAATCAGTAATACGACCATTACCGTGAAAACACCGAATCCAGGCTGGACGCCACCGCAGTCTATTTTGCGTGAGCATGCTGAGGCGGGTGATCCTTTGCCGGCCTATGTGCCACCGGGACCTGATAATCCGCTGGGGCCTTATAAGTTGACTTTAGGTTTGCCGGGTTACTTAATTCATGGCTCGAATAAAAAGTTTGGAATTGGGATGCGAGTGAGCCATGGCTGCTTCCGTATGCTCAACCATAACGTTTTGGAATTGGCAAAACTGGTGCCGGTTGGTACTAAGGTGCGCATTATTGATGAGCCCTATAAGTTTGGTTTTTCTCAAGGCAAATTGTATTTAGAGGCGCATACGCCACTCAGTGATGACGGTGAGACATCGATTGTCGATAAGCATGCGGCCGTGGTGAATGTGTTGCTCAAGCGTGATGATATTCAGGATGCGCACTTATTGGACTGGGAGCGTGTGCGTGAAATTGTTGCAGCTGAGGTCGGTATCCCCATTCCTATTACTGAGCCTACTGCGCTGGCAGCAACTGCGCAGTGAAAAGATTTGACAAGGATTAATATGGGCGTATAATAGCCGCCCATTGCAGGCGCATAGCTCAGTTGGTTAGAGCACCACCTTGACATGGTGGGGGTCGTTGGTTCGAATCCAATTGTGCCTACCAAATTAAACAAAAGGTCGCCTTGTGCGGCCTTTTGTGTTTTTAACGCAAGCAGTTTTGTAAGCTTGCATTTGTTTCCAGTGAATCCGATTGATTGAAGGTGGTTAAAGCCTTCTGCCGCAGTATGGCAGGTATGTCTTGAAATCAATCGCTCTTACTGGCTCATCCCACCCATGTGGCCTTTTGTAGGGGTCACCACTAGGCAGAGGAGGCGCCATGCCCGTAATTACTCTTCCTGACGGCAGTCAGCGTACATTTGAACATCCTGTATCTATTCTTGAAGTTGCACAGTCGATTGGGGCTGGTCTTGCAAAAGCGACGGTAGCAGGTCGAGTTAACGGACGTTTGCTGGATGCAACAGATTTAATTACCAGTGATGCCACGCTGTCGATTATTACCCCGAAAGACCCTGAGGGCGTTGAGATTATCCGCCACTCGTGCGCGCACTTGGTGGGGCACGCAGTTAAGCAGTTGTTTCCTGAAGCGAAAATGGTCATCGGTCCGGTCATTGATGAAGGCTTTTATTACGATATTGCTATTGCCCGTCCTTTTACTCCGGATGATATGCAGGCTATCGAAAAGCGCATGAGTGAGCTGATCGATCAAGATTACGATGTGATCAAAAAACTCACGCCGCGCGCTGAAGTCATTGAGATTTTTACCCAGCGTGGTGAAGAGTATAAGTTGCGACTGATTGAAGATATGCCTGAAGAAACCGAGATGGGGCTGTATTTTCATCAGGAATACGTTGATATGTGCCGCGGCCCTCATGTGCCTAATACGCGTTTTCTCAAGGCCTTTAAACTGACGCGTTTTTCTGGGGCGTACTGGCGTGGTGATTCTAAAAATGAGCAATTGCAGCGTATTTATGGCACCGCTTGGGCAGATAAAAAGCAGCTGAATGCCTATGTTCAGCGAATTGCAGAAGCCGAAAAGCGTGATCACCGTAAGCTGGGTAAGCGTTTAGACTTGTTCCATATGCAAGAAGAAGCGCCGGGTATGGTGTTTTGGCATCCCAATGGTTGGACGTTATACCAAGTGCTTGAGCAATATATGCGCAAAGTGCAGCGTGAAAATGGCTATCTAGAAATCAAGACGCCGCAAGTGGTTGATCGGATTCTTTGGGAAAAATCAGGGCACTGGAGCAACTACGCAGACAATATGTTTGTCACTGAGTCAGAATCCCGTGACTATGCAATTAAGCCAATGAACTGTCCTTGCCATGTGCAAGTGTACAATCAGGGCTTAAAAAGTTATCGCGAGCTGCCGTTGCGTTTGGCTGAATTCGGTGCTTGTCATCGTAATGAGCCATCCGGCGCGTTGCATGGTATAATGCGCGTACGTGGATTTACTCAAGATGATGCGCATATTTTCTGCACTGAAGAGCAGATGCAAGCTGAATCGGCTGACTTTATTCGTTTAACGCAAAAAGTATACGAAGATTTTGGTTTTACTGATCTTGAATTAAAGCTGTCGACGCGCCCAGAGCAGCGTGTAGGTACGGATGAGCAGTGGGATCGTGCGGAGCAAGCATTAGCGCAAGCGCTGGATTCTGCAGGTTTAGAGTACGAGCTGCAGGAAGGCGAGGGCGCATTCTATGGTCCAAAAATTGAATTCTCATTGCGCGATTGCTTAGGCCGAGTTTGGCAGTGCGGTACCTTGCAGTTGGATTTTAATTTGCCGGTACGCCTCGATGCTGAGTATGTCAGTGAAGATAATGACCGTAAGCATCCGGTTATGTTGCACCGAGCTATTTTAGGATCATTTGAACGTTTTATTGGTATTTTAATTGAGCATTACGAAGGTGCTTTTCCAGTTTGGTTGGCGCCGACGCAAGCAACAATTATGAATATCAGCGAGAAACAAGGTGAATTTGCTCAGAAAGTAGAAAAAAAACTACTAGAAAGTGGATTTAGAGTCACCAGTGACTTGAGAAACGAGAAGATCGGCTTTAAAATCCGCGAGCACACTTTGCTCAAGGTTCCTTATTTGCTAGTGATTGGTGATAGGGAAGTTGAGACACAAACTATTGCAGTACGAACTCGTAGCGGTGAAAATCTCGGCAGTATGTCGGTTGACCAGTTTATTGAGTTACTTAAGACTGCAATTTCCCGGCGTGGTCGCCAAGATTTGGAGTGATAATTATCAAGCGAGATATGAGACAAGACAGACGAACTGCCCCTAAGGCACCCATTAATGAGAACATCACAGCCCGCGAAGTGCGCCTGATTGGTGCAGAAGGTGAGCAGATCGGGATCGTCTCGATTGATGAGGCACTGGCCGCAGCTGATGAAGCTAGATTGGATCTGGTAGAAATTTCAGCCGATGCAACACCGCCTGTGTGTCGCATCATGGATTACGGCAAGCATTTGTTTGAGAAAAAGAAGCAAATTGCTGCTGCCCGAAAAAACCAGAAGCAAGTGCAAATTAAAGAAGTTAAGTTTCGACCAGGGACGGAAGACGGGGATTATCAGGTAAAACTACGCAACCTGATACGTTTCCTAGAAGATGGGGATAAAGCCAAGGTTTCATTACGATTCCGCGGCCGAGAGATGGCCCACCAGGAGTTGGGAATGGAGTTGTTGAAGCGGGTTGAAGGTGACCTGGCTGAATACGGCACCGTTGAGCAGCATCCTAAGATGGAAGGACGCCAGTTAATAATGGTCCTCGCCCCCAAAAAGAAAAAATAACCCCCTAGGGCAGCGGCAGGCCTTAAGGTTATGCGTATTAATCTGAATGCGGAGTATTCAACATGCCAAAGATGAAAACGAAAAGCGGCGCTAAAAAGCGCTTTAAAGCGACAGCGAACGGTTTTAAACATAAGCACGCTTTCAAGAGTCACATCTTGACCAAAATGACAACTAAGCGTAAGCGTCAACTGCGTGGGACATCTCTGCTGCACCCAAGCGATGTTGCTCGCGTTGAACGCATGTTGCGTGTTCGTTAATTTAGGTCTGGATAAATAAAGGTAATAGTTTATGGCTCGTGTAAAACGTGGTGTTTTAGCCCGTCGTCGTCACAAAAAAATCTTGAAACTTGCTAAAGGTTACTATGGTGCGCGTTCACGCGTATTCCGCGTAGCTAAGCAAGCGGTTATTAAGGCTGGTCAGTACGCGTACCGTGACCGTCGTCAGCGTAAGCGTCAATTCCGCGCTCTGTGGATTGCACGTATCAACGCAGGTGCACGTGTAAATGGTTTGTCTTACAGCCGTTTCATTGCAGGCTTGAAAAAGGCTTCAATTGAAATCGACCGTAAAGTACTGGCTGACTTAGCAGTAAACGAAAAAGCAGCATTTGCTGCAATTGTTGAAAAAGCTAAGTCCTCTTTGGCCTAAGTTTTTAAACATTGCAATATGCGTTTTTTGATAAGGGAAGGGCTTAGGCTCTTCCCTTATTTCGTATAGAATCTTTATTTTTTTAAGTCATAGCAAGAGCACCTTGCAAAGCACGCGGGCTGTGTTTTGCAAGGTCCTCTGGAGTATTGTATGGATAATCTTGATGCGCTGGTGACACAGGCTTTAGCAGCCATTGCCCAAAGCGATGAATCGCAAGCCTTGGAGCAGTTACGGGTTCACTATCTAGGTAAAAAAGGTGAATTGACACAGCAGATGAAGCAGTTAGGTCAGTTGTCTGCTGAGGAGCGTCCTAAAGCGGGCGCTTTAATTAACGCAGCGAAAGAGCAAGTACAAGAGGCTTTGAGCGCGCGCAAGCAGTACCTTGATAGCGCAGCGTTGCAAAGCAAGCTGGCTGCTGAAACCATTGATGTAACTTTGGCGGGGCGCGGTCAGCAAAGCGGTGGTTTGCATCCAGTGACGCGCACCCTTGAGCGCATCGAGCACTTTTTTACCAAAATTGGTTATGGCATCGCTGAAGGCCCAGAAGTTGAAGATGATTATCACAACTTTGAAGCCTTGAATATTCCCGGCCATCACCCTGCGCGGGCGATGCACGATACCTTCTATTTCAATGCCAATATGTTGCTGCGTACCCATACTTCACCGGTACAGGTACGCACCATGGAAGCACAGCGTCCACCGATTCGTATTGTCTGCCCAGGCCGTGTGTATCGCTGTGACTCAGATATCACTCACTCACCGATGTTCCACCAAGTGGAAGGTTTGTTGATTGATCAAGACATTAGCTTTGCTGATTTGAAAGGCACCATTGAAGAGTTCCTGCGGGTGTTTTTCGAGAAAGATCTAGGCGTGCGTTTCCGTCCATCGTTCTTCCCCTTTACTGAGCCGTCCGCTGAAGTCGATATGCAGTGTGTGATGTGTAATGGCGAAGGTTGCCGTGTGTGTAAACAAACCGGCTGGTTAGAAGTAATGGGCTGCGGCATGGTGCATCCGAATGTGCTGCGCATGTCAGGTATTGATCCGGAAGAATTCCAAGGCTTTGCCTTTGGTATGGGTGTTGAGCGCTTGGCTATGTTGCGTTATGGCGTCAATGATTTGCGTCTGTTCTTCGATAACGACCTACGTTTTTTATCGCAGTTTCGCTAGGTCGATACCCTTTAGAGTTTAGGAGAGCAGCATGAATTTTAGTGAACAATGGTTACGCAGTTTAGTTAACCCGCAAGCATCGCGTGATGAGCTGGTGGCGCGTTTGTCGATGGCCGGTCTCGAAGTTGACGGGGTTGCACCTGTTGCTGGTGAGTTTAGCGGTGTAGTGGTTGGCGAAATATTAAGCGCTGAGCAGCATCCAGATGCCGATAAATTACGTGTCTGTCAGGTTAGCGATGGTGAGCAAACGGTACAAATCGTTTGTGGCGCACCCAATGCGCGCGTGGGTATAAAAGTACCCTTTGCTCGCGTTGGAGCAGTTCTGCCGGGCGACTTTAAAATCAAAAAAGCTAAGCTGCGCGGTGTCGAGTCATTTGGCATGCTGTGTTCAGCGAGCGAGTTACAAATCAGCGAAGAAAACGATGGTTTGTTAGAGTTGCCTGCGGATGCCGTGGTCGGACAATGTGTGCGTGAAGCGTTAAACCTCAATGATGTGTGCATTGAAGTCGACCTCACGCCGAACCGTGGTGACTGCTTGTCTTTGCAAGGTTTAGCGCGTGAAGTGGGTGCGTTATATAACGTACCAGCACAATTACCCGCGATTACTGCAGTACCAGCAAGCCATAATGAAACCGTTAAGGTTGAGTTGCGAGCGAGCGAGGCCTGTCCACGCTACGTGGGGCGTGTGATTAAAGGTGTTGATTTAAGCCAAGCCACACCCGCATGGATGGTTGAGCGTTTACAGCGCAGTGATATTCGCAGTATTGATCCTGTAGTTGACGTCACTAACTACGTGATGATTGAGCTGGGTCAACCGCTGCATGCCTTTGATCTGGCGCAGATCAAGGGTGGTATTTGCGTACGTATGGCGCAGGACAACGAGCAGATTACTTTGCTTGATGGTCAAGAAATCAAGCTGAAAGCCAATACTTTAGTTATTGCTGACCAACAGCGCGCATTAGCCATTGCTGGTGTCATGGGTGGCGAAAACAGTGGTGTAGACGTTGGTAAAACTACAGATATCTTCCTTGAAAGTGCCTTCTTTGAGCCCGTTGCCATTGCCGGTAAGGCGCGTTCTTATGGTTTGCATACCGACGCTTCGCACCGCTTTGAGCGCGGCGTGGATTGGCAGTTACCGGCGCAAGCGATTGAGCGTGCCACTGAGTTACTGCTGAGCATTGTGGGTGGTAGCGCAGGTCCTGTGGTGGTCACTGAAGATGCCCAGCATTTGCCTAAGGTTGAGCCTATTACTTTGCGCGCTGAGCGCGTCAAGCAGATGTTTGGCTTGAGCTTAACTGATGCACAAATTGAAGCCTTGCTGACACCGCTCGGTTTACAACTGAGCGCACAAGGTGCTGGCGTGTGGTCGGTGACTGTGCCAAGCCATCGCTTTGATATCAGTATTGAAGTGGATGTGCTGGAAGAAATTGGTCGCTTATATGGCTACGATCAGCTGCCGGTACGTTACCCAGCCGCACGTTTAGCGCCGCAAGCACAGTCTGAAACACAAGCGCAGTTGCCGGCTTTACGTCGATTGCTGGTTGCGCGTGGTTATCAAGAAGCCATTACCTATAGCTTTATTGAGCCTGAGTTATTTGCCGCATTCCATCCTGAGTTAAAGCCTTTGACTTTAGCCAACCCAATTTCGGCAGAATTATCGGTGATGCGTGCATCTTTATTGCCGGGCTTGCTTAAAGCGTTGCAGCACAACTTAAATCGGCAGCAGAGCCGTGTGCGTTTGTTTGAAAGCGGTTTGCGCTTTGTTGGCCAACTCGAAGATCTGCAACAAGAGCGTATGCTCGCTGGAGTGATCACAGGTTTGCGCTTGCCTGAGGTCTGGGCGCATGGCAAAGACACCGTAGATTTCTATGACATTAAAGGTGATGTTGAGGCCCTCTTGGGTGCTGGCGGTGACGGTGACAGCTTTACTTTTGTCCCTTGTCAGCAGCATGCCTTCCACCCAGGCCAGTGTGCACGCATTGAACGCTCTGGTGAGTTGGTCGGTTATGTAGGTACTTTACATCCACAATTGGCGACAGAGCTGGATATCGATCAGCAAACCTTAATGTTTGAAGTGCAACTTGAGGCGGTCAGTGCTGGACGTTTACCTGCATTTAAAGAGCTGTCACGCTTCCCTGAGGTGCGCCGTGATTTGGCTTTAGTGGTTAAAGCTGAAGTCCCAGCTGAGCAGTTGATGGCAGCCATGCGTAGTGCGGCCGGTGAATGGTTGACACAAATTCGCTTATTTGATGTCTATCAGGGTAAGGGTGTGGAAGAAGGGTGTAAAAGTTTAGCCGTTGGCTTGACCTGGCAGCATCCATCGCGCACTCTTACAGATGACGAGGTCAGTGCGGCAACACAAGCAATCTTGTCCACATTGTCCGATAAGTTCGCTGCAATATTGAGGAAGTGAGTATATGGGGGCTTTAACGAAAGCAGAAATGGCCGAACATTTATTTATGGAAATCGGCCTAAATAAACGCGAAGCCAAAGAGTTGGTGGATACCTTCTTTGAAGAAATTCGTTTAGCCCTCGAGAATAACGAGCCGGTCAAGCTGTCGGGTTTTGGCAACTTTGAGCTGCGCGACAAAAGTCAGCGGCCGGGTCGTAATCCTAAAACAGGTGAAGAAATCCCTATTAGCGCCCGCCGGGTGGTAACCTTCCGCCCTGGGCAAAAATTGCGTGATCGAGTAGAAGCCTATGCTGGAACCTAGTCATAACCACGAGTTGCCGACCATTCCCAATAAGCGCTATTTTACGATTGGTGAAACCAGTGAGTTGTGCGCTGTAAAGCCGCATGTGTTGCGTTATTGGGAGCAAGAGTTTGAACAGTTGGCGGATATTAAGCGTCGCGGTAATCGTCGCTATTATCAGCGTCACGATGTATTAATGATTCGTCAGATCCGCAGTTTATTATACGAGCATGGTTTTACCATTGGCGGTGCTCGCCAGCGTTTATCCAGCAGTCAGGTGCGTGCTGAAAACAGCCAAACCAAGCAGATTATCCGCCAAATGATTGCGGAGCTTGAGGACGTGTTAAAACTTTTACGCAGCTAGAGCGGCGGAGTTTGCAACCTGCAGAGTGGATTTGAGCATTAAAGCCAACAGGTAAATGCCCTAAGTGATAAGCACCAGTAGACTAATAAAAACACCTTATCATTGCGCCTGTACCAATAAAGAGGATGCCTTGTGTCATCAGCCACCATTGTCGTTTTAGTACTGGCAGGTATTGTTGCCCTGTTATTTATTGGCTATATCAATCATATGCTGGAAAAATCCAAGCTTGATCGAGCGCGGCGTCGAGCTGAGCTTGTCGATCGATATCGCCGTTGCGCCGCGTTGTCTGAAGGCTTGCCGGGTCAGTTGACTACCCCTGAACTTAAGCAGTTGCTCAATCGTTTAGAGTTGCATGCGCTTGATGAGCTGGTCAACATTGATCGTAATGAGCCTAAATACCTGCTACGTGCAGAAGAGTTGCGCCAGTGTATTAGCAAAGGCGATGAGCTGCCGGTTAACAATCCGCCGCTGCAAATCACCACAGATGCGCAAGTGAAGGATGTGCGTTTTCAGCTGGAAAGCTTGCAGGCACAAATTATTCGCGGTGCCGAAGAAAAAGCCTTGCCCGTTGAGCACGCCAAGCAATGGCTTGCCCAGGTCAAGCACATGCTAGTGCACTTATATATTGAATACTTTAATAATATCGGTCGCCAACTGCTTGGGCAAAAGCGCCCAGGGCAGGCGCGCTTAGCATTTGAACGTGCTGTGCAGTATTTGAAAAAACAAAAAGATCCAACACCTTATCAGCAGCATCTTAAACAGTTTCAAGAGCTGTTTGAGCATGCTAATGCACTCTTGCTTGAGCAGACCAACGCTAAAAAGAATGGAACCAGCGAGCTGACTGAAGGACTCGAATTACAAAGCTTTGATGAAGAATGGAAGAAAAAACAAATTTACGACTAAATGAGGTTTCCATGAGCTTAATTTTATATGGCGCGTCTTTATCACCTTTTGTACGTAAAGTTAGAACATGCTTGCTTGAGAAAAAACTCGAATACACCATGGAATTAATTATTCCGCGTAATCAACCTGACTGGTATTACCAAATCAACCCCTTGGGGCGCATTCCGGCGCTGCGTGACGGTCAGTTTGATGTGTGCGACTCTGCTGTGATTTGTGCATATTTAGAGGATAAATATCCCAATACATTGGCGTTATGCGGGAATACCGCTGAAGAAGCTGCACGTATTCGCTGGTTTGAAAAGTATGGCGATTACGAAGTTGGGCCTTTAGCCACGTTCACCGTGTTTTTTAACCGGGTTTTAGCCAAGAGTATGGGGTTGCCTTGTGATGAGGCGGCTGTGCAAAAAGCACTGCAAAAATTAGTCGCCCATTATGATTATTTAGAAAGTCAGTTGGCTGATAGCGATTATTTTGTAGGTCAGCGTTTCACTTTGGCCGATATTGCTATTGCTACGCACTGGGTGAATTTCTCATATGCGCAAGAGCAGCTTGATGCACAACGCTGGCCTAAGCTGGCTGCCCATCAGGCACGTATTTTAGCCCGTGATTCGCTGCAGCTGCTGTTGGCAGATGAAGCTAAAATGCTGGCTCGGCTGCGCTGAATTCCAAGCAGAGTGGGTGTGGTGACTGTTTTTATGGGTTGCGTCATTTTTTAATCTTGGATTGTTTCGTGCATTTTTTGTGAATAAGGTCATAATAGGTTATCTGTTTTGACTGGATAGTTCTGTTATGCAAAAAGAATCCCGCAAAGTGCGCGAGTTTCGCCGCCGTGAACAAGAGATATTAGATACTGCACTTAAGTTGTTTCTCGAGCAGGGCGAAGACTCAGTGACCGTAGAAATGATTGCAGACTCTGTCGGTATCGGTAAAGGCACCATTTATAAACACTTTAAGTCCAAAGCTGAGATTTACTTACGCTTGATGCTTGATTATGAGCGCGAGCTCAATGAGCTGTTCCATTCCGACAGCGTGGCAAGTGATAAAGAAGCATTATCGCGGGCGTATTTTTCTTTCCGTATGCGTGATCCGCAACGCTATCGACTCTTCGATCGTTTAGAAGAAAAAGTTTTAAAAGGCCATCAGGTGCCTGAGATGGTTGAGCAATTGCATACCATTCGAGCGTCGAACTTTGAGCGACTCACGCGTTTGATTGAGGGGCGCATTGCTGAAGGTAAATTAGAAGATGTGCCGCCTTACTTCCATTATTGTGCTGCTTGGGCGCTCGTGCATGGTGCAGTGGCTTTATACCATTCACCGTTCTGGAGCAATGTTCTGGAAGATCAAGAAGGGTTTTTCCAGTTCTTAATGGACATTGGTGTACGCATGGGTAACAAGCGTGGCAAGCGAGATGAGGTCGTGCAAGAGACTCGTAATGAGACATTGTAGGGGTTCAGTTGATGCCTATTGAATACATTGAGCCGGTATTTCGGCCACCCAGTGAGGCGCAATCACTGATATTGCCGGTCACTAATGGTTGCTCTTGGAATAAATGTACATTTTGCGAAATGTATACCGCACCACAGAAGAAATTTGCTGTGCGTGATGAGAAGCAAGTACTGGCAGAGATTCAGCGAGTGTCGGAGCGTATGCTGGTGCAGCGTGTGTTTCTGGCTGATGGTGATGCATTGGCTTTGTCGACGCGACGTTTATTGACTGTTTTACAAGCGATCCAGCAACACCTGCCCACTGTGCGACGGGTCACCAGCTATTGCTTGCCCAGTAATTTAAAAAATAAATCTGTAAGCGAGCTGCAAGAGCTGGCTGATGCAGGTCTGAAAATGGTGTATGTGGGGGCAGAGTCCGGTGATGACGTCGTGCTGGAGCGCGTCAATAAGGGTGAAACCTATGCATCCACGTTAAGTGCTTTGCATAAGCTAGGTGAGGCGGGCATTAAGCGCTCAGTGATGATTCTTAATGGTTTAGGTGGGCGTACTTTAAGTGTGCAGCACGCGGATCAGTCTGCAGCGTTGATGAATGAGGCTCAGCCTGAATACCTCTCGACATTGGTGGTCAGCTTTCCGTTGGGTGATGCGCGTTTTAAACAACGTTTTAGTGAGTTTGAACCTTTAGATCAACACGGGTTATTTGTTGAGTTGCAGCGCTTCATTACTCAGCTTGAGCTAAACAATACGGTCTTTCGTAGCGATCATGCATCAAACTATTTGCCGCTCAAAGGCACTTTAGGTGCGGATAAAGCACGTTTACTGGCGCAGCTACAGCAAGCGATAGAGCATCCCGATAGCATGCCATTACGTCAGGAGTGGCAACGCGGACTCTAAGGGTTAGCAAAGGTTGGCGCAAAACCTGCTAGGTTAAGTGCTGCAGGCTATTTTTTGACGCCAAAGGTTGAGGTGATATGCGCCAATTATTATTGATGATGCTGACGCTAACCCTAGCATCTTGCATGCAGGTAGGGGATTTAACGGTCGGGGCAGCCGATCAAATGCGTGATGTGCGCTTGCTTAATCACAGTAAAATCAAACGTGCCAATAATTGGCGCATACAAGCGGATTCACATATTTATATCAGCCAAGGGTTGTTTGTCCCCTTGGGTTACGCATCGGCTCAGTCGAATATTGTTGCGCAGGAGGCCTTCAACGCTTTTGTTGAATACTTTCCATTTGTGCAGTGCGCAAGCCTAGCCATGGGTTTTGACGAGGCTTTGCAGGCGGCGCGTAGCGCAGGCGCTGATTATTTGCTGTACACGCGTTTTGCTCAAGGCAATGACCGTATCGGTAACTTAGATGAGGTCAAAGGGGTTAAGGATGGCGCGCGTTTTGGGGTTGATCGCAGTGCCATCCATTTGATGCTGGTTGAAGTGGGCAGCGGTTATTTGGTGGACACTGTTAATATTCGTAATCGTGGCGGCCTGTTAAGCTCATATAACAATAAACCCGAGGATTTAATACGCCCACCGTTGCGTGATTATGCGCGCCGCTTGCTGGGTCTTAACCCATAGAAAAAGGCAGGTTTTATGCAATATGCTGAGCACACTGATTTACTGCAACGTTTGGCAGCCAGTGCAGAGCGGCTCGCGTACAATGTGGACTGGCATCCGCCGTTGTGTGGTGACAGTGAAATGCACATTAGTCGTGATGGACGCTGGTTTCACCAAGGCCGTGTGATTGAAAAAGCTGCCTTGGTGCAGTTGTTTTCGCGGTTATTACGCCGTGAAGGCGAGCAGTACTTTCTGGTGACACCGGTTGAAAAGTTCAGCATTAGGGTTGATGTTGCGCCCTTTGTTTCGCATGGCATTACAGTGCAAGGTGAGGGTGTTGAACAAAATATATATATCACTACCAACTTGGCTGATACCGTGCTGATAGGTCCGCAGCATCCTCTTTGGGTTGACGTTGATCCGCAAACACAAGAGCCCACACCTTATACCAGCATTGGCGATAACCTTGCAGTGCTGTTGCAGCGTAGCGATTTTTATCAGTTGGTTGAGCATGCGCAGGAGCAGACTCTTGATGGCAAACAGGTCATGGGGGTCTGGAGCCAAGGTGAGTTTTACTGCTTGGGTGAGTTGTAACGCTGCTCTTGCCTGAGCCTGCTTGTAAAGTAGGCGGCCAGCCCCCATTTCTATATTTAAATCTAAGAATTGTGTGCATCTATTATGACGTTGGCGTTATCTATTAAACAGTTAAGAAAAAGTTATGCAAATGGTTTTGAAGCTCTAAAAGGGGTGGATCTTGAGGTTGCTGAAGGTGATTTTTTCGCTTTGCTGGGCCCCAATGGTGCAGGCAAATCGACGACCATTGGTATTTTGTCCACCTTAGTGAATAAGACCAGTGGCAGTGTGCAGGTGTTTGGTCACGATTTAGACACAGATCCACAGGCACTAAAGCGTTGTATTGGCTTAGTGCCGCAAGAATTCAACTTTAATCAGTTTGAAACCGCGCAAAATATTTTGACGACGCAGGCAGGCTATTACGGGATCAGGCTTAAAGAAGCACGCGTACGTGCCCAGGAACTGCTCAAACAGCTGGGTTTATGGGATAAGCGTGATGTGGCTTCACGTATGTTATCTGGGGGTATGAAGCGTCGCTTGATGATTGCGCGAGCGTTAATGCACAAGCCGCGATTATTGATTTTAGATGAGCCAACCGCTGGTGTTGATATTGAGTTACGCCGCTCGATGTGGGAGTACTTGACTGAGCTCAACGAGCAAGGCACGACAATTATTCTCACCACTCATTACCTCGAAGA
Organism: Gammaproteobacteria bacterium; assembly: GCA_012728315.1. Classification (GTDB taxonomy): domain Bacteria; phylum Pseudomonadota; class Gammaproteobacteria; order Pseudomonadales; family Pseudomonadaceae; genus Denitrificimonas. The sequence continues at coordinate 48,164 of JAAYFI010000069.1, forward strand.
GGCTGAGCAGCTGTGCCGCAACATTGCCATTATTGATCATGGCAGTATTGTTGAAAATACCAGTATGCGCGCTTTGCTAGGCCAGCTTTCGAAAGAAACCTTTTTGCTCGACTTAAAAAATACGCAAACCCAACCACCGCTGCTCGATGGCTATCCTGCAGAGCTGCTGGATGAGTGTACTTTGCAAGTGCAAGTTGAAAAACATCGTGGCCTGACGAATTTATTTACCCAGCTGTCGGCTCAAGGGGTCGAAGTGTTGAGTTTGCGTAATAAAAGCAATCGACTGGAGGAGTTGTTTGTGTCTTTGGTAGAGAAAAATTTAGCCGGTGATCAGCTATGAGTGCAGAATTAAAATCCAACTTGATCGCCTTACAAACCATTGTCTACCGCGAAGCGCGACGGTTTTTACGTATTTGGGCGCAAACCCTACTGCCACCGGCCATTACCATGGTGCTGTACTTTGTGATTTTCGGCAATCTTATTGGCAGTCAGATCGGTGATATGCATGGTTTTACTTATATGCAGTACATCGTACCTGGCTTGATTATGATGACGGTGATTACCAACTCCTATAGCAATGTGGTGTCGAGCTTTTTTAGTGCCAAGTTTCAGCATTCAATTGAAGAGTTAATGGTTTCACCTGTGTCTCCGCATACCATTTTGGTGGGTTATGTGATTGGCGGCATTTTACGGGGCTTGAGTGTCGCTGCAATTGTTACATTGCTGTCGCTGTTTTTTACTGATTTGCAGATACATAACTTTGTTATTACGGCCGTGGTGATTATCTGCACCTCAGCGGTATTTGCCTTAGGTGGCTTTTTAAATGCTATTTTTGCACGCAACTTTGATGATATATCGATTATTCCAGCCTTTGTGTTAACACCGCTGACCTATTTGGGTGGGGTGTTTTACTCAATTGATATGCTGGGTCCGTTTTGGAAAACGCTCTCGTTGGCTAACCCTATTTTGCATATGGTGAATGCGTTTCGCTACGGTATTTTAGGTGTGTCCGACATTGATATCAGTGTGGCGATTGGCTTAATGTTGCTGACGACGTTCATCCTCTATGTTGTGTGCGTGCGTTTATTGATTTCGGGTCGAGGAATGCGTACTTAACAGAGGGATCTGTAAGTTGGCCTGAAAGTTGCTTTTATCTCCGTAGTCATCGCAAAGCGTCAAAGAAGCGATAGGAGATAAAAATGAGCCAAGGTATAGAATTTAATCGGTTAATGTTAGAAATGCGCGCCATGCAGGCAGATGCGATGTCGCGCGTTAAGCCTGCTGCAACCTCTGAAGCACCCGCAGCAGGTGGGCCTAACTTTGCTGAAATGCTAGGCCAGGCCGTCGGTAAAGTGAACGAAACCCAGCAAGCGTCAAACCAACTCGCCAAAGCCTTTGAAATAGGGCAGAGTGGCGTCGATTTAACTGATGTGATGATTGCTTCGCAGAAAGCGAGCGTCTCATTTCAAGCCATGACCCAAGTTCGTAATAAGCTGGTTCAGGCTTATCAAGATATTATGCAGATGCCAGTTTAGGGGCGATAGATTATGGTTGACGCAACGGCAAATACACCGCAAACCACTGAGCAGCCTGCAAAGCCAAGCTTTGCTGGATTGGCTTTTCTGGATAATTTGGCGCAAATGCCGGCTTTACGGCAGATTGCCTTGTTGGTGGGTTTGGCCGCCAGCGTCGCCATCGGTTTTGCGGTGGTGCTGTGGTCGCAAGAGCCTGACTACCGACCGCTGTATGGCAGTTTGGCCGGTTTAGATGCATCCCAAGTGGTGGAAACCTTAGCCAGCTCGGGTATTGCTTATCGCGTTGAACCCAACTCGGGCGCACTGCTGGTGAAGGCCTCTGATTTGGCCAATGCACGTTTAAAGTTGGCCGCCGCTGGGGTAACGCCGACCGATAGTCATATCGGTTTTGAAATTCTGGATAAAGACCAAGGTTTAGGTACCAGCCAGTTTATGGAAGCCACACGCTATCGTCGTGGTTTAGAAGGTGAGTTAGCTCGCACTGTATCCAGTTTAAATAATGTGAAAGCAGCGCGTGTGCATTTGGCCATCCCGAAAAGCTCGGTGTTTGTGCGTGATGAGCGCAAGCCCAGTGCATCCGTTTTAGTTGAATTGTATCCAGGGCGCAGTCTTGAGCCCAGCCAGGTCATGGCTATTATTAATTTAGTCGCTACGAGCGTGCCTGAGCTTAATAAAGCGCAAGTCACTGTCGTTGACCAAAAAGGTAATTTGCTTTCTGACCAGCAAGAACTGTCGGAAATGACCCGCGCGGGTAAACAATTTGATTACTCACGACGTTTAGAGAGCTTATTTACCCAGCGCGTACATAATATTTTGCAACCTATTTTAGGTGCGGACCGCTATAAGGCCGAAGTGTCTGCTGACGTTGACTTTAGCGCGATTGAATCCACCTCAGAAACCTTTAATCCGGATCAGCCTGCATTACGCAGTGAGCAGTCTGTTGTTGAGCAGCGTCAGGTTAGCAGTGGTCCGCAGGGGGTGCCAGGTGCGCTCAGTAATCAACCGCCAGGTGCTGCTGCCGCACCTGAAGTCGTAGCGGGTGCAGCGGCGGAAGGTCCGGTGCCCGCCGGTCAGCCGCTTTTAGATGCCAATGGTGAGCAAATTATCGATCCGAAAACAGGTTTGCCCATGCTGGCGCCTTATCCAAGCGATAAGCGCGAGCAGGCTACCCGTAATTTTGAGCTGGATCGTTCAATCAGCTACACCAAACAAGAGCAAGGTCGTTTACAGCGCTTATCAGTGGCGGTGGTCGTAGATGATCAAATTATTGTCAATCAGGCTACCGGTGAAACAACACGCATTCCTTGGAGCGAGCAAGATCTGGCACGTTTTACGCGATTGGTGCAAGACTCGGTTGGCTTTAATGCCAGTCGCGGTGATAGCGTGAGCGTGATTAATGCGCCTTTTGCTCCAGTGTTGCCAGAGGAGGTTGCCGATATTCCTTTTTATACCGAGCCTTGGTTCTGGGATGTAGTTAAGCAAGTGCTGGGCGTGTTATTTATCTTGGTATTGGTCTTTGGAGTGTTGCGTCCGCTATTACGCAATGTGGCCGGTGCAGGCAAATCCAAAGAACTGGCGCTGCGTGAGCGTGTCGGTGATGCTGAACTCGGTGATCTGGATGATTTAGACTCCGGTTTGGCAGAAGATCGAGTCAGTTTAGGTGGCCCGCAAAGCATTTTACTGCCCAGCCCCAGTGAGGGCTATGATGCCCAGCTCAATGCGATTAAAAGCTTAGTCGCGGAAGATCCAGGGCGCGTGGCACAGGTCGTGAAAGAGTGGATTAACGCTGATGAGTGATAAGCGAATGACAACTAAGCTCAGTAAAGTTGATAAAGCCGCAATTCTATTGCTTTCGCTCGGTGAAACTGATGCCGCGCAAGTGCTGCAGCATATGGGGCCTAAAGAGGTGCAGCGGGTTGGCTCTGCAATGGCGCAAATGCGTAATGTGCATCGCGAGCAAGTGGAAGAGGTGATGAGCGAGTTTGTGGAGGTTGTCAGCGATCAAACCGGTTTAGGGGTGGGCGCGGATGGTTATATCCGTAAAATGCTGACCCAAGCACTTGGAGAAGATAAGGCTGGTAATTTAATCGACCGTATCTTGTTGGGCGGCAATACCAGTGGCTTAGACAGCTTGAAATGGATGGAGCCACGGGCGGTGGCCGATGTGATTCGTTATGAGCACCCGCAGATTCAAGCCATTGTGGTGGCCTACTTAGACCCCGACCAAGCTGGTGAGGTGCTAGGGCATTTTGACCATAAAGTACGCTTAGATATTATGCTGCGAGTGTCTGCGCTGAATACAATTCAGCCGGCGGCGTTAAAAGAACTCAACACCATTTTAGAAAAACAGTTTTCCGGCAATTCAAACGCATCGCGCACTACTATGGGTGGGGTTAAGCGTGCTGCAGACATTATGAACTACCTCGACAGCTCCATTGAAGGGCCGTTGTTGGATGCGATTCGTGAGTTAGACCAAGACCTTTCCGGTAAAATTGAAGACCTCATGTTTGTCTTTGATAACCTTGCCGATGTTGATGATCGGGGTATTCAAGCGTTATTACGCGAAGTGTCATCCGATGTTTTAGTGTTGGCACTAAAAGGTGCGGATGAAGCCATTAAAGAAAAAATCTTTAAAAATATGTCAAAACGCGCCTCAGAATTGTTACGTGATGACCTTGAGGCTAAAGGACCTGTGCGCATCAGTGAAGTTGAAGCCGCACAGAAAGAAATACTTACCATTGCGCGTCGTATGGCAGAAGCCGGTGAAATTGTGCTGGGTGGTAAAGGTGGCGAAGAGATGGTGTAGGCATGCCGGATAAAAAACCAAGCAGTGAACTGATTACCGCAGAGGAAGGCGAAAGTTTCAGTCGCTGGGATTTGCCAAGTTTTTCTGAGTCTGTAGATGAAACGGCGGCGCAAAGCGTGGCGGATGCTGACGTCGACATCGAGCCCGAGGTGCGTGTTGAAGAGGTGACCATTGAAGATGTCAAACCTTTGACGCTTGATGAAGTTGAGGCCATACGTCAAGACGCTTGGAATGAAGGTTTTAGTACCGGCGAAAAAGATGGCTTTCATGCCGGCCAGCTGAAAGCTGCGCAAGAAGCTGAGGTGGTGTTGCAGGGTAAAGTGCAAGCGCTAGAAAATATTATGCAGCAGTTTTTTGCGCCGATTGCCAATCAAGATCAACAGCTTGAAGAAATGATGCTGGAGCTGGTGATGCAAATCAGTCGCCAAGTGATACAGCGTGAGCTCAGCATCGATTCCAGCCAAATTAAGCAGATTGTGCGCGAAGCCTTAAAATTATTACCCATGGGCAGTGAGGCGGTGCGCGTCTATATTAATCCGCAAGATTTTGAGCAAATTAAAGCGCTGCGTGAGCGCCATGAAGAAAACTGGAAAATTATTGAGGATGATGACTTATTGCCCGGTGGTTGTCGCTTTGAGTCAGCTAACACACAAATCAATGCCACGATTGAAACTCGCCTTGAGCATATCGCTGCACAGATTTTAGAACAGCAGCGTGAACTCAAAAGCCATCCCTTAGACGCTGACTTGCAGATTGCTCTCGACGCGCCGAGTGACTCCACTTTAGCGGCCGCTAAGGACGCAGAAAGCGTAACTGGCACTGCGGCGCAGGCTGCAACAGCGACTCCGCTAGATGTTGCCGCAGCCGCTACAGAACCTGCAGATAAAGCCAGCGCTGTGGCAGCAGACGATAGCCAGTCACAGCACAACTGATTAGGAGTCTGTATGCATCTGCAACGCACACGCTTTGCGACCCGTCTATCGGGCTATAAAAAAGCTGCACAACTCAGCAAACAACCCTTGGTTGAGGGCCGTTTAGTTCGTATGGTTGGCCTAACCTTAGAGGCGCAGGGCTTGCAAGTACCCGTGGGCAGCCGTTGTTTGGTGATTAACAATGATGGTTATCAAGCGGTGCAGGTCGAAGCTGAGGTGATGGGTTTTGCGGGTGAAAAAGTTTTTTTAATGCCCATCGGTAATCTAAATGGTATCGCTCCGGGTGCACGTGTGGTGCCCGTGGCCGGCACCGATCGCATGCCCATGGGGCTGTCGATGTTGGGGCGGGTTTTAGATGGTGCGGGCCGTCCCTTGGACGGTAAAGGGCGTATTGAAGCTGAAGAGTGGGTGCAGATGGAAGGGCCGGCAATTAATCCTTTGCAACGCCATCCAATCAGCGAGCCCTTAGATGTCGGGATTCGCAGTATCAATGGTCTATTAACAGTGGGGCGCGGGCAGCGTATTGGTTTGTTTGCCGGTACCGGTGTCGGTAAGAGTGTGTTGCTGGGGATGATGACGCGCTTTACCCAAGCCGATATTGTGATTGTGGGCTTGATTGGTGAGCGTGGACGTGAAGTAAAAGAATTTATTGAAGATATTTTAGGTGAAGAAGACTTAAAGCGCGCGATCGTTGTTGCTTCACCGGCGGATGATGCGCCTTTGATGCGCTTGCGTGCCGCGATGTATTGCACGCGCATTGCTGAATTTTTTCGTGATAAAAATTACAACGTCTTATTGCTAATGGATTCATTGACCCGCTATGCACAAGCCCAGCGTGAGATTGCTCTAGCCATTGGCGAGCCTCCAGCGACCAAAGGTTATCCGCCCTCTGTTTTCGCTAAACTACCAAAACTGGTGGAGCGTGCTGGTAATGCTGAAGAAGGTGGCGGCTCGATTACTGCTTTTTATACCGTGCTTTCCGAAGGTGACGATCAGCAAGATCCTATTGCCGATGCGGCGCGTGGGGTTTTGGATGGTCACTTTGTCTTGTCTCGTGATTTAGCCCAAGAGGGTCATTACCCTGCGATTGATATCAGTGCATCTGTCAGTCGGGTGATGCCACAAGTGGTGACTGAAGAGCATCTCAGGGCGGCTCAGCGCTTTAAACAGCTGTGGACACGCTACCAGCAAAGTCGAGATTTAATTAGTGTGGGCGCTTATGTTGCAGGGGGCGACAAAGATACGGATTTGGCCATTGAGCGCTATCCGCATATGTCGGCTTACTTGCGTCAAGGCTTGCGCGAAACTGAGTCGCTGGAAAAAAGTACGGAGCATTTATTTGCAGTACTTAATCCAACCCCTGTAGGTTGATCGCTCGATGATAAAGCGTGCGCAGCGTCTGCTGCCGGTGATTGATATGGCGCAAGAGGCCGAGCGTGCAGCCGCAGGCCGGCTGCGTCAATATCAAGAGGCATTACATGGCGCGCAGTTGCAACTGCAAAACCTACAGCAATACCGCGATGATTATCAGCAGCAGTGGATCAGCCAAGGGCAGGCAGGCGTGAGTGGGCAGTGGTTGATGAACTACCAGCGCTTTTTGTCGCAGCTGGAAGTGGCCATTGAACAGCAAGAGAAAAGTTTGGCGTGGCATGAGAATAACGTCAAGATCAGTCAGGCGGCCTGGCAACAAGCGTATGCGCGCTTGGAAGGCTTGCGTAAGCTGGTGCAGCGTTATCGCCAAGAGGCGCAAAAAGCAGCGGATAAACAGGAACAAAAACTCCTCGATGAAATGGCGCAGCGCCTGATGGCCAAGCAGGCTGAGTGGCAATGAGTGAGCGGGTACCGATAAGCAAGCGCCATTCAGATTGAGGTGTGTAATTTTATGCAAGATTTTCAATGGATGCTGGAATATGGGATCAATCGTTTCGGCTCTTTGACGGCCTTGGAAGCGCGCTTACCCGTGCCCGCAACGGCTGAACAGCTTATGGCAGTGAGTGATGACCGCTATTTATCGTTAATTGCGCTGCGCGTATTTCGTGCAGGTTTACGCCATAGCGTGGTGGACGCCAAGTGGCCGAATTTTGAAGAAGTGTTCTGGGGGTTTGATCCGCAGAAAGTGGTACTACTCAGTGCCGAGCATATCGAGCGCTTGATGCAAGATACACGGATTATTCGCCACTTAGGTAAGCTCAAAAGCGTACCGCGCAATGCTCAGATGGTGTTGGATGTTGCGCAAGAATTTGGCAGCTTTGGCGCTTTTTTAGCGCAGTGGCCAGAGCAAAATATTGTCGGTTTATGGCGTTATCTTGCGCGGCATGGGCACCAGCTCGGAGGTTTGTCCGCACCGCGTTTTTTACGTATGGCGGGCAAAGACACTTTTGTTTTGAGCGATGATGTTGTCGCTGCACTGGTGGCGCAAAATATTGTTAGCAAACGCCCGACCAGTCAGCGTGATTTGGCGGCTGTACAAGACGCATTTAATCAGTGGCAGGCTCAGAGTGGCCGGCCGTTATGTCAGCTGTCAATGTTGCTCGCTCTGACGGTGAATCATTGATCGAGTCACATTAATTGACTATAAAGTTTGCACTTTTGTGCAATGCAAGGCATATTGCATCGCTAAATCCAAAACTATTTTTAATCTATGTCTAAATTAATCAAAAGCATCGCTTGCGGTGTGAGCTGTTTAGTATTGGCCTCATGCGCCAATTTAAGCAACGAGCAGCGAGATACAGCTTCAATTAAGCGAGACACAATAGAACTCAATTCTCGAACTTTAGTTGCAGTGCTGGACCGTTTTGAAGAGGCGCAGCAAGCTGCCGTTCAGTTGCAAGAAGAAACAACGCTCAACGCATATACATTGCCAGCTCTGAGTGAAAGCTTATTAGATCGCGGCAAAACCTTACTGGGTACACCTTATCGTTATGGTGGCAACAGTCGCAAAAGCGGTTTTGATTGCAGTGGTTTTGTCAACTATGTGTATAAACAAGAGCTGGGTATCGAGTTGCCGCGCAATACCCAAGGGTTATTGAAGATGGATGCGCCGGTTATTGCGCGTACTGATTTAGAGCCGGGCGATTTGATTCTTTTTAACGATCGTGGCCGCGGTCGTGTCAGTCATGTAGGTATTTATATGGGGGATGATCAGTTTATCCATTCCTCCAGCAGCCGTAGTGGTGGCGTGCGCATTGATAAACTCAGTAGTCGCTATTGGAATGCCAGTTATTTACAGGCTAAGCGCATACTGACAGAGCAGGAAGTGGCTTCAGCAATGCCGTCGAAAGAATTGCTGTCTAGAATCGCTCAGTAAAATCTTGCTTTACATCAGATACCGCTGCGCATTGTGCACAGCGGTATTTTTTTGTCTGGCTTATAAGTTCAGCAGGCCAGCGACATAGTCCGCGTCTTTATCACCGCGGCCCGATAGGTTGACAAGGATTGTGTGCTCTGGGGTAAGGCTCGGTGCTGTGCGAATTGCCCAAGCCACCGCATGGGCGCTTTCCAAGGCGGGAATAATACCTTCCACGCGTGATAAACGCATGAAAGCATCTAAACACTCTTGATCGGTAACGCTATCATAGCGCACGCGGCCTAAGTCTTTTAAGTAGCTGTGCTGCGGGCCAACGCCTGGGTAATCTAAGCCTGAGGCAATGGAATGCACAGAAGCAGGGTTACCTTCAGCGTCCTCCAGAACATAACAGGCCATGCCGTGTAGCTGCCCAGGTTTGCCTTTCGTTAAAGTCGCTGAATGGCGCTGGGTGTCTAAACCTTCGCCGGCCGGTTCAACCCCCACCAGCTGTACATCTTTGTCGTTTAAAAACGCCGTAAACATACCGATGGCATTAGAACCGCCGCCTACGCATGCGGTAATGTAGTCAGGTAGACGCTGATGGCGCTCCAGGAACTGCTGGCGCGCTTCTTTGCCAATGATCGACTGGAAGTCACGGACCATCTTAGGGAAGGGGTGAGGGCCGACCACAGAGCCGATGGCATAGATGAAATCTTCTGGGTTTTTTAAATATTCTTCAAAGGCGCTGTCGACCGCTTCTTTTAGTGTTGCGGCGCCGGCGGTCACTGGAACAATGGTGCAGCCTAAGATTTTCATCTTCACCACGTTTGGGTGCTCTTTTTCGATATCGGATTGCCCCATATGAATCTCGCAGGGGATACCCACCAGAGCGCAGGCGGTTGCCAGAGCTACACCGTGTTGACCTGCACCGGTTTCAGCAATAACTTTCTTTTTGCCCATAAATTTAGCTAAGAGTGCTTCACCTAGGCAGTGATTGATTTTGTGAGCGCCGGTGTGGTTTAAGTCTTCGCGCTTTAAGTAAATCTGCGCGCCGCCCAGCTGTTCGCTGAGGCGTTTGGCATGGAATATGGGGCTTGGGCGGCCGACATAATCAGCAAACAAGCTGGCCAGTTCTGCTTGGAATTCTGGGCAAGCACAAATGTCCTCATAGGATGCATTGATCTCATCCATAATTTTTTTAAGGTGCTCAGGGACATACTGGCCGCCATAAGGGCCAAAATAACCTTGGGCGTCAGGCATGGCAGCAAAAGTGTCAGTGCTCATCGACAAGTTCATCCTTCCAAACGTGTTGAGCATACAAGAGCATGCTATAAAAAAGGTAGTGCGCCATAGTGGGCGCTGTCAAAGGTCGCAGTTTAATGTAAAACCTTGGCTTTTGCAGTATGGGAAAAGGCTAAATCCACAGCCGTTGTGCGGCGCCGCTGCTATGGCCGGGCGCTGCTTATCATGCGCGTTAATTCGCGTCGGGACGTAAGCGCAAGGTCAAGCCTTTTAGGAATTGACGCAGCAGTTGATCGCCACAAGCGCGGTAATTGCTATGCCCAGCTTTTCTGAACAGTGCGCTGAGTTCGGGTTTGGTCACTTCAAAGTTAACCGAGCTGAGAATATCCAGCAGATCGGTTTCGTGCAACGTAAAGGCGACACGCAGTTTCTTTAAAATTGTATTATTGGTCAGTGGCAGTTCTGTGGCAGGGGCCGGCTGCGGGCTAGGGCCGCGGTGCTTGACAATCAGGCTGTCTAAAAAGCCCACCATTAATTCATCATCCATAGGGGCAAACGAATCATCTTCTGTGCTGGCCAAATAGCTGCGCAAAGTGGCGAGGTCGAGCTGAGGCTCTACACTCTGTAGCATTTCCAGCAAAGCGCTGTCACTGAGGTTAAGGCTATAGCGAATACTGCGCAGTACGTCATTATTTAGCATAGGTTTTCTCGAGTAATGGGTGGGGTAACGTGATTAGAATTTTTGCGTGGCAGCGCAGTAGCGCCATTGACCTAAGGGCAGTTTGCCCATGGAGACAGCGCCAATACGAATGCGCTTCATGCTGACAACTTGAAGGTCAATGCTGTTGCATAGACGTTCGATTACACCGGCTGACGGGTCTTTGAGCACCATGCGTAGATGCTGTTCATTTTGTTGGCTGGCTTTGCAGCCAGGTAGCGCAACACCATTAATGATTTGCGCACGCGTGATGCGTTTAAGCTTGGCGGGGCTGATTTCACCAGTGACCTGCACTGTATATTCTTGTTCAAGACGTGTGCGGTCATCGCTTAATTTGCGTAAGGTGCGCCAGTCTTGGGTGAACACCTGTAGCCCTGTTGCTTGCTCTTGTAGTGGTAGCTCACTGCTGAGGCGGGCAAAGTGTCCTTTGAGCAGCAAGATGCCGCTGGGATCTTCTGCCCAATGTGTCTCTGGACTCAACAGTGCGAGCTGTTGCTCAAGGGTGGCGTTAGGCATCTGCGGCTGATTAAGCAGCAGGGTAATAGGGGGTAAAGGTTCGGCAACGGCATTGGCGCGCAGCTCAACCTGCTGATTGGTTATCGGAAACTGAGGCTCATCAATAATGTGGCCATCAACCAGCACCCAGCCCCCTTCAATATAGAGCTGTGCTTCACGTCGTGAGCAGCCGATTAAATTAATTAAGTGTTTGGAAAGGCGAACAGAGTCTGTCATAAGAAAAAACCGAAATAAGAGCGTGCAGTATACTGGGTCTCTATGCTTTATACAGTGCGTCAGCATCATTGCGTTGTACAACGGCCTATTGTGCGTGCTGCTTACGGCTAACAAGTGTACAATCGCTGCCTTTTTGCGCATTCGCGTCTCGACAACACAGGATTTATTTGTGATTTCCACTGCTAATATCACCATGCAATTTGGTGCTAAACCTCTATTTGAGGATGTATCTGTAAAATTCGGCAACCGTAACCGTTATGGCCTGATTGGCGCCAATGGCAGTGGTAAGTCAACTTTCATGAAAATCCTCGGGGGTGATTTAGAACCATCCGCTGGGCATGTGATGCTAGAGCCCAATATTCGCTTAGGTAAATTGCGTCAAGATCAGTTTGCCTACGAGCAGTTCACCGTTATTGATACGGTGATTATGGGGCATGAGGAACTGTGGAAAGTTAAAGCTGAGCGTGATCGTATTTATTCATTGCCAGAAATGAGTGAGGCCGACGGCATGGCGGTGGCTGAGCTGGAAACTGAATTCGCCGAAATGGATGGTTATACCGCGGAGTCACGCGCAGGTGAGTTATTGCTTGGTTTAGGCATTGGAGTTGAAGAGCATTTTGGCTTGATGAGTGAAGTGGCACCCGGTTGGAAGTTGCGGGTGTTATTGGCGCAGGCGCTGTTTTCTGACCCAGATGTATTGTTACTTGATGAGCCGACCAACCACTTGGATATCAATACGATTCGCTGGTTGGAAGATGTGCTGAGTAACCGTAATAGCACCATGGTGATTATTTCTCACGATAGACACTTTCTAAACAGTGTGTGCACCCATATGGCAGACTTGGATTACGGTGAGATTCGTTTATTCCCGGGTAACTACGATGAGTATATGACTGCTGCCACGCAAATTCGTGAGCGTTTGCTCGGTGACAATGCCAAGAAAAAAGCACAAATTGCTGAGCTACAAACTTTTGTCAGCCGCTTCTCTGCGAACGCCTCTAAAGCTAAACAGGCGACCAGTCGTGCGCGCCTCATTGATAAAATTCAGCTGGATGAAGTAAAGCCTTCAAGTCGTATTAGTCCCTTTATTCGTTTCGATCAAGGGAAAAAACTGCACCGCCAAGCTGTAGTGTTGCATGAGCTGAGTCAAGGCTTTGATGGTGAAGTGTTATTCGATAACTTGAATTTACAGGTTGAAGCCGGCGAGCGCGTTGCAATTATTGGTCCTAACGGTATCGGTAAAACAACTTTATTGCGTACCTTAATGAATGAGCTGCCACCTATGAGCGGTCATGTAAAGTGGACTGACAGTGCTGAGATTGGCTATTTCGCCCAAGATCATGCCAGTGACTTTGCTGAAGACATGAACTTGTTTGATTGGATGGATCGCTGGACTCAAGATGGCGAGCAAATGGTGCGTGGCACTTTGGGGCGCATGTTGTTTTCGGGTGATGATATTGAAAAATCCGTCAAAGTGATTTCCGGAGGTGAGCAAGGCCGGATGTTATTTGGCAAACTGATTTTGCAAAAGCCCAATGTGTTGGTAATGGATGAGCCGACCAACCACTTGGATATGGAATCCATTGAAGCCTTGAACCTCGCCTTAGAAAACTACCCGGGCACGCTGATTTTTGTCAGTCATGACCGTGAGTTTGTGTCGTCGCTGGCCACGCGTATTATTGAGCTGACTGAGCACGGCATCAATGATTTCCATGGTACCTATGACGACTACCTACGTAGCCAAGGCGTACTGGTTTAAAAGTCTAAAAGCGCGCCACTTAGTCGCGAAAAAATACGTGGACTAAGTGGTAACCAAATTGTGATTTAACTGGCCCGTGAATCATGCGTACGGGCTTTTTAAAAATCACATGGTCAATGGATTTAACCAATTGGCCTGGGCGTACTTCACCTAAATCACCGCCTTTTTTGCCGGATGGGCAGGTGGAGTATTTGCGCGCCAATTTATCAAAAGCATCACCTTTATCGATACGCGCCTTAATGGCTTCTGCTTCTTCTTTGGTTTTTACTAAAATATGCCGCGCCATTGCCTTGGCCATGCCGTTCACCTCACGCTTAATTAGGCCTAGCAGTTTAGCCCATTTGAGCCGGTTTTTGCTTGAAATGCGGGTTGGGCTTTGTTTTTTCCTTGGCAGGCTGTAGCTGCTGCTAGCGGTTATATCTATCAGATTAACCCCCCCTCGGCGCCAGACAATACTGATGAGTTTATTAATACGGCAGGTGTAAACATCTGAGTTAGGGTCGATCTTGGCCCTAACCGTGACAAGTTAGAGTTTTTAGTACCTATTGCCGAACTGTAAAGCGCAGCTGTGTTGCTAAGACTGCTATTTAAAATAACCGCCTTGCAGCTAAGTAAACATATTAAAGCACGTCTTTTATAGTTATGCTGAGAAGCGAATGACTCACGATGGAGAGCGATCCTATGCCAGTCACAGTACGTATGACCAATCTGTTTTTGCAACTGGGCCTCGATGCAACGCCAGAGGGTGTGGCTCGCTTTATTAGCGAACATCGGTTGGCGGATGCAGTGAATCTGCTTGATGCTGAGTTTTGGAATGAGGGACAGCGCCAAGTGCTAAAGGAAATGCTGTGCTCAGATGGTGAGTGGGCCTTAGTGGTTGATCAGCTCAGTGAAGCGCTACGCGCACCAACAGCATAGGCTGAGCCTGAGCGGCTGATTATTATCAACTTAAAACTGCCTTACAGGTTGTGCTGATGTAAGGCAGTCATTAAATCTAAGTTAAGCGGGACTGACTTGCGGGTAGTGGCTCCGCTTGCACCCGTTGCAGCTGATTATCTTGCCCCATAAAAAGCGCTTCATTGCGCTCAGTCACCGCACGAATATAGTCCCAAATGATGCGAATACGTTTAAGTTTACGAAAGTCCTCATGGCAGGAAATCCAAAAACTATTGGTCACTACGATCTCATCGGGCAGAACGGCTTGTAAACGAGGGTCTTGCGCCGCGATAAAACAAGGCAAAATTGCCAAGTGCTGGCCTTGTAAGCAAGCAAAGTATTGCGACATTGCACCCGTTGTACAAAAAGGCGTATTGGCTTGATGGATGAACTGATCTAAGTAATGCAGACGATTACTAAAGGTGAGGTCTTCAACGTAGTTAATAAAAGCATGTTTGGGCAAGTCGTTGACGCACAGTATAGGCTCATGCTGCGCGAGGTATTGGGCTGTTGCATACAAGCGTAAGCGGTAGTCGCACAGCTTGGTACTCACAAAAGGCCCGCGTGTTGGGCGTTCAAGCGTAATGGCTATATCAGCTTCGCGCTTCGACAAACTCACAAAATGTGGAACGGCCAGTAGATCAATAGAAATGGCGGGGTACTGCTTTTGAAAGTGAGTGAGTTGTGGTGCTAAAAATACGCCGCCAAACCCTTCGGTGCAGCCAATCCTAACTTTGCCTGACAAGGCAATATCTGAGCCTGTGATTTCCTCACAGGCATTTTGCATCAGTGCTTCAATGGCTTGGATGCTGTTACGTAGCGCCTGACCTTCACTGGTGAGATTAAAACCAGTGTTACGCGATTTCTCAAAAAGCAGGGTGCCTAGAGTGCTTTCTAGGCTGGCGATGCGCCGCGAAACCGTTGTGTAGTCAACTCCTAAACGTTTCGCTGCGCTGGTTACGCGACCACAGCGCGCCACTTCTAAGAAAAACTTTAAGTCATTCCAATTCAGGGTGCGCAAAAGGTTGATGTATTTTTGCATATCGAATCTGCCTTTTTGTGTGTATTTATCGTGGCGCGACCTACATATACTCGAATTGAGCAAAAAACCCAAGCAGCGTACAAGGGGCTTGTTATGGCTAGTGGTTATAGCGAGCGCTGTGTTGCCAAGGGTTGTGGCGTGTTTTAGCAAGTAAGGACGCCTTATTAAACAACAATAACAAGTACGTGCATGACACGTATAAGGATCGGTTATGGCTAAAGATATCTATGCGCATATTCGCAATAACCCGAAATTTGACGAGCTGGTCACAAAACGACGACGCTTCGCTATGGTGCTGAGCGCCATAGTGCTGACCATGTTTTATGGCTTTATTATGCAAGTGGCTTTTTTTCCAGAGGTTATTGCGAGGCCTATTGGTAGCGGGCAATTGACCTACGGTGTGGTTGCAGGCTTTTCTCAGTTCAGTTTTTTTGTGTTGCTGACTTGGTTGTATGTACGCCGCGCAAATACTGAATTTGATCGTTTAAATGAAGTTTTAATAGACGAAGCGATTGCTGGAGGTCAGGTGTGAATATGGCAAATTTAATCACCGCTGCAGCCAAGCCTTTGGCAGGTGTCTCGCTATTGATGCTGAGTCCTTTCGCCTTAGCTGCAGATCAGCCGCTTAATATTGCCGCAATCAGTATGTTCTTTATCTTTGTGGTGATGACTTTACTGATTACGGTTTGGGCGGCACGACGTACGCGCTCCACATCTGATTTTTATACCGCTGGTGGTGGTATCACGGGTTTTCAGAATGGTTTAGCGATTGCCGGTGACTATATGTCAGCGGCAACCTTGTTGGGCTTTACCGCAATGATTTACATGTCTGGCGTGGATGCCTACATCTATATGGTGGCGTTTTTTGCCGGTTGGCCGATTATTTTATTTATTATGGCTGAGCGCTTACGCAATCTCGGTAAGTTCACCTTTGTCGATATCACCTCGTATCGCTTAAACCAAAGAAAAATCCGCACTATGGCGGCAATCAGTTCTTTGATTGTGGTGTGTTTCTATCTGGTTGCGCAGATGGTGGGTGCCGGACAATTGATTCGGTTACTGTTCGGCTTAGAGTACACGCTGGCGCTGTTTATTGTCGGTGGATTGATGATTGTTTATGTCACCTTTGGCGGCATGGTGGCCACAACTTGGGTGCAGATCATTAAAGCATGCTTACTGCTGTTTGGCGGGACATGCGTGATGCTGCTGGCTTTCTCTCAATTTGATTTCAGTTACGACACATTAGTCATCCAAGCCAGTGCGGTACATAACTTAGGCGAGCGTCTCGTGCACCCGGGTAGCTTGCTGGCGGATCCAGTTACGGCAATATCAATGGGCTTAGGTTTGATGTTTGGTACCGCTGGTTTGCCACATATTCTGATGCGCTTTTTTACTGTTTCGAACGCTAAAGAAGCACGTAAATCAGTGCTCTATGCTTCGGTTTTTATCGCTTATTTCTTTAATGTGATTGCCATTATGGGCGTGGCTGCAATTGTGATCGTTGGCCAAAACACCAGCTTCTTTGAAGGTGGCGAGCTGGGTGCGGCCTTGCTTGGCGGTAGCAATATGGTGGCAATGCACTTGGCGCAAGCGGTGGGTGGCAATCTGTTGTTAGGTTTCCTTTCGGCTGTTGCGTTTGCAACCATTCTGGCTGTGGTTGCAGGTTTGGCTTTAGCAGGAGCGACGGCTATTGCTCATGATCTCTATGCGGAAGTGTATAAGAAGGGGCAAGTGACCGAAGCGCAAGAGCTGCGAGTAACAAAATTAGCTACGATCTGTCTGGGCATTGTGGCGATCTTGTTAGGGATTGCTTTTGAGCAAATGAACGTAGCCTTTATGGCAGCGCTGGCCTTTGGTGTGGCAGCATCGGCAAACTTCCCAGTGCTGATTTTATCGATGTATTGGCGTGACCTCACCACGCGTGGTGCAATGGCCGGTGGATACGGTGGTTTGCTGACCTCGGTTACCCTTGTGGTGCTTTCTAAGTCAGTGTGGGTGGATGTTTTTGGCTTTGCTCAAGCCATCTTCCCTTATACGCAACCGGCTTTGTTTTCTATGCCAGTGGCTTTTGGTTTGGCCTATATTGTGTCGATAAAAGATCAGAGCGCGGCAGCAATGCGAGAGCGCGAAGCTTTTACTGATCAATATGTGCGTGGCCAAACAGGCTACGGGATTTCCGCAGCACACTAGTCTTAAAGATGGCTGAGAAAAGGGTGGATGTGAAAGCATTCACCCTTTTTTATGGGTTTGCTGTTGTAAGGGGGGCTAAGGGGGAGGGCTGAGTTTACTCCACGGCTAGCGCCGGTCTGTACTGGTAGCCTTTTTTTGCTGCCGCATGCTGCTATCTTCTTTTCCTGTGTGCGGTAGGGGCGCTATGTGGGCCAGCCTGCGCAACAACACTCAATTGGATGGTGTCAGGGGCTCGATTCAAAATAGTATGTATTTTTATATACCAATACTAAAGTAGCAGTGTTAAATCGCTATCGTCAGGTGTCAGACTCGTTATGATCAAGTGGTATCGTGCCCGCGGTCGGCGCAGGCATTGAAGATAACGAGGCTAAGCTTATGATTTATGCACAACCTGGTACTCAAGGCGCTTTGCTCACGATCAAACCCCGCTACGGTAACTACATTGATGGGGCCTTTGTCCCGCCACTACAAGGTAGGTATTTTAGCAACACAACACCCCTCACTGGTGCTGCTTGTGGCGAGTTTCCACGCTCCACTGCGGATGATATTAATTTAGCCTTAGATGCTGCCCATGGCGCTGCGGCAGCCTGGGGTCGAACCTCGGCGCAAGAGCGTTCCCGTATTTTGCTGAAAATTGCTGATCGCATTGAGGCAAACCTAGAGCTTCTCGCTGTCACAGAAACTTGGGACAACGGCAAGGCTATTCGTGAAACACTCAACGCGGATGTGCCATTAGCAGCCGATCATTTCCGCTATTTTGCCGGCTGTATTCGTGCACAAGAAGGTACATCAGCAGAAATTGATGAGCACACCGCTGCTTATCATTTTCATGAGCCTTTGGGTGTCGTTGGTCAGATTATTCCATGGAATTTCCCTTTGCTGATGGCTGCATGGAAGTTGGCTCCAGCACTGGCTGCAGGTAACTCTGTGGTGTTGAAACCTGCAGAGCAAACGCCATTATCCATTACAGTTTTAATGGAGTTGATTGGTGATTTATTACCACCAGGTGTATTAAATGTGGTGCATGGCTTTGGCCGTGAAGCAGGTGAAGCACTGGCAACCAGTACACGTATTGCGAAAATCGCTTTCACGGGCTCAACCCCGGTGGGATCGCGCATTATGCATGCAGCGGCTGAGAATATTATTCCTAGCACTGTGGAGCTGGGTGGCAAATCACCGAATATTTTCTTTGAAGATATTATGCAAGCTGAACCTGCTTTTATTGAAAAAGCAGCTGAAGGCTTGGTGTTGGCATTTTTTAATCAGGGCGAGGTCTGTACTTGCCCATCTCGGGCTTTGATCCAAGAATCGATTTATGAGCCTTTTATGGCTGAAGTGATGAAGAAGATTAAGCAGATTCGACGTGGTAATCCACTGGATACAGAGACCATGGTTGGCGCACAAGCGTCGTTACAGCAGTTTGAGAAGATCATGTCCTATATGGATATTGCAGCTGCAGAAGGCGCAGAGGTGCTGACGGGCGGTAAGGTTGAGGCGTTAGAGGGGGATCTTGCTAAGGGTTACTATATTCAGCCAACCCTACTTAAAGGGCACAATAAGATGCGAGTTTTCCAAGAAGAAATTTTTGGGCCAGTGGTTGCGGTAACCACCTTTAAGGATGAAGCGCAAGCGCTGGAAATCGCCAATGACACTGAATATGGTTTGGGTGCGGGTGTATGGACTCGAGATATTAACCGTGCTTACCGCATGGGGCGTGGCATTAAAGCAGGGCGCGTGTGGACCAACTGTTACCACTTATATCCCGCGCATGCGGCCTTTGGTGGTTACAAAAAATCAGGAGTTGGCCGTGAAACTCATAAAATGATTCTTAATCATTACCAGCAGACGAAAAACCTATTGATCAGTTATGACATCAATCCTTTAGGCTTCTTCTAAAGTAAGAACCGAACTCAGTTATGTGGCTAACTGGGTTCGGTGCTTCTACACACACCCATACAACACCTTTACGATCTTTTTTGTGGCTGGTTATTTGTGCATAACTTCACAAAGCTCAATTTAATTTTGACAAGTAAAATATAGTGACTATTTTGAATTCTGTAGCCGGTGCCTCGATTAATAATATGCGTTAAAGGCTGCTGATTTTAATCTCACAAGGAAGGTGTTCTATGCGTAAATTATTTATTAACTCAATTTTAGCTGCTACTTTAACTGCAAGCAGTTTGTTTGTGATGGCTGCTGAAACTAAGTCAGCACCAGAAGCGCAGGTTGTTGCTGTAGTTGAGCAAAGTAAAATTAACATTAACAGTGCTGACATGGAAACTTTAGCCCGCGAGCTCAACGGTGTGGGTAAGGCTAAAGCACGTGCAATTATTGAGTATCGTGAGATGCACGGTGCATTTGCTACTGTTGATGAACTGCTTGAGGTGAAAGGGATAGGCACGGCAATACTAGAGAAAAATATAAATAAGTTAACCGTAAATTAAATAATACTTAATAACTTTTTATATATTTTTGCAAGGATGCAAATAAGGGAGCTCTTAATTAAAGTATCAGGACGATACATAATGGAATGCTTAATTAAGAAGCAGGTAAAATATTACATGGAGTGATATTTTAATAGCTAGGATGGCTAACAAGGAAGTTTGACTGTTAGATATTGATTTAGACAGTCACTGGGTAACTAAGGGGGAGACTTGCTTCGCTATACTGCGAGCAGTCTCCTAATTAGTTTACATAGACTAGTAAGCGTACATCAGTAGAGCAGCGGGCAGGTTCCAGCTGAGCAAGACAGTAAGCGTCAGAACCAGAGTCAGGATTATCATTTGCCAGTGTTGTTTTTGTAGCGCGGGGATCGGCTGGCGCCTTTGAGTCAGCAGCAAACTAAAAGAACAGATCGTACAAGCAAGTAGGCCACCCGCCAAAATATCTGTTGGCCAATGCGCGGTTAAATAAACTCTCGATAAAGCAATACTCAGCGCAGGTATGAATGCCGTAAGTAGCCAGAGTACTCGCCAGCGCTGTGGTTGTTGACGGCTGGCTAACACGCCAAGCACTAAGCAAAACGCAAATCCAGACGCGCTATGACCACTTGGGAAGCTGAAGCTGTGTAGCGGTTCAAGCAGTACTGATGGTCTTGCTCTTTCAAAAAGATGTTTTAATAAAAAGTTGCAAACAGCGGTTGTGAGTAAAGCGCCGCCTGAAAACAACGCAGCCTGAAATTGTCGAAATAGAAGCAACAATGCGCAGAGGGTTACACTCAACGTAAACTGTGTAGAAAAGTCCCCCACGCGCGTGATTAAAACCATCGTTTGGTCGAGCCAAGGTGTGCGGAGCATCTGGCTGAGATCATGTAGGTAATGATCGAAAATAGCTAAATGCTGCCAATTTAACATGAGGCCAATGAGCGCAGCGCTCGATACGGCAGCGCTAAGGAAGCTGCTATTACGCCAGCCGCGCAAGCAACTATAAATACTTAAAATGGCGCATAGAGCCAAACTGCCAGCAACCCAGCTTGCTTGTATCCAAAAGCCTTCAGGAGGGTTGAGTTCTAAGGCAGCCCCTATCATCCAGCCGGGTAAAGTATAGGCAATTGACCAGCCAGCTGCTGCAATAATACTAACCGCAATAAAACGCGTGGCTGGCATCGACAGCATCCCTGCGGTCAGAGGCAGAATAGGGCGTAGTGGGCCAATAAAGCGCCCGAGTAATAAGCTTAAGGCGCCGTACCGCTCAAAGTGTATTTCAGCACTGACGAGCCATTGTGGGTGTGAGCGTAACAAAGGCAGTTGCGGTACTTTATGCTGCAAACGTTTGCCTAACGCGTATGATAAAACATCACCGCTCAAGCCTCCGAGCCAGGCCAGCATCAGCATCAGAGGTAATCCTAAGTCGCTATTGCCCGCTACCACAGCCAAGCCAAACATTAAAACAACACCAGGCAGGATAAGACCCACCAATGCTAAACATTCGAGCAATGCAGTGATAAAAATTGCCGTGCCCAGCCAGTAGCTGTTGCTGCCAGAGTATTCTAAAACGGTATGTAGGAGTTCATTCATATTAATGCGCACTGACTACACGCTGAGTGTAGCGATCCAGTTCAATATCCCTTGTTTTTATCGCCTCGCCTGAGCATAAGGCGCTGGTGACAAGGAATTCAGCGGACGAGTTTAGCGCTAATGCAGCAAGAACTCTAAAGATTATATTTTTGAAAAGTGTACGGATCGATAATGCAAGGCTGGGCTATGGTAAAGTGCAGCATTCTTTAAAGTGTAATGGTTTTATGTTAATTCCTTTTGAACAGCTTGCGCCCGAAACCCTAACGGGTTTAATTGAAGATTTTGTCACCCGTGATGGCACTGATCATGGCGATGAAACGCCACTGCATACGCGCATTGAACGTGTGCGGCGTGCTCTGGAGGGAAAGCAGGCCGTGATTGTTTTTGATGTGGAAAGCCAGCAGTGTCAACTGTGCTTAAAACATGACGTGCCCAAAGAATGGCTCGCAGACTTGGACATGCTCACTGAGTAACAATAGGCTGATGTATTGTATTGATATAGAAAGATTTTTTGAACTTGTATACGGCTGGAGTGGTCACACTGGTGACATCTGTACATTTATAACTGGAGATACTTATGAGTAGGAAATATCTGACAGCATTGTTTTCAGCTGCGGCTTTAGTTGCCCTGGCCGGTTGTTCTTCGCCAGCAGTAATTACTTTAAAAGATGGCTCTCAGCTCGAGACTACAGATAAGCCTAAGTATGATGAAGACAGTGGTTTTTATGAGTTTGAGCAGCTCGATGGAAAGCCCGTGCGTATCAATAAAGACGATATCCACACCATCAAACAATTGTAAGTATATATGGCATGCATGAGGCATATAGTACTGTGCCATGCATGCCATTTGTGTATACAGTGGTGTTGATCCAGCCGTTATGACTGAGTTTTAACCGCTTGAATCCAAGCGGGATCCAATGTGTCTTGGTCGCAATCTATGCCCAAATCTTGCATATGCTGTTTATGCGCATCAACTTCGTGCACCATTTGGCTTATTTCGCCGGTATTACCATCCAGTTGATGCATTTGTATTAAGCCTAAATGATAAAACCGCAACAGCTTGAGCGCCGCCGGATTGTGCTCGGCAACACCGTTTTTCACTAAGTGCATGATATTGGTCACGCTCATTAAATTACGCTTAAGTTTCCAGCCATACATATTTGCCGCCATCCAAGGCTGCTTACTGAAAATTTGACGAACTAGAGCGGCGGTGCTGAAGACGCCTGTTGCCACGCCGGCAATATTTAAACGCAAATTATCACCGCCAGGCTCGCCGAAAAACATCACTAACAGGCTTGAGCACAACATCGCTAAGGCTACAAAGGTCACAATAATAATCCAGGTGGCCTTGCGTGTTTGTTGGCGATAGTCTTCTGGGTTGATTTTTACCAGCTTGAATAAATCTGCGGTGGTATTGGGGGTAGGGGCATCTGCAGGTGAATTATGCATAGAATCGACAAAGCTCAGGGGTTGATATGTGCTCATCATACAGCAGAGGGTTGTTGTGGCCTACTTTAGTCAGTTGCATACAGCGCCCTTAACCAGCAACAGAAACCACTGCCTAAGGGTTGATAAAATACAGTGTCATAGCCGCTAAAACACTATAACGACCCACCTTGGCAATGCTGACCAGTAGGGTGAAACGCCAAAAAGGCTCGTGTAGCACGCCGGCAATTAGGGTTAAAGGGTCGCCGATAATGGGTAGCCAGCTCAACAATAAGCTCCAGCGGCCATAGCGTTGATATCCATGCTGGGCACGCTTAAGCTGCGCCGGTGTCACTGGAAACCAGCGGCGCGATTGCCAGCGTTGCAGTTGTGTGCCCAGCCACCAGTTAATTTGTGAGCCCAGCACATTACCTACAGAAGCAAAGAAGACTAATGTGTAGACTGCGCTGGGTTCTAATGTCAGTAGAGTGACCAGTGCAGCTTCAGATTGCATTGGCAGCAAAGTCGCAGCCATACAGGCAGATAATGCCAGCCCCAAGTAACTGAGCCAGCTCAACATTGATTGCCAGCCATGGATGAGTCCAGCCAAGAGCGATATAGGATTGTCATTTTCGAAAGAGTTCCAATTGCACTGCATCTTGCTGTTGTTGATCAAGCAAGCGCATCCCAACACCTAATAGCCGCACGGGCTTATTGCCGCGCATAAAAGCAGCGGATAAAAGTAGGCGGTAGCTGTCTAGATCAAATGGTGCGCCCATTTGCTCGATAGTGGTTTGGCTAAAGTCGTGAAATTTTACTTTTACAAAAGGTTTTTCAGGGAGATAACTGCTATCTAAGCGTTGTCGGCGGCGGCTTAGTTCTTCAAGCAGTGCCGGGAGTTGTGCTTGGCAAGCGGATAAGTCAGGTAAATCTTTATCAAAGGTGCGCTCAACGCTAACGCTTTGTCGGCGACTGTGGGGCTGAACAGGGCGTTCATCAATGCCGCGCGCCAATGACCACAAGCGTTCGCCAAAACTACCAAATGCTTTAGTTAATGCCATAACACTGTGCTCGCGTAATTGCGCGCAATCAGTAATGCCCATGCGAGCCAGTTTAGCGGCGGTGACTTTACCGACGCCGTGTAGTTTTGTTACCGGTAAACCCAGCACGAAATTATCAACCTGCTCAGGTGTGATAACAAAGAGCCCGTTGGGTTTGCGCCAGTCAGAGGCGATTTTAGCTAAGAATTTGTTGGGTGCAACGCCGGCAGAAACAACCAAGCGTAGCTCTTGCCAGACACGGCTACGGATTTCTTTGGCAATTAAAGTGGCACTACCCGAACATAAGGCGCAATCGGTAACATCCATAAATGCTTCATCTAAGGACAGGGGCTCAATACAGTCAGTGTAGTCATGCAGAATATTATGGATGTGCCGAGAGGCTTCACGGTACACATCCATGCGCGGTTTAAGTACAACAAGGTCAGGGCAGAGCTTAAGGGCTCGTGCGGTGGGCATTGCAGAGTGCACACCCCATGAGCGAGCTTCATAATTGCACGTCGCGATCACGCCACGTCGATCCGCAGAGCCACCCACGGCCACAGCGCGGCCTTGTAAGCGTGGATCATCGCGCAGTTCAATCGCAGCGTAAAAACAATCAGCATCAATATGAATTATTTTTCTCACACTCAAAACCGCTGTAACCCCCGAATACACTGCTTGTGCCGCTATTAGCTTAACATCATATGGGGTGGCGTCGGGTGTATTACTGTATTTAAATTCAGTATTTGTTTGACAATGTTAAAAAAGGCGCTATAATTTGTGCCGCGGGATGGAGCAGTCTGGTAGCTCGTCGGGCTCATAACCCGAAGGTCGTAGGTTCAAATCCTGCTCCCGCAACCAAATAGATCAAGAAAGCCTCAAGCATTAATTTGTTTGGGGCTTTTTTGTTTCTGCCCTACCTTTAGCCCTTATCCTGCGCGGCTTACAGCTCCTCTCCCTGCTACTAAAAGCCCCTCTAAAAGCCAGTGTTCCAAGCTGCTTTCCAGCTAAAAATCAGCTAACAAATACAATATCTCAAAACTCTAAAAACGCTTTGCTGACCAAATGCTGGCCAAATCCTGCCATTTTGCTGACAAAATGCTGACCATTTTATTGGTCAGCAAGAATAATTTATGACCTTCGGGTGCCTGTTTTAAAATATTTATGAGCGGGTATTGGTCAGCAAGATCAACCCTGCTCAGCATCAGGAATGTATTCAAACAACTCATCAACTGAGCAGTCGAAGAGCTCACAAAGCCTGGCTATTGTATTCAAGTCGATACGCTTAGCCCGCTCCTCATAGAGTGTTGCGACAGCATTACGCGTTAGCCCAGTTCGTCTAATCACTTCAGCTATCGTTAGCCTTTCTTTGCCCATCAAAGTGGAAAGGTTGCACTTAAGCACGACGTACCTCCAATTATTGTTACCTGCCTTTAGGACATGATGTTTGTTCTGAGCGATAGTTGCATCAGTTGTCCACTTCTAGCTCCACTTTGCCCGTGTTCTGAGGGATGTATTCAAACAGATCGCCTACCTTGCATTCAAAAAACTGGCACAGCTTCTCTATGGCCTCAGCTTCAACACGTTCTGCTCGCTCGTTATACAGAGCTGAAACGGTATTTCGATGCAGTCCAGTCTCGGTTGCTACGTCGATTATTTTCAGTTTTCTCATACCCATGAGGGTCGAAAGATGACACTTAATCACTATAAAGCCTCTCTTACGCCCTGCAAATACAAATAAAGACTTGCAAATGAAAATAAAGCACTCTATTATCAAGGCGTGTTTGGGATTTGCAGTGCTAAACGCCCTGCAAATAAACAATGTGTATGTATTTAGCTATTCTAGCTAGGAGTTATCATTATGTCTCATACTTTCTTAACCACCGAGCAGCTCTCTGAGCGCATCCACTACAACGCACGCACAATTCGCCATCAGTTGGTCGACAAGTGTTTGTTTGAAGGTCGTCACTATGTACGCCCGTTTGGTGGTCGCAAGTATTTATTTATTTGGGAAGCTATTAAAGAAGACTTATTGGCTTCATATAGCGACAGCGTCGCAATGCCTATCTGCGCGGAGGCTTAATCATGGCTAACGTACGCGTGGATGAGCGCACCGACAGGCTCTATTTAGATTTTCGCTACCAAGGTAAGCGTTACCGTGAGTTTTCAGGATTAAAAAATACGGCCACCAACACTCGCAAGCTGGAAAAACTGGGCGAAAAGATTGAGCAAGAGATTGTTCTGGGTTCTTTCAAGTATCACCATCACTTTCCAGAGTCAGCAGCAGGCAAGCGTTTTGCTCAAGAAGAGCTGGAGCAGATTAAGCAGGCTACAACTATTGCAGCAGCAGTCGCAGTCGCTTCGGCACTACAGAGCGAATCAACTAATACGCCACTGTTTAAAGATTTTGTTGAAGAGTGGATTATGGAGAACAAGGTCAGTTGGCGGGATTCGCATTTGACCAATATGCACAACATCGTCAAATGCCATTACTTACCGCATTTTGCAGATAGAGAAGTCGGCAGCATCACTCGTGCTGAATTGTTAAAGTTTCGATCAGATCTCGCCAAAGTTCCAGGTCGAACCGTTAACAAAGGACTCTCAGCAAACCGTATCAACAAGATCATGGATCCGTTGCGACGTGTTTTTGAGGAAGCCGCCGACCGTTATGAATTTAACACACCCTTTATCCGCATTAAACCGCTGCGTATTCAGAAGAGTGATGTTGAGCCTTTCACATTAGCGGAGAGCTTGCGCATTATTGCTGCAGCACGCCCCGATTATAAAAACTATTACATCGTGCGCTTTTTCACTGGTATGCGTACTGGTGAAATTGATGGCCTCAAGTGGAAATATGTGGACTTTGAGCGCCGCCAGATCTTGATACGGGAAACCATTGTTGCCGGCAAAGAGGACTACACCAAGACTGACTCCTCTCAGCGTGAAATCCACATGACAGATGCAGTTTATCGCGCTCTGAAACATCAGCATAAAGCCACCTCACTGGTATCAGAGTTTGTCTTCTGCAACCTCAAAGGTACGCCGCTGGATCATAACAACGTGACTAAGCGGGTCTGGTATCCGCTATTGGCTCAACTCAAGCTGCAAAAGCGCCGGCCTTATCAAACAAGGCACACCGCCGCCACGCTCTGGCTCGCAGCGGGTGAAGCACCGGAGTGGATTGCTCGGCAAATGGGGCATGCCAGCACTGAAATGCTCTTCAAAGTGTACTCGCGCTACGTGCCCAACCTCACCCGCAAGGACGGCTCAGCCTTTGAGCGTCTGCTGGATGAGCAAATGAGTCTGTTGGAGAAATAACCATGCAAGAGATTCTATTGAAAACAGAGCAGCAGAAGTTGATCACGCCGCGCAACGTAACGATCTGGTTGATTAACTATTACAAGATTCCGCGCAGTAACGATTTGTCATTGCATTGGGGCTTGCCGTACTGGATCGATAACTACACCGCCATCAAACACTGGGTTGAGCGAGTTATGAGCGAAAAGCCTTACGAGGGGCGAGTGCTCGGTGATCTGCGCCGCCGCTTTGAAGAGCAGTTGCCCATTTAAAGCACATCTAACAGCACCCTGTTTATGGGTGCTGGCCTAAGCCCGTTTGAGTCAATTTAAAGAGTTATTTATATGACAGACTTTGATTTAGCCTGGATCAATCAAATTGATGCAGTCAATGACATTTGGAGTGTGCAAACACGCGATAAACAGTTTTATAAACAGAAATATCGCTTCGGAGTACCTCAACATACTGATGGTTATGTCGCTGTTGTTGAGCTCAATGGTAGTCAGTTTATAAGAGTGCTAGAGGCTGTGGTGCTACAGCTTCCACAAGACGTTGTCCGCACGCATTTTGCTTGGCGACAGCCGGATCAACTGGATGCACAAGGTATGCTCTGGCATCACGCGGCCCTAATACAAGACCGTGTTTTAAAAGAGTTTCTGACCAATATTCTGCTCGATGCAAAAATCATGCATCCATTTTATATAGCTCGGGCCAGCCAAGATTTTCATCACAATGAAACAGGCGGCCTTTTTAAGCACAGCGTACAGGTCGCTTTAGCGGCAATAGAGATCGCCCAAAATTATGGTCTTGAGCAACCTGATGTTGATTGTGTTTTCGTCTGTGGCTTACTGCATGACATTGGCAAGATCATGATGTTTTATAATATCGATAAACACCGACAAAAAGGCGTCAATGGCCAACATGAAGCCTTTAGTTTTATGGTTCTCGCTGAGCATTTGGAGCGCTTAAAAGCGCAAAACAAGACGCTATTTGAAGCGATTTCGGCAACACTATCGGTCAATGTGAACGGGAAAAAGCATTGCGAATACGTGATTGAAACCATTGTTCGAGCGGCTGATCGCATTTCAGCAGAAGTCTATCAATGTCGCGCTGCATTCAAGGACAAACCGGCAGGGCAGCTGTATGCAAACTATAAGTCAGGGAAACGCTATAAGCGCTTGTGGCACACTTAGACACGCGTGTAATAATCCAGCTGCACGAACACGCATAGGCCAGCAAGGTTGCTTTGTACTTGCTGGCCTTTTGGTATCTAATAACTAAATATTTATTATTCTCCTTTATACCAACATGCTGCCCTAGAAATATTACTTTCACTCTAGGCCAGCAACCCCTATTTAAGGCATCAGCATGAACCACAGCGCACACAATAAACTCATTTCTTTTATTTGGAGCATTGCCGACGACTGCCTGCGTGATGTGTATGTACGCGGCAAGTACCGCGATGTGATTTTGCCGATGGTGGTGTTGCGTCGTTTAGATACTTTGCTTGAGCCAAGCAAACAAGCCGTATTGGATGAAGTGACGTTCCAGAAAGAAGAGATGGATGCCATTGAGCTGGATGATGCTCCGCTGATGGCTGCGTCCGGTTATGTGTTCTACAACACCTCTAAGTGGACGCTAAAATCAATCTACAGCACGGCGACCAACAACCAGCAAATCCTACTGGCAAACTTTGAAGAATACCTACTGGGCTTTAGCGATAACGTTAAAGAGATCATTGAGTGTTTTAACCTGCAAGCGCAGATTCGTCACATGGCATCCAAGCAGGTATTACTCGATGTGGTGGAGAAGTTTGTCTCGCCCTATATCAACCTCACACCCAATGCGGTTGCTGATCCTGACGGCAATCTGATGCCTGGCCTCAGTAATCTGGGCATGGGGTATGTGTTTGAAGAACTGATCCGTAAATTTAACGAAGAAAACAACGAAGAAGCCGGTGAGCACTTCACTCCGCGTGAAGTCATTGAGCTGATGACGCATTTGGTGTTTGACCCTATACAAGGCAACTTACCGCTGACCATGACTGTGTATGACCCAGCCTGTGGTAGTGGCGGTATGCTGACCGAAGCGCAAAACTTTATTGAAGAAAAGTACCCCAACGACAATCGTGATGTGTACCTCTACGGTAAAGAAATCAACGATGAGACTTACGCTATTTGTAAGTCTGACATGATGATTAAAGGCAACAACCCAGAAAACATTCGCGTGGGTTCAACTTTGTCTACCGACGAGTTCGCCGCACAGCGTTTTGATTTTATGCTTTCTAATCCGCCCTATGGCAAAAGCTGGGCTTCAGAACAAAAGCATATTAAAGATGGCAACGACGTTATCGACCCACGTTTTAAAGTGAAATTAAAAGATTACTGGGGCGTAGAAGCAGAAGTGGATGCCACACCACGCTCTAGCGATGGGCAGTTGCTGTTCCTCATGGAAATGGTCAGCAAAATGAAGTCGCCTGAGCTAAGCCCGTTAGGTAGTCGCATTGCCTCTGTCCATAATGGTTCCAGTTTGTTTACCGGTGATGCCGGTGGTGGTGAAAGCAATATCCGTCGTTATCTGATTGAAAACGACATGCTGGATGCTATCGTCCAGCTACCCAACAACCTGTTTTATAACACCGGCATTACTACTTATATTTGGCTGCTCAGCAATAATAAGCCTGCGCAGCGACGCGGCAAAGTGCAGCTGATTGATGCCAGTTTATTATTCCGTAAGCTGCGTAAAAACTTAGGCGAAAAAAATTGTGAGTTTTCACCAGAGCATATTGAAGAGATTGTCCGCACCTATTTAGATTGCGCCGCAGTTGAGCGCCAGCTAGATAACAATGGCGACCCCATCGGCATGGCCAGCCAAGTGTTTGATAATGCAGACTTTGGCTATTACAAAGTCACTATCGAGCGCCCAGATCGCCGTAAAGCGCAATTTAGTGCTGAGCGTATTGCCAATCTGCGCTTTGATCGACAGCTGATCGAAGTCATGCAGCACTTGTACAGTGAGCATGGCGAACAGGTATATGCCGCGACAGGCTTTGGTAAAAATAACAAAGACAGCTTTTTAAAGTCCATCGAGAAAGACATTCTTAACTGGTGCGAAGACAACGATATTAGTCTGAATGCCAAAGCTAAAACCAAGCTCTTAGACGTTAAACAGTGGCAATCATTGAAAGACTTACACGCTACTGCTGAGCAGCTCATGCAGGCGATTGGCACTCAAGAGTGTGCTGACTTCAACCTGTTTAAAGCCAAGGTTGATGCACAACTCAAAGCCGATAAAACCAAACTATCCGCGTCAGCAAAAAACGCCATTTTAAACAGCGTCAGCTGGTACGACGAAAACGCCGCCAAAGTGATTAATAAAGTAGTCAAGCTCAGTGGCGATAAGCTCGATGAACTGCTAGAACGTTTAGGCTGCAGCGAAGCCGATTTACCCGACTTTGGTTACTACCCGCGCCCAGCCACTGAAGGCGGGAAAAAAGGCGAATACATCACTTACGAAACCAGCGCCGATTTGCGCGATAGCGAGTCAATCCCCGTTAAAGACAGCATTCACCAGTATTTCCGTGACGAAGTGCAGCTACATGTGAGTGAGGCGTGGATCAATCTGGACTCAGTTAAAATCGGTTATGAAATCAGCTTTAACAAATACTTTTACCGCCACAAACCCTTGCGTGCGCTGGAGGATGTGGCTGCCGACATCATTAGTTTGGAGCAACAAGCCGAAGGCTTAATAGCGCAGATTTTAGGTGTGAGCAGCTTTGATGCGGCAGTTAAAGAGGTGCAGAACTAATGGTTAAGTTTGCACAGCTGCCTAAGTATGAGGCGTATAAGGATTCTGGGGTTGAGTGGCTTGGAGAAATTCCTTGCGGATGGTCTTTAAAGCCTGGGTTTGTTGCTTTTAGTGAAAACAAGCGTAGCAATAAAGGAATGATAGAAAATACGGTTCTATCTCTTAGTTATGGCCATATTGTAATTAGGCCTGAAGAAAAACTAACCGGCCTTGTCCCCGAATCATTTGAGACTTATCAGCTAGTTGAGCCAGGTGACATAATAGTTCGCTGCATGGACTTACAAAATGACAAGGTTAGCTTGCGTACAGGCTTATCTAAAAGTAAAGGCATTATCACAAGCGCATATCTCAATTTGAAAGTTAATAATGATTTTGAGTCTCGCTTTATTCACTATTACTTGCATTCGCTAGATACAACGAAGGTTTTGTATCGGTTTGGTAGTGGTTTAAGACAAAACTTAAGCTTCCTTGATTTTAAAAGGCTTCCTGTTTTTAGTATTCCTAAGAACATCCAGACCATCATTGCAGACTATCTCGACCAAAAAACCACTCAAATTGATGCAGCTATTGCCATTAAAGAGCAGCAAATTGAGCTGCTAAAAGAACGCAAGCAAATCATTATCCAGCAAGCCGTCACCCAAGGCCTCGACCCTAATGTGCCGATGAAAGACTCAGGCGCAGAGTGGATTGGGCAGATACCGGAACATTGGGAAGTAAAAAGAGTAAAAAACATTTTTAGACTTGTGATGGATGCATCTGAAAAAAATAACAGCCATGAGCTTTTATCTGTATATACAGATATTGGTGTTAAACCTCGAAGAGAGCTTGAAGAACGAGGTAATAAAGCGTCAACGACTGATGGCTATTGGTTTGTGAAAAAAGGCGACATTGTTGTTAATAAACTTCTGGCATGGATGGGGGCTATCGGGTTGTCAGAGTACGATGGCGTTACGAGTCCTGCATACGATATTTTGAGACCTAAAGTGCCAGTAAACGGCCTTTTTTATCATTATTTATTTAGGTCCGACTTTTGTTCTGCTGAGTTAAAGCGACACTCTCGCGGAATAATGGATATGCGTTTGCGTCTTTACTTTGATAAGTTTGGTGTGATTGAGGTGCCATACCCTCCTATTGAAGAGCAGCATGCGATTACCGATAAAGTTAAAATTATTATGAGTGATATTGAAATAGGTACCACTCACTTAAAAGATCAAATCCAAAAACTCAAAGAATACAAAACCACGCTAATCAACAGCGCTGTCACCGGAAAAATAAAAATCACCCCTGAGATGCTGCAAGCTTAAGCAAGGAAGCGCTATGTTCACTATTAACCGTCAAGACAACCGCATTAAACCAGTGAAGGCCAAAAGCTTTAACGAGCTGGGCTTTTCTGAGCGCAAGCACCTGCAAGAATGGCTGGCGCATCAGCCCAATGCTTTGGGTGCTGAAGAACTGCTGATTATTCAAAAAGAGTTTGCAGGTTTTGACGAAACCCGTGAACGCCTTGATCTGCTGGCGCTGGATAAAGACGGCAATTTGGTGATTATCGAAAATAAGCTGGATGACAGTGGCCGTGATGTGGTGTGGCAAGCAGTTAAATACGCCTCCTATTGTGCCAGCCTGAGCAAAGCGCAGATTGTGGAAATCTACCAACAATACCTTGATCAGTATGAACCTGTTGCAGCTGATGCTGATTCGCCGGCTACGCCCACTAATGCCGCGAGCCGCATCTGTGATTTTTTAAATGCGCCCGATTTAGATGAAGTAAAGCTTAACCTTGGTAACAGCCAGCGTTTAATTTTGGTAGCGGCTAATTTTCGTAAAGAAGTCACCAGCACCGCACTCTGGCTGCTGGGCCAAGGCATTAACATTCAATGCTTTAAAGTCACGCCCTATGCCTTGGGTGAGCAACTGCTGATTAACATCGACCAGATTATCCCCACGCCAGAAGTGAAAGAACTGATGATCGGCATCAGCGCCAAAGAAGCTGAAGAAAAAAGCACCGAAGTGGTGCTGAAAAATCGTCATAACGTGCGCCGTGAATACTGGGAACAGGCGCTCGAAGTATTTCAAAAGAGCCCTTGCAAGCTGTACAACAATATAAGCCCCAGCAAGGATCACTGGCTTTCTGCTGGCTCGGGTGTAAGCGGCTGCCCTTATAACCTGATTTTTTTGCAAAAAGAAATCAGGGTAGAGCTATCGATTAGCCGCAGCCACACTGAAGAGAACAAGTTCATCTTTGACTTTTTGTATCAGCTAAAACAAGAGATAGAGCAACGCTTTGGTCAGCCGCTTCACTGGATGCGCTTAGATGACAAGAAAATGTCCCGCGTGCAGTTTTGCGCAGAGGCTGATGGCTATAATCAAGAAACTTGGCCACAGTCTATCGCGTGGCATATTGAACATATGAGTAAGCTGGATGCCGCTTTTAAAGAGCCATTGCAAAAAGCATCCGAAGCGCTAAAGCAAACGAAATTTGAGTAAGGAACACTTGGATAATGAGCAGCAAGATCTTTTCTGGAGTGTAGCCATTTGACGGCCATTTGATTGCGTACATTGCTAGTTTATTAATTCCCTTTTAAATCAAAAGGTTACGTTTTTATTTCATTTGATTTCAGCTGCATTATTGAATGTTCCATAGCAAAAGGATAGGAAGACTTATGGTTAGTAAAACCAACGAGCAGGCATTAGAAGCTGCAATTGAGCGCGCTTTAACAGGCACATGCATCGAAGACAACAGCGGCAATCTTGCTGATGCTACAACCACTTCTTATAGCAATGCACACCTTGGCTATGTGGCTGGCTTCTCTTCTGACTTCAATAAACAGTATGCGATTGATGAGCGCTATTTTTGGCAATTTCTTGAGCACACACAGCAGCCGGAGTTGGATAAGCTTAAAAAGCATAACCCGGTGGACTGGCAGCGTAAGCTACTGGAACGCTATGACCGTCTGATTAAAAAGTACGGTATTTTGCATCTACTGAAAAAAGGTTTAAGTGTAGATGATGCACACTTTAACTTGATGTACCCAGCCCCTTTGGTCAGTAGCAGTGAGGCAGTCGCCAAGAACTTTACCGACAATATTTTTAGCTGCACGCGTCAGCTCTGTTACTCGCAGGCAAACCCACTGCAAGAAATTGATATGGTGCTGTTTATCAATGGTATACCGCTGATCACCATGGAGCTGAAAAACGCTTGGACTGGGCAAAATGCAAAATACCACGGCCAAAAACAATACCGTGAAGACCGTGACACTGAACAGCCACTGCTGAACTTTGCACGCTGCTTAGTGCATATGGCGGTCGATACTGATGAAGTTTATATGACCACTAAACTGGCAGGAAAAAGCACTGTTTTCCTGCCTTTTAATAAAGGCCATAACCACGGAAAAGGTAATCCACCCAGCAGCACCGGCCATAAAACTGCTTATTTATGGCAAGAAATTTTCACCAAAGAGAGCCTAGCAAACATTATCCAGCACTTTGTGCGTTTGGATGGCAACAGTAAAGTGCCGTTTCACAAAAAAACACTGTTTTTCCCGCGTTATCATCAGCTTGATGTGGTGCGTAAGCTGGTCAGTCATGCGGCAAATCAAGGTGTAGGCCACACCTATTTGATTCAGCATTCTGCAGGTTCAGGCAAATCAAACTCCATTACTTGGGCCGCTTATCAACTGATTGAAACCTATCCTGCGACAGAAGCTGTGGCTGGTGGATACAGCATGGAGCAACCCCTGTTTGATTCGGTCATTGTAGTCACTGACCGACGCTTGCTGGACAAACAACTGCGCGACAATATCAAAGAATTTTCCGAAGTTAAAAATATTGTTGCGCCTGCGCTAACCTCGGCTGAGTTAAAGACGGCATTGGAAACCGGCAAGAAAATCATCATCACCACCATCCAAAAATTCCCTTTTATTATCGATGGCATTAGCGATCTGAGTGATAAGCGCTTTGCGGTAATTATTGACGAGGCACACAGCTCACAGTCTGGCTCTGCCCATGACAATATGAACCGTGCGATGGGCAAGGCTGATGTAGAAGAAGTTGAAGATGCTCAAGATAAGATTCTGCAGGCCATGCAATCACGCAAGATGCGCGGTAACGCTTCGTACCTAGCTTTTACGGCAACGCCTAAAAACAGCACCTTAGAAAAATTCGGCGAACAACAACCCGATGGCACCTTTAAGCCGTTTCATCTGTACTCAATGAAGCAAGCAATTGAGGAAGGCTTTATTCTAGATGTGTTAGCTAACTACACCACCTACAAAAGCTATTACGAAATCGAAAAATCGATTGCTGAAAACCCAGAATTTGAAACTAAAAAAGCACAAAAAAAGCTTCGCGCCTATGTCGAGCACAGTCAGCACACCATAGATACTAAAGCTGAGATCATGCTTGAGCACTTCGTTACTAATGTGGTCAATGCCAAGAAGTTGAAAGGCAAAGCTAAGGGCATGGTGGTTACGCAAAATATAGAAACAGCCATACGCTATTACAAAGCTATTACTCGCAAGCTACAGGAACAGGGTAATCCTTTTAAAATTCTAATCGCCTTTTCCGGAAAGAAAGAAGTCGACGGTATCGAGTACACCGAAGCAGATATCAATGGTTTTAATGAGACAAAGACTGCAGAGAACTTTGATACCGATGACTACCGTTTACTGGTAGTAGCCAACAAATACTTGACTGGTTTTGACCAACCAAAGCTGTGCACCATGTACGTTGATAAGAAGCTGGCTGGCGTGATGTGTGTACAAGCACTCTCGCGTTTAAACCGTAGCGCTGCCAGCCTGGGTAAAAAGACAGAAGATTTATTTGTATTGGATTTCTTCAATAGCGTTGAAGATATCCAAGCGGCTTTTGATCCGTTTTATACTGCCACGTCGTTATCTAAAGCGACGGATATCAACGTGCTGCATGAGCTTAAAGATGCGTTAGATGATGTAGGCGTATACGAGTGGCACGAGGTTGAACAGTTCGTTACGCATTATTTCAATGGTGAAGATGCAGAGGTATTAAGCCCAATTATTGATACCGCTGCTGCCCGTTTTGAGCATGAACTAGAGCTTGAGCACGAAGATAAAGTCGACTTTAAAGTGAAGGCTAAGCAGTTTGTGAAAATTTACGGACAAATGGCGTCCATCATGCCGTATGAGATTTTGGTATGGGAAAAGTTATTTTGGTTCTTAAAGTTTCTAGTGCCTAAGCTAGTAGTGAACGATCCAGAATCTGATGCGATTGATACTCTGCTTGAATCCGTTGACCTCAGCTCCTATGGCTTACAACGAGTGAAGCTCAATAATGCGATTAGCTTAAACGCTGATGAGTCAGAACTTGATCCACAGAACCCCAATCCTCGTGGTGCTCATGGTGATGAGAAAGAAAAAAATCCGCTCGATGAGATCATTACTACGTTTAACGAGCGCTGGTTCCAAGGCTGGAGCGCTACGCCTGAAGAGCAACGGGTAAAGCTGATTAATATTTCTGACAGCATCAAGCAGCATCCAGATTTTGAAACTAAATATGCCAAGAACCCAGATCCACATAACA
>JAAYFI010000103.1 GCA_012728315.1 Gammaproteobacteria bacterium
GATGCTGGCGCTAAGCCCCAGTTCTTTGTCGGCATTAATGGCTTTGGCAATTGCTTCAAGCGAAGTACCTTTGCCGGAAAGGTCCAGGGTTTTTACTTCGCCATTTTTCAGTGTAAATTTAACCACGCCACCCGTGCCGTTTGCGGCGGCTTTGTCGGCCACGCCATTGGCAATGAGCGTTTGGGTAGACGCCAGGGATTCCACTTTAATGCGGTAACTGCCCGCCACCGCAGAGCTGCTGGCACTGGCGCTAAAGCTGTCACCGGTTTGGCTGGCGGTATACTGCCCAAAAGTCGTATCACCTTCAAACGCCTTGGCGGCGGTTTGCAGTTTTTCTACCGCGCTGGACAGTTGGCCATAAGCAGACAGGCGTGCGTTTTCTGTGCTTTTACGCTGGGTGATGGTTGTTAATACGGATTCTTCGCTGGTGCGCAGGCCATCTAGCAAACTGGATAAATCTAAACCTGAACCAACGCCAATGCTGGAAATATTAGCCATAATATAAACTGTCTCTTTGTGTTGGGGGATTATTCCCGGATATTGAGATTAACGGCAGGTTTTTGCCAATCTTTAATTCATGCACTATTAAATAAACACCAAAGACCAGGCCTGCTGAATAAAAATACCCTGTAAACAGAAACGGCTTAATCGTGACAAGAATGACAGGATTACCCAGCATAATGGCAGATAAACCCGTTTTGCAAAGCGCCAAGCACCCGCAAAACCCGGCCCAGTTCGCGCTATTAAATGCAAGCAAAATCGTTAATAATAACAAAATGTATACTAACCACATTTATTGTGCATGAGCAAGGCTACGTTACCACGACCCTCTATAGAGCAGATATTGCGCGAACACGCACCCCTGGTGCGTAGCATTGCCCTTAAAATGATAGCCCGGCTGCCCGCTAATATAGAACTGGATGACTTGATCCAGGCGGGCATGATTGGCTTAATGGATGCTGCCCAGCGTTTTGAAAACACCGGTGCCGCGCAATTTACCAGCTACGCCAATACAAGAATACGGGGCGCCATTACCGACGAACTGCGCCGGCAGGACTGGCTGCCCCGTACCCTGCGCAGTAAAAACAGCAAAATCCAGAAAGCCATTTCCCAGGCCGAAAAAAAGCTGGGCTATGAACCCGGTGATGAAGAAATTGCCGAAGAACTGGGGATAAGTGTAGACGCCTACCGCGAACAACTGCACGATGTGGGTACCGTGCATGTGGTGCATTACGAAGACTTCAGATTTGATAGCGACGAAGGCGAACGGGAAAACAACCAGCTGGACAGGTTGATGGGGGGCAGCGATGAATACAGCCCGCAAGCGGCCCTGCTGAATGAAGAATTCAAACACACCCTGGCCGAATGCATTGGCAAACTGCCCGAAAGGGAACAGCTGGGACTGTCTTTAATCTTTGAACAGGCCTTGAATCTGAAAGAAATAGCTGCCGTGCTGGAGCTGACCGAGGGCAGGGTATCGCAACTGCGCTCGCAGGCGGTGTTAAGGTTGCGGGGCATGCTGAAAGAAGCGTATTGGGACCAATTGCCAGAAAAATTTTAATAAAAATTGAAAAATAATTAAAGTTTACAAAACAGGGGCCGTTAATAAGAACATAAACCAGTAGTAAGCCTTCAAGACAAAGGTGTTATGACTTGGTTTTTCTTGAAGTGATCTTATTTTTTTGGAGTGTTCCATGTCTGTAATTAATACTAACTATCTGGCTCTTGTTTCCCAGAATAACCTTACAAAATCCCAAAATGCTTTGGGTTCAGCGATTGAGCGTCTGTCTTCCGGCTTGCGCATTAAC
>JAAYFI010000070.1 GCA_012728315.1 Gammaproteobacteria bacterium
CTGGCGCAGTGTTTGCCGAAGCTTCCTGCAGATGAAATGCTTGCCGCTGTCATGGCGCAGCCTTCGGGTCGCTATGTGCGAGTTCTAGGCTTTTTATGGGAAACCTTCAGTCAGCAGTTACTTGCCGAACAACTCCCTGTGACTGGGCCGACTGTTGCCGTGTTTGAACCCAAACGTTATATCTGTGGCCCCGACCAGCGTTGCGCTCGTTGGCGGGTTAACTTTAACGGGCTGGGCAAGATTGGTTATTGCGTTACCGTAGAGCGTACGCCAGAAATTACCGAGCTGCTTGAACAAAACATCCTAGAAAAAGCCAATGCGTTTGCCGACGGCTTAAGCCAGCAAACCTTGGATCGTGCCATGAGTTGGGCCTACCTGCATGAAACTCAAAGCAGCTTTGCCATCGAACATGAACAGCCCCCCCAGGACAAGGCGCAGGCTTTTGTGCAGTTGCTGCGCCAAGCCCATGAGCCACGCCCACTGGACGAGCCTTATCTGGTGGCTTTACAGAATTTGTGTATTACCAATCCGTTGGATAAGGCTGTTTTTTATCGTCATCAACAGAATTGGTTGCAAGGTCCGTTGCGTGGCGCTGTGGGCGTAACTTATGTGCCGCCGGTGCCGGCGCAAGTTGGACCGCTGATGGCGGAGCTGTTACAGCTGGCCAATCATTGGCATGGCAAGGTTGATCCCTTGCTGGCCGCTTCTGTGCTTTCGTTTGCCTTTGTTTTTATTCATCCGTTTATGGATGGCAATGGTAGGCTGTCCCGTTTTTTGTACCACTACATGCTGGCGCAATCCGGACAGCTGCGCAAAGGTTTGTTGCTACCCGTTTCCGTAGCGATGAAACGCAATGAAGATGATTATTTACAGGCATTGCAGAGCTTTTCTGTGCCCATGCGCGAACACTGGCAGGTTCATTGGCGAGGGGATGAGGATTACACATTTGACTTGTTGGCCGAGCATTCCTTGTATTGCTATTGGGATGCCACAGAGTGCGTGCTGTTTGGATTGCGTATGGCACAACAGGCGCTGGAGCAGGACCTGTACGCAGAAACTCGTTTTTTGCAAGCGTTCGACCGCGTGTACCGCGCCATTGATCAGCGTTTTGATGTGCGCGGCAAGGATTTGAGTGTGCTGGTAATTGGCGCATTACAGAATCAGGGCAAAGTTTCTAACAACCGCCGACGGCAGTTTCAGGATACCGTGCAGCCGCAAGTATTTGACGCCATCGAAGAGTTGATTGGTGATTAGCAAGGTGGGCAGAGCATGTCCCTTTGATTTGAGCCCGCTGTTTAACTTGTTTTCCAATGACGCAGGGATTGCGCACGGTAGAAGCGCTAAGGCTTAAGACAGGTCGAAGGCAGCTGCATGTTGTAAGTGCTGCTCCGGCGCTGTTTTGCCGGCTAGCGGCAGAGTGCTTCTTGCAACTTGAGCAGTGAGTATCAAATACCAGAAATAATAAAATCTAATACCGTGATAATTTCCGCGCGCTAGTGCGACAAGTCACAGCCCTCCTAATCCAAGGCGTTTTTATTGTCCTTCAGCTGTTTTTGCTTAAGCTGGCACACTTCCTGCTTTTATCTTCGTAGGCCAGATTTGAACTGTCAAAGGCTTGGCGAACAGGTTTCGCTAAACCCGCAGTACTTTTCTGACAATGACGATAATTAAGACGAGAGCTAAGTATTCGGGTGCCTGTATTGGGCTAGACCCAAACGGCAACGTCTGATACTTAACAATCAGCCTTCTGGAGGCACAGACTATGGCACTTTCAGTTAACACTAACGTTGCATCACTGAATACGCAGCGTAACTTAAGTAACTCATCGAATGCGCTGTCGACATCTTTGCAGCGCTTATCGACCGGTTCACGTATCAATAGCGCGAAAGATGATGCTGCCGGCCTACAGATTGCTAACCGCTTAACCAGTCAGATTAATGGCATGGGCGTGGCAGTTAAAAACTCTAATGATGGTATTTCCATGGCGCAAACTGCAGAGGGGGCGTTAGAGCAGTCGACGTCAATTTTGCAACGTATGCGTGATCTGTCTTTGCAGTCGGCCAACGGTTCCAACAGTCCTGAAGAGCGGAAAGCGCTCAGTCAGGAAGTTAACGAGCTTAAAAAAGAGTTGGATCGTATTGCTAATACCACCAGCTTTGGAGGTAAAAAACTGCTTGATGGCACCTTTGGTACGACTACTTTTCAAGTGGGTGCAGCTGCTAATGAAATGATCAGCATGAAAATTGACGCAATGTCCACTTCATCACTATCTTCTAAGGTGGCACGAACTGAAGCTGTAAGACTTGAAGAGCTAGGCATTAAAATTCCAAGTACAGTAGGGATAACTCAAATATCAGCGAATCAAAAGCTTGATGCTAATGGTAACCAGGTATTTAAAATAGGTACTACTGAAGTTGGCAGAACCCAGACTGGTGCTTTAGTTGATAGCAGTGGTGACGCTATAAAGCTGAAAATTGCTAATGGTGATTTTGCTGGTAACGCGATAGCCGTTGGTACTGAGTTTGCGCTTGGCGTAGATGCTGATGGTAATCTGACTCATGCCAATGGCAGGGCGCTGTTTAACGAGAGTGGTGACTTTTTAGATGGTAATGGTATTGCGCGACCCTTAAATACAACAACTGCACAAGAGTTTGCAGACAGAATAGCTAACGCGCTTGGTGGAGGAAATGGTAATTTAGGCACCTTCAATAATGCGACTGATCTAGGTGGTGGGCTAGTAAGTATCGATGCGGTAGTTAAAGATTACACCTACGCACTGTCGCCAACCAAACTTGAGTTTGATGTTGAGGTTGATGGAAGTACGAGCTCTATTTCAGTTGATCTGAGTAAGCTGACCTTCAATAATGCAACCAGTGGTCTAACTACAGTAAATAATCTTGACCCCACTGAAGTAGCAAAAGCTTTGGAGGGTGAAGATCTAATGCAGCAGGTTGTTACTGCTATTAATGATCAGAATGTGGGTGTGGGTGCCTTTGTCGGCGAGGATGGTAAGCTGAGTTTAATGGCTAACGGTGCTAATGATGAGTACCCAGCGATCAGTATCAATGGTAATGCTCAGACATTTACTGCCAGTGATGTGAAAGTTACCGACATTGATCTAGGCACTCCAGAGGGAGCGCAGGAGGCGATTCTGGTTATCGACCAAGCCATCCAAAAAATCGACGCCCAGCGTGCAGATCTCGGTGCGGTGCAAAATCGATTTGAGAACACCATCGCAAACCTGCAAAATATTCAAGAAAATGTGTCAGCAGCACGCGGAAGGATTCAAGATACTGATTTTGCGGCCGAAACAGCTACACTGAGTAAGAATCAAATCATGCAACAGGCGGGTACAGCAATTTTGGCGCAGGCCAATCAGTTGCCCCAAGCGGTACTTAGTTTGCTTCAGTAATAAGCGGCTAAGGGTTGCATACTATGGCGGGCGCGTGCTTATTGGCACGCAAGCCCGCCTTACAACAGCCCCGAGGTGAGCCATGGATATCATCAGAGAAACAAACCGAGTAGCGCCGCCAGCGCTTAAGCAAGGCGTCCAACAGGCGCAGCCGCTGGGTCGTCCATTCGAGCGCCGCGATGTTCAGCAGGCTCAGCCTCAAACGTCAGATGCGCTAGCGCAAGATAAGCAGTCGCTTGAAGAAGCTGTAGCCAATATGCAAGGCGCAGCGCAAGCGATACAGCGTAATTTAAATTTCTCTATTGATGATTCCACCGGCCGGATGGTGGTTAAAGTGACAGATTCAGCGTCAGGCGAGGTCATTCGTCAGATGCCGACTGAAGAAGCGCTGCGTTTGGCCGAAAGCTTAGATGAGATGCGCAGCTTGTTGTTTAGCGCGCAAGCTTAATGCAAGCGCTATTGATGGCGTGTAGTACAGAATATTTCCATGCTCGGGTGAGTATACGAGCAGAACAAGAGCGGCAATTCTGGTATAAAGATTGTGCTCGAATAGAAAACGCTAGAGAGCTGGCGAAGGTGGTTTAGATGGCGGGAATTCCAGGTATAGGCTCCGGCTTAGACATTAAAAATATTGTAAAGGCAATGGTTGACGCAGAGGTTGCGCCCAAGGCTTCTCAATTGAACCGTCTTGAGAAAACTGCTGAAACCAAGTTGTCTGCATTAGGGCAGCTGCAGAGTGCGCTGAGTACATTTCAGTCCGCTATGAAGGATTTAAATAAGCCCGAATTGTTCGATAAGCGAACAGCCAACTCTTCTAACAGTGCCGTATTATCCGCTACTGCAGACAAAACAGCGCTGTCAGGCACGTACCGTGTTGAAGTTAAGAATTTAGCAACCAGTAGCAAAGTCAGCACTGCGGCGCTTGATAAAGATTTTACCGCGACGAGCGCAGGCACTTTAACAGTTAAATTAGGTGCTAATGATGCTAAAGCAGTGACTGTTGATATTGGCAAAGATAGCACTCTGGTTGAAATACGCGATGCCCTTAATGAGCAATTAAAAGATAAAGGCGTGACCGCTAATATCATCAATAATCCAAGCACGGGCCAGTCGCAGATTGTCCTCAGTGGAAAAGAAACGGGCGCCGGGCACGATATTATTGTTGAGGGCACTGGTGGTGTTGCTGGCTTAAGCGTCGATAGCTCGGTTAAATCCGTCAATGGTGCGGCGGGCTATTTAGAGCAAGCCGTCAACGCGAGTTTTACTATTGATGGCTTAGAGCTTGAGAGCCCATCCAACACTATTAAAAATGCGATTCCTGATGTGAGCTTTACCTTAAAAGGCAAAACGGAAGAGGATAAGCCGCTCACTGTGACTGTAGGTCAAGACACTAAAGGCGTTAAAGATCAGCTGAAGAAGTTTGTCGATTCTTACAATGAGTTTATGAGTGTGAGTCGCAAGTTAACATCAGTGACTAAGGTGGGTGATGATAAAGCGCCGGTTGTTGGCGGCTTAGTGGGTGACTCCACCGTACGTAACCTTGTGAATGGCATGCGCAGCGAGCTCAGTAATATGGCGGGCGACAATGGCGATGCCCTACGTGTACTGGCTGATCTGGGCATTACTACACAAAAAGATGGCAGCTTGAAAATCGATGACAAAAAGCTGGATGCAGTCTTAGAATCTAATTTTGATGCTGTTGGTCAGTTTTTTGCAGGTGACAAGGGTTTGATGTCACGTATGGACAGTCGCATATCAGGTTTTGCTGGCAAAGAAGGCATTATCGGTACGCGCCAGCAAAGTTTGAATGCTACGCGCAGTGACATTACGAAACAGAAAGAAAAGCTCACAATGCGTGCAGACCAAATTGAAGCACGTTTATTGAAACAATTTAATGCGATGGACGCCTTGGTTGGGCAGTTAAATACAACCAGTCAACAACTTCTCCAGTCACTGGGCAATTTGCCTGGTATGAATTCAAGGAATTAATGCATGAGCAATCCAGTACAAACCTATAACTCTGTAGCAGAAGGTCAAGACTTAACCCCTTATCAAGCGGTTGAGTTGCTGCTCGATGGCGCTTTAGAGAGTATTTCCACGGCACTCATTGCCCAACAAGAAAATAACGTTGCTCAGCGCGGCGAAGCCGTCGGCACGACCATTACAATTATTGGTTTGTTGCAAGACAGCCTCGATAAAAGCCTCGGTGGCGAGTTGGCTGAGAACCTGGATGCGCTGTACGACTACATGACCCGTCGTTTAGCTGGCGTGGCTGTGGATAAAACACCGCACACTTTAGAAGAAGTACAAAATATCGTTTTACAGCTGCGCGAAGGTTGGTCACAGATTGATCCAGCAGGCGAACCAAAACAATTGTAAATAAACGCTAAAGAAACAGCGGTCGTTGACGATATAAGGAATAGTAGAAACGCTTATGGAGCACGATGTTATGAATGCAATGACCGCTATGCGACAGTACCAGTCCGTTAATACTCAGGCGCAAGCGATTGAGGCTGATCCACA
Organism: Gammaproteobacteria bacterium; assembly: GCA_012728315.1. GTDB lineage: Bacteria > Pseudomonadota > Gammaproteobacteria > Pseudomonadales > Pseudomonadaceae > Denitrificimonas. Next base: position 5,936 of record JAAYFI010000070.1, read on the forward strand.
CCGTTTGATTCAAATGCTCATGGAAGGTGGTTTGACTCGTTTAGCGCAAGCACGTGGCGCCATGGAACGTGAGCAAATTGCTCTTAAAGGTGAGTTGCTCAGTAAGGCCATTGGTATTGTTGGCGGCTTACGTCAGGCTTTGGATGTAGAGAAGGGCGGTGAGTTAGCAGAAAACTTAGACCGCTTATACGAATATATGACCACCCGTTTAATGGAAGCCAATCTGAAAAATGATCCGGCTATCGTTGAAGAAGTGGCTGATTTATTACGTGAAGTGAAATCGGGTTGGGATGCCATTGCGGCATAAGCTGCGCTGACAAGAGGCAAGTAGCATGAGCACAAGCACTGTTGAGCAACTTCAAAACACCAGTACCGCTTTGCGTGATGCGTTGGCACAGCAAGATTGGCAGGCCGTGGGTGAACTTGATTTGCAGTGTCGCCAAGCGGTTGATAGTGCCATGTCTGACCCGCAGCAGAACAGTGATGAACTGCGTGAGCGTATGCAGGAGTTGTTAGGCTTATACCGTGAGTTGGTCAGTGTGTGCCAAGCCGAGCAGCAGCGCATTGCGAGCGAGTTGCGACAAATGAATCAATCCAAACAAAGCGCTAAAGTTTACCAAATGTTTGGTTGATGCAAACTGTATGATAAAGCCCTAAGTGCCGCTGTGTACTTAGGGCTTTTTTATTGGTGTCAAATATAATGCTTCTCTAAGTAATTTTGACTAAAATACGCCATAAAATTGACAATGGCTGTATTTTTGACTTTACTAGTGGCCAAATGCTGCCATATTCAGTGCGCACCCTTTATTTTTAGAGTTAAGTAGTCTTCTATGTGGCGAGAAACTAAAATCCTACTGATCCATGACCAAGTGGAACAGCGCAATGAGTTTTCCAATATCCTTTCTTTTTTAGATGAAAACTATCTGGCGTGTGCGAGTGCGGAGTGGTCTGAGGCGGTTGCTGAGCTTGATTCCAGTCGTGGCGCATTGTGTGTACTGCTGGGCGGAATCCCGACTCAAACCCGCTTACAAGCTTTAATTGCTGAAATCACGCAGTGGGATGAGTTTCTACCTATTATTCTCTTAAATGATGAAAAAACACCGGAGCTGCCTGATCCTATAAAAAAATCAGTGCTGACCCACTTAGATATGCCGCCCAGCTACAGCCAGCTATTGGGTGTTTTGCATCGCGCGCAAGTTTACCGCGAGGTGTACGATCAAGCGGCTGATCGGCGGACGCAACGCGAACCCAATTTGTTTCGCAGCTTAGTCGGCGCCAGTCGTTGTATTCAAGGCGTGCGGCAAATGATGCAGCAGGTGGTCGATACCGAAGCCAGTGTGTTGATTTTAGGTGAATCAGGTACTGGTAAAGAAGTGATTGCGCGTAACTTGCATTACAACTCAAAGCGCCGCGATGGGCCTTTTGTGCCGGTGAACTGTGGTGCGATTCCCGCCGAGTTGCTGGAAAGTGAACTGTTTGGCCATGAAAAAGGCGCTTTTACTGGCGCCATCAGCGCACGTGCAGGACGTTTTGAGTTGGCTAAAGGCGGTACGTTGTTTTTAGATGAAGTGGGCGATATGCCGCTGCCCATGCAAGTGAAGCTGTTGCGCGTGCTGCAAGAGCGTGTTTTTGAACGCATTGGTGGTAATAAGTCGATTACTGCGGATGTACGCATTGTGGCAGCCACCCACAAAGACCTTGAAGAAATGATTGCCTCTGGGGATTTTCGAGAGGATTTATTCTATCGCCTGAATGTTTTCCCCATTGAAATGCCGCCTTTGCGTGAGCGCACCGAAGATATTCCGCTCTTGATCAATGAGCTGGTGGCGCGCATGGAGCATGAAAAGCGCGGCTCAGTACGTTTCAATGAGGCGGCCATTATGTCGTTATGTCAGCACAACTGGCCAGGCAACGTGCGCGAGCTGGCAAACTTAGTGGAGCGTATGGCTATTATGTACCCGCACGGTGTGGTGGGTATCAGTGAGTTGCCGAAGAAGTTTCGTTATATCGACGAAGATGATGGCATTCAAGAGTTACGCGAGGAGCTGAGCGAGCGTGCTGCTCTTTTAGCCTTGGCTGCTGATGTGCCTGCTGCTACTGTTGCTGCGGCGCCTGCTACTCAGTTGCCTTCCGAGGGCTTGGATTTGCGCGAGTACTTGGCTGAGTTGGAGCAAGATTTAATTCAGCAGGCTTTGAATGAAGAAGATGGTGTGGTAGCGCGTGCGGCCGAGCGTTTAAATATTCGCCGCACGACCTTGGTGGAGAAAATGCGCAAATACGGTATGGGGCGTAAAGAAGACTAAGCCTGAGCTCAGCACTGGCGCTATTTTAAAGTTTCTTTACAATGCAGCTCTTTGTTTTTTATAGGAGCTGCAGGCATGTCGCATCATCCCGCGCACGATTCACCTCTAGGCAAAAGCAGTGCCTATATCAGCCAGTATGACGCCAGCTTATTGTTTGGTATTGCCCGAGCAACGAAGTGGCGTGAGCTCGGCTTTAGCGCTGATAGTTTGCCCTATCAGGGTGTTGATGTGTGGAACTGCTATGAGCTGTCTTGGTTGTTGCCCTCAGGCAAACCCGTGGTCGCCATTGGGCAATTTGTTGTTCCTGCGGATTCGCCCAATATTATCGAATCGAAATCCTTTAAGCTGTATCTGAACTCTTTTAATCAGAGCGTGTATGCCAGTTTTGCTGAAGTGCAGGCGGTGCTGGTGGCTGATTTATCTAAAGTGGCACAAGCGCCGGTCCAGGTGCAGCTGAAAACCTTAGATGCAGTGTGCGCAGAAGGCGTGCATCAGCCTCAGGGTGTTTGTATTGATGATCTGGATGTGAGCGTCAGTGCCTATCAAGAACCCTCGCACACACAGCTGCTGTGCTCCGCCGAGCACGTTGAGGAGCAGCTCTACAGCCATTTACTGAAGTCCAATTGTCCGGTCACTGGGCAGCCAGACTGGGGGACCTTGCACGTGCATTACCGCGGGGCCAAGTTGGATCATGCCAGTTTCTTGCTTTATTTGATCCGTTTTCGCCAGCACCAAGATTTTCACGAGCAGTGTGTGGAGCGCATTTTTCTTGATTTACAGCGCTGCTTGCAGCCTGAGTTCTTAAGCGTATCGGCACGCTATGTGCGTCGTGGTGGTTTAGATATCAATCCGTACCGCAGTACGCAGCCGCTTGCCATTGATAATCGACGCCTGGCGCGCCAATAAGCACGGAGCCGCTGCAGAGTCGGCCTGTTAAAAAAACCGCGCAGAATATGCGCGGTTTTTTTGAGTTTAAAGTTGTAACTGATTTATTTCAGTTGGTTCGGTTGGCCGGCTTTTGCCCGGACTGCCTGCCATTCTTCTTGAGTTTGTGCGGTTTGTTGGGCGGGAAAGCGCTGAAGAATTTTAAAGTAATCTTGTCGCGATGGATGCGCCATTACCGTATTGCGGTCATTGACTTGCACAACATAGACTGTTTGCACATTTTGGTGATCAAAAGCGCGCCACTGTGCGGCATCTTTAAGCAGGGTGTAGTCATGGCCTTCCAAGGCTTTGATGACGGCTTCGCTATCAGTGCTACGGCTGCGGCTGACTGCGTCGGCCCATTGTTTGACTACAGTGTAGGCTGAAGCGGCTGCGCTGGGTGGGTACAGATCGTAGGCTTTGTTGAAGTTGTCAACGAAGGCTAAGCCGGCCTGAGAGTTTTCCAGTTCAGGTGCGCGCCATAACCAGTGTTCCGTACCAATCACACCGACCATTAAGCCTGGGCCGGCTTGCTCAAGCACGGATTGGGTTAGATTAGGCGCAATAATCTGTACTTTTTTGGTTAAACCTAAGGTGTCAGCGGTACGCATGGCGCGAACCAGATCATGCCCATAGAGAACTAAAGCAACAATATCGGCATTGCTCTCTAGAGCCTGCTTCAGGACAGCTGTGTAATCGGACTGTTTGGCGGTTGGGAAGGGTAAAAGTACGCCTTTATGCTTGCTGGTGTCGGTGGTGTTGGTATTTTCACGTAAAGCTTGCTCGGAGCTGTGGCCCCAGGTGTAATCAGCGGTGACATAAAAATAGGTTTTATCAGGGAATTTTTCTGATAAGTACTGGCCCAGCGCGCGTCCGGTCATGGTGGCACTGCTGCTTTCTCTAAAGACATAGCGGTGGCCACTTTTATCGGTTACATCATTGGAGTAGCCAATGGTGGCGAAATATAAGGTGTTGAGCTGGCGAGCACGTGCACTGGCGGCAATAGCAACTGCGCTGGAAACGCTACCAAACAACATGACCGCGCCATCTTCAACCATTTTATCGACATTGCGTGCAGCTTTTTCGGGGCGTGATGCAGTGTCGCGGCTGATGAGTTTGACTTCGCGACCTAAGAGGCCGCCTTGTGCATTGATTTCATCAATGGCTAATAAGGCCGCACGCATTTGTGCTAGCCCTTCTTCTTTGTAATGGCCAGTGCGCGGATAGTTAAGACCAATGAGGATAGGGTCAGCAGCAAGCGCTGTAACCGTCATGGCAACCCAGAGGGTTAGGGCAGAAAGCATACGAATCACAAGGATCTCCTTATCTTGGAGCATAAAGTAATGGGCTAATGTTGGCTGACTGTGCAGTTATAGTGGCAGATAGGGTACTGTATTTTAGTCGTAGAGTTTAAATAAAGAAGTGTATTGGCATTAAACAATGCGAGTTTTGACTCCAAGCAATAAAAACCAAAGGTTAATCTGATCTTTAAACTGCTGTTGGATCTCTTGTACATCCAATTGCGTAAAAAGTGTCTGCGCCAGTGGCAGGTTGGCCAAGGTCGAGTGTTTAGCAGGATTTTGTAGCACTTCGCCAATCTGCACCAGTTCATAGAGCTGAGGTGTGGGCTGGCTAGGCATGGGCTCGGCTGGATCGCGGTAACGTGCGCAGTCCACGAGGTAGCTGGGTTGCTTCCAAGCAGTTAGCAGTACGCTGCCGATTTTTCCAGAGAGCTGGTCGCAGACTGCATTTAAACTGTCGCTGTCGCGGGATAGTTCTGGCCAGTTTTCCAGTTCAGCTAAGATGGGTAAACTGCCAATATCTTGAAACAGCCCGCCCAATAAAGCATCGTCTATGGAAATGTGTTCAGTTAAGCTGGCCACACAGGCCGACCAGGCTGCGCGCATTAAGGAAGCATTCCAGCGGGCACGAAACATTTTCTGCAGGGCGAGCTCTTTGCTAATAAAGATATTGCGCACGGCAAAGCTTAAGACCAAATTATTCAACTTGTCAGTACCTAGACGGGCTAAAACATCGCGTAAAGAGCGACAAGGCCGTGCGCTTTTTAGCAGCGGGCTGTCAGCAAACTGCATTAAATAAGCGGCCAGCGGCGGGTCGCTGTTAATCACCCGGCTGAGCTGTTCTAAAGAGGTATAAGGGTCGCGTAATAACTGACGAATGCGCAGTGCATTTTCCGGCATCTGCGGGATTTTCGCCGTGCCTTTAAGAAAGGCGCTCAATAAGGCGTAATGCAGATTCGTTTGCGCAGTGCTTGGGCTAATGTGGGAGTCACTCATTGACAAGTTATCCTGGCTTTCTTAGGGTGCTGCTTTTTATCGCGAGTTCAAATAATGACGCAGTATAACCGTATTAAGCTAGAAAAGAGTTGGAAAGACGCTTTATCTGCAGAGTTTGAGCAGCCTTATATGCAGCAGTTGGCTGATTTTTTGCGTGAAGAAAAACAACAAGGTAAAGAGATTTATCCACTCGGCCCATTGATCTTTAATGCGTTGAATTTAACGCCATTGCCGCAGGTTAAGGTTGTGATTTTAGGTCAAGACCCTTATCACGGCCCCGGGCAAGCCCAAGGTTTAAGTTTTTCCGTACCTGAGGGAATAGCGATCCCACCCTCATTGCTCAATATCTATAAAGAGCTGCAGCGCGACTTAAATATTCCGCTGGCCGCGCATGGCTGTTTAGAAAGCTGGGCTAAGCAAGGTGTGTTGTTGCTCAATACCACTTTGACGGTGGAACGAGGACAGGCCGGGTCCCATGCCAAGGCCGGTTGGCAGCGGTTTACCGATTGCATTATTGATTGTGTCAGTGCGCAGCAAGAGCATGTGGTGTTTATGTTGTGGGGCGCGCATGCACGCAGTAAAGCTCAGCGTATTGATGCCAGCAAACATTTGCTGCTCTGTTCGGCTCATCCATCGCCGCTGTCGGCCTACCGCGGTTTCTTAGGCAATGGGCACTTCAGTCAATGCAATAAGTTTTTGCAGCGCACGGGGCAGCAGCCCATTGAATGGCGACTGCCCGGGCTGCGCACGGATCAGGTCGAGCTTAAGCTGTAAGTCAGGGCTGAGGTGCTGCACCGTTTTGTGCTGCGGCATAGGCCAGTAAGCGCTCAATCGCGGTGTCGAGCTCATCGAGTGCGGGCTCGATCTGTGTCACATCATTTTTAATTAAAGTTTCACAGGTCTTACAGATGGCGCGCAATTGCGGGACGCCACAGTATTGTGTGGCACCATGAATGCGGTGGATGCGTTCCAGTAATGCACGGCGATCGTTAAGGTTGCGCGCGTTTTGTAGATAGAGACGGTCACTGGGTAACGACTCAAGCAGCAAGGTTAATAATTCGCGGGCTAAAGAGTCTTTACCATTTGATAGTGAACGACCTTCTTCACGGTCAATAATAGGCAATTGCAGATGTTGGGTAATGCTGTCGCTCGGCAGCTCAATGGCATGGTGTGGGCTCACGAAGATGCCGGTCCATTTAGCAATCGCTTTAGCTAAGGATTGCTCATTAATAGGTTTGCTCAGGCAGTCATTTAAACCGGATTGCAAAAATAAATGCGTTTCGTGTGGGAGTGCGTGGGCGGTTACGGCGATGATTGGGGTGGCCTTCAGCTGTTGATGGTGCTCCCATGCGCGTATCGCTTCAGTGCATTGCTGGCCGCTCATTCCCGGCATTTGAATATCCATAAAAACAATATCAAAGCTGTTGTTCTGAAATAAAGTCAGGGCGCTGTGGCCATTGTTGGCGCTACTCGCGCGTACCCCCATATCACTGAGTAAGGTTTGAATCAGCAATAAGTTGGCTGGATTGTCATCAACACATAAAGCATGCAGCGTCGGCTGCTCAGCAGTGAGCAGGGGTTGTGCTTCAGCCGGCTCTGGAATGCACAGTAGATCTTTGATGGCATGCTGCAGGCGTCGATGACAGGTGGGCTTACTCAGCATCTGATCACAAAAGGGTCGCCCTAGATTATTTTGGAAAACAGTAAAATCGCTGGTACTGCATAACAGCAGCACTGCACACTGCAAGTCTTGCAGTTGCTTGAGGGTGTGCTTGATCAGACTCAGCGAGTGGTGTTGGCTGTTGATGCTCAGCACCGCCAAATGATAAGGCGCGTCTGTTGCAGTTGCCTGCTGAACCTGTTCGACACTGTCTTGTAAACTGCTACAGCAGTTGACCTCTAAACCGCAATCTTCTAGTTGATGAGCAATGGCTTGTTGGGCCAGTGGATGAGGTTCGTGCAGTACGGCGCGATAGGCTAAGGGTTGCGACTCCGAGGCTGGCAAATCATTGTCATAGGTTTTTTCTAGGCGCAAGGTAAACCAAAATTCAGAGCCCTCACCGGGGGTGCTATTGACACCAATTTCACCGCCCATATGCTCAACTAAGCGTTTAGAAATGGTCAGGCCTAAGCCTGTGCCACCGGCTTGTCGCGTCAGAGAGTGATCAGCTTGGCTAAAGGCTTGGAAAAGAGTGTTTTGATCAATAGCGTGCATGCCAATGCCTGTGTCTTGCACGCTGAAACGCAGCTGCACGCACTCGTGGTACTCATCGTCCAGCATCGCGCGTACAACAACACTGCCTTCGTGGGTAAACTTGATGGCATTGCCAATGAGATTGGTTAGGATTTGTTTAATGCGCTGTGCATCGCCCATTACAGTGCGCGGAGTGTCGCGGTAGACCAAACTGATCAGTTCTAAGTTTTTCTGATGGGCGGCGGGCGCGAGCAGGGTTAGGGTGTCTTGAATCAGATCGCGCAGATAAAAAGGTGCATGATCCAGCACCAGTTTCCCCGCTTCGATTTTGGAAAAATCCAATATTTCATTAATGATATTGAGTAGGCTGTCTGACGAATTAATAATGGTATTGAGGTAGTCTTCTTGCCGAATGGTCAGATCGCTTTTTTTCAGTAACTGGGTAAAGCCAATAATGCCGTTTAGCGGTGTGCGAATTTCATGGCTCATATTGGCCAAAAACTCTGACTTGATGCGACTGGCCTCAATGGCTTCTTTGCGCGCTAAATCCAGTTCAATATTCTGGATTTCAATGGTTTCTAAGTTGTGCCGCGCATCATCAAGTGCTTGATCGATATTGCTTTGTAGTTCTTCTTGCGCCTGTTGTAATGACTGCGCCATCAGGTTAATACCATTGACCAGCTCGTCAAGCTCGTGACTGCCCGGTGAGTCGAGGCGTGTATCGAGGTGGCCATCACGAATACTGGCGACACCTTTTTTGATATTTTCCAGCGGAATACTAATGTTGCGGCTGAGGCGCAGGGCCAATAGCCCAGTAATCAATAAGCCTAAAATAATCAGTGCAACGCTGACAAAAACACTGCGGTAACCTTCCAGCAAGGTGGCATGGTGCGACAGCTCAAGACTGATCCAGCCAAGGGGTTGCTGGGTGTCACTGTTGTTTTGCTCGCCTGCTTGCGAGGGTAAGGGCCGTTCAAAAACCGATAAGGTCAGTAGTGTGCTGTCATTGTACGTATCAATGCGGGGGCGTGGTTCAGCTGTCAGTTGGTGTGCGGGAATTGAAGGGCCTGAATGCGCCAGTACAACACCTGGCGCCGCAGTAAAGCGCACTGAGCGCACATCATGTAGCTCAAGGGCATCTTGCGCAATGCTGAACAGTTGCTCGCGGTCTTGATGAAGTAAGGGTTGATAGCTGAGTAGAGACAGCTGGTTAATAATTAATTCACCACGCCGCAGCAACTGCTGCTGTAAATCATTGAGTTGCGAGTGGCTGAACCAGCTGCCCAAAATAATCGCAAAGAGCCCTGAAGGCACTAAGGTCAGCAGCAGCACGCGTCCTTTAATTCCAAGATTGGTCAACATGCTCTGATTCTCCTTGCCACAGAATAAAGGACTGATAAAAATAATTTGTATTTATCTATTATAGCTGTCGGTTATAAGTTGATGCATTCGCGGGTTATGGACTCTTCACATTTGGCGCTATCATAGGCCTCTTTCAATTTTGATGCCGCTGCTTATTATGACCGTTCATTATCCAACCTTGGCCGACTGCATCGGCAATACTCCTCTGATTCGCTTACAGCGCCTGGCCGGCGAAACCAGTAATACCTTGCTGGTTAAGCTTGAGGGCAATAACCCCGCAGGCTCGGTAAAAGATCGCCCAGCGCTGGCCATGATTGAGCGTGCCGAGCGCAGTGGCCGTATCCGGCCGGGCGATGCTTTGATTGAAGCCACCTCAGGCAATACGGGCATTGCTTTAGCGATGGTTGCCGCGATCAAAGGCTACCGGATGGTGTTGATTATGCCTGATAACTCCACTGCTGAGCGTAAAGCGGCGATGACCGCTTATGGCGCCGAGTTGATTTTAGTGGACTCCATGGAGGCAGCCCGTGATTTGGCGTTAGAGATGCAGGCGCAAGGGCAAGGGATCGTCTTGGATCAGTTTTCTAATCAAGATAATCCTACTGCACATTACCGCACCACAGGCCCAGAAATTTGGCGGCAAACTCAAGGGCAGGTCACGCACTTTATCAGTTCGATGGGTACCACGGGCACTATCATGGGGGTTTCCCGTTATTTAAAAGAACAAAACCCTAATGTGCAGATTGTGGGTTTACAGCCCACTGAAGGGGCAACCATTCCAGGTATTCGACGTTGGCCGGCAGCCTATTTGCCCAGTATTTTTGAGGCCAGTCGCGTTGATCAAGTGATCGATATGGATCAGCACACCGCTGAAAACTGTATGCGACGTTTGGCTCGTGAAGAAGGTATCTTTTGTGGTGTATCGTCAGGCGGTGCGGTCGCGGCGATGCTGCAAGTGGCTCAAACTGTGGAAAACGCCGTCTTGGTCGCCATTATTTGCGATCGCGGTGATCGTTATTTATCCAGCGGTATTTATGCGCCGGAGTCTGTATGAGTCGCTCTAAAGCAACATCATCATTACGCTTTCAACCCGCTGGAGGTGCTGCGCGTAGCACTGTGCCAGTGGGCAAAAAACAATGGTTAAATATCGAACGCTTAGCGCACGATGGCCGAGGCATTGCTTTTCTTGATGGACGCACCTGGTTTGTCAGTGGTGCATTGCCCGGAGAGCAGGTGCAGGCGCAAGTCTTAGCAGCGCGCAGCAAGGTGGTTGAGGCGCAAACGGTGGCTCTGCAAACCTCCAGCCCCGAGCGTATCAGCGCGGCATGCCCATGGGCTGGGCAGTGCGGTGGCTGTACCTTGCAACATATCAGTCATGCTCAGCAAATTGAGCTTAAGCACAACAATCTAGTTGAGCAGCTCGCTCGTGAGGCGGTGGTGCCTACTGAATGGGCGCCGCCTTTAGTCGGACCGGCCTTCGCTTATCGCCGCCGTACACGTGTGGCGGTGCGTTACGATGCGCAACACAAGCATGTGCAGGTGGGCTTTCGAGGTTTAGCCAGTAAAGCCATTGTTGAAGTGCAGAGCTGTGTGATTTTACGTTCTGAATTGCAGCCACTCTTTGCTGGCTTAGCGGCATTGCTTAATGCTTTTCAGCAGCCGCACGTCTTAGGTCATATTGAGCTCTTTAGCGGCAGCAGCACAGCATTATTATTGCGTCACACACAAAGCTTGCATCCAGCTGATTTGCAGTTGTTGCGTGCTTATTGCGCGCAGCATCAAGCACAATTGTGGCTGCATGGGGCGGGTGAGCCGCAGCCGGATCAAGCTGGACAGGTGCTGAGCTATGCATTACCGGCGTATGCTTTAAATATTGCGTATCAGCCGGGTGATTTTGTTCAAGTGAATGCGCACATGAATGAGGCGATGATAGCCCAAGCGCTGGACTGGTTAGCACCGCAGGCGGATGCGCGCGTCTTGGATCTATTTTGTGGGCTGGGTAATTTCGCCTTACCTCTTGCGCAGCGAGTCGAGCAGGTGGTTGCGGTCGAAGGCGTGGCGTCAATGTTGCAGCGCGCACAAGACAATGCTAGCGCTTGCGGGCTGAGCAATGTGCACTTTTTTCATTGTGATCTGTCTATGCCGCTGCACAATGAGCGCTGGGCGCAGCAGGCTTTTTCTGCGGCTTTATTAGATCCTCCGCGTGAAGGTGCGCAGGTTGTGGTTGAGCATTTAGCGCAATTAAAAGTGCCGCGTATTGTTTATGTGTCTTGTAATCCCGCCACTTTGGCGCGCGATATTGCTCTGCTTACAGCGCGCGGTTATCGTTTAGAAAAAGCGGGGGTGCTGGATATGTTTGCGCAAACAGGGCACACCGAAGCAATGGCGTTATTGGTAAAAAAGTAAGCGGTCTACCTCGGTAGTCGATTGGGTTAGAGAGTCTTAGGCTCGAAGGATTGGTAATGGTACAGGTCAGAACAGAGCAACCGATTAGCCAAGATGGCAGTATTGATTTGCAGCGTTGGGTGGCGCAGATTGTTGAGGTTGATCCACATCTGGACACCGAGGGTCTACTGAGTGCCTGTGAGTTTGCTCGCGATGCTGAGCAAAAAGCCAAGGCTGCTGACAATATCTGGGCAGAAGGCACATCCAGTTTGCAAATTGGCTTGGAAATTGCGCAGATATTAGTCGACTTAAAACTGGATCAAGAGACACTGGTTGCCGCCATCTTGTACCGTACGGTGCGCGAGGGTAAAGCACCGCTGAGCGAGATTGAGCGCTTATTTGGACCTGTGGTCAGTAAGTTAATTGATGGTGTGCTGCGCATGGCGGCGATCAGTGCCAGTATCAATCCTCGGCAAAGTGTCGTGCTGAATGCGCAAGCCCAAGTCGATAATCTGCGGCGCATGCTGGTGGCGATGGTCGATGATGTGCGTGTGGCATTGATTAAATTGGCCGAACGCACCTGTGCAATTCGTGCGGTGAAAAATGCACCTGAACATAAGCGTTATCGGGTTGCGCGTGAAGTGTTTGATATTTACGCACCGCTGGCGCACCGTTTAGGTATTGGTCATATCAAGTGGGAGTTAGAAGATTTATCTTTTCGCTACCTTGAGCCTGAGCAGTACATGCATATTGCCGGTTTACTGCATGAACGTCGTATCGACCGTGAACAGTTTATTCGCCGTGTGGTGCAGGAGCTGAGCGATGAGCTGAAAGCTGCAAATATTGAGGCCGATGTCAGCGGCCGGGTTAAGCATATTTATTCGATTTGGCGCAAGATGCAGAAAAAAGGTCTGCGTTTTAGCGAGATTTATGATGTGCGTGCGGTGCGTATATTGGTGCCGCAGGTGCGCGATTGTTATACCGCGTTAGGCATTGTGCACACCCGCTGGCCGCATATTGCCCGAGAGTTTGATGACTATATTGCCAACCCTAAAGAGAACGGCTATCGCTCCTTGCACACGGCTGTGATTGGCCCTGAAGGTAAGGTCTTAGAAGTGCAAATTCGTACACAGACCATGCACGAAGAGGCCGAGCTTGGGGTGTGTGCACATTGGCGCTACAAAGGCACTGATGTGGATGGCCAGTCCGATCATTATGAAGAAAAGATTGCGTGGCTCAGGCAGGTGCTGGAGTGGCATGAAGAGCTGGGTGATATCGGCGGCCTAGCCGATCAAATCCGCGTTGATATTGAGCCTGATCGGGTGTATGTGTTTACCCCCGACGGCCACGCCATTGATTTGCCGCAAGGCTCAACTCCGCTGGATTTTGCCTATCGCGTGCATACTGAAATTGGCCATAACTGCCGTGGTGCTAAGGTCAACGGTCGCATCGTACCGCTGAATTACAATCTGAAAACTGGTGAGCAAGTTGAAGTCATTACCGGTAAAAACGGTGCGCCGAGTCGTGACTGGCTCAATACCAACTTAGGCTATATCAACACCGCCCGTGCCCGTGCCAAGGTCGTGCATTGGTTTAAGTTACAAGCCCGTGATCAAAACGTGGCGGCTGGCAAGCAGATGCTTGAACGCGAAATGGCGCGCTTAGCCATTGGCCCTGTGAATTATGAGCGGCTGGCAGAAAAATGTAATCTAAAGACCAGTGAGGATCTGTTTGCGGCTTTAGGGGCGGGCGATGTGCGCATTGCCCATGCCGTTGGCTTGGCTCAGCAGTTGCTTGAGCCCTATGAGCGTAGCAGCCAGCAATTGGATTTAATCCCACGTAAACCAACCCAGCATACAGCGCAGGCGCGTGATGAAATACGGATTCATGGGGTGGGCAATTTACTCACGCAAATGGCCGGCTGCTGCCAGCCTGTACCGGGCGAGCCTATTGTTGGCTATATCACCGTGGGGCGTGGGGTCACGATTCACCGCCAAGATTGCGCCACCGCCTTGCAACTGCGCAGCCGTGAGCCAGAGCGCATGATTCAAGTGGGCTGGGGCACTGAGCCGGTGAAAACCTATCCGGTGGATGTGCTGGTGCGCGCTTACGACCGCTCGGGCTTGCTCAGTGATATTTCTCAAGTCTTGCTCAATGAAAAAATGAATATTGTGGCGCTGCAGACCAGCACCAGCAAGGAAGACAATACCGCAACCATCAACTTAACCGTGGAAGTGCCTGGTCTTGACGAGCTGGGGCGTTTACTGGGGCGTATCTCGCAGTTGCCCAATATTATTGAAGTGCGCCGCCAGCGTCATTCATAAGAAGGGGTAGGGTGGAAGATAGGGGTTATCAGTTTTGTGCGAAAGCCCCATACTTTTAGTGCGAGTATGGAACGTGGTCGGGCATGCTCGTCTAGCAGTAGGCCTCCCCGTTTCTTTAGGGCGGTGAGGATGTCAACCTTGTTAATCCGCTGGCGCGCTGTGGGCGGATTGGCCTTAATCGATGGGGTTAGCTATTCTTAGCGCCCCTGTAACTGTTTAGAAGGATGTTCGAGCATGTCTGAGTTTCCACCTTGCCCAGCCTGTAAAGAAGAAATCACTTATCCAGATCGTGAAAACTACGTCTGCGCAACCTGTGGCCATGAGTGGGCCATGGATGGTTCGAGTGCTCCTGAAGAGAGTAACGAAAAAGTTGTGCGTGATGCACACGGTACGCCTTTAGCCGATGGTGATACGGTGATCTTAATTAAAGACTTGAAAGTCAAAGGCAGCTCAACGGTGATTAAAATGGGCACCCGGGTGACCAATATTCGTATCGTTGAGGGTGATCATGATTTGGATTGCCGGGTTGATGGCCAGAAAATCATGCTCAAATCTGAGTTTATGAAAAAAGCTTAATTAAAAATACCAGAGTCGCTGTTAACAGGGCTCTGGTGCTGAGGTTGCTGGATAATAGAGAACTGTAGCGCGCTACAGCTGTTTTTTGTTTGGCAGCGTTATTTCCAGAGTGATTATTCTATTACAGCTCATGTTGGTACTATAAATTATGGCCGCTGAGCAGTAGAATAAGCTCTTTATCGCATAATTCTCGTGGAGTTGAAGGCATGACAGACGTCAAGAAGGTGGTTCTCGCCTATTCCGGTGGCTTGGACACTTCGGTCATTCTTAAGTGGCTGCAAGATACGTACAACTGTGAGGTTGTTACTTTTACCGCAGACCTAGGTCAAGGTGAAGAGGTAGAGCCTGCACGTGCTAAAGCACAAGCCCTAGGTGTTAAAGAAATCTATATTGACGATCTGCGCGAAGAGTTTGTTCGTGACTTTGTCTTCCCGATGTTCCGTGCCAACACCATTTACGAAGGTGAGTACTTACTCGGTACGTCAATCGCGCGTCCTTTGATTGCTAAGCGCTTGATTGAAATTGCCAACGAAACCGGTGCGGATGCCATTTCTCACGGTGCAACCGGTAAAGGCAATGACCAAGTGCGTTTTGAGCTGGGTGCTTATGCGCTGAAGCCTGGGGTAAAAGTCATTGCGCCTTGGCGTGAGTGGGACTTACTGTCTCGCGAAAAACTGATGGATTACGCAGCGAAGCACAACATCCAGATTGAGCGTCACGGCAACAAAAAGTCACCGTACTCAATGGACGCCAACTTACTGCATATCTCCTACGAAGGCGGTGTGTTGGAAGATACTTGGACTGAGCACGAAGAAGACATGTGGCGCTGGACCAAGTCGCTTGAAGAAGCCTCTGCAACTCCACAGTACATCGAGCTGACGTACCGCAAAGGTGATATCACCGCGATTGATGGTGTTGAAATGTCACCGGCCACAGTATTGGCTGAGCTGAACCGCATTGGTGGTGAGCACGGTATCGGTCGTGTCGATATCGTGGAAAACCGTTACGTGGGCATGAAAGCCCGTGGCTGCTACGAAACCCCAGGTGGCACCATCATGCTGCGCGCCCACCGTGCAATGGAGTCAATCACCCTCGACCGCGAAGTGGCACACTTGAAAGATGAGTTGATGCCTAAGTACGCCTCGTTGATCTACAACGGCTACTGGTGGAGCCCAGAGCGCACCATGTTGCAAGCGATGATTGATGCATCACAGGCGAACGTTAACGGTGTAGTGCGTTTGAAACTCTACAAAGGTAACGTTGTGGTTGTTGGCCGCAAATCAGACGATTCACTGTTTGATGCAGCCATTGCCACTTTTGAAGACGATGCCGGCGCTTACGATCAGGCTGATGCAGCAGGCTTTATCAAGCTCAATGCACTGCGTTTACGTATCGCTGCCAGTAAAGGTCGCAAACTGCTGTAAAAAGAGAGCGTTAGTTGTATCTCTTGTAAAAAGCCACCCTTGCGGTGGCTTTTTAATTTGAGTAGAAGGCCTATGCAGCGCCTCGCTTAGTGTTATTGTGACCTTGATCAAAGGGGCTTGTCCTTGGTCTGTTTTAAAAACTAAGCCTGTCTATGTTAAATCAGTGTACTTGGCGTGTGCTGCACAAGCTTTTGCACTTCTGTCTTTAAGTATGCAATAAACGCTATATTTGGAACCTATTGATGAAGCTTGTACATATTTATGCTGCGTTATCGGAGTTTTTAGGCAAACTGTCTACCTCTGGATTTGAGCCTTCCAACACCTTAGCGCCGCAGTCTGGATTAAGTTTTTTCGATTCTGTGCTGCGTGGTATTGGCCAGGTTATGCTGCAGAATAACAGCTATACGGGTTTGCTCTTCTTAGTGGGCGTTTTCTACAGTTCGCTGATGTCAGGCTTGGCGGTGCTACTGGGTACTGTTGCGAGCACGGCGACAGCGATGTTGCTGGGGACGGATCGGGCCGATGTTCGCGCTGGGCTGTTCGGCTTTAACGGAGCGCTGGTTGCTATTGCATTGCTGTATTTTCTTGAGCCTAGTGTGTTGGTGTTTGTCTATGTTGTGATGGCAGCGGCCTGTACAACGGTAGTGATGTCGGCGCTGATGAGCTTTTTAGAAAAGTGGGGCATACCTGCACTGACCGCACCTTTTGTTGTCACCACCGTCGTGTTTGTCTTGGCATGTGCACGTTTTGGACGATTGCAGTCAACAGGTATTCTACCCACAGCCGGGCTGCCAAAGGCGGCAACTGTTGAAGGGGTTGTCACTGTAGCGTCCTTGGCAGAAGGTTTATTTAGCGGGATTGCTCAGGTGTTTTTTCAGGGCAGCGTCATTACGGGTATTATCTTTGCAGTGGGGTTGCTGATCAGTTCACGCGCCGTTTTCGTTGCAGCGCTGTTGGGTTCGCTGCTCGGTGCATTGGTTGCCTGGGTGATGGGGGCCGCGGAACCTGCGATTAGCTCGGGGGCTTTTGGTTTTAACTGTGTTTTGACCGCGATTGTCTTCAGTCGTGGATTTTTCGTGGTCAATAGTCACTCTGTGCTCTATGGATTGCTGGCGGTGCTGGTCACGGCAGTCGTCTATGCTGCAATGTCTGCTGCACTGGAACCTATAGGAATGCCGGCTCTGACCGCTCCATTTGTGTTGACTGTGTGGTTGTTTTTGCTGGCAAGCCCGCGTTTTTCACGTCTGCGTAGCAGCGCAGGTTAAGGCGTGCAATGGCACTGCCTGTTTGGCTCAGTTGCAGCGACTATGAAGTGCTGGCGAGCATGGGTAAGCTGCTAGGCTAGTGTTTGTATGTGTTTGTGCGAAAGACCCCATACTTTGAGTGCGGGGATGGATATAACGTTGAAGAGGATAGGTTAATGAGACTTTTACACACCATGCTACGGGTTGGCGATCTGGATGCCTCGATTGCTTTTTATACTGAAGTGCTGGGCATGCAACTGTTGCGTCGTCGTGATTATCCAGAGGGTAAATTTACTTTGGCTTTTGTCGGTTATGGTGATGAGGCCAATAACAGTGTGATTGAGCTGACGCACAACTGGGGCGTAGAAAAATACGATCTGGGTAATGGGTATGGCCATATCGCTTTAGAAGTGGAGGATGTCTATAAGGCGTGTGAGGATATTCGTGCGCGTGGCGGTAAGATCACCCGCGAGCCGGGTCCGATGCAGCATGGTTCAAGTATTTTGGCCTTTGTTGAAGATCCTGATGGCTACAAGATTGAGCTGTTATCGCCATCGCGTAAGGACTAAATCTTTAACTTAACCATAAAAAACGGGCGACTGTATCAAACAGACCGCCCGTTTTTTATGCGTTACCTACAACAACTCAAAGTACTTTAGGGTCTTTGTGTGTTGTCTTCTTGGTAGCCGCCACCCAGCGCTTTATACAGATTAATCTCGCTAGCTAACTGTGCAAATTGCGTGCTAATGCGCTGTTGCTGTGCATTAAAGAGCAGGCGTTGCGCATCTAAGCGGGTGAGTTGATTATCAATGCCCTCATTAAAGCGGCGGTCGGCCAGTGCATAATATTCTTCACTGGTTTTCACCAGCTCATCATGCGCTGCCAGTTGCTGCTTGTAGGTGCTGCGCTCAATTAAGCCATCGGCCACTTCCTGAAAGGCGGTTTGGATCGTTTTCTCGTAGCGGGCAATATGGATATCTTTTTGAATTTCGCTGTAATCCAAATTAGCGCGTAAACGCCCCGCATTAAAAATCGGAATATTAATGCTCGGTTTAAATAGCCATGAGCCGCTACCACTATCAAACAAACCTGATAAATCAGGGCTTAAACTGCCTGCTGTGGCCGTCAAGCTGATGCTTGGGAAGAATGCCGCTCGGGCGGCACCAATATTGGCATTGGCCGCTTTAAGCTCATGCTCCGCTTGCAAAATATCAGGACGACGCTGCAGCAAATCGGCAGGCAAACCCACCGGTAATTGGGCAAATTTAAAGCGATTTAACGGCACGACAGTGCTCAGATCTATGGCGGCTGGCCCCCCGAGCAACAGGTTTAAGGCGTTACGGCTTTGCACGCTCTGGCGTTCAAATTGAGCCAAGCTGACCCGTGCAGAGTTGACCGCAGTACGCGCTTGTTGCACCTCAAGTAATGAGGCGACTCCAGCATCATAGCTGCGCTCAATCAGTCTGAGGCTGTCTTCATAGGTTGCTAAGGTGTCGCGTACCAGTTGCAAGGCCTCTTGATCCGCTTGTAAAGATAACCAAGCGGTAGCAACACTGGCGATTAAACTCAGCTGAGTGCTGCGCTGAGCTTGTGCGCTGGCAAAGTAAGTTTCCAACGCCTGATCTTGCAAGCTGCCTAAACGACCAAATAAATCCAGCTCCCAAGCGGTGATGCCTAAGTTTGCCGAGTACTGGCTGTTGATCGTGGCGTCATTGTTTGCTGGGTTTGGATTCATACTGCCAGGGATACGTTGCCGATTGGCGCCGCCGCTCGCATCTACAGATGGGAAGCGCGCGCTGCGTTGAATACGGTATTGCGCACGAAAGGCATCAACATTTAACGCAGCAATGCGCAGATCACGGTTGTTTGTGAGCGCGGTTTCGATCAGATCCTGTAATAACGGATCTTGGAAAAACTCACGCCACTGCGGTAGTGGGGCTGCACTCTGTTGTAAATCGCTATGGCTCCATTGCTCAGCAACCGGTGCGGCGGGTTGCTGGTAGTTTGGAATCAGTGAGCAACCGGTTAGAGCTGTCATTAGCGCAGCGGCTAGGGCGGTACGCTTCATTGTGCATCCTCCTGTTCTTTATCAGCGGTGGATTTAAATAAAGAGCTCACCACGACGTAAAACAGCGGTACAAAGAAGATCGCTAAAACCATCGCCGTGAGCATACCGCCAATAACCCCAGTTCCGATCGCATGCTTACTGCCTGCACCGGCGCCAGTGGAAATGGCCAAAGGTGTTACACCGAGCACAAAGGCCAGCGAGGTCATAATGATTGGGCGCAGACGAATACGGCTGGCTTCAACAGCAGCTGCAGCCAAGCTCATACCTTGCTCATGCAGGGATTTAGCAAATTCCACAATCAAAATAGCGTTACGCGCCGACAGGCCAATGGTGGTTAACAAGCCAATTTGGAAGTACACGTCGTTGGATAAGCCGCGGCCATAGGTGGCTAACAGCGCCCCTAAAATACCTAGAGGTACAACCAGCATCACAGAGAACGGAATTGACCAGCTCTCATACATAGCGGCTAAGCACAGGAACACGACCAGCAAAGACAGCGCATACAAGGCAGGCGCTTGGTCACCGGAGAGGCGTTCCTCATAGGATAAACCGGTCCATGCCATACCTACACCGGCAGGCAGCTGTTTGGCGATTTCTTCTACCGCGAGCATGGCGTCCCCTGAGCTGTAGCCTGGGGCTGCGCTACCTAGAATCTCCATAGAGGGAACCCCGTTATAACGGGATAGTTTAGGTGACCCGTAAACCCACTCACCACTGGCAAAGCTATTAAAGGGGATCATTTCGCCTGACTTGTTGCGCACATACCACTTAGCTAAATCCTCAGGATTCATGCGTGCATCAGCTTTAGCCTGTAAAAACACCTTCTTAACCCGGCCACGATCAATAAAGTCATTGACATAACTACTTCCCCAGGCGGTGGATAGGGTTTGGTTAATATCGGCCAATGACAAGCCCATTGAGCTAGCTTTTTCATCATCAATGGTCAGCTGGTATTGGGGTTCATCACGCAAACCATTGGCTCGCACTTGGAATAAGCGCGGGTCTTGGTTGGCTTGTTGAACAAATTGATCGCGCGCTTGACTGAGCACTTCATGGCCCACGCCGGCACGGTCTTGTAAGTACATATTAAAGCCGGTTGCGTTACCCAGCTCCATTACTGCAGGTGGCGCAAAAGCAAAGACCATGGCATCACGGAAGGAGAAAAACTTCATTTGTGCCCGCTGTGCTAGAGAAAACACGCTTTGGTGCGCCAGTGTGCGCTCTTCCCAAGGTTTTAGCCCGATAAATGCCATTCCTGAGTTTTGTCCGCGACCAGCAAAGTTAAAGCCGGTGATAGCAAACACTGAGCGAACCGTATCGGACTCTTCGGTGAGCAAGTAGTCACGCATTTTGCTAACAACTTCGTAGGTGCGCTCAGCCGTTGAGCCTGCGGGTGTCTGCACTTGCGCAAAGAGGACGCCTTGGTCTTCTTCTGGTAAGAACGAGGTAGGGATTTTGGTAAACATCCAACCCATAATCGCGACGATGATGATGTACATCAGCAGGTAAGGTGTTTTGCGACGAATCATCGCGGCTACGCCTTTTTCGTAGCGGACAACACCGCGATGGAAGGTACGGTTAAACCAGCCAAAGAAACCACGTTTCTCAAGATTGCCACCTTGGGGGATGGGCTTGAGCATGGTGGCGCACAGTGCAGGCGTAAAGATCAAGGCAACCAGTACGGAGAGTACCATGGCCGCCACAATAGTGATTGAGAACTGCTGGTAAATGGCACCGGTTGAGCCTTCAAAGAAGGCCATTGGAATAAATACCGCTGACAGCACCAGACCAATACCCACCAGCGCGCCTTGGATTTGTCCCATGGATTTGCGCGTGGCTTCCAGCGGCGATAAGCCTTCTTCTTCCATCACCCGCTCGACGTTTTCCACCACAACAATGGCGTCATCCACCAGCAAGCCGATGGCCAGTACCATGGCGAACATGGTTAGGGTGTTGATGCTGTAGCCAAAGGCAGCAAGCACGCCAAAGGTACCAAGAATAACCACGGGTACAGCCAATGCCGGAATTAAGGTGACGCGCAGGTTCTGTAAGAATAAGTACATCACCAAGAACACCAGCACAAAGGCTTCCGCCAAGGTGTAAATCACGCCTTTAATCGAGGCGGAAATCACCGGAGTGGTGTCATATGGGTAAACAATCTTCATTCCAGGCGGGAAGAAGGGTTCAAGTTCCGCCAAGGTTTGGCGTACTGCACGAGCCGTATCCAGTGCGTTGGCACCGGCGGCCAGTTTGATACCAATCCCTGTCGCTGGGCTGCCGTTATATTCTGCGTTGATACTGTAGTTTTCGCCGCCCAGTTCAACTTTAGCTACATCCTTAAGGCGAACTTGTGAACCGTCTTGATTGACCTTGAGTAAAATATTTTCAAATTGCTCAGGTGTTTCAAAACGGGTTTTACCAATAATAGTGGCGGTGAGTTGCTGATTTGGCGATGCAGGCAAACCACCGAGCTGGCCTGAGGATACCTGTACGTTTTGTGTACGAATGGCATTGGCAACGTCCACCGGTGTCATGGCGAAGTTGGTGAGCTTAACGGGGTCCAACCAAATACGCATGGCGTACTGGGCACCAAAGATCTGGAAGTCGCCGACACCTTCAGTTCGAGAAATAGGATCTTGAATGTTGGATACAGTGTAGTCCGCTAGGTCATAGCGATTCATACTGCCGTCTTCAGAGATAATCCCGATCACCATTAAGAAGTTTTTCGCCGACTTAGTGACACGAATACCTTGTTGCTGAACTTCTTGCGGTAGCAGAGGGGTCGCCAGTTGCAGCTTGTTCTGTACCTGTACTTGGGCAATATCGGGATCAACATCTTGCTCAAAAGTAATGGTAATGCTCATGCTGCCGTCGGAGTTACTTTCCGAAGAAATATAACGCAGGCCATCAATACCATTCATTTTTTGCTCGATCACTTGCACGACGGTGTCTTGTACCGTTTGTGCTGAAGCACCAGGGTAGCTGACCGAAATACCGACCGAAGGTGGCGCAATACTGGGGTATTGGTTCACCGGTAATTTAAGAATAGCTAGACCACCAATCAGCATCACAACGAGGGCTAAAACCCAAGCAAAGATGGGGCGGTCGATAAAAAAATTCGACATAACGATGATCCCTTATTGAGCTTGCTTGGCAGTGCTGGTAGCAGGCTCTTGGCTTTCTTTGGAGGACTGCACATTGGTCGCAGGGTAAGGGTCGACACTGATACCCGGCTGCACAAATTGGATGCCTTCGGTGATAAGGCGGTCGCCGTCTTGTAAGCCTGCAGTCACTAACCAGCGGTCACCGGCAGTGCGCTCAGCGGTTAAATTGCGCGCCTCAACCTTATTCTCCGCATTCACCACCATGGCGATAGGCTCGCCTTTGGGGTTGCGAGTAACGCCTTGTTGCGGTGCTAAAATAACTTGGCGTTGTACGCCAGTGACTAAGCTTGCGTGCACGAACATGCCCGGCAATAACAATGCATCAGGGTTGGGGAATACAGCGCGTAAAGTGACCGAACCGGTGCTGGCATCCACTGATACTTCAGAGAACTCCAGTGTGCCTGTATGCGGATAGTCGCTGCCATCTTGTAGCTTTAAGGTCACTTGTGCAGCGGTTTCGCCTGCTTTTTCCAGCTGACCGCTTTCGAGTTCACGGCGTAAGCGCAATAAGTCAGTGGCAGACTGAGTGACATCAACATAAATAGGATCAAGTTGCTGAATAACGGCCAGTTCTTGGGCTTGACCGTTGCTGACCAAAGCACCTTCGCTGACGCTGGAGCGGCCGATACGGCCAGAAATCGGTGCTAATACTCGCGTGTAGCGTTGATCAATTTTAGCGCGTTCCAGTGCCGCTTCTGCGGCAAGGCGATTGGCCTGTGCATCATCGTATTGCTGACGGCTGACCGCGCGCTCTGCAACCAACACTTTATAGCGCTCAGCCAGTGAGCGTGAGGCGAGGAGGGTGGCCTCTGCGCTTTTTAAATTAGCTTCATATATAGCCGGATCAATTTGATACAACTGTTGATCGGCTTTGACATCACTGCCTTCTTTAAACAGTCGTTTTTGAATAATACCGTTGACCTGTGGACGCACTTCAGCAACGCGATAGGCTGCGGTTCTGCCGGGCAGTTCACTGGTTAAAGTATAAGATTGTGTCGATAAAGTAACGATGCCTACTTTCGGTGCCGGTTGTTGTTGCTGTTGCTGGCTAGCAGGTTCGTTAGTGTTATCGCAGGCGCTGATCAATAGTGCGCAAGCAAGAGTTATCGAAACAGCTGTTGCTCTAGATGAAGGGCGGGTCATAAAGTTATTCCTAATTAGCATCTTTTAGCACTGCACAATAGGCGCACGCAAATACGGCAGCAGGGAGGGTGCTTAATTATGCACTGTTTTAAAGAGTAAATGCAGTGCGTTTTCATTCGGCCCAATAATATACATACATTACTGTATGTTGGTAAGTGTTTATTGCTTAGAGTCGCGATTTGCTGGCTGTGTGTCGCGAGATGTTTGGCTTTTAAGGCATAATTACAGCCTATATTTTTGGTGCGATCAGCCAGGTGAACGATGACTCCAGCGATTAACTTGTTACAGAAACAGCGCATTGCCCATACTGTGCATAGCTATAACCATGATCCGCGATCAGCGTCTTACGGATTGGAAGCAGCAGAGAAACTGGGTTTGGCGCCTGAGCGTGTTTTTAAGACATTGCTGGCCTGCACAGAAACAGGTGAGCTATTGGTAGCCGTGCTGCCGGTGCACACGCAATTAAATTTAAAAGCGTTGGCCAGCCATGCTGGGGTAAAGAAAGCGGAGATGGCTGATCCACAGCAAGCTCAGCGTGCCACAGGGTATTTAGTGGGGGGGATCAGTGCCCTAGCGCAGAAGAAAAAACTGCGTACGTTTTTAGATCGCAGCGCTGAACAGCTGACTACGCTGCATATCAGTGCCGGGCGGCGTGGCTTGGAAGTTGAGCTCAGTGCAGCAGATTTATTGCTGTTAACTCAAGGACAGTATGCCGACATTGCCAATTTTGATCGTTAAAAAAGCGGGCGCTTGCTGCTGCTTCTTGTTGTAAATCAAGAAAGGCCGCAGCTCCCTTTAAAGAGCCGTGAAGCATTTGGCATAAGGTATTAAGGTAAGTGCAAATAAGTTGGCATCAGTCTAGATGTATTCAATCTTTGCCAGTGATGCCCAATATGTATTGACTGACTTGGAGCACTCTATGCTTTTTACGCATCCGGCTGTGGCAACTATATTGCAGCACCCTTTTTTTAAGAATCTTGCGCAAGCTGAACAAGAGCGACTCATTGCCCAAAGCACCGAGCAAGACTGCGATGCTGGAGAGTTATTGATTCGTCAGGGTCAGGCCGCGGAGCGCTTTTTCTTAGTGTTAAAAGGACGGGTGAAGCTTTACCGTATTTCTGCCGATGGCCAAGAGAAAGTGGTGGAAATCATTCAGGCGGGACAAACCTTTGCTGAGGCTGTGATGTTTATGCAGCGCTCGGAATACCCGGTGTGTGCGGAAACTTTAGAAAGGGTGCAGCTGATTAGTTTTCCTAATCGTTTAATGCTGACTCTACTACAAGAAAACCCACAAGCCTGCTTGCACTTGCTGGGGCATATGAGTATGCGTCTGCATCAACGTTTAGGCGAGTTAGAAACGCTAACCTTACAAAATGCTACGCAGCGTTTTGCCTTGTATCTGATTCAGCAACTGGACGATCGTGCGCAAGAGACTGTGGACATTGAGTTGCCATTGCCTAAACGATTGATTGCTGCGCGTTTGTCGATGCAACCAGAAACCTTGTCGCGGATTATGGCGCGCTTAAATCAAGACGGTTTAATTGCGATGACAGGGCGCAATATTCATATTCCGAGTATTGCGCGTTTGTTAGAGCAGTTTGCTTAACAGCTGCTGCGTGCTCAATGGCAGTTGCGCTGCATGGGTTGATTAGAGGCTAGTTGTGGCGGCGCATAAAAGTGTTGAATAGTTGACTGATGTCTTGCCACAGCGCAGCGCTGCCTAAATTGGCGCTGCGCTCTGCCAGTTGCTCGTCCAGCATGCTTTGCGTGCGCACATGTTGCACAACAAAGTGCGCCACACCTACGGCGCTTAAACGACGGGCCAGTTCCAGTAAACGCTGTGGGTCAATCAAATCCCAATGCACGGTCGTGCGGCACTCATACTTAACGCCACTGGCCAGCAGTAATTCTAAGCACTGCCAGTTGGCTTGGCCGCTGCCGGATACGCCAGTAATCAACTGGGTGTCTTCCACTAAGGCTTTGACATCAAAGCCGACCCAGTCGCAATAAGGTAGCACTCGTTGCAGTGCTTTAGGGTTAATCCCCGCCGTATGTAAGCCGACTTTAAAACCCAGTTTTTTGACTTCTTGCATTGCCGCTTTAAGGCCGTGCTGTAAGGTGGCTTCACCGCCGCTAAACACCACGGCTTCAAGCAAGCCTTGGCGGCGTTGCAAAAACTCTAAAATAGAGTCCCAGCTGTGCATCTGTTGCGCACGTGTTGGAATTAAGTCTGGGTTATGGCAATAGCGACAGCGCCACGCGCAACCTTGGCAAAACACCACGCATGACAAATGTTCGGGAAAGTCTAAAGTGGTCAGGGGCACGAAGCCCCCAACTCTGAGTTGCTCAGCCATTCTTATGCGGACTGACGCTGGGTTGGCTGCTCATTAAAATGCATGCGCTCACGGTGTTCAGATTGCTTGCCTAGGTTGAAAGCGCTGACTGGACGATGCTAGCCCATCACACGGGTCCAGACTTCACAGCGTTGACGTTGTTCTTGCGGCAGTTGATTTACAGTTTGCATAGGTCTTTCCTTTTAGTTTGATGCAGGGCATCGGATCAACGCGCTGCTATATAAGTGGCGCGCTGGTTTGCTCAAGTGGTCTTAATGGACGGCCTTGAGGTGTTGAGCACGCTGCTGTTCTTGCAGCAGCGCTTCGTCACATTTCGGGCAGAACTCATGCTCACCCGATAAATAACCGTGCACTGGGCAGATGGAGAAGGTTGGGGTAATGGTTAGATAAGGCAGACGAAAGCGCCCTAAGGCATTACGCACCAGCTTTTTACAGGCTTCAGCAGAAGAAATTTGTTCTGACATATACAGGTGCAGCACCGTACCGCCGGTGTATTTGCATTGCAGTTCGTCCTGCAGTTCTAGCGCTTCAAAAGCATCATCGGTAAAGCCTACGGGCAACTGCGATGAGTTGGTGTAGTAGGGCGCATCGAAGCTGCCGGCTTGCAGAATATCGGCAAAGCGTTTTTGGTCTTCTTTAGCAAAACGGTAGGTGGTGCCTTCTGCTGGCGTGGCTTCCAGATTGTAGAGGTTGCCAGTTTCTTCTTGGAAAACGACTAAGCGCTCACGAATATGATCGAGCATTTCCAGCGCCATTGTGCGTCCGTTAGCGGTGTGCATGCCCTCGGTATCACCTGTGTAATTGCGCAGCATTTCATGCAGGCCATTCACGCCAATGGTAGAGAAATGGTTACGCAGCGTACCTAAATAGCGTTTGCTGTACGGGTAAAGACCTGCGTCCATGTGGTGCTGAATCACTTTGCGCTTCACTTCCAAGCTGTCTTTGGCCATTTCCAATAGATTATCGAGACGGCGATACAGACCAATCGGGTTGTTTTTATACAGATAACCTAAGCGTGCGCAGTTGATGGTGACTACGCCCAGTGAACCGGTTTGTTCCGCCGAACCAAACAAACCGCCACCACGTTTGAGCAGTTCACGCACGTCCAACTGCAAACGGCAGCACATCGAACGGACTTGGTTGGGCTCCAATTCTGAGTTCAAGAAGTTCTGAAAGTAGGGCAAGCCATAGCGTGCGGTCATTTCAAACAAGCGGTTGGCGTTCTCGCTATCCCAAGGGAAGTCATGGGTGATGTTGTAGGTTGGGATTGGGAAGGTGAAAACGCGGCCTAAGCCATCACCGGCCTGCATCACTTCGATGTAGGCTTGGTTGATCATCGCCATTTCTTCTTGCAGATCACCATAGGCGAAAGGCATTTCTACGCCGCCGATGTAGGGGATTTGCTCGCGTAAATCCTCTGGGCAGACCCAGTCAAAGGTCAGGTTAGTAAAAGGTGTTTGCGTGCCCCAGCGTGAAGGCACGTTGAGGTTGTAAATAAACTCTTGAATGTCTTGACGCACTTGCGCGTAGCTGAGCTGATCTTTACGGATAAAGGGTGCCAGATAAGTATCAAAAGAGCTAAAGGCTTGCGCACCGGCCCATTCGTTTTGCAAGGTGCCAAGAAAGTTGACCATTTGCCCTAGCGCGCTGGAAAGGTGCTTCGGTGGCCCTGCTTCAACGCGGCCGGGAATTCCGTTAAAGCCTTCATTGAGTAAGGTGCGCAGTGACCAGCCGGCGCAGTAGCCAGCGAGCATATCGAGATCATGGATATGCAGATCACCTTCACGGTGCGCTTCGCCAATTTCAGGGCTGTAGACTTCATTGAGCCAATAGTTGGCGGTGACCTTGCCGGACACATTAAGAATTAAACCGCCCAGTGAATAACCTTGGTTAGCATTGGCGCGCACACGCCAGTCTTCACGGGATAAGTACTCATTCATGGATGAAGCAACATCAACTAAGGATTTGCGATCACGGCGCAAGCGTGAATGTTGTTCGCGGTAAACAATGTAAGCGCGGGCAGTGCGGAAATGCCCAGCGGCCATGAGCGTGGTTTCGACACAGTCTTGGATGTCTTCAACATTGAGTGCGTTGTGTGCCGATAAACTGTGCAGTACCTGTTCGCAGAGCTTGGCGGCAGCTGCTGGAGTAAATTCGCCGGTCGCGCGTCCTGCTGCAGTAATCGCATGCAAGATTTTTTGCGCATCAAAAGGGTCGTAACTTTGATCACGTTTGCGAAGCTGGCGGGTGCTGGGTACTGCGGACAAGATCGGCATAACAAACCTCTAAATACATTATGTAGTGTTTATATGTATCTATAGACACAAGATGTAGTGAAGGGTACGCCGTGTGAGTGAGAGTTAAATTGATGACGGTCAAGTTGAAGAGGATATCCAATCCACAGCCTTAACAGTCTGTATTGGATAAAGCACAAGTGTCGGCAGAAGAAGTAAGGCTCAGCTGAGGCCTGTTGGAGCGCTGCAGTGCGTGTGGTGTCACGCACGACCGCGATGTCAATGCAGCACAAAATATTCTCGCGGTCGGGCATGGCCGTCTGGCAGTAGGAATCACCGTCTCTTTAGGGCGGTAAGGATGTCAAAGCTGTGGCTTAGCCTGCAGAGTAGCAGGCTAAGCGGAGCATCAGCTTGCGGAGCTGTAGCGACGCACACCGGTCATGGGTAAGCTGCTGTGCGCTGCAACAGTGCCCGGTGTGGCAAATGCCACAAGGTGGTCAGCTGCAACCGCAATACCAACGTTCTCGCCAAGAAAATGGTCGATATGGCTGGTAAAAATAGCTTCCAACTGATTGCCCGTGGGCAGTTCGAGGCGATATAAAGTTGCCGCACCTAAAAAGGTTTTGCCAATAATAATTGCGCGCAGCGGGCTTTCGGGTGAGTCAATAATATCATCCGGGCGCAGCAATACATCCACAGTACTGCCCGCGGGCCAGTTGTAGGCGCGGTTGCCACGAATCACTCCCAGCTCGGTTTGCACGCTGTCATGGGTCAGCATTTGTCCACGAATAAAATAACCTTGGCCAACAAAACTGGCGACAAAGGGAGTTAGAGGTTCGTGGTATAGATTAAAAGGTGAGTCCCACTGTTCAAGGCGACCTTTATTAAAGACGCCAATATTATCGCTCATGGCAAAGGCTTCTTCTTGATCATGGGTGACCAATATGGCGCTGATACCACGGTATTTAAGAATCTCCCGTACTTCTTGACTTAAGCGGCGGCGTAATTCGCCATCAAGGTTGGAGAAGGGTTCGTCTAATAGCAGTAGACGAGGCTCAGGTGCTAAAGCGCGTGCTAAAGCTACACGCTGTTGCTGGCCGCCGGATAACTCATGGGGGTAACGCTTGCCGAGTGAGTCAAGCTTCACCAGTTCCAGTAATTCTTGGGTGATGCGCTCAGCATTGGGATGTTTACGAATGCCGAAGGCAATGTTCTTTTCAACGCTGAGGTGCGGAAACAGCGCGTAGTCTTGGAAGACCATGCCAATGCGGCGTTTTTCTGGCGCTAAAGTAAAATTCGGACGAGAAATAACCTCACCCGCGAGACTGATTGAGCCTTTAATAATGGGCTCAAAGCCAGCAATGGCGCGCAGGGTTGTAGTTTTTCCACAGCCAGAGGGGCCAAGCAAGCAACCGATATCTCCACTCTTGAGGTGCAGGTTCAACTCTTGAACAATCGTTTGATTTTGATAGCCACAACTTAAATTGGTGAGGCTTAATAAGGGGCCTTGTTTATCCATGCTGATAAGGTACCGAGGAGATTAAAAATTCCAAGCAAAGGTGTCAGCAATTCTATGTGAAGACTGACGCAGCGTGGCGCTCAACAAAAAATAAAGCCAGTGCCGCTCAATGAGATTGGGATTGAATCTTATAAGGTCAGGGGATGTTGTGCAAACGCTCCTGTGCAGGTTAGAGCGTGGCGTATGTGTTTGGCACAGGTTTTTGCGTGGTTATCTATGTGTAATTGCCATCATAAAAACAAATAGCTTGATTTTAGTTAATCTAAAGCAGAGCACAGCGCTGGGTTTTAAGCTAGAATGCGCACCAGGTGCTCACAACCCGTATGAGCTTAAAGCATTCAATTTATGTCGAGGTGAATTGTGGATATCATCGAAACAATTAAAGAGCAGATCGCTAGCAACCCGATTCTGCTGTACATGAAAGGCTCTCCAAACGCGCCGCAGTGTGGTTTCTCACAGCGCGCGACCCAAGCTTTGATGGCTTGTGGCGAAAAATTTGCTTATGTTGATATTCTTGCAAATCCAGACATTCGCGCAAATCTTCCGGCGTATGCCAACTGGCCAACTTTCCCGCAGTTGTGGGTTAATGGTGAGCTGGTCGGTGGTTGCGACATTATCACTGAGATGCATGAAAGCGGTGAGTTGCAAACCTTAATTAAAGCTGCAGCCGCTAAAGCAGAAGCATAATTGCTGCTGTTGGGCGGCTGAGCTGCTCGAACGCTAAAGTAAAAACCCCTTGTCCTGATTCGGTGCAAGGGGTTTTTTATTGCCGCAAGTAAAGTCACTTTTACGCGGTATCTTTCATCGGCTCTGCTTGTGCTTGAGCACGGTTTAACGCGCTAAAGAAGGCGCGAATGCTCGCCGTAGTGATATTGCTATCAATACCGACACCAAAGACGGGGCGCTGACCCGGTACACGCAGCTCAATATAGGCTGCGGCTTTGGCATCGCTGCCGCTACTGATGGCGTGCTCGTTGTAATCCATAATCTCCACCGCAATAGGCAAGCTGGCCGTCAATGCTTCCAGTGGGCCATTACCACGCCCCGTCCAGTTTTTGACTGCGCCATTCACCAGTACTTCAGTGCTTAAGGTGCAGATACCATCTTCTTCTTGCAGGCGATGTTTTTGTAATGCGTAAGGCGTTAAGGCTTGCAAATATTCTTGGTCTAATAAGTTGTAAATTTGCTGGGCAGAGACTTCTAAGCCTGAGCGGTCGGTTTCCGCCTTAATCACTTGGCTGAACTCGATTTGCATACGGCGCGGCAATTGTATGCCGTACTCCTGCTCCAGCAAATACGTCACGCCACCTTTACCCGATTGGCTGTTGACTCGAATAACGGCTTCATAGTCACGGCCAATATCAGCAGGGTCAATCGGCAAGTAAGGCACTTCCCAAACACCTTCTGCATCACGCTGAGCAAAACCTTTACGGATGGCATCTTGGTGTGAGCCAGAAAAAGCAGTGTGTACTAAGTCGCCCGCATAGGGATGACGTGGGTGTACCGGTAGTTGGTTGCATTCTTCGACCACTTTGCGCACTGCATCAATGTCAGAGAAGTCCAGTTGTGGATCCACCCCTTGGGTGTACATATTTAATGCCAGGGTGACTAAGTCAACGTTACCGGTGCGCTCTCCATTGCCAAATAAGCAACCTTCAACGCGGTCAGCGCCGGCCAATAAGCCCAATTCGCTGGCCGCCACGCCAGTGCCGCGGTCGTTGTGTGTGTGTAAGCTGATAATCACGTTTTCACGGTGATTAATATGGCGTGCAAACCATTCGATTTGGTCGGCGTAGACATTCGGTGTAGATACTTCAACAGTGGCCGGCAAGTTTAAAATCACTTTATTTTCTGCTGTGGGCTGCCAGACATCTAAGACGGCGTTGCACACTTCAACCGCAAAAGGTGTTTCGGTGGCGCTAAAGGTTTCGGGTGAATACTCAAAGGTCCACTGGGTTTCAGGTTGTTGTGCGGCGTACTTTTTAAACAGCTCGGCTGCATGCACGGCAATCGCTTTGACACCTTCTTTATCTTGGTTAAAAACGATGCGACGAAAGGCTGGCGATACCGCGTTATACATATGCACAATGGCTTTTGGGGCGCCTTTTAAGGATTCAAACGTGCGGGCAATTAAGTCTTCGCGCGCCTGAGTCAGCACTTGGATGGTGGTGTCGTCAGGGATATGACCTTCTTCAATCAGCAGGCGGACAAAGTCAAAATCTGTTTGCGAGGCTGACGGGAAAGCAACTTCAATTTCTTTCACTCCAACCGCCACTAAGGTTTTAAAGAAACGCAGTTTTTTCTCAGGGCTCATGGGTTCGATCAGCGACTGGTTACCATCGCGCAGGTCTGAGCTGCACCAAATCGGCGCCTGGGTGATGGTTTTATTCGGCCAAGTACGATCAGGTAAGTTCAGTACGGGATAGGCACGGTATTTAGTGGCTGGGTTTTTCAACATCGGCATGAGCTGATCCTTAATCGTGGTCAATGAAATAATACTTAAGAACAGCGCATACTGAATCACGGTAAAAATCGGTCGAACTACGCTGCAGAGCACGGCTTGCTATTAAAACTATAGATTGAAGTTTTTTGTTGCAAGTAATGTTTTAAAAATAGTGATTATCTGTAGATGTTGTTTGTTAATTGGTTTTTTCTACTTTTATTTTTGATTTTTTGGTTTTTTCTTGTTTTGTTTTCTGCGACAGTCTGCCGCTGATGTACCGGTGTGGGCTGTGTAATAATTGTTCGCCAAGCTCGATGGCTTGGATATGCAGTAAACAAATTGGAGTGGCGGATTGATTAAAGAGTGCCGATATGACTCAGTGGCGATTTGGCTTGGCTTATTTGCCATGCTAATGATCCATATCGGCCCGCTTATTTCCGGTGCTCAAGCCTTAGCGCAGTCCGATGCGCAGCCGTTGCAGTCAGCGGCTGTAGCCATGCAGTCGCATGCTCATGCTCATGCGGACAATCATGCCGCTGAGCCGCTGCCCTTATTGTCCGTTGAAGCTTCTGAGCATGCAGAGCATGGTGTGGATTATCACGCCATGATGGGCCATCACAGCGCGCCCGCTGGCGCCCCGCAGTGGTTGGTCAATTTAGCCATGTGCGGTTACTGTGATTTACTGACGGTGAGTCCGCCGCTGATTTTGGCGTTGCTTGTTTATCTGTCCATTGTGCCGCCAGTGCTGCGCTTTGCGGTACTGCCTGCATTGCCTAAACCTTTAGCCGCTGCCTATCAGCTCAGTCACCCCCGCGCACCACCGCATCCGTTCTTCGCTTAAATCCTGCGGGTGTTAAACCTGCACGCTAATTTAATTGAATGATGGATGTCTATATGTCGAATAAAACGATCCAAGGCGTTGCTGTGCCGCGCTTTGACAGTGTGTTTAAGTTAAAACCTTTATCCCAGCGTTTGCTGCTGGCGCATGCCGCTGTATTGGGAGCGGTTATCTGTGCGCCATTGCAAGCTGATGCTGCGACTGAGCAAGAGGCTGCACAGTTAGCGCCGATGGTGATCACTGGTGTGGCGCAGCAGTCACCGATTACAGTGGTCACGGATCCGCGGATTCCACGCCAGCCGGTACCGGCCAGCGATGCGGCGGATTATCTGAAAACGATTCCAGGTTTCTCTGCCATTCGTAGCGGTGGCGTTAACAGTGATCCAGTGTTTCGCGGGATGTTTGGTTCGCGCATTAAACTGCTCACCAATGGCGGCGAGATGCTTGGTGCGTGTCCAAGCCGGATGGATTCGCCCAGCTCCTATATCAGCCCTGAAACCTACGATAAGTTGACGGTGATTAAAGGGCCGCAAAGTGTCTTGTGGGGGCCGGGCGCATCGGCGGCGACGGTTTTGTTTGAGCGCGAGCCGGAAAACTTTGAGGAGCCCGATTACCGTTTAAATGGTAGTGCTTTAGTCGGCTCCAATCGTCGTTTTGATCGCAGCATTGATGGCGCTGTGGGCAGTCGTGAAGGTTATGCGCGGGTGATAGCGAATGCTTCCAAGGCGCATGACTACAATGAAGGTAATGGCGATCGCGTACCGTCACGTTGGAATAAGTGGAATACCGACCTAATTTTAGGTTGGACGCCAACTGACGATACCTTGTTAGAGTTGACCGCAGGTACCGGTGATGGTGAGTCGCGTTACGCAGGTCGCGGTATGGATGGCACCCAGTTTGAGCGGGAAAGTTTAGGTTTGCGCTTTAAGCAAACCAACTTGACCGATACTTGGACTGCCTTAGAGGCGCAGGTGTATTACAACTACGCTGATCATGTGATGGATAACTATAAACTACGTAATCCTGACCTGAATTCTAAAATGCCAAAAATGCGTACTCCGTTCGCAAGTGCTGTTGATCGTCGTACTTTAGGTACGCGAGTCAGCGGTACCTGGCAATGGGATTCCGTCGAAGTGATTGCCGGTGTTGATGCGCAGAAAAACGAGCACCGTGCTCGCAAAGGGCCGGGCGACAGCTACAAGCAAATGGCTTGGGCCAAAGATGCTGAGTTTAAACAATACGGTTTGTTCAGTGAACTGAGCTGGAATATGGCCGAAGGTGAGCGCTTAATTACCGGTGCGCGTTTAGACCGCTCATCGGCAACAGACACACGAGCTAAGTTGTGCACCGGAATGGATGCATGTTTAGCTAACCCAACGGCTGATAAAGAGCGTAGTAAAACCTTACCAAGTGGTTTTGTCCGCTATGAGCACGATATGCAGTCTCTGCCTGCCACTACCTATATTGGCTTGGGTCACAGTCAGCGTTTCCCAGATTATTGGGAGCTATTTTCAGCGACCAGTACGCCAATTGGCGGCGGTATGAATCCGACTGGTTTCCAGCCCACCGCTTTCGCTACAACTAATCCAGAAAAAACCACGCAAGTGGATTTTGGTATTCAGTACAGTGATGGACCGCTTGATGCTTGGGCTTCAGCTTATGTAGGGCAAGTGCGTGACTACATTATGTTCTCATATTACCAAGGCAAGATGATGCCGATGTCAAATGTGGATAACATTGACGCTCGGATTATGGGTGGAGAGTTGGGCGCAGCCTATCAGTTCACCTCCAATATCAAAGGTGATATGAGCTTGGCTTACGCATACGGCAAAAACAGCTCTGATGGTCGTGCCATGCCGCAAATTCCACCGCTGGAAGCACGTTTTGGTTTGAGTTATGAGCAAGGGGATTGGAGTAGCTCAGCCTTATGGCGTGTAGTGGCTGCACAAAACCGTATTGATGAAGGCCGCGGTAACGTCGTCGGTAAAGACTTCGGCCCAAGCTCCGGCTTTGGTGTGTTCTCGCTCAACAGTGCCTACCGTTTAAGTCAGAACTGGAAAGTCAGTGCGGGTGTGGACAACCTGTTTGACAAAAACTACAGCGAGCACTTGAACCTGGCCGGTAACGCAGGCTTTGGCTACACCGATAACACCACGCGTGTTAACGAGTCAGGTCGTACCTGGTGGACACGGGTCGATATGAGCTTTTAATCACGCTGAGAGTGGTCAATGCCTAGCGTTGATCACTGCTGTAAAGCTGTCGCTATTAGCCATGAGTACGCGTGCGGTGGTATAGGGACATACGGGCAGCACTGGATGCGCCAAGTGGTAATGCCGACTGAATTTACGGCAATAAACAGAAAAGGGTTTGCGCCGACGCTGGACACGTCAGGCTCAAGCCCTTTTTAAATGCTAATGGTTAATGGCTAAAAATAAACAACAAAAAACGGCACAAGCGATTGGCTTGTACCGTCTTTTGTATCGGTAACGCGACGAGTTATGAATTAGCGGGCGCGGTAAGTGATGCGACCTTTGCTGAGATCATAAGGCGTGATTTCAACGCGAACCTTGTCACCGGTTAAAATGCGGATGTAGTTTTTACGCATTTTACCGGAAATATGCGCAGTAACGACGTGCCCGTTTTCTAACTCCACACGGAACATGGTGTTAGGCAGGGTGTCGACGACAGTGCCTTCCATTTCGAAGCTGTCTTCTTTCGACATGCAGTATAACCCTCAAAATACAAATAAAAGACCTGACGCTCACAATGCGTTCAGGCAAAATCGGCTGGTATTATGCCGTATTTAGGCAGAAAAGGCCAAATATCCTATTGCAGTTATTGTATTTAACTGCGAAACAGTCGATGTATTGTATATAAATTAAGCGGGCAGTGCTTGCCAACGTTGATCAATAAAGCCCTGTAGCGGTTGGTATTGAGTTTTATAGTTCATTTTTTGGCAATTTTTAATCCAGTAACCGAGGTAAACGTAAGGTAAGCCCAGGCGTAATGCTTCTTGGATTTGCCATAAGATCGCATAGCGTCCAAGGCTGCGACGTTTATCGTCTGGAGCAAAAAAAGTGTACATGGCTGATAAGCCGCTGGGCAGTACATCAGTTGCAGCCACTGCGAGTAGCTGATCGCCTAAACGAAACTCATACAAATACGCAAATTCTAAGTCAGTATTTAAAAAGTTTTGAAATTGCTGCACTGAAGGCGGGTACATATCCCCATCCGCGTGGCGTTGCTCGATATAGTACTGATACAACTCATAGTGCTCAGCGCGAAATTGGCTGTTAACCGCTTTGACATTAAGGTCACGATTGCGGCGTATGATTTTTTGTTGTGAGGAGCTGGCAACAAAGTCTTGCACAGGAATCCGTGTGGAGATGCATGCCGTGCAGTTAACGCAGTGCGGGCGATAGATATTAGCTGCGCTGCGACGAAAGCCTTGCTCTATCAGTTGGTCGTAGAGTTCAGCGCTGACGTCTTCTTTTGGATCAATAAAAATTGAGCTGGCGCTGTGTTCTGCTAAATAACTGCAGGGGTGTGATTGGGCAAGGTACAGCTGTAACGTTTTCATAGATCCAGTGTGCTCGTAATCAGTGGGGGAGTTAACCACTGCATCGTATTGGGCTGATTAAGGTATTGGGTTAAGTATTGGGCGAACGCCTGGCGCGGGATGTTGTGTGCGCCTAAACTGGCTAAGTGTTCGGTTGGCATTTGGCAGTCAATCAGTTGAAAGCCGGCGCTCTGTAATGCGCTGACTAACGTAACAAAACCAACCTTGGATGCGTTGCTCACACGGCTAAACATGGACTCGCCAAAGAACAGCTGACCGATGGCAATGCCGTATAAGCCGCCCACCAATTGCTCTTGCTGCCAGACTTCGACTGAGTGCGCATAACCTTGCTTGTGTAAGTCATAATACGCAGCTTGCATCTCATGGGTAATCCAAGTGCCATATTCATCATTGCGTGGTTCTGCGCAGGCACGGATCACTTGCGCAAAATTGCGGTCAAAGGTGACGGTAAATTGATCGCGGCGCAGAACTTTGCGCAAACTGCGCGATATATGTAGGTTTTGCGGCAGTAACACTGTGCGCGGATCAGGTGACCACCATAATAATGGCTGGCCATCTTGGTACCATGGAAAACAGCCGTGACGATAGGCAGCGATTAAGCGGGCGGTGGATAAGTCACCGCCTGCCGCTAACAAGCCGTTGGGCTCGCGCAGCGCTTTGCTGAGGTCGGGAAAGTTGAGTGATGCACGATCAAGCCAAGTAAGCATAGGTAACTTTAATCCACGCAGCGCTTAAGTGATGACAGCAGCGGTCATAACTTAAGCTGGGTAAAATATTCTTAACAGAAGTGCTGTTTAAGATAGGTTATATGAATGAAAATTTCATGCCTAGCTTGCCTGATGTGCAACGGCTATCTGTAAGGATGAAATAGCAGGCTTAAATCCGTACAATAGTCTGCTATAGACTGTTTTTTATGATTGTTTTTTTGATGAGCCTTATTTGTTTGAGGCCGCGCAGGACGTTTTTTGAAGAATACAACGCAGACACCGACATCTGAAAAAAGCACTTGGCAAGAACAAGCGCAATTACGCCTGAAAGAGGGTGCGCTGATTCTATTGGCTGTGCTTTGTATCTATTTGTGGATGGTGTTATTGACCTTCGATGTCAATGATCCCAGTTTTACCAATAGCGCCGGCGATATCAGTGCCGTGAGCAATGCAGGGGGTTATATTGGCTCCTGGATTGCTGATGTGCTGTTTAGCACTTTGGGCTATTTTGCTTGGCTGTTTCCTTTGGTTTTAATGCTGAAAACTATTTTGGTTTTTCAGCATCGTTATGAGTCCATTGTGTGGAATGGCTGGCTGTTCGCTTTGCGTGCGGTGGGTTTTGTTTTGCTGTTATGTTCTGGGGCGGCCTTGGCTCATGTGCATTTTCCCGATCCAGAAATTGTCCCGAAAAACTTTAATATTTTGGGTGGATTACTGGGTGACGCACTCACCAGCGTGCTCAATGTTGAAGGTGCCACTTTATTATTGCTGGCGTGCTTCTTATTTGGCTTAACTATTTATGCCAATTTGTCTTGGTTTAAAATTATGGATGGCATTGGTGCGCTAACACTGCGCGCCATTGAGCAGGTTAAGTCTTGGGCGCTGGGTACTTGGGGGCATGCGCAAGCGCGTAAGCAAGAACAGCTTAGATTGCGCGAAGTGGATGCACAGGCGAGCCAAGTGATTGGCGCACGATCTGCTGATACAAATGAGCCCGCTCGGGTTCGCGAGCGCATCGCGCCGCGGGATGAGCCGCTGGTGCAGCCTCTAAGTTCCCGTGAAGGACGCCGCGAGCCTGTGATTACTAAAGCCGCCGCGCCGGTAACCGCAGCGCCGAGCCCGCGTGTGCCAAAAGAAAAGCACACGCCTGTATTTATCGATAGCGCTATTGAGGGCACTTTGCCGCCCTTAGCTTTGCTGGATAAAGCCGAAAAGAAAAAGCCCAGCTACTCCGAAGAATCATTGCAAGACATGTCGCGTTTGCTCGAGATTAAGCTGAAAGAATTTGGCGTTGAAGTGCAGGTTGAATCTGTGCACCCAGGGCCTGTGGTGACGCGTTTTGAAATCTTATTAGCACCGGGCGTGAAAGTCAGTCGCATTACTAATCTAGCTAAAGACTTAGCCCGATCGCTAGCGATGATCAGTGTGCGAGTGGTTGAAGTGATCCCCGGAAAAACCACGGTAGGTATTGAAGTTCCTAATGAGGACCGCCAAATTGTGCGTTTCTCTGAAGTGCTTGAGACACCTGAGTTTGATGAAGCAAAGTCTGTGGTCACTTTGGCTTTGGGGCATGATATTGGTGGTCAACCTGTGATTGCTGATCTGGCGAAAATGCCGCACTTATTGGTCGCAGGTACCACAGGTTCGGGTAAGTCGGTGGGTGTTAACGCGATGATTTTATCGGTGTTGTTTAAATCAACACCGGAAGAAGCACGCTTAATTATGATTGACCCGAAAATGCTCGAGTTGTCGATTTATGAGGGTATTCCGCACTTGTTATGCCCTGTAGTGACCGATATGAAAGAAGCCGCCAATGCGCTGCGTTGGTGTGTGGCGGAAATGGAGCGTCGCTATAAGTTAATGTCAGCGATGGGCGTGCGTAACTTGGCCGGCTTTAACCGTAAAGTGAAAGAGGCGCAAGAAGCGGGCGCGCCATTAGAAGACCCATTGTTCCGTCGTGAAAATATTGATGATGAAGTACCACATTTAAGCAAGCTGCCGACTATTGTCGTCGTGGTCGATGAGTTTGCCGATATGATTATGGTGGTCGGTAAAAAGGTGGAGGAGCTGATTGCTCGTATTGCCCAAAAAGCTCGAGCGGCAGGGATTCATTTAATTCTTGCGACGCAGCGCCCATCGGTGGATGTGATTACCGGTTTAATTAAAGCCAATATTCCAACCCGTATTGCTTTCCAAGTGTCGAGTAAAATTGACTCGCGCACCATCCTCGATCAGGGTGGCGCTGAGCAATTATTAGGGCATGGTGACATGCTCTATCTGCCGCCCGGTACCAGCTTGCCGATTCGTGTGCACGGTGCTTTTGTCTCAGATGATGAGGTGCATCGTGTGGTGGATGCATGGAAATTACGTGGTGAGCCTGATTATATTGAAGATATTCTTATTGGTGTAGAAGAAACAGGCAGTGGCTTTGAAGGTGGCGGCGGTGATGGTGGTGATGAAGATGACCCGCTGTATGATGAGGCGGTGCGTTTTGTCACAGAAACACGTCGCGCTTCGATTTCTTCGGTGCAGCGTAAATTTAAAGTCGGTTATAACCGTGCTGCACGTATGGTAGAAGCGATGGAAATGTCGGGTGTGGTCTCAGCTGCTGCGCACAATGGTTCGCGTGAAGTGTTGGCGCCGCCTCCGGTGCGTGATTAAGTAGTAAAACACTGAACAGTCTTAGCCCGTTAGGGGTTAAAACTTATATTTTGCAGGCCAGATAAAGAGATTATCGATGCGCACAATGTATAAAGGGTTATTAAGCGTCTTGGGCGGTGTGGTTCTAACGACGGCTGCGCTATTGCCGGTGGCCTATGCTGCTGAAAACAGTGAACAACAACGCTCGGCCAATAAGCTCAGTGAGCTGCTCAGTAAAACGCAAACGATCCGCGGTAAGTTTTCACAGTTAACGCTGGATTCCACAGGCACACAGTTGCAAGAAGCTTCGGGGCAAATGGTGCTGCAACGTCCGGGCTTATTTCGTTGGCATACTGATCCGCCGCTGGAACAGTTATTGGTTTCCAATGGTGAAAAAGTTTGGTTGTATGACCCAGATTTGATGCAAGTGACTGTGCAAAAGATGGATCAGCGTTTGACCCATACGCCAGCATTGCTGCTCTCGGGGGATGTCTCCAAAATCAGTGAAAACTTTACCATCACTTATAAAGAGGGTGGTCCGGTCATTGATTTTATTTTGACACCCACCGCAAAAGATACCTTGTTTGACACCCTGCGCTTATCGTTTCGTAATGGCGTGATCAATGATATGCAGTTATTGGATGCTGTGGGTCAGCGCACCAATATTTTATTTATGGGTGTGCAAATTAATGAGCAAGTTGACGCCAGTGAGTTTGTTTTTGAAGCACCGGCTGGCGTTGATGTGATTGAGGAGTGACAGTGCAGCTGTTTAGCAGTGAGCCTATTGCCCAGCCGTTGGCTGCGCGCTTGCGTGCCAGTACGCTTGATGAGTATGTGGGTCAGCAGCATATTTTGGCTGCAGGCAAACCACTGCGCGAGGCTTTGCAGCAAGGCGCGTTGCACTCAATGATTTTCTGGGGGCCGCCAGGCGTGGGTAAAACCACGCTGGCACGCTTGCTGGCGCAGGTCAGTGATGCGCACTTTATTACCCTGTCGGCGGTGCTGTCTGGGGTTAAAGAAATCCGCGAAGCGGTGCAAGAAGCCAAGCAGCAAGCAGCGCAATATCGACGTCGTACCATTTTGTTTGTCGATGAAGTGCACCGCTTTAATAAAGGCCAGCAAGATGCTTTTTTACCCTATGTGGAAGATGGCACCTTTATCTTTATTGGCGCAACCACGGAAAACCCATCCTTTGAGTTAAATAATGCGTTGCTGTCGCGTGCCCGTGTTTATGTGTTGCAAAGTCTTGATGAGGCTGCTTTACAGTTATTGCTTGAACGCGCTTTAAGTGATTCGCGAGGGCTGGCTGAACGTCAATTAACCATTGAGGACGAGGCTCAGACGTTATTGATCCGCGCTGCCGATGGTGATGGCAGACGTTTGCTCAATCTGCTGGAAAACGCGGCTGATTTACTGGAAGACGGCGGCTGTATCGACGTTGAGCTGTTAGGTAATATTCTCGGCGACAGCATGCGCCGCTTTGATAAGGGCGGTGAGGCGTTTTACGATCAGATTTCTGCGTTGCACAAATCGGTGCGCGGCTCCAATCCTGATGCCGCTTTATATTGGTATACGCGCATGCTTGATGGTGGTTGCGATCCGTTGTATATCGCTCGCCGTGTGGTGCGTATGGCCAGTGAAGATATTGGTAATGCTGATCCGCGTGCGCTGACGTTGTGTTTGTCAGCTTGGGATGTGCAAGAGCGTTTGGGCAGCCCGGAAGGAGAGTTGGCGGTGGCGCAAGCCATTACCTATTTAGCCTGTGCGCCGAAAAGTAATGCGGTCTACATGGCGTATAAAGCCGCGCGCCAAGATGCGCAGAGCTTTGGATCATTGGAAGTGCCGCTGCATTTACGCAACGCGCCGACTAAACTGATGAAGCAATTGGGTTATGGTGATGAATACCGCTATGCCCACGATGAGCCAGATGCCTATGCGGCGGGTGAGGATTACTTCCCAGAGGCTTTAGCGCCGCGCCAGTATTATCAACCGCCGGCACGCGGCTTAGAAATTAAAATTGGTGAGAAGCTCCAGCATCTGAAAAGCCTGGATCAGCGCAGCTCACGTCAGCGTCGTGCACCACAATGATGAGTTTTTTAATGGTCGCTTTGGGTGGGGCTCTGGGTAGCGTTCTACGTTACAGTGCGGGCTTTATGGTGGCTTTTATTTGGCCATTACATCTGTACATTGCTACGGCTTTGGTTAATATCATCGGCTGTTTTTTGATCGGTTGTGCTTTTGCATGGTTTCTGCTGCGACCGGATGTGTCAGGCTTGACGCCTTTGTTGTTAATGACCGGTTTTTTAGGTGGGTTTACCACTTTCTCTACATTTTCATTGGATGTGCTACGACTGCTGAATGATGGCCAGCCAATGCAAGCGTTACTCTATATGGGCGTCACTTTAGTCGGTGGATTATTTGCCACTTGGCTGGGCATGGCGTTGGTTAAATTTTCTTTGTAAGAACGGATACCTTTATGCTTGATTCAAAATTGTTACGCACACAGCCGCAAGAAATCGCTGAACGTTTAGCTGCACGTGGTTTTGTTTTGGATGTGGCACGCTTAGAAGCCCTAGAAGCGCAGCGCAAAGAGGTGCAGACCCGCACTGAGCAGTTGCAAGCTGAGCGTAACAGTCGTTCCAAATCCATTGGTCAAGCCAAAGCGCGTGGTGAAGATATCGCGCCATTATTGGCACAGGTCGATCAACTGGGCGGTGAGTTGGACGCCGGTAAGCGCGAGTTGGAAGAGATTCAACTGCAGATCGATGCCATTGCTTTGAATATTCCGAACCTGCCAGATGCTTCAGTGCCGCAAGGTGCCAGTGAAGATGACAACGTGGAAGTGCGCCGTTGGGGTACGCCGCGTGTGTTTGATTTCCCAATCCAAGATCACGTGGCTCTGGGTGAAAACATTAAAGGCTTGGACTTTGCAGCTGCGTCGAAATTATCTGGCGCACGCTTTGCGGTGATGCGCGGTGGGATTGCTCGTATGCACCGCGCGTTGGCGCAGTTTATGCTGGATTTGCACACGTCTGAGCACGGCTATGTAGAAATGTATACGCCGTATTTGGTGCAAGCCTCGGCACTGCAAGGTACCGGCCAATTACCGAAGTTCTCAGAAGATTTATTCCGCATTGAGCGCGAAGATCAAGCGCCGTTGTATTTGATTCCGACCGCTGAAGTGTCGCTGACCAATACCGTCGCGGACGAAATTTTAGATGTGGCGCAATTGCCGATGAAAATGGTGGCGCACAGCCCATGTTTCCGTAGTGAAGCCGGTGCATCAGGGCGTGATACGCGCGGCATGATCCGTCAGCATCAGTTTGATAAAGTTGAGTTGGTGCAGATCGTTGATCCAGCCACCTCATTTGCGGCGCTGGAAGAGTTAACTGGGCATGCAGAAAAGGTACTGCAAGCGCTCGAGTTGCCTTACCGCGTGATGGCGCTGTGTACCGGTGATATGGGCTTTGGCGCCAGTAAAACCTACGACCTAGAAGTCTGGGTGCCCAGCCAAGATAAATACCGTGAAATTTCTTCCTGCTCAAACTGCACTGATTTCCAAGCGCGTCGTATGCAAGCCCGTTTCCGTCATCCGGAAACCGGCAAAACTGAGTTGGTGCATACGCTCAACGGTTCAGGTTTAGCTGTGGGACGCACCTTGGTTGCGGTGCTGGAAAACAATCAGCAAGCCGATGGCAGTATCACCGTGCCGGCAGTGTTGCGTCCGTATATGGGCGGTGTTGAAGTGATTCGCTAAGTCTGTGCTGCGGATGCGCTACTTTGCTGTGTT
This sequence comes from Gammaproteobacteria bacterium, assembly GCA_012728315.1. Lineage (GTDB taxonomy): Bacteria > Pseudomonadota > Gammaproteobacteria > Pseudomonadales > Pseudomonadaceae > Denitrificimonas. Next base: position 49,449 of record JAAYFI010000070.1, read on the forward strand.
GTACTGCTAAACAAGAAGAGCGACTTGGCTTAGGTTAAGTCGCTTTTTTGTTGTTGTGCTACAAGCTTGATTGCCGGCAATGCAAAGTATGGCGGTCAGCGCTTATAAAGAGTGCATCGGCAAGCTGTGCTGCGGTGTTTAGGCGCACAATGTATGTGTTGCCACTATAAATGATTTGCATAAGGGTGTTGCCATGGATTACTTGCCGTTATTTCATAAGTTGCAAGGGCGTGTTGTGCTGTTGGTGGGCGGCAGCGAGATGGCCTTACGCAAGGCGCGTCTATTGCTGGAAACCGGTGCAAAGCTACGTGTGGTTGCGCCCTGTGTCAGTGATGAGCTGCAATCTTTGCTAGCAGCCAAGCAAGGGCAATGCGTACTGCGCGAATATCAGGCAGCTGATATGCAGGATTGCTGTCTGGTGCTGGCCACCACAGATCAGCCTGCAGTCAATGCGGCGATTGCTGAGCAAGCCAAGGCGCAGGGGATTCCCGTATATGCAGTCGGTGCGCCAGAATTATCCAGCATTATTTTTCCTGCCATTGTTGATCGCTCACCTTTAATTATTGCTGTCTCAACCGCTGGACATGCGCCAGTGTTGGCGCGTTTAGCGCGGGCTAAAATCGAAACATGGCTACCGGCAAGTTATGGGCGGTTAGCAGGATTGGCCGCCAAGTTTCGTGATCAAGTGAAAACGCTATTACCCAGTGTGCAGCCACGCCGGGCTTTTTGGGAGGATGTTTTCCAAGGGCAAATTGCTGAGCATGTGTTTGCTGGGCGTGATCAACAAGCGGAGCAGTTACTCGCGGAGAAGATCAGTGGTGTGCAGAATAAGGTGGTTGGTGAAGTGTATTTGGTGGGTGCCGGCCCCGGTGATCCAGATTTACTCACCTTTAAAGCGCTGCGTTTAATGCAGCAAGCCGATGTGGTGCTGTATGACCGTTTGGTCGCTCCAGCGATTCTTGAGCTGTGCCGGCGTGATGCTGATCGTATCTATGTGGGTAAGCAAGCGTCGAATCACAGTGTGCCGCAGGATCAAATTAATCAGAAACTGGTTGAGCTGGCTCAGCAAGGTAAGCGGGTGGTGCGACTGAAGGGCGGTGATCCTTTTATTTTCGGTCGTGGCGGTGAAGAAATTGAGGAGTTGGCAGCGCAGCATATTCCGTTTCAAGTGGTACCGGGAATTACTGCGGCATCGGGTTGTTCGGCGTATGCGGGGATTCCGCTAACCCATCGTGATTATGCGCAATCAGTGCGTTTTGTTACCGGTCACCCTAAAGATGGTGTGCTGGATTTGCCGTGGTCTGAGTTGGTTTCGCCAACGCAAACGGTGGTGTTTTATATGGGTTTGGGCTGTTTGCCTGATATCTGTCAGCAGCTGATTGCCCATGGGCGTGCGGCGCAAACGCCGATTGCTTTGGTTGAGAATGGTACAACGGACAAACAGCGGGTGTTTACTGGGACTTTGGCTACGATTAATCAGCAGGTGCGTGATTTTGCCGTACAGAGTCCAAGTTTGATTATTGTCGGAGAAGTTGTGGCGTTGCGTGAGAAGTTGAATTGGTTTGTTGGGGGAAATTAAATTACCGCGTTAAGCAAAAGCAAAAGCAAAAACAAAAGCATTTAGCACTTTATGTGCATGCCGTACCTTGTTCGTATCGCTTTTCCCTCAACGGGTCATCCTGACCCGATGCGGGCGCTACGCCATCCCTAGCTGCGCTGGTCGCGACACCAACAAGGTACTCATTAACCCGCGGTGTTGTGTGCGAGTGTTGAGTAAGATTTCAATAAAGCAAAGCATCTCGGACGATATGTGCATGGCGCACTGCGCTGAATCTGCTTTTCCCTCAACGAGGCTTCCTGCCTCGATTCGGGCGCTACGCCATCCTGGCTACGCTTGTCGCTGATCCAGCGCAGTGCGCCTTAACCATTAGTGTTGTCTGCTGGTTTGTCGCAGATACTCGATAAAGTATTTTCCATGTTCGAAGCTCTATAGCGCTATAGCTTTAATGAGACAAGCTGCAATAGTGCAAACACCGCCAATGGTTAACGAGTACTTCTGGGTAGGTGTGGCAAGCGAGCCAAGGATGGCGAGCGCCGGAGTTGAGCCCTGGATGGGCTCATCGACGGATAAACACCTACCCCGAAGTACGGTATGCCTCAATTATCGCATCCAACTAAAGCAAAGTATCCAGAGCGATTTGTGCACACCGTACCTTGTTCGTATCGCTGTTCCCTCAACGGGTCATCCTGATCCGATTCGGGCGCTCGCCATCCTTGGCTCGCTTGTTGCGACACGAACAAGGTACTCATTGATCAGTGGTGTTGTGTGCGAGTGTGGAACATGACGCTTTTAAAGCAGTGGCGCAGCCTGAAGACATTAGAAAAGCGACGAAATACGGCAGATTACATAGAAATTACCGTTTTGCTCTGCGCTTTTTGCTGATCTAGGTTTAAACTGCTGCATTGGATCGGTATGCGCAAGCAGAGTTGCTGCGAGTACTATAAAATACCGCACGTCCAGCAAAATATTTTCCCAAGTGATTTTCACCCAACAGGATTTTATCCAGGAGAACAGGCATGTCCATTCAAGAGGCGCAGGTCAGTCGCGCTGATTTTGATCAAGTTATGGTCCCAAACTATGCACCCGCTGGCTTTGTGCCAGTGCGCGGTTCAGGATCGCGACTTTGGGATCAAAGTGGACGAGAACTGATTGACCTATCCGGTGGTATTGCCGTCAATGGCTTAGGCCACTGTCACCCTGCGCTGGTTGAGGCATTAACAACTCAAGCACACAAGCTTTGGCATGTCTCTAACGTCTTTACCAATGAGCCAGCCCTGCGTTTAGCACGTAAGCTGACTGCAGCGACTTTTGCTGATCGCGTGTTTTTCAGTAACTCAGGCGCAGAAGCCAATGAAGCAGCGCTGAAGTTGGCACGTAGAGTCGCGCATGATCGTTTTGGTGAAGATAAATACGAAATTATTTCCGCACTAAATAGTTTTCACGGCCGAACCGTGTTCACCGTTAATGCGGGTGGGCAACCAAAGTACTCTGAAGGTTTTGGTCCACGTCCAGCAGGCATCAGCCATGTGCAATACAATGATCTAGCCGCTATGGAAGCTATGATCTCAGAGCGCACCTGCGCCGTTATTTTAGAGCCGATTCAAGGTGAAAGCGGTGTGTTACCTGCTGAGCAAGCTTACCTTGAAGGCGTGCGTGCGCTCTGTAACAAATTCAACGCGCTGCTGATTTTTGATGAAGTGCAATCAGGGATGGGTCGTAGCGGTAAGTTGTTTGCCCACGAGCACTACGGCGTCACCCCAGATGTACTGACCACCGCTAAAAGTTTGGGCGGCGGTTTTCCTATTTCCGCGATGCTCACCACCAGTGACTACGCTGCGCATTTAGCGGTGGGTACGCATGGCACCACCTTTGGTGGTAATCCACTGGCGTGCGCGGTAGGTGAAGCCGTGCTGGATATTATCAACACCCCTGCAGTACTCGATGGTGTGCTCGCTAAAGGTGAATATTTACGCGCAAAACTGCGCGCATTGGGCGAGAAGTACAACCTTTTTGAGTTGGTACGTGGCAAAGGCTTGCTGGTCGGTGCCGTGCTCAATC
>JAAYFI010000071.1 GCA_012728315.1 Gammaproteobacteria bacterium
AGTAAGCGTAACAGCAACCCCACATAGCCAAAGCTTTTCTGATGCCATAGTTTATCCGTTTTAATAAACGAGGTGACCTATGAGCCGTCAATATCGCAATACAGCGCAGTGGTTGGAGTTGATCGAGGCTTTTGAGTTGAGCGGGAAAACTCAGGTTGAGTTCTGTGCGGAGCATGATTTAAATGCTGCCTATTTTAGTAAGCGTCGCAGTGAGTTGTTGAGTGCTCATTCAGAGTCTGCTTTTGTTCAGGTGCAAGCTCAGGCGGTTAAAATGTCCGCGGTTAGCCCAGATATCAAGCTGACATTGCGCTTTCAGCAAACTGAGCTGGTGTTGCCTCTGTCGGTTGAGCCCCGTTGGTTAGCGGGTTTGATAAAAGCATTGTCAGCATGAAGATGTTTGTTGAACCGCCGGCCATTTATTTGCATAAGCAACCGGTGGATTTTCGCAAAAGCATCAACGGGCTGAGCGTCATCGTTGAAGAACATATGCGGTTATCAGCCTTCAGCGGCGCACTCTTTGTGTTCTGTAATCGTCAGCGCGATAAAGTTAAAGTCCTGTACTGGGATCAAACAGGTTTTTGCCTGTGGTACAAACGTCTTGAAAAAGACAAGTTCAAATGGCCTAAGCAGATGCGCGGTGAAGTACTGACATTGTCTGAGCGCCAATGGAGCTGGCTGCTTGAAGGGCTAGATATTGAGCGAATGAAAGGCCACCAACCACTGCAATTCAGTAGTACTTACTGAACAAAAAAAGTCATGCAGAATGGATATAAAAAGGCTGCATCTATAGCTATTATGTCTAATTAAACGCTTGTTTTTAAAGGTTTTTACAGGCGTTTTCTAGTAAAATAAGCGTCATGAAAACGACTGACCCAACCACCTTACCTGATGATATCGAGAGCTTAAAAGCTCTCGTTTTGTCGTTGCAGGGTGAGTCTAAAAAATATCAGCAGCTGTACTATGAGACGCTTGAAAAATGGCAGCTCTCACTCAAGCAGCGCTTTGCTGCCAGCAGCGAAGGTTACCCTGGTCAAGGTGAATTGTTTAACGAAGCAGAAGAGTTGCTTGCGCCGAGCGAAGAAGAAGTCGCTGCAGACCAAACCATTACCTACACCCGCAAGAAAACCCGCCGTCCAAGTCTAGCGGCAGAACTGCCCCGCGAAGACGTTGTTCACGACATTGCTGAGGCAGATAAAGTGTGCAATGACTGCGGTACTGACTTGCACCGCATGGGTGAAGAAATCAGCGAGAAGCTGGAATTTATCCCAGCTACCGTTAAAGTCATCCGCCATATTCGCCCTAAATACAGTTGCCGTTGCTGCGAGAAAAACGCAACACAAACACAGATCAAAGTTGCACCTGTACCCGTTAGTATCTTGCCTAAGAGCATCGCCACACCAACGTTACTGGCGCAAATTATCAGCGCTAAGTACCAGTTTGGTTTGCCGTTGCATCGCCAAGAAGCGCTGTTCAAAAGCTTTGGTATTGAGTTGCATCGACAGACCATGAGTCGCTGGCTGGTCAAGCTCAGTGAGCAGCTTGAGCTGCTGTATGAACACTGGCATCAACAACTACTAAAGCAGCCAGCCATCTGGTCCGATGACACCCCGGTGAAAGTGGTCGAAACTGAAAAATCACAGTGTTATATGTGGGTTTATGGCTGTGGCGCAGATAAAAAATCAGCCGATGGCCCGCCCAATATTGTTCTCTATGACTATCAAGATGGGCGCGCAGGTGCTTGTCCTGAAACCTTTTTACAAGGCTACGCAGGCTTGCTGCAAGTCGACGGCTATGCCGGTTATAACCACACCGAAGCCACATTAGTCGGTTGTTGGGCCCATGCACGGCGCAAGTTTATTGAAGCCAAAGCCGTCCAGCCTAAAGGTAAAACAGGGCGTGCTGACCAAGCACTCAGCCTGATTCAAAAGCTGTATGGCATTGAAACAGCAATCGCCGATGCAACGCCTGAACATAAACTACAGGTACGCCAAGAAC
>JAAYFI010000072.1 GCA_012728315.1 Gammaproteobacteria bacterium
CGCTATAACTGCTGCGCTCATTTTCACCAAGGTAAAATTCAAGCGGTCTATAAAAAGCAATTCTTACCCACCGATCCAACCTCCTTTGCCCAGCGCTACTTTACTGCGGGCAACGAGCCGCTGTGCATTGAAGTCAATCAAATTAAAATTGCTGTCGGGATAGGTATGGATGTGTGGCAGCCGGCCTTTATTGAACAAGCCTGTGCAGCTCAAGCGAAAATGATCGTTAGCCTTAACGCTTCAACCTTTCACCGCAATAAACAAGCAGAACGCGAGCACATGCTCAGCCAAAACGCGCAACTGGCCGATATGCCGATCCTTTACACCAGTCAAGTCGGCGCTCAAGATGATTTGATTTTTGACGGTGGCAGCTGCGCGGTCGATGCGCAAGGCAACTTACAACAACGCGCACCAGCCTTTACTGAAGAACTCTGCGTAATTGAACTGCAATTTACCCGCTCCGACTGTTACATCGAGCGCGCAAATATTACTCCGCTACTCAGCGATGAAGCGCGCATTTATCAAGCCTTGATGATGAGCCTGCGCAACTATGTTGAGCAAAATGGCTTTAACAGCGTGCTGCTGGGCTTATCTGGCGGCATTGACTCTGCCTTAGTGCTGGCCATTGCCGCCGATGCGTTAGGCGCAGACAAAGTGCAGGCAGTGATGATGCCCTACCATTACACCGCGCAAATCAGTCAAGACGATGCCGCAGAGCAAGCGCGCACCATGGGCGTGCAGTATCAAAGCATCGGCATTGCCCCCATGGTTGCAGCTTTCACCCAAACTTTAGCCCCTGTCTTTGCGGCAATGCCCGCCACGGCACATGACACTACTGAAGAAAACTTACAAGCACGCTGCCGCGGCAATGTATTAATGGCTTTATCCAATAAAAATGGCGCCTTAGTGCTCACCACCAGCAATAAAAGCGAAACAGCAGTGGGCTACTCGACGCTATACGGCGATATGGTCGGCGGCTTTGCTCCACTCAAGGATGTTCCGAAAACGATGGTTTACCGCCTCGCGCGCTACCGCAATAGCTTAAGCCCTGTAATACCTGAGCGAGTGATTACGCGTGCGCCATCGGCTGAACTGTCGCCCAACCAGAAAGATTCAGATAGCTTGCCACCCTATGACATTTTGGATGAAGTGCTACGCCTGTATATCGAAGAAGATCAATCAGCCCAGGCCATTATTGCCCAAGGGTTTGATCAAGATAGGGTGATGCAGATTTTACGCTTAGTGGATATCAATGAGTATAAACGCCGCCAAGCAGCACTTGGCCCACGCATCAGCAAACGCAGTTTTGGCGGTGATCGTCGCTACCCTGTGACCAATCACTGGCAACGTGGCGACTAAGAGGCGCTTCAGTGAGTACCGGCGCGTCATTTAGACGCGCCAGGCTCAGGCAATCACACAGCTCGCTCCAATCCTGCGAAGCTGTGTATACCTTTACAGAGTGACTAAATTATCACGGTGAATTAATTCGGCTTCAGCCATATAACCTAAGATTTTGATAATGCTTTCTGAGCATTGCCCCATAATCTTAATGGCTTCTGCAGAGCTATAATTACTCAAGCCCCGCGCCACCTCAACGCCTTGCGCATCAACACAGACCACCATCTCACCACGCAAGAAGTTGCCCGTAACAGCCGTCACGCCAACCGGTAGCAAGCTCTTGTGATCGCGGGTTAAAGCCTGAACTGCACCCGCATCTAAAGTCAGAGTACCGCGGGTCTGTAGATGCCCAGCCAGCCACTGCTTGCGTGCGCCATCACGGCACTGCTCGGTGGTCAATAAAGTACCCAAGCGCTCACCGGCATGCAAACGATCTAAAACATGCTCGATGCGACCACCAACAATAACGGTATAAGCACCAGAGCGCGCCGCGAGACGTGCCGCGCGCAGCTTAGTTTGCATGCCACCACGCCCCAAAGTACCCGCACTGCCGCCGGCCACAGCATCGAGACTGGCATCATCGGCACGCGCCTCATAGATCACTTGTGCATCGGGATTATTCCGCGGATCGGCATCGTACATACCATCACGATCCGTCAGAATCACCAGCAAATCGGCCTCAACGAGGTTAGCCACCAGCGCCGCTAAGGTATCGTTATCACCAAAACGAATTTCATCGGTGGCCACAGTGTCATTCTCATTGATCACAGGGATCACACCCAATTCCAACAAGGTGCGTAATGTACTGCGTGCATTAAGGTAGCGCTTGCGATCCGATAGATCATCATGGGTTAACAGCACCTGGGCCGTGCGCTCATTGTGCTCAGCAAAGCTGCTTTCCCAAGCTTTAACTAAGCTCATTTGCCCCACCGCCGCAGCGGCTTGTAACTCATGAATGGCACTGGGCCGCTCCAGCCAGCCGAGACGACTCATGCCAGCGGCTACCGCGCCTGACGACACCAACACCAAGTCAATGCCTTGGCGACGCAGCGCCACCATTTGCTGCACCCAAATTGCCATGGCATTACGATCCAAGCCTCTGCCATCAGCTGTGAGCAGAGCACTGCCAATTTTCACCACCCAGCGCTGAGCGCCTGTCACCTTGTCGCGCATGACACACAATCCTGTCGAAATTAAGTACCTATCGGCCAGTCAGCAGCGCAGTGATAACCGCGCTGCACGTTACTTAGTGCACATAGATGATTTCTGCACCGCCCTCATCATCATCTTCATCGTCATCCAGATCATCGTCAATATCATCAATGGCTTTAACCCCAGCACGACGTAATGCACGCTGATCATCCAGTGCCTGCAGGCGCGCACGACCTTCATCTTCAATGCGCTGATCGAGCTCACTTAAGTACTCGGCATACTCTTTATCTTCGCTGATACGCAGATCGCGCTCTTCTAAATAACGCATCATGGCTTGCGCCAGCTCTTTAGTGCCTTCACCGTCCAGGGCTGAAATCATAAACACTGGGCCCGTCCAACCCAGCTGATCAATCACTGCTTGCTTACGCTCTTCACGCTCATCATCGAGCAGCTGATCCACTTTATTTAACACCAGCCAACGATCGCGCTCAGCCAACGCTGGGCTAAACTGTTGAATCTCATCCACAATAACTTGTGCAGCCTGCGCTGGATCACTGTCATCGATGGGCGCTAAATCAACAATATGCAATAACAAGCGCGTACGGGTTAAGTGCTTTAGAAAACGAATACCTAAACCTGCACCTTCAGCAGCCCCCTCAATCACCCCAGGAATATCAGCGATCACAAAGCTTTTGTAACGGCCAATGCTCACCACACCCAGGTTGGGCACCAGCGTGGTAAAGGGATAATCAGCCACTTTAGGTTTTGCTGCAGAGACCGAGCGAATAAAACTGCTTTTACCGGCGTTCGGCAAACCGAGCAAGCCTACATCCGCCAAGACTTTCATCTCAAGCTTAAGATTACGCAATTCGCCTGGCGTACCATCACTGGTCTGACGCGGCGCACGGTTGGTACTGGATTTAAATCGGGTATTACCCAATCCATGCCAGCCACCTTTGGCTACAAGGATGCGCTGACCGGGTTCGGTCAAGTCACCAATAATTTCTTGAGTGTCGGCATCAATAATGGTCGTACCCACTGGTACCTTTAAGATCAGATCTTCACCACCGGCACCGGTGCAATCGGCACCGCGACCATTTTCACCGCGCTGCGCATTAAAACGGCGGGTGTAACGGTAGTCGATTAAGGTATTGAGGTTGACATCGGCTTCCATAAATACAGAGCCGCCATCACCACCATCACCCCCATTCGGACCACCAAATTCAATAAACTTTTCGCGGCGAAAACTCATGCAGCCATTGCCACCATCGCCAGCTTTTACAACAATCGATACTTCATCGACGAACTTCATTCGTGTGCCTCCCGCGAGCCCGCAGGCTATGGAATCCCTGAAAAAGTCACCGAACGCGATAACAAGCAAGAGGTACGGAACTTAGAAAACAAGGGCTATCCTATAGATAAGCGAGCTTTCGAGTACCGCACAACGCTGCAGATCGCGCACAGGCACTTTTGCAGAGGTTTCTTATAAATATATACGCAGGATACAACAAGCACGGCTAATCCGTCTTTACTGCCTGCACAAACAAAAAAGCCCCGTCACAAGACAGGGCTTTTCCGTGTAAAGTTGCTTAGGCGGAAACAACGCTAACGTAGCGACGTCCGAATGCACCTTTAACTTCAAATTTCAACACGCCTGCTTCTTTAGCAAACAAGGTGTGATCTTTGCCCATGCCCACATTAGGACCTGGGTGGAATTCTGTACCGCGCTGACGCACGATAATGTTCCCTGCTTTAACAGTTTGGCCGCCGTACATCTTAACGCCTAAGCGTTTAGCTTCCGAGTCGCGACCGTTACGAGTACTACCACCAGCTTTTTTCGTTGCCATGAGATCAACACTCCATCAATCAGTTTAGGGGCTCAGCCAATTAAGCCTGAATACCAGTGATTTTAACTTCAGTGTACCACTGACGGTGGCCCTGACGCTTCATGCTGTGCTTACGACGACGGAACTTGATAATAGTTACTTTATCGTGACGACCTTGGTCGATCACTTCAGCTGTCACTTTAGCACCGTCAACAACTGGCGCACCGATTTTCACATCTTCGCCGTTGCCGATTAACAGAACGCGGTCAAACGAAATGGCTTCGCCGACGGGTACGTCCAGTTTTTCAATTTTCAAATATTCGCCTTCAGCGACTTTGTATTGCTTACCGCCAGTTACAATTACTGCGTACATCACATTTCTCCGTTATTCCTGCTCACCCAACGTTTTATAAGAGTAAGTATCAGTTGGCATGGCTGCTGTATGCTGGATTAAGGCACACCGCAATTGCGTAAGGCAGGGAGTTGCCCAATTAAAAGTTCAGGGGTGCGAATTGTACGCACAGTTCACTATAGACGCAAGCACTGTATGCGTTCACCTTGACAGATAGGTGTGCGCCTCATAGCATGCTCAACAACCTTATTGGAGTACGCAGAGTCATGCAACCACAGGCTTTTTACCAGATCGTCGCTGAAGATTTTGCTGCAGTTGACCGTATCATCAAACAACAGCTGTCCTCACGCATCCCTTTGGTAGAAAAAATTGGCGATTACATTATTTCCGCAGGCGGCAAGCGCTTGCGCCCATTATTGGTGTTACTGGCCGGTAATGCGTTAGGCAAAAAAGACGACGATTTACTCCTATTAGCCGCAATTATTGAGTTTTTACATACCTCAACCTTGCTGCATGACGATGTGGTTGATAAGTCTGACCTGCGCCGCGGCCGCTCCACCGCTAATGCTAAATGGGGCAATGCTCCGAGCGTCTTAGTGGGCGATTTTTTATATGCCCGTTCGTTTGAAATGATGGTGCGTCTAGGCTCCTTACCTGTGATGGAAATTATTTCACAAGCCACGCGCGTAATCGCCGAAGGTGAAGTACTGCAGTTAACTAAAGTGCGCGACGCCAGCACCACTGAAGCCACTTATATGGAAGTGATTCGCGGCAAGACCGCCATGCTATTTGAAGCCTCCACGCACAGCGCTGCAGTATTGGCCGGCGCAAGCGCTGCCGAAGCAGAAGCATTGCGAACCTTTGGCGATAATTTAGGGATTGCTTTCCAACTGGTGGATGATCTTTTAGATTACCGTGGTGACGCTGAAACTTTAGGTAAAAACGTCGGCGATGATTTGGCCGAAGGCAAACCCACTCTGCCTTTGATTGTCACTATGCGTGACGGTACTGCAGAGCAAGCCGCTCTGGTACGAACGGCTATTCAAAAAGGCGGCATTGAAGATCTGGCCGCAATCAGTGCAGCTGTCGAGGCCTCAGGCGCTCTGGATTATACCGCCAAGCAAGCTCAAGAGTACGCGCAGCGGGCCATTGCTTGTCTTAAAGACATTCCCGCCTCTGGTTATCGTGACGCCTTAATTGAGCTGGCACAGTTCGCGGTAGCACGCACGCAATAAGCCCCTTATAAGCCCCTCGCCAAACCAATCAAGCAATGCGCAGACTAAAAAGTGCGCATTGTAATTTTTGTCCGCCAAAGCCATAGACAAAAAGTTTTTTTCTTAAAAAGTCGTTTATAATTCCATTTCTAACTGCGGCATACCGCCACAACCTTGATACATCATCAAAAACTTTGCTATGGAAAATAACGCATGAGCATTCTTAAAGAATTCAAAACATTTGCAGTCAAAGGCAACGTCGTTGATATGGCTGTGGGTATTATTATTGGTGCGGCTTTTGGCAAAATTGTCAGCTCCTTTGTAGGTGACATTATTATGCCACCACTGGGTGTGTTGATTGGAGGTGTTGATTTTAGCGATCTTGCGCTTACCCTAAAGGCAGCTGAAGGTGATTTACCTGCTGTGGTTTTGGCTTACGGTAAATTTATCCAAAGCGTTATAGATTTCTTAATTGTCGCTTTTGCTATCTTTATGGGTGTCAAAGTGATCAATCGTTTAAAGCGTGAAGAAGTTGCTGAAGAGGCGCCTGCTGCACCACCTGCACCGAGCAATGAGGAAGTGTTGCTGAGTGAAATTCGTGATTTATTGAAGCAACAAAAACAATAATCACATAAGTACCTAACGTGCTTCGCAGACCATCCCCTGATGGTCAACGCGTGCCACGCGGGCGCTGTGATAAGTGGAGCCAGGGATGGCGCAACGCCCGAATTGCGTCAGGATGACGCATTGAGGGAAAAACAGCATTCGCGTGGTACGTCAGGCCACAGGACTACCTAATAGAACACACCACAGCGCTGTTTTCTTTACGAGATCAGTGCAAGTCAACCTGAAAATAATTCAGTGCCTGTCGTGCTTCGAGGCACGTGTTCATCCGTCGATGAACCCATCCTGGGTTCAACTCCGGCGCTTCGCCATCCCTGGCTCCGCTCACCACACGCACCTCGAAGCACTGATTGACCTTCTGTGGTGTTATCACTTTCGCAGAAAGCTCACCTTTCACCACGCCCCATGCCATGCCGCTGCTTGATGCAGTAGCCCAGAAAACACCGCACTTAACTCCAGCCCCCACACCGCAGACACCTTCCAACACTGCAGACTCTCCTACACCGCAGATCCACGCTGCAGACCTTCCAACACCCAGACCCACACCACAGACTCTCCAACACCTCCGATGGTCAACAAGTACCACGCGAGTGCTGTGACAAGTGAAGCCAGGGATGGCGTAACGCCCGAATTGCGTCAGGATGACGCATTGAGGGAAAAACAGCATTCGCGTGGTACGTCAGGCCACAGGACTACCTAATAGAACACACCACCGCACTGCTTAATAGAACACACCACAGTGCTGCTTTCTTAACGAGATCAGTGCAAGTCAGCCTGTAAATAATTCAGTGCCTGTCGTGCTTCGAGGCACGTGTTCATCCGTCGATGAACCCATCCTGGGTTCAACTCCGGCGCTCCGCCATCCTTGGCTGCGCTCACCACACGCACCTCGAAGCACTGATTGACCTTCTGCCGTGTAAGCACTTTCGCAGCAAAAACAATCTCCACTTACCAACTTACCAATAATTCTCAACAGCCACCGCCCCCGGCCTACGCGTCAGAGACAACTGCATATCACGCTGCTGCAACAACATACGACAATCTTCAACCATCTCTGGATTACCACAGAGCAACACACGCGAGTTTTCTGCCTCCACCGGCACACCTACATGCTGCTCCAGCTCACCCGTACTCAATAAATCCGTAATCCGCGCACCCAGACATCCAGCCACCGCCTCACGCGTCACCACCGGTACAAAAGTAAACTTATCAGCATATGGCGCCACATAATCACGGGTGACAATCTCATCCAATAAATCCCGATAGGCCAGCTCATCTACAGAGCGCACGCTATACACTAAAATAATACGCTCAAATCGCTGCCACACCTCAAAATCCTGCAACATCGACAAAAAAGGCGCCACCCCCGTCCCCGTCGACAGCAACCACAAATATCGACCATCAACAAAACGATCTAAAGTCAAAAAACCATGCGCGAGCTTCTCAATTAAAATCTCATCACCGACCTTAAGCTGACTCAGCTCACTGGTAAACTCACCCCCAGGGACAACAATCGAGAAAAACTCCAGAAACTCATCAAAAGGACTGGACACCATCGAATAGCCGCGCCAAACAATAGCGCCACTGGCTTTACGCACACCAAGACGCGCAAATTGCCCCGCAGTAAAACGAAATCCCGCATCCCGGGTACAACGAAAACTAAACAAGCTAGGCGTCCAGGTATGCAAGTGCGTAATCCTTTGCCGGGTGAACTTTTCTTGCACTGCGTTCATACTGCACCTCATTAATCAACAGACACCCTATTCATACGCCACTTTTGGCCAAATAAACACCTGCGAACTCTATGCCTATATTGAACACGCCTTTTGCCCAACTGGATTTATTACGCTATCCAGAACAGCACAACAGCCCATTACAAGCCTTTGATGCTGCCGATGAATACTTGCTCAAACACCTCGACAGCTGCGAGTTACCTCGCCACGCGCGCCTACTCATACTCAACGACAGCTTCGGGGCACTCGCAGCCAGTTTAGCTACACATATGCATGTGCACAGCAGTGGTGATTCATTTTTAGCCCATCAAGCCTTGCGCAATAATCTTGATCATAATCAACTCAGCCAAGACGGGATCGAGATCCTCCAATCCGATCAGCCTTTTAACGGCCCCTATGACTGTGTAGTGATTCGTATACCCAAAATATTGGCTCTATTAGAAGAGCAACTGATTCGCCTACACAGCCACATCAATAGCAAGACGTTGATCGTGGCGGCTGGAATGATCAAGCATCTACCACGCTCGGCTGGTGACCTTTTGCAGCGTTATATTGGCCCTGTGCAAGCCAGTCTGGCTGAGAAAAAAGCACGTCTACTCTTTGTCAGCCCTGAAGACAAACCACGGCCGCATTCACCCTATCCAAGCGTCTATCAGCTGGAAAAACCACAGCTGAGCTTGCGCAATCACGCAGGTGTGTTTTGCCGTGAAGCCTTAGATATTGGCACGCGCTTCTTTCTGCCGCACCTTCCGCAAGACTTAGGGACAGCGCAAGTGGCGGACCTCGGCTGCGGCAATGGAGTGATCGGCATTGTCTGCGCGCTTAACAACCCTCACGCGCAGCTGCGTATGGTGGACGAGTCGTATATGGCCATTCAATCGGCCCAAGAAAACTGGAAAAATGCCTTAGGCGAACGCCCAGTGTGCATTTACGCCGGTGATGGCCTTGCCGCCGAACAGCCCAACTCGCTGGACCTGGTCCTGTGCAATCCTCCGTTTCACCAGCAACAAGTGGTCGGTGACTTTTTAGCCCGGCGGATGTTTCAACAAAGTCAGCGCGCCCTGAAAAAAGGCGGTGAGCTATGGATTGTTGGCAATCGTCACCTTGGCTATCACATCACCCTAAGACGTATGTTTAGCGATGTTAAACAGATCGCAGCCAATGCCAAGTTTGTGATTTTTAAAGCCACTAAGTAAAACACGCAGCCCTGCAATAAAAACTGCCAGCCTTATGATGAATACGCTGGCAGTTTCAATTCCGCAAGACAAAAACTTAACGGCGACGCGCCTGCTCGTACAAGGGCATCACTTTAGGAATATTGCTCTGCAGATTAGTAATGCGCGTACTTGAGGATGGGTGCGTACTCATAAACTCAGCAGGTGCGCCTTGGCTGGCCTGCTCCATTTTGCGCCATAGGCTGATCGCGCCATTGGGGTTATAGCCCGCCCGAGCGGCCAGCTCAATACCCAGTAAGTCCGCCTCGGTTTCTGCGCTGCGGCTATTGGGTAAGGTCATACCGTACTGCACTGCAGTATCAGCAATGGCCATTGTATCTTCCCCAAGGCCTAGCACCGCGCCTAAGCCGAGTTTAGCAATTTCAATACCGTAGGCCTTAGACATGGCCTCACGGCTGTGCTCACGCAGCGCATGGGCGATTTCATGCCCCATAATTGCGGCAATCTCATCATCGGTGAGTTGCAGTTTGGTAATAATACCGCTGTAGAAAATAATTTTACCGCCAGGACCGCAGTTGGCATTTAGATCGGGACTCTCGATTAAGCTCACCTGCCAATCCCACTGGCGAGCATCGGGACGAAAATAGCCCACTTGGCTAATTAAGCGCTGCCCAATGGTCTGCAAGCGCTGAGCATTATTACTGCGGGTATCGAGCTTACCTTTAGACTGTGCTTGCTTAACCGTATCTTGATAGGTTTGCGCATAGCTTTGATTAATCTCATCGGTGCTCAGCATACTGAACATATATTGCTTACGATCGACACCGACGGCACTGGAGCCTGTAGTGTTAACTGCTTGACAGCCGGTCAGTAGCAACGCGCCTGTCAGCGCTAAACATGTGCGTAATCTAGCCAAATCCCACCTCGTTTCAATTGTTAGTCAGCCACTGCACCACCGTATCGATGGCTCTTGAGCTTTAAGTTTATTACGATTTTAAATAAGCGCTAGCTATTTAGTATCTGTGCTTTTAAAAACAAGAGTAATAGTACTGTTGAAAATATGTGCTCAGAGCGCTTTTGTATCTTAGCTTAATGGCGAGGAGTTTGATGACTAATATTTCTGTTCCGTTGCTGTTCCATCGTTCAAAGAAAATATCGAAACGATGCTGCATGCCGTGCTACAAACTTGCAAACAACACCGATAGTTAATGAGTACCTTGTTCGTGTCGCGACCAGCGAGCCAGGGATGGCGAGCGCCCGAATCGGGTCAGGATGACCCGTTGAGGGAAAAGCGATATGAACAAGGTACGGCATGCACAAATCGCTCGATATACTTAGCTTTATTGGGAGCGTAAGTTTGGGGCATTCCGTACTTCGGGGCAGGTGTTTATCCGTCGATGAGCCCATCCCGGGCTCAACTCCGGCGCTCGCCATCCCTGGCTCGCTTGTCACACCTACCCCGAAGTACTCGTTGACCATTGGTGGTGTTTGCACTATTGCAGTTCCGGTCATTAGAGCAACAGCAATTTTCCCAAGTAACTTGCCTAACCTTTGCTGCAGGCTAATAGAACTAAATAGATCAGCGCAGAATCATGGCTTTAAAAGCGTCATGCGCCAAATTTGCAGGCAACACCGATAGTCAATGAGTACCTTGTTCGTATCGCGACCAGCGAAGTCATGGATGACGTAGCCCCGAATCGGGTCAGGATGACCCGTTGAGGGAACAGCGATACGAACAAGGTACGGCGTGCACAAATCATTCAAGATTATTTTATGACAGACGGACTGATTGAATGCAAACACTCTAAAAGCAAGCAGATCATTAATTCCAAAACGGCAACGAAGTAATAGTGGATAAAATCGCCGCATTTAAAATATCGACAAAAAACGCACCCACCATCGGCACAATTAAAAACGCTTTATGCGAAGGGCCAAAACGGTCAGTAACAGCCTGCATATTCGCTACAGCAGTCGGCGTGGCACCCATCCCAAAACCACAAAAACCACCCGCCAACACAACCGCATCGTAGTCCTTGCCCATCACCCGAAATACCACAAACATAGCAAACAACACCAACAATAAGGCTTGTACCCCCAAGATAATCACCAAAGGCACAGCCAAGTCTTTAATCACCCACAGCTCTAAACTCAATAGCGCCATCGCTAAAAACAATGACAAAGACACATTACCGAACACATCCACACAGCGGTCAAAAACATTCACTTTAAACATACTGCACAACACATTCCGCACCACCACGCCCGAAGCCAACGCCCAAACAAAGGTCGGAATAACAAAGTTCGATTCGCTAAAATGCTCAGCCATAAAGCCCGACAAATAATAAGCGCTGGCTAAGCACACAGCAAACAAAGCCAAAGTTTCAATCGCACTGTCCGCAGTAATCAAACGCATATGCTGGGGTTGTTCAAAAGTCACGCGAGGACCTGTGTTCGCCCCTTCGCTAGGCACCTGCACTTTTTTCATTAAACGATGCGCCACAGGGCCACCAATTAAACCGCCACAGACCAAACCAAAAGTCGCACAGGCCATACCCAGGGCTACTGCTCCTTGGATGCCAAAATCATTTTCAAAAATCTGCCCCCAGCCTGCTGCCGTGCCGTGGCCACCGACTAAGGTTACCGACCCAGTAATCAAGCCCGTTAAAGGTTTTAAATCTAGCAGCGTAGCTAAACCCACACCCACAACGTTCTGCACAACAATAAAACCTGCAACCACTGCGGTAAATAAAACCAGCGGCAAGCCACCTGCTCTCAGTCGACTAAAATCAGCACTTAAACCAATGGACGCAAAAAACATCAGCATAAATCCATCTTGCAGGCCTTTTTCAATTTTTATCGAAAAGCCATTAAACTGATGCACGGCTAACACCAACAGCGCAGCAATCAAACCACCAACCACAGGCTCAGGAATATTAAATTTATTTAAAACACCTACCCGTTTAACCAAAATACGCCCAACCAACAGCACCACTGTGGCGGCTATTAAGGTGTAATAACTGTTTAAAACCACAACAAAACTATCGCTCATAACAACTCCACACCGATACATTCAACTGCTGTGCATATCAGCTAGCCCGCTTAGCAAGGCCAAAACCATAAAGCAGCACTGCCGTCTGCATAGCAAAACGGTGCACAGCTTAAGTGGCTCTGCCTCAAGAGTGAACCTTTTTACTCAATTGAAATGTAAAAAAGCAGCCAGCATGCGTTATTTTAAGTACTGCGCAGTGCTGTTTTAATCTTAAACCTATGGGGTTGATAACAAGCTTTAACGCTTTAGTCGGCTTCGCTAGACGCCAGCGGTGCAGTAAACCAAGCCAGTACTTGATCCCATAACGGCTGCGCTTTTGGGCGAAAATAGCCCATATGCCCCATCTCACCCAACTCCAAATGATAGGCGCGCGGATCAATATCCTGACACATAACCTCTGCACCACTGTAATACTGCATAAATGCATCACGTGACACGGGTAACGCCCATAGATCATCCAGCGCCACAGCTGCTGTTATCGGCGTGCGCACTTGAGCAAATTGTTGCTTTTTAGCGTCGCGGATTAAGGGATCGTCAAAAAAATAGTGCGGCATGCCACACCAGCGTTTCCATTGTCGATACGCATCACGCGGTATATCTTCGCCCAAACCCAGCACTTTCCATGGCAAATAGCCTTTCCAAGCCACCAACACAGGAAAGAGCACATTCCACATCAACTGCACTTTTAAGCGTTCTTGCAAAGGCATCCAGCCATGCCATCCCGCTCCCGTGCCTAAGGTATAACAACGACTGACCTTGGCATGATTGGGCAACAAACCCAATGCATGTCCACCGTAAGAATGGCCTACTAAAAACAAGGGCAAATCATCACGCTGCATAAAATCCACGGCTGCCGC
Organism: Gammaproteobacteria bacterium; assembly: GCA_012728315.1. GTDB lineage: Bacteria > Pseudomonadota > Gammaproteobacteria > Pseudomonadales > Pseudomonadaceae > Denitrificimonas. The sequence continues at coordinate 13,381 of JAAYFI010000072.1, forward strand.
CAGATCCAGTTGTCCCCAGTCCGCAAAGGCCATTTTAAAACCTTTGAGCTGTTTAGGCGCTGACTGGCCAATACCGCGATAATCTAAGGTCAATACATTAAAGCCTTGCGCACAGGCATATTCAGCAAAACGCCGATAAAATTGTTGACCAACGCCGGTTGCACCCGCCACCAGCAACTGCCCCTTTACTGGACTGCGCGCTGTCGCATATAAATAGGCGGTGATTGGATAACCATCCGCCGCGTGCAATATCTGTACTTGTGCATTGTGCTTGGCATGACTCATCAAAACCGCCTCATCTTATTATTAGAAAACCCATCTCGGCTCACTTTTTATCAGTTTTTCCCGAAAGACCCCGTACTTTTAGCGCGGGGATGGATTAAGGAAGTCAACGAAGCATACACCACCCAAACCTGTGCGATTGGTGGCGCTTTGCCCGAATCGAGGCCAAAAGGTATCGCAGGGCTTGGAATAAGAGCATGGACGGGCAGTGCGTGTGGTGCCACGCATTGCGACCGCGATGTTAATACAGCGCAGAACATTCTCGCGGTCGGGCATGGCCGTCTAGCAGTAGAAATCACCGGCTCTTTAGGGCGGTGAGGATGTCAAAATGATGAGTCTATTAATTCACTCAGCACAATCCCAGCATTTAAATAAAGGCTTAACAACGCTGCACAAATGAGGCCTTTAACAGGCAAAAAAAAGCCAGCACAATTCGGCTGGCTTTAGTTTTTGCTGCGTGTTTATAACAAGTAGCTAACAGCCACCACGCCAAGAAAACCCATACTGTAGGCTAAAATCAAATAGCCAAAATAGCGTAAATAAGCAATAAAACTGAGTGCTGGAATTTTGCTCATGGCCACCACTCCAGCCGCCGAACCAATCGCCAGCAATGAACCACCTACGCCGACCGAGTAGGTCAAAGTCAGCCACTGGCCCTCAGTCATCTCAATACCTGACTTCAGTAAAGCCGCTGTCAAGGGCACGTTATCAATCAAGGCCGAGAATAAACCCACTGAATAGTTGGCGGCAATAATAGGCAGTTTTTCATACAAAGTAGGGAAGTGCTCTAAGACATGCAGCTCTTTTAACATACCGACCAACAGCAACACCCCTAAGAAAAACAACAGGGTATCAAATTCAATTTTGCGAATATATTCCAGTACAGGCTCATCTTTATTTAAGAAATGCACGGCCATAAACATGACCGATAAGCCAAACAGAAATGACAATACCGGTGGAATACCAAAGGCTACGTTAGCGCCAATAGTGCCAATAATAGTTGCTAAAAACAGACCTGCGATAATGCGATCGCCGGTGGCTATTTGAATCTCACGCTTGACCAAAACCACTTCGCCAGTGAGCGAGCGCGAGAGAATAAAGGCTAAAAACAACACGGCGCCTAGAGCTGGCAGGCTTAATAACACTAGATCAGCAATTTTCACTTTGCCGGCTAAGAAGATCATTAAAGTGGTTACATCACCGGTGATCAGTGCAGCACCACCGGAGTTCACCGCAAATACCACCAAGATGATATAACGCAGCAACTTGTCAGTATCTAAATTCAGACTCACCAGTACGGTAATGCACACTAAAGTTGCAGTGATATTATCCGCCATCGATGAAAAGAAGAATGCAAACAGGCCTGTTACCAGCATTAAACGCCGCTCACTCATATGCGTGGGCATCACTCGATTAACAATGCCATCAATCACGCCTTTATGAGAAACGTAAGCCACAAAAGTCATCGCTGCCATTAAAAACAACCACAAGGTGGCAATTTCTAAGAGGTTTTCATTCAGCGCATGCATCAGCTGTGGCGTATCAAGGCCATCGGGAGGGGCAATAAAATATAGCACCCAAACTAAGGTGCCAAAAAACAGTGTCGTTTTGGCTTTATCAATTTTAGTAAAATCTTCAGCAACAATTGATACAAAGCCCAAGAACGCTAAAACCAGTAAAACGGATGTCATTTGAGTCCCCGATGAGCAGCTAAAAAAGGTGTCGAAGTGTAGCCCTTTTTCTCAGCAAAAACCCATAGCCTGAATCAAGTATTTGTATGGGTAGGTGTATTGCCCCGAACTGCAGCGAGAAACAATAAACACTCACCGGGATCGACTAAAAAAACAGTACCAAGCGCATACCTTAGCGTAACTGGCTATCTTTACTGCCGCGGCGGTTGTAGCCGCTATAACGGGTGTGTTGATCTTCTAAAACTTGGCAGGCGATGCACAGCTGCACACCGGGAACGGCCTGACGGCGGCCTTCTGGAATAGGTGCATCACAATGCTGGCATTTTTCAGCACTGAGCCCTTGCGGTAGCTGTTGACGTGCACGTTGTATCGCATCATCAACGGTGCTATCAATTTGCTCTTGTACGGCGCCATCATGCGCCCAACCGGTTGCCATAACAGCCTCCTTAAGCTTAGGAGTGATGCTACTCTGCGTTTTTTACATCCACAGCGGCTTGCTCTGCAGCCTGTTTCTCTGCGTTTTGCTCAGCTTGCCACTCTTGTACATCCTCGTAGTACGTGTCCCACACACAAGGCGAACAGCCACTTTCACAGCATTCATAGTCTTCTGGTGGTGTTGGTTTCTCACGCATAATAGCTCTCAACCCTAATCGACATAATAACAAGCCGCCTGAGCCCAACGGTTCAAGCGTCCGTGTTATTTTAACGCAATCGGTCGTGACTTGGCAGCACTAAGGCGGAGACGCCTATTGACTCGGCAAGTACTGTGCTAAACGCGAGGCCATTTCACCCGCTAAAGCCTGCAAAGCATTGAGTGGACGAATCATCACCTCAAACTCAACAATCTTGCCGCTCTCATCAAAGCGAATCATATCGATACCTTTGAGCTGCTTGCCATTCACTTGAGCGCTGAATTCCAGCACCACGCTTAAGCCATCCTCAGTGGACAATTCACGCAAATACTCGAAATCAGTAAACACCTTGGCGACCGTGTTTAAAATCAAAGCCACCACCGGAGCACCAGGGTAGGGCGTATGCGCAACGGGCGAGCGAAACACCGCCTGCGCATGCAAGATGCTCGGTAGCGTCGACAAATCACCTTGCGCTACCATCGAATGCCAATGGGCCAAGGCTTGGCACACGGCTTCAGGTCGAATTACAGATGTCATCACATCACCTCGTGTTTATTGTTGTTGGCTGACAGGTTGTGGGTCGCGCAATTGCGCACGTAAGATTTTCCCGACCGGCGACTTCGGCAACTGCTCACGAAACTCAATGTGCTTAGGCACTTTGTAGCCCGTCAGTTGCTTACGGCAGAATTCAATAATGGTGTCGGCAGTCAGTGTGCTGCTACGCGAACAGATATAGGCGTAGACCGCTTCGCCGGTGCTGTAATCAGGACAGCAATCTTGGCCATCCTCTATTCACGATTTAACCTCTCTGCTTTTGCATAAGGTTTTACAGCGGCCTGCTGAGATACCTGAGCAGCGGATTATTGAGCGCACTTTGGCAGGTTTTAAGCTATTGTTTAAGGCCTATGCTACATCCCATCCTGTTTAACCGCACCTGCACAAGGAGTCTGTATGTCGACATCAACGGTCAAGACCATTGAGTTCTCTAGCACTGAAACAGCCTTTGCTGCGGTTTTATTAGCTCGCAGCGAGAAGGGGGTTTGTACTATTTTGCTCGGCGACAGCCAAGCGGAATTGCTCGAGGATTTACAGCAACGCTTACCCAAGGCAAAACTGGTGAAAAACGATCAAGCACTCGCGGCACCCTTAAAGACAGTGACTGAGTTTTTAGACAAGCCTCTGACACCTTTAGATTTTCCTTTGGATATCCAGGGCAGTGATTTTCAGAAAAGTGTTTGGGCGGTATTACAGACGATTCCAGTGGGACAAACACTCAGTTATAGCGATGTCGCCGAGCGCTTGCACAAGCCTAAAGCAGTGCGCGCTGTGGCCAATGCTTGCGCGGCTAATCCGCTGGCTTTAGTAATTCCATGCCACCGTATTTTACGTGCCGATGGCGGGATTTCTGGTTATCGATGGGGCGTGGAACGTAAACGCGCATTACTGGCAAAAGAGCAGCAGGCTTGCCAGTAGAAGGTCTTTGTTAAACCAATACAAGTGCGCGATGCCGCCATTACTGATTTTAGTAAAGCCAAGTATCTAGAACGTTTGGTGCATGCCCCGAAGTACGGTATGCCTCAATTATCGCTCCTAATAAAGCCGAGTATATTGAGCGGTTTGTGCACACCGTACCTTGTTCGTATCGCTTTTCCCTCAACGGGTCATCCTGACCCGATTCGGGCGCTTTGCCATCCCTGGCTACGCTTGTCGCGACACGAACAAGGTACTCATTAACGATCGGTGTTGCCTGCGAATGTGGCGTATGACGCTTTTAAAACCATTGCTCTGTGCAGACCTATTTAGTTCTATTAGTCTGCAGCAAGTGTAAATCTGCAAAGCTGACTGCTACTGCAATAGTGCAAACACCACCAATGGTCAACGAGTACTTCGGGGTGGGTGTGGCAAGCGAACCAAGGATGGTGAGCGCCGGAGTTGAGCCCAGGATGGGCTCATCGACGGATAAACACCTACCCCGAAGTACGATATGCCCAGATTGATCATTTTTAGTGCAGCAAAATAGCAAAGAGCCAACATTTACTCGGACAAGGACTAGAGTACATCTAACAATCAGAGTTTAGTTCTATTCTGGCCGTGGCGCGTAAGCAAACACATCGGCCTGCATTTGCTCGGGCTGCATACCCGCGGCTACTAGAGCATCAAAAGTGCCGTACACCATCGCTGGCGAACCACTGACAATCACGCGGTAATCGCTTAGGTTTTCAATATCCAAACACACCGCCTCATACAACATCCCCATCCGACCACTCCAGCCAGCACCTTCACTGACAATCTGATGAAAATGCAGATTAGGCATCTGCTGCCAAACGGGTAAATTCTTCAGCGTGTAGAAATCCTCTGCCAATCGCGCGCCCCAATAGACATGAATCGGCTGGCTGAATCCCGTCGCACGGCAATGCTCAATTAAACTGTGCATCTGCGCCATACCTGTGCCTGCAGCAATCAGGAGTAACGGGCGCTGATCAGCTGCAGCCAAATGCACATCACCAAAAGGCATTTGAATACGCGCAATACGTTCTTTTTGCAGTTGCTTAAGCAACTCAACGGCGGGGTTATCACGCGCCAGAATATGCAATTCCAACTCGCGGCCTTGTTGTGGCGCAGACGCTATAGAGAAAGCACTGGACTCACCATTTTCACGCTCAATCAATAGATATTGACCGGCATGATAGCGCACCACTTTCCCTGCGGGCAGACGCAAATGCACCGAAAAAACATCAGCACCTAAAGGCGTCACACTGACCAACTGACAAGCGACTTTGCATAAAGGCAGCTCATTTTCGGCAAGTACGCCATCCCAATGCAACTCACAATCACTTAAGGGTTCTGCCAGACAAGTAAACAACTCACCGGACTCAAAAATATCGCTACCTTGACGAACTTTACCGCTGATTAAATTCGCTGCGCAAATATGGCAATTACCATTGCGACAGCTTTGCGGTGCATCAAAACCTAAGCGACGCGCCGCATCAATAATCTTTTCGCCCGGCAACAGCTCAATCACATGGCCAGACGGCTGTAACATGACTTTCATGCGTATCCTATTTCCTATATGTGCACGACACAATCATCACTCTCGCGCATCAATCAATGCCAAGCTCAGACCACAGCGCATCAATGCGCTCTTTTACCGCAGGGTCTTGCTCAATTACACGCCCCCATTCTCGAGTGGTTTCACCGGGCCATTTATGTGTCGCATCCAAACCCATTTTGCTGCCTAAACCAGAAACAGGGGAGGCAAAGTCTAAATAGTCGATGGGCGTATTATCGATTAATACCGTGTCGCGACTTGGATCCATGCGCGTGGTAATTGCCCAAATCACATCATTCCAATCACGTGCATTGATATCATCATCGGTGACGATAACGAATTTGGTATACATAAACTGGCGCAAGAAACTCCATACGCCCAGCATTACCCGTTTGGCGTGGCCTGGATATTGTTTCTTAATCGTCACCACCGCCATACGGTAAGAACAGCCTTCCGGTGGTAGATAAAAATCGACAATTTCTGGAAATTGTTTTTGCAAAATAGGCACAAACACTTCATTAAGTGCCACACCCAAAATAGCCGGCTCATCCGGTGGACGTCCGGTATAGGTGCTGTGATAAATCGCATCTTTACGACGGGTAATGCGCTCCACAGTAAACACAGGGAAACTATCAATCTCATTGTAATAGCCGGTATGGTCGCCATAGGGGCCTTCATCCGCCATTTCACCTGGGTAAATATGACCTTCTAAAACAATTTCTGCGCTGGCAGGCACCTGCAAATCGCTGCCAATGGCCTTGACCAACTCAGTACGCGAACCACGCAACAAACCAGCAAAGGCATACTCCGACAAAGTATCAGGTACCGGAGTGACAGCACCGAGAATTGTTGCTGGATCAGCACCTAAAGCAACTGCCACAGGGTAGGGGCGACCTGGGTATTTTTCGCACCACTCGCGAAAATCTAAAGCACCGCCACGATGACTGAGCCAACGCATAATCACTTTATTGCGGCCCAGCACTTGCTGGCGATAAATACCGAGATTCTGCCGCTCTTTATTGGGGCCTTTGGTGATGGTTAAGCCCCAAGTGATTAAGGGCGCGGCATCGCCTGGCCAACAGGTTTGAATCGGCAAGGCGGTCAAATCGACATCCTCACCTTCAATAATCACTTCTTGGCAGGCTGCGTCTTTACGCACTTTAGGTGCCATCGCCAAGACTTTTTTAAACATTGGCAGCTTATTCCAAGCATCCTTAAAGCCTTTCGGTGGCTCAGGCTCTTTCAAAGCAGCCAGCAATTTACCAATCTCACGCAGCTCATTTGTGCTCTCCGCGCCCATGCCTAAAGCGACACGCTCGGGCGTACCAAACAGGTTGCCCAGCACCGGCATGGTAAAACCCGTAGGATTTTCAAATAACAGCGCAGGACCGGCTTTACGCAAGGTGCGGTCGCAGATTTCTGTCATTTCTAAAACAGGGGAGACGGGGATTTGAATGCGCTTGAGCTCACCACGCTGTTCAAGGCCGCGGATGAAATCTCTAAGATCAGAATATTGCATGAGGGTATCCGTAGCAGATCAAGCCCGCACAGGTGCGGATACAACAAGTGTACCTGTGCGGGCTTTAGATACTAAAACGAGGGTTATTTGCTGCGCTTCATCGACATGAAAAACTCTTCGTTAGTTTTTGTGTCTTTAAGCTTATCAAGCAAAAACTCAATGGCTGCGGTTTCATCCATAGGATGCAACAGCTTGCGTAAAATCCACATACGCTGCAGCTCATCTTCGCTGGTTAACAACTCTTCACGACGAGTGCCCGAGCGGTTGATATTGATCGCTGGGAACACGCGTTTTTCAGCAATACGGCGCTCAAGTTGCAGCTCCATATTACCGGTACCTTTAAACTCTTCGTAAATCACTTCATCCATTTTCGAGCCGGTCTCAACCAGAGCCGTCGCGATAATGGTCAATGATCCACCTTCTTCGATGTTACGTGCCGCACCAAAGAAACGTTTTGGTTTCTCTAACGCATGCGCATCCACACCACCGGTGAGTACCTTGCCGGAGCTTGGAATCACAGTGTTGTAAGCACGGGCTAAACGCGTGATGGAGTCGAGCAAAATCACCACGTCTTTTTTGTGCTCAACCAAGCGCTTGGCTTTTTCGATGACCATTTCCGCCACTTGCACGTGACGTGTCGGTGGCTCGTCAAAGGTTGAGGCAACCACTTCACCGCGCACGGTGCGCTGCATTTCCGTTACTTCTTCAGGACGCTCATCAATCAGTAAAACAATGAGATGGCACTCTGGATTGTTACGGGTAATGTTCGAGGCGATGTTTTGTAGCATGATGGTTTTACCGGCTTTGGGCGGTGCCACAATCAAACCACGTTGGCCTTTACCAATGGGTGCAGCCAAATCAATCACACGGCCGGTCAAATCTTCAGTCGAGCCGTTACCGATTTCCATTAACAAACGTTTGTTAGGAAATAGCGGTGTTAAGTTTTCAAAAAGAATTTTATTACGGGCGTTTTCAGGACGATCAAAGTTGATCGAGTCCACTTTCAGCAAAGCAAAATAACGCTCGCCTTCTTTTGGCGGACGAATTTTACCAATAATGGTATCGCCCGTTCTTAGGTTAAAACGGCGAATTTGGCTGGGTGATACATAAATATCATCTGGGCCAGCGAGGTATGACGAGTCTGCAGAGCGCAGAAAGCCAAAACCATCTTGCAATATTTCTAGTACGCCATCGCCAGAAATTTCTTCACCGCTACGGGCATGACGCTTCAGCAATGAGAAAATAATATCTTGCTTACGTGAACGAGCCATATTGTCTAGGCCCATTTGTTCAGCCATTTCTAGCAATTCAGCAACGGGTTTTTGTTTGAGTTCGGTCAGATTCATAGGGAATGACGATGATATAATTAAGAGGGAATGAGCAAGCATTAATGCTTGGGAAGCGCACCGCGAGGAGAACAGAAGATTGTTTGTTCAGAGCCGTAAAGATTTCGGCGACGGCATGCAGACTCGTAACGTGGTAAACGCTACATGTGTGGAATCTACCACTTGCAAGGGCGTGCGTCTAGTACGCATATGTAGAAATGCATACTAGACATCAACTTAGATGAGCGATTGACGCTGCAATTAGATATGGCTCTCTAAGAAAGCAACCAATTGACTTTTGGATAACGCACCCACTTTAGTGGCTTCAACGTTACCGTTTTTAAACAACATTAAAGTTGGAATGCCACGCACACCGTATTTCGGTGGTGTCGCTTGGTTATCGTCAATGTTCAACTTACAGATTTTGACTTTTCCGGCAAATTCAGCAGCAACCTCTTCCAGGACTGGAGCAATCATTTTACAAGGACCACACCACTCAGCCCAGTAATCAACCAGCACAGGGCCGTCCGCTTGCAATACATCTTGTTCAAAGCTCGAATCGCTAATATTGGTAATGTGATCGCTCATGAAACCTCTCCGTAAAGGCGGGTACAAATAAAAGTAACAGGTGTTAATGATAGCCTGACTTAAGCATTAACGAAAGTAACCGAGTAGAGCACTGCGGTTATTTTACTTTTATTTTCTTTGCTCTACGCATTCTTTGCCTGCGTTATCAGTGATTTAAATTGGCGAATCAGCCGCGGCATGGCAGGATAGCTATATTAATTTCTTGGAATAGCGGTATGCCCAACTCTGCTCCCAAACATTTCCCGCTGATTGCCGCAATTGACCTTGGCTCCAATAGCTTCCATATGGTCTTGGCAAAAACAGATCAACGAGAAATTCGTATTCTTGAGCGCATCGGCGAAAAGGTTCAATTAGCGGCTGGCATCAATGCGCAACTTGAGCTGCAAGATGATGCAATGGAGCGCGGCCTTGATTGCCTGCGCCGTTTTGCACAATTAATCCATGGTTTGCCCCAAGGCGCAGTGCGTATTGTCGGTACCAGCTCGTTACGTGTGGCGCATAACCGCCAAGACTTTATCCAACGGGCGGAGGAAATTTTAGGTCACGATGTTGATGTTATTTCCGGCCGCGAAGAGGCACGCCTCATTTACTTGGGTGTATCGCATACCTTGGCAGATGCACCGGGCAAGCGCTTGGTGGTCGACATTGGCGGCGGCAGCACTGAGTTTATCATTGGTCAACAGTTTGAATCACAGCTGCGCGGCAGCTTGCAGATGGGCTGTGTGAGTTTTACCCAACGTTTCTTTAAAGACGGCAAAATCACCCCTGCGCGCTATGCTCAAGCCTATACTGCAGCTCGTCTAGAGCTTATGGAGCTCGAACAAAGCCTGCGACGTATGGGCTGGCAAGATACAGTCGGCGCATCGGGTACCATTCGCTCAATTGGCCAAGCCCTTGCTGCGGCAGGCATCACCAATGGCGAAATCAGTAGTGAAGGCCTGACTTGGCTCAAACGTGAAGTTCTAAAAGTAGGTGATATCAACCAGATTGATATGGCAGGTGTTAAACCTGAACGTAACGCTATTTTGCCAGCGGGTTTGGCAATTATGGAAGCCATCTTTGATGCGCTCAACCTAGGCCAGATGACACCTTGTGATGGCGCCTTACGTGAAGGCGTGCTTTATGATCTACTCGGCCGCCATCAGCATGAAGATGTGCGTGAGCGCTCCATCCAAGCTCTTATGGAGCGCAGTCATGTTGATATCGAGCATGCTCAAAAAGTCGAATGCAAAGCACTGCAAGCTCTAGAACAAGTTGCCGATGCTTGGCAGCTTACAGAAGAGTGGCACAGCGATATGCTGAGCTGGGCTGCGCGCGTCCACGAGGTCGGCCTGGATATCGCCCACTACCATTATCACAAACATGGTGCCTATTTGGTTGAGCACTCTGATTTGGCCGGTTTCTCACGGCAAGATCAACAGATGCTCGCCTTACTGGTGCGTGGTCACCGCCGCAATATTCCTAAAGACCGCTTTAACGAGCTCCCCGAAAACGAAGGGCAGCAACTGCTGCGTCTCTGCATACTCTTGCGCTTTTCAATTCTTTTGCACCATATTCGCGGCTCGCAAGCAGTTCCTGAACTGCAGCTGGTCGCTCAACCGAACAGCTTGCATATTCGTTTTCCTGAGCACTGGCTCGATAACAACCCTCTAACTGTCGCGGACTTTGAAAAAGAGGCTGGCTGGCTGGAGCGTATTAACTTTAAGCTCACTGCAGAATAATAGTCTGCACTTAAAGGGGTTAGTGTTAATCGCGGCGCTTATGACGGCTTTGCCAGTCGCTTAATTCAACAACATTATGTTGGCTGTGGCGCCGAGGCTGTATATCAGCAACAACCTCGCCTTGGCCTGCAGCTGTTTCGCTCATAACAGGGTGAGCTTGCAACTCTATTTTAGCTAAATGGCGGCCAAACATCGCCACACTACCCGCTAAACGCTCTCGACTGGTGACCGTGAACTCAAATCCATAGACACGCGCCAAACGTTTCTGGCCTTTACCATCGCGGATAATGCGCCAACCTTTTAAAGCCACATTGCCATCGAGCAATTGCACCTGCTGTTGCTCACAGTGGTCGCGAACCAAGGATAACGCCTGCTCACGCACACCATGCCCACGCCAAATCCAAGCGATGCTTAAGGCGACCAGTAACCAAGCACACAGCTCTCCCAGTGTTATCATATGCTTCACCGTGGTTATAATTTTTAGTCTACGCTTGCAAAGTTGTAGCAGAAGTATTTATCACCGCTCAAGCGCTAGGTATTTTATTTGCCCCTGTGGATAACTTTTCCTGCGACAGCTACAATAGCAGGTCGTAATCTTTATGTTTTACTTGAGGGATCTCTGTGTCTGTCGAACTTTGGCTACAGTCTGTCGACTTTTTACGCGATGAACTGCCTGCTCAGCATTTCAACACCTGGATCCGTCCATTACAAGTTGAAGCGGTTGGTGATGAGTTGCATATTTTTGCGCCCAATCGCTTTGTATTAGATTGGGTCAACGATAAATATCTCAACCGTTTACTCGAGCTGATGGCTGAACGTAACGACGGTAACGTGCCATCTATTGCTTTACAAATTGGCAGCAAAGGTAAAACACGTACCAGCAGCCCAAGCAACGCTCGCCCGCTCGCCAGCACCCCCAGTAATACTGCAGAGCCGGTGCCAGCAGTCACGGTTATCACCGAAAGCACTCCAGCTCCGGCTGCGCAGGTGTCTGTCCCGGCGGCAACGGTGAGTGTCGAGCGTAACACTCCAACCAAGGGTGCGATTAAGCATGTCAGCGCATTAAACCGCTCATTTACTTTCGATAGTTTTGTTGAAGGTAAATCAAACCAGCTCGCACGCGCCGCAGCATGGCAAGTCGCAGACAACCCTAAACATGGCTACAACCCGTTATTTCTATACGGTGGTGTAGGTTTAGGTAAAACTCACTTGATGCATGCAGTTGGTAATCATTTGCTACAGAAAAACCCTAACGCTAAAGTGATTTATCTGCATTCCGAGCGTTTTGTTGCCGACATGGTGCGTGCCCTACAAAACAACGCGATCAATGAGTTTAAAAACTATTATCGTTCGGTTGATGCGCTGTTAATTGATGATATTCAATTCTTCGCGAAGAAAGAGCGCTCACAAGAAGAGTTTTTTCACACCTTTAATGCGCTACTAGAAGGCAACCAGCAGGTTATTTTAACCAGCGACCGTTACCCGAAAGAAATTGACGGCCTTGAAGAACGCTTAAAGTCACGCTTTGGCTGGGGATTAACAGTGGCGGTTGAGCCACCTGAATTGGAAACCCGTGTCGCCATTTTAATGAAGAAGGCCGAGCAGAGCAGGGTACAGCTCTCGCATGATTGCGCATTCTTTATTGCTCAGCGTATCCGTTCTAACGTTCGTGAACTGGAAGGCGCGTTGAAGCGGGTGATTGCCCACTCGCATTTCACCAATGAGCCGATTACCGTAGAACTGATCCGCGAATCACTCAAAGACCTGTTGGCACTGCAAGACAAACTTGTCAGTATTGACAATATTCAGCGCACTGTTGCTGAGTACTATAAAATCAAGATTTCCGATATTTTATCAAAACGCCGCTCACGCTCCGTGGCCCGCCCACGCCAAGTAGCAATGGCTTTAGCTAAAGAAATCACCAACCACAGCCTACCTGAAATTGGTGATGCTTTTGGTGGCCGAGACCATACTACCGTTTTGCATGCTTGCCGAAAAATTGCCGAGCTGAGCGAAACAGATGCGGATATACGCGAAGATTATAAAAACCTACTGCGCACGTTAACTACCTAACAGCAGTGTCAGCAAATTTAAGCAAGGATCTAACCATGCACTTCACCATCCAACGCGAAGCTTTGTTAAAACCGCTGCAACTGGTGGCCGGTGTTGTTGAGCGCAAGCAAACTATGCCTGTGCTATCCAACGTACTGCTTGTCATCGAAGAGCAAAATCTATCGATGACAGGTACAGACACCGAAGTCGAACTGGCCGCACGAATCACCTTAGAAGAGCCTGCTCAACCTGGGGAAATCACTGTACCTGCTCGTAAACTTATGGATATCTGCAAAAACTTACCAGCTGACGCACTGATTGATTTTAAAGTTGACGACCAGAAAGTACTCATTAAAGCAGGGCGCAGCCGCTTCACTTTAACCACGCTGCCCGCGACGGATTTTCCTTCCTCTGAAGAAAGTCCAGGCTCGCTCACCTTTACCTTAGAGCAAGGCCATGTACGCCGCTTAATTGAGCGCACCAGCTTCGCTATGGCGCAACAAGATGTACGCTATTACCTCAACGGCTTACTGCTTGAAGCCCAGCAAGGTCAACTGCGCGCAGTGGCAACAGATGGACACCGCTTAGCCTTATGCTCAGTGCCAGCACACATCACGGAAAGCATCCAGCATCAAGTCATAGTGCCACGCAAAGGCGTCTTAGAATTGGCGCGCTTAATGACCGATGACAGCGCGGCAGTGACTGTGGTTTTTGGTAGCAACTATATCCGCGCCACCACTGACGAGTTCACTTTTATTTCCAAACTCGTCGATGGTAAATTCCCAGACTATGAGCGCGTACTACCACGTGGCGGCGATAAAACGGTATTAGCCGACCGTCAAAACTTACGTGAAGCACTAAATCGCGCCTCTATTTTGTCTAACGAAAAGTACCGCGGCATCCGCTGGCAACTGGAATCAGGTCTGCTAAAAATTCAGGCCAATAACCCAGAGCAAGAGGTTGCAGAAGATGAGGTAACTGTTGACTACAGCGGCGAAGCATTAGAAATTGGCTTTAACGTCACCTATTTGCTCGATGTTCTCAGCGCAACCACATCCGAGCAAATCAGCATTGTATTATCTGATTCCAATAGCAGCGCCCTCATTCAAGAGGCTGACAACGACAGCGCTTCTTACGTTGTTATGCCCATGCGCCTGTAATAGCTGCTTAGTAATATGGCTATCAGCCAACTGCAAATCACCGGCATTCGCAATCTGCAGCCGGTGACATTGCACGTTTCGCCGCGCATTAATATTCTTTATGGCGACAACGGCAGTGGTAAAACCAGCGTTTTAGAAGCCATACATCTACTGGCGATGGCGCGTTCCTTTCGCAGCACTCGATTACAACCCATGATTCAGTATGAGCAAAGCAGTTGCACTGTATTCGCTCAAATCAATCATGGCGACGGCAGCCAAAGCAATCTAGGCATCAACCGTGATCGCCAATCTGAACTCCGCATTCGTATCAATGGTCAAAACGCCCGCAGCGCAGCACAACTGGCCCAGCTTCTGCCGCTACAGTTAATTAATCCAGATAGTTTTCGTTTGCTAGAAGGCTCGCCAAAACTGCGTAGGCAATTTTTAGACTGGGGCGTGTTCCACGTGGAACATAAGTTCATTTCGGCCTGGCAACGCCTACAAACCAGCTTAAGACAAAGAAACTCATGCTTGCGACATGGTATAATGGATCAGTCTGTTATAGCTGCATGGGATCATGAACTCTGTATTGCCAGCAATGAAATAGACCAATTGCGACGCGCGTACATTGCTCAGCTAAAACCAGTTTTTGAACAAACACTGGCAAAACTGCTCGAACTTCCCGGCCTCACCCTGAGCTATTTTCGCGGCTGGGACAAAAACAGCGAGCTACAAGAAGTGCTCAATAAAAGCATTGAGCGCGACAGAGCGCTGGGATACACCCAAGCAGGTCCGCAGCGTGCAGATTTAAGGGTACGTATAGATAAATATAACGCTGTTGATATTCTCTCAAGAGGACAGCAAAAACTGGTTATTTGCGCTTTAAGGATCGCTCAAGGTTATTTACTCTCGCAAGCTAGACGCAATGAGTGCATCTACCTTGTAGACGACTTACCTTCCGAATTGGATGAGCAACACCGCCTCGCGCTATGCCAGTTATTAGATAATTTAGAATGTCAGGTTTTTATCACCTGCGTAGACAAACACTTAATGAGTTCAGGCTGGCGAACGGATACACCAGTCTCTTTGTTCCACGTGGAACAAGGTCAAATTACACCATCGGGAGTGACCGCATGAGCGAAGAACAAACGTACGATTCCAGTAGCATTAAAGTCCTTAAAGGTCTGGATGCAGTACGCAAACGCCCCGGCATGTATATCGGAGATACTGATGACGGCACCGGGCTACATCACATGGTTTTTGAAGCCGTGGACAACTCCATCGACGAGGCCCTAGCAGGGCATTGTGATGAGATTACTATTACCATCCATACTGACGAATCAATTACCGTACAGGATAATGGCCGCGGCATTCCTGTGGACATCCATAAAGAAGAAGGGGTGTCTGCAGCAGAAGTGATTATGACGGTACTGCATGCTGGCGGTAAATTTGATGACAACAGCTATAAAGTTTCCGGCGGACTGCATGGTGTAGGTATTTCCGTCGTTAACGCCTTGTCGCGGGTATTGGTAATGACCATTCGTCGCCAAGGTAAGGTATGGGAACAAACCTATCACCACGGCGTGCCACAAGGCCCAATGACAGCGATCGGCGAGACCCAAGCAACTGGAACACGCATTCACTTCAAACCATCACCAGAGACTTTCGCCAACATTCAGTTTAGCTGGGATATTCTAGCCAAGCGTTTACGCGAACTATCATTTTTAAACTCAGGTGTAGGTATTTATCTAAAAGATGAACGCACCGGCAAAGAAGAGCTGTTCAAGTACGAAGGTGGATTGCGCGCATTCGTTGAATACCTGAACACCAACAAAACCACTGTGAATAACATTTTCCATTTTTCTACAGTCCGCGAAGATGATGGCATTGGCGTAGAAGTGGCGATGCAGTGGAATGATGGCTTTAACGAAAATCTACAGTGCTACACCAACAATATTCCACAACGTGATGGTGGTACCCACTTAGTGGGTTTCCGTACTGCGTTAACTCGCCACCTCAACAGTTATATTGAAGCTGAGGGTATTGGCAAGAAAGATAAAGTGAATACCACCGGTGATGATGCCCGCGAAGGCTTAACAGCAATTATCTCAGTTAAAGTGCCTGACCCTAAGTTCAGCTCACAGACGAAAGACAAACTGGTGTCTTCTGAAGTTAAAACTGCAGTTGAGCAAGAGATGGGGAAATACCTCGCTGATTACTTGCTAGAAAACCCTGCTGAAGCAAAAGCCATTGTTGCTAAGATGATTGATGCTGCCCGTGCTCGTGAAGCGGCGCGTAAAGCTCGTGAAATGACACGCCGTAAAGGTGCTCTGGATATTGCTGGCTTGCCCGGCAAGCTGGCTGACTGCCAAGAGAAAGACCCAGCGCTATCTGAACTCTACATTGTGGAAGGGGACTCTGCTGGCGGATCTGCCAAGCAGGGACGTAACCGTAAAACTCAAGCAATCCTACCGCTTAAGGGTAAGATTCTTAACGTAGAAAAAGCACGCTTCGATAAGATGATTTCATCTCAAGAAGTGGGCACGCTGATTACCGCTCTAGGCTGCGGCATCGGACGCGAAGAATACAATATCGATAAGCTGCGCTATCACAATATCATTATTATGACGGATGCTGACGTTGACGGATCGCACATTCGTACGTTATTGCTGACGTTCTTCTTCCGCCAGCTGCCCGAGCTGATCGAGCGTGGCTACATCTATATCGCCCAACCGCCACTGTATAAGGTGAAACGCGGCAAGCAAGAGCAGTACATTAAAGACGATGAAGCCATGGACGAGTATTTAACCAATGCAGCGCTGGAAGATGCCAGCTTGCACGTTAATTCCAGCGCACCGGGCTTGTCGGGTAGTGCGTTAGAAGAACTGGTTAATGAATACCGCGCGGTACTCAAGACCCTTGAGCGCCTTTCACGCCTATACCCGAAAGAAATCACCGAGCACTTTATTTATCTACCTCGGGTTGAGCCTGAACAACTCAGTGATAAAGCGGCCATGCAAGAGTGGCTGGATGCATTACAAGCGCGCATGACATCTGTTGAAAAATCCGGAGAGGTTTACACTGTAGGCCTGCGCCATGACAGTGAAAGAAACCTTTGGCTACCTGAAATCCAGATTAAAGCACATGGCTTAACCAACCATATTTTGTTTAATCATGATTTCTACTCCAGTAACGACTACCGCACCGTAACGGATCTAGGCAATAAGCTAAATAACTTATTGGAAGATGACGCTTATGTTATGCGCGGCGAGCGTAAACAAGAGGTCAGCACCTTTAAAGAAGCGCTGGACTGGCTACTGACTGAAGGCAGTCGCCGCTTAAGCGTACAACGCTATAAAGGTCTTGGAGAAATGAACCCCGAGCAACTTTGGGAAACCACCATGGATCCAAGTCAGCGTCGTATGCTGCAAGTAACCATTGATGACGCTATTGCAGCGGATCAAATTTTCAACACTTTGATGGGTGATCATGTTGAACCGCGTCGTGCCTTTATTGAGGACAACGCTTTAGCCGTCTCTAACCTAGACTTCTAAGCTCAATAACACCGCCAGACTTGCAATAAGTCTGGCGGCTCATCACCATTGCATGCCCCAGTGCACAGCACTTTAATCACGCTCTAAACTGACTAAAAGTATCGGGCCACACTCAGTCGGCAACTAACACTCTGTTACTAAAAAAAGCCCTGCATCTAGGGTCAGATGAATTAGTGTGTCATCATATTGTCTTATGCTTAATAACAGCAGGGAAGGCTCCTACGCACAACCGCGTAAAACTCTTCAACTCTCGAGTACCCTCAGTGAATATTTCCAATTTAATTAAAACAGGATTGCTGGCCGCTTGTGTATGGGCGAGCCAATCTTATGCAGCCGCTCCGTTAAAAGTAAACACGCCACAACAAGACCTTGCTGCAGGTAGCGCACTACTCGTGGATTTAAAAACCAATGAAATCCTCTACTCAAGTAACGAAAACTTTGTCGCGCCCATTGCCTCGGTAACGAAGCTGATGACCGCCATGGTTGCTATTGATGCTAAGCAATCATTGGAGGAAAAACTGCCCATTGTGATTAAAGACACTGAAGAAATGCAGGGCGTTTTTTCTAGAGTCCGGCTAGGCAGTGAGTTGAGCCGCCATGATTTACTGCTAATCACTTTAATGTCATCCGAGAATCGTGCTGCAGCCAGCTTAGCCCATCATTACCCGGGCGGGCATAAAGCCTTTATTAAAGCCATGAACACTAAAGCCCAAGCACTGGGCATGCACAGCAGTTACTTTGTAGAGCCAACGGGCTTATCAGAAAACAATGTCTCGACTGCACATGACTTAGTACTGCTGATTAAAGCTGCGCAAGAATATCCGCTGATTCGCCAATTCAGTACTATGGATGAAAAAACCGTTGCTTTTAGTAAGCCCAACTACACCCTTGGTTTTCGTAATACCAACGCACTGGTGCGTAAAGACAACTGGAATATTCAGCTCAGTAAAACCGGCTTCACCAACAGTGCAGGGCATTGTTTAGTCATGAGCACAGAGATGAATAAACGCTCAGTAGCCTTTGTCGTTCTCGATGCCTTTGGTAAGTACACCCATATGGCCGACGCCAATCGCCTGAAAAAATGGCTGGAAACAGGCACCATTACACCCGTGCCTGCTGCTGCATTAAGTTACAAAGCAGCCAAACAGAAAGAGCGCCAGCAACAGGCCATAGCACGTCAGTAACCTTACTCGACACTTAGAGGAAAATATAGCAAGGCCTCTAAACCTACGGTAGGTGCAGCTTGCAAACGCAACTCACCACCGTAGCGCTCTATCACAGCCTGCACAATGGCTAAACCTAAACCGCTGCCACTGTGTGTACTGGATCGACGCCAAAAACGCTGCTTAGCCTGCTCAATATCACTCACCGACAATCCCGCGCCAGCATCGCGCACACGCAATAATAAATGCTCGTGTTGCACCGCCATATACAGCTCAACGACACTGTGCGGCGGACTATAGCGCAAGGCGTTATCTAACAAATTCCGCAATGAGGCCACTGCTAAAGACTCAGGTACCGCAATAAACACATCGCTAGTAAGCTGATTGTCGACTTCAATGCGCTGATAACCCGGCACAGCAATTAAATCAGCCAGCGCATGCCGAGCGACCGATTGTGCACTGACAGAGCCCTCATGTTCAAAGTCTTGAGCGCTTTCAACACGGGCTAATAACAAGAGCTGTTCCAGCCCACTTTGCATTCGATCGACAGCAGTTTCCGCTTGCAGCAACGCATGTTCGGCCACTTCACCGGAACTCATTTGTGCCACCTGCAGATGGGTTTTAACTGCAGTTAAGGGCGTACGTAACTCATGTGCAGCATCGTTGGTAAAGCGCCTTTCGCGCTCTAATGCACCAGCAATACGAGCAAACAGCTGATTGATTGTGAATACTAAGGGCTGCAAATCCTTAGGTAGCCGCCGCACATGGACTGGCTGTAAATCCTCGGCATCACGCTGCGCTAATGCCGCTCGCAAACTCTGCAAAGGTGATAAGCCGCGACCAATACCCAACCAGATCAGCACCAAACTGCCCACTAATGCCAATGCTACGGGTAGGGCCGCAGCCAGCAAAATCGACGACTGCAGCTTTTCTCGCTCATCCATACGGTCTGCAGTAGTGACCCACAAATTATCGCGCTTTAAAGTGAAACTACGCCAGCGTTCATCCCCCATACTCACTTCATGAAAGCCCACGCCATGCTCAGCCAAAGTGGCGTGTGGTGTATTGGGTGTGCGCACTAAAACCTCACCGCGCAAAGAACGCACTTGGCATACCAAACCACTTTCCAGACCCCGCTCAATCGCACTTAAAGGATTACCCTGAGAGATGGATAAAGGCTGTGGTAACTGCTCTAAGAGGCCTGCCACCATACGTGCAGAAGAAGCAAGACGTTCATCTAAGGCTGCCGTCATCTCACGACGTAAATCCCCCAGCAACCAAACGGCGGCCAAACCCCACAAGACAATAAAGGTACCGCCTAAAATCAATAGCAAACGATTACGCAAGCTCATCAGGCACCCCCATTTGATAGCCTAAACCGCGTACCGTTTTCACCACTTCGCTGCCCAGCTTGCGCCGTAAATTATAGATATGCACATTAATAGCATTGCTTTCAACACCGTCACCCAGTCCATATAAACTGTCTTGCAACTGCTCAACACTTAAAATATGTCGTGGGTTTTGTAAAAGCGCCCCTAGTAACGCCTGCTCACGGCGTGACAAAGATACAGCTTGGCCATGCAAAGTAACTTCTCGAGTGCTTGGGTTAAACGTTAAGCCGTGATGCTCAATTAAATGCGTACTACGGCCACTACTGCGTCGTAGCAAACTATGCAAACGTGCGGCTAACTCACGTAAATCAAAAGGCTTTAATAAGTAATCATCCGCTCCAGCCTGCAGCCCATCGACACGTTGCATCACTGAATCACGTGCACTTAAAATCAGTACAGGTAGGTTTTTACCTTGGCTGCGGATGCGTTTAAGTAACTGCAAACCGTCCTCATCAGGCAAACCTAAATCAAGGATCAGCGCAGCAAAATGCCCCAACTGTAGAGCCTGTTCTGCCGCGGCCGCGTGTGCCACATGATCCACAGTAAAACCCTGCAGCTGCAGACCTGTTAATACGCCTTGAGCAATTAAAGGATCATCTTCAACCAATAAAACATGCATAAATCAACTCGCCCTCAATACACGCCCAAGCATACTATTACAGAACATAGACCTTTCACGAACGAATACAACCTATAACACTTAAGGTACAGCGTAATTGTTAATGCTGTCTTAATGGAAGATGCCCATAGTGTCTGCAACTCTTAGAGGAAGGACAGCTATGCGCCTTATGTTTATTGCCTTACTGCTATTATTCAGCAGCTTAACGCAGGCTTTTATCAGCAATCAGCACGATTTCTTGCCCGTCGAAGACGCCTTTCAGTTTGAGGCAATGGAGGATATCGAGCCCAACCTTTTAGTTTGGCAGATTACTGACAAACATTATCTATACAAGCATCGAACCACAGTCACCGATGCCAATGGCCATGCTGTCGAGCTTGAGCTACCCGAAGGCATTGCTCACTCTGATGATTTTTTTGGCGATACTCATATTTATCGTCAGTACCTAGAAATCCCTATCGACTCAAATGTCGCCCGTCCCATCGAAGTCACTTGGCAAGGCTGTGCTGATGCTGGTTTATGCTACCCGCCACAAACAGCAATAATTGGTGGTGAACTCGCCACTGAGCATAGTCGGGCAGTCGCCTCAACAGGCTTCAGCTTAGCAGAGGATCAGTCCATTGCTGAGCGTTTGGCCGATTCAGGCGTGCTGATGAATATGGCTGCTTTCTTTATGATGGGGGTACTCCTAGCCTTTACCCCATGTATGCTGCCCATGCTGCCGATTTTAACCAGTGTTATTACTGGAGCGAAGCAGGGTGCTTGGCAGGGCGCGCGCTTAGGCATTGCCTTTATTCTACCGATGGCTTTAGTGTATGCGGCACTGGGTGTAGTCGCCGCCAGCTTAGGCAGTAATCTCTCAGCTGCATTACAACAGCCGTGGTTACTGCTTCCATTTGCCGCTATTTTTATACTCTTGGCTTTAGCTCAATTTGGCGTCTACACCTTACAGCTACCCGCCTTTATCCGTGAACGTCTGCAGGGTGCTGATCAAAATGTTAAAGGTGGCAGCTTAATAGGTGCCGCCAGTTTAGGTGCTTTATCGGCCTTTCTGGTTGGCCCTTGTATGACTGCGCCTCTAGCCGGTGCTTTATTGTATATCGCGCAAAGTGGTGACAGCGTACGCGGCGGCCTCGCATTATTCTCCCTCGGTTTAGGTAGTGGTATTCCATTACTCTTGGCTATCACCCTCGGCATGCGCTGGTTACCTAAACCCGGTCACTGGATGGAAAACATCAACCGCATCTTTGGTTATGCGCTGCTAGCCACTGCCATTCTTGTACTGCGCCCGGTGTTAAGCGGCTCGTTATTCCTTGGTCTCTGCGGCGCTTTGCTGCTAGCCATTGCTGTACAGATTGGCAATACCGAACGACCGCACTGGCGATTTTTAAGTCGCTACAGTGCCTTACTTATAGGTATCTGGGGCAGCACCTTGCTGTTTGGTGCTGCCTCGGGTGGTAGCGACCCTCTTCATCCATTAGAGAACTTTACGAATCAGGCCCGTGCTGCAACAAGCAGTAAGCAAAGCATGCAACGCTTTGCTAATGTGCAACAATTGGAAGCTCAACTTACACAAGCCAAACAAGAAGGGCAGTGGGTACTCTTGGACTTTTATGCCGATTGGTGTGTCTCTTGTAAGGTAATGGAAAAAACTGTGTTTGCTAAAACCGATGTACAAGATGCATTAGCAGGCTTTCGCCAACTGCAAATGGATGTCACTTTAAATACACAAGCGCATAAGACGTTTATGCAAGAACGACACATTATGGGGCCACCGACCATTTTATTTATCGACCCGCAAGGTCATGAACACCGCGCCGAGCGTATCACCGGTGAAGTTTCTGCCAATGAGTTTTTACGCCTCTTAAACAATGCAACAAAGGATAATTAATGTTGAGTTTTAACTTAGGCCCCTTGGCCATTCCTATGGATTTAGCATTGCTTTATGCTGCGTTTTTTACTGCGTGGCTCAGTGGCTGGTTGTTAGGTCGCAAGCGTGGCGCTAACCCTGAGTCAGCCTTATTTAGCATGCTATTTATCGGTGCTTTAGTCGGTCGAACAGCCTTTGTTATTCAATATTTTGAACAGTACACAGACACTATATGGCAAATAATCGATATTCGTGACGGTGGTTTTTTACTCGTGCCGAGCTTAATCGCAGCAGCCTTGGTTGGTCTGTATAAGGCTTGGCGACAAACATCGCTACGCGCACCTTTAGCGACGGGCGTGTGCCTTGGTGTACTTGTTTGGGGCGGCAGTTTAGCGGTGCTTAACGCATTGCACAGCAGTCAAGCTATACCGGATATATCGGTACGCGATATTGACGGTCAACCCATATCACTGCAAGATTTAGCCGGTAAACCATTAGTGATTAACTTATGGGCCACTTGGTGTCCACCCTGCCGTCGAGAAATGCCTGTCCTCGCTGCAGCTCAAGAGGCCAACCCTGATATTCGTTTCGTCTTTATTAATCAAGGGGAAGGGCTGCAAGTGGTGGAGAAGTTTTTAGCGCAGCAACAACTGAGCTTACGCAATAATCTGCTCGACACAGGCGCACGTGTCGGCCGAGCAGTTGGATCATTATCTTTGCCTACCACACTGTTTTACAGCGCCGATGGGCTGCTAAAAAATAATCATTTAGGTGAATTGTCGCATGCTAGCTTAAAGCATGCCTTACGTCATATCAGCACAGAACATACGCAAACTCATATAGAGGAACAACCATGACATTTAAGAAAATCTTACCCGCTCTGGCACTACTGAGCTTACCGGTTATCGTCCAAGCACAAGACTACCCAGCCCCTGTAGAAGCCATGCGTGAGCGCGGTATAGAAGTGCTCGAGCGTTTTGATGCACCCAGTGGTTTAACCGGCTACACAGCCTTATATAACGGCCGTCCATTAGCGCTCTATGTGACGGAAGATGGCAAGCATGCCCTGATTGGTAGTTTGCTAAACGCTGACGGCGAAGACTTAACCGGTGCAGTTTTAGAAGAAAAAGTCAGTCGCCCACAAAGTAAAGTGATGTGGGAAAAACTCAAAGACAGCACTTGGATCGCTGATGGCTCAGATAAAGCCGAAAAGATTGTCTATGTATTTACTGATCCAAACTGCCCATACTGCAAACGCTTCTGGAAAGATGCTCGTCCTTGGATTGATGCAGGCAAAGTTCAGTTGCGCCACGTGATGGTGGGTACACTCGGCGAAAGCAGCCAAAAGAAAGCGGCTTATTTACTGGCGGCAAAAGACCCTAAAGCCGCTCTGCAAGGCAATGAAAGCGGTAAAACACCGGCCCAAGAAGTCAAAGCAGTGGCCGAGCAACAGCGCAAGCAGTTGGATGAGAACCAACAATTAATGGCACATCTAGGCGCCAGCGGTACACCGGCTATTTTATACCTTGATCCGACCGATATGCTGCAAATGCACCCAGGTGCTCCGCAAGGCGAACAGCTGATTGAGCTATTCGGCCCGCGTCCTTAAGCGCTCATATTCAAGCGGTATTCACTGTGCGCTTTCACGCGCATGGTGAATACCATTCCCCAAAGCCCGACATAGCGTTAATACCGCATCCACAGCATGATCAGGGCTGCTCGCACGCTCAATCAAATCAACAAAAGCTGAACCCACCACAGCCCCATCCGCTAAACGTGCAATCTTGGCTGCATGATCTGGTGTGCGAATTCCAAAACCAATACATACCGGCAGCTTAGTATGGCGGCGCAAACGTGTAACAGCTTCTTCAATATGCTCCATGGTTGCTGAATTACCACCGGTGACTCCAGCCACAGACACATAGTAGACAAAACCTGAACTGTTATTGAGCACCTTCGGCAAACGCACATCATCAGTGGTCGGTGTGGTTAAACGAATAAAGTCCAACCCAGCGGCTTGTGCCGGCTCACAAAACACCTCGTTATGCTCAGGTGGCAAGTCAACAATAATTAAGCCATCCACTCCCGCAGCTTTGGCATCCTTGATAAAACGAGGTACGCCATAATGATGAATCGGATTAAAGTACCCCATCAAAACCACAGGGGTATGCTGATTGTCTTGACGAAACTCGCTGACCATCTGCAAGGTTTTCGTCAAAGTTTGCCCGTTTTTCAAAGCACGGATATTCGCCAACTGAATAGCTGGACCATCGGCCATCGGATCAGTAAAAGGCATACCCAGCTCAATCACATCAGCGCCAGCTGCTGGTAAACCTTTAAAAATACGCATTGCCGTATCGTAATCAGGATCACCAGCCGTCACAAAAGTGACCAATGCCGCACGGTTTTGTTTTTTCAGCTCGGCAAAGCAAGTTTGAATACGGCTCATTCTGACAGCTCCTGTTTCTCAAAGTGATGCATAACCGTCTGCATATCCTTATCGCCACGACCAGATAAATTCACCACCATTAAATGATCTTTAGGCAACTGCGGTGCCCGCTTAAATACCTCTGCTAAAGCATGGGATGATTCCAGCGCAGGGATAATACCTTCCAGTTTGCAGCATAAGTGAAAAGCAGCCATGGCTTCATCATCTTCAATCGAGGTGTACTCCACTCGCCCGGTTTCATATAACCAAGCATGCTCAGGACCAATACCAGGATAATCAAGCCCTGCAGAAATAGAGTGAGCATCAATTATTTGCCCATCATCATCTTGCAGTAAATAGGTGCGGTTACCGTGCAACACCCCTGGCGATCCCCCTTGTAAACTAGCAGCGTGCTTGCCGGTTTTAAGCCCACGACCGGCAGCCTCAACACCGATAATTTTGACGCTACTCTCATCCAAAAACGGATGAAACAAGCCTAAAGCATTGGAACCACCACCAATACAAGCCACTAGGCTGTCAGGCAAACGGCCCTCTTGATCTTGCATTTGCACGCGTGTTTCTTTACCTATCACAGCTTGGAAATCACGCACCATCGCAGGGTAGGGATGTGGACCTGCCACAGTACCAATCAAATAGAAGGTATCACTGACATTGGTCACCCAGTCACGCAAAGCTTCGTTCATAGCATCTTTAAGCGTTCCGGTTCCAGCCACCACGGGGCGTACTTCTGCACCCAATAGTTTCATACGAAAGACGTTAGCTTGTTGGCGATCAATATCCGTGGTTCCCATATAGATCACGCACTGCAAACCAAAACGTGCAGCAACAGTTGCTGTGGCTACACCATGCATACCTGCACCGGTTTCAGCAATAATGCGCTTTTTACCCATGCGACGCGCCAACAGAATCTGGCCAATGCAGTTGTTAATTTTATGCGCACCGGTATGGTTAAGCTCTTCGCGCTTTAAATAAATCTTAGCGCCACCACAGTACTCAGTTAAACGCTCAGCAAAATACAACGGGCTGGGACGACCTACATAATCACGCTGAAAATATGCCAACTCTTTCTGAAAGTCAGGATCAACTTTAGCCTTCTCATACTCACGACCCAACTCAAGAATCAGAGGCATCAAGGTTTCGGCCACATACTGGCCACCAAAGTCACCAAATAAGCCGCGCTCATCGGGGCTATTACAATATGAACTCATCACCCGCTCCCTTATTTAATTAAATATATGTCTATACCGACTAAACTACTTGATAGCGCAGCGTACGAAAAGCGATATGATTGCAGCAATAGGTTAGGAAAACTCACATGTCTGAATCTTTTAACTTGCCTCCGCTCAACGCTTTAAAAGCCTTTGAAGCCAGCGCGCGTTTACAAAGCATCACTCTAGCCGCTGAAGAACTGCACGTGACACACGGCGCAGTCAGCCGCCAAGTAAAACAACTTGAAAAACATTTAGGCGTCACTTTGCTCGACAAGCACGGCCGTGGCATTAAACTCACTGATGCTGGAGCACGACTTTATGCTGCTAGCCACGAAGCCTTTGCCCTAATTCATACATCCTGCATCGATATTCGCCGACAAACTCAACAAGCCCCTTTTGTACTGGCTTGCCCGGGAAGTTTATTGGCGCGCTGGTTGATCCCGCGTCTCGAACAACTGCAGCATGATTTACCCGACTTACGCCTACAGGTCATCACCAATACAGGTGATGACAATACTTTGCAGCAGTCCGATGCAGATGCCAGCTTGGTATTTTTAGCTGGGCCTTGTCCCGATACTATGCACGCTTATCGGCTGGATACTGAACGTATTGGTCCTGTTCTAAGTCCGCGCTATCAAAACGCCCAAGCACTGCAGCATGCGCCTGCTGCGCAGCTCTTACACGAATCGTTATTATTTCCCCACTCTCGACCACAAGCCTGGCCCCAATGGGCGCAAACACAACAATTACCCACTGCAGAGCTGCGCTATGCGCAAGGTTTTGAACACCTGTACTACTTATTAGAAGCAGCCGTAGCAGGGTTAGGCGTGGCCATTGCCCCAGAACATTTAGTGCGCAGTGATATTGCTAGCGGACGCTTACTGGCTCCGTGGGGTTTTGTTGAGACCTCCGCGCAATTGGTGCTCTTAACCCGCAAAAACCAGCATGAACAACGTGCGCAACAACTGGCTGCCTGGCTCATTAATAACCTTTAAACACAATCTCTACACTGCACATTTTTTTGCTTTATACTCAAAGAAAGCGACAACTATTTATACAGCAGGAGGCCGTATGAACATTTCAGCCAATTTATTCTCTGCCGGATTATCGGCTCTGAATACCAGCCAAAAGCAACTGAACAATGCCGCACACGCCATTGCCCAGTCCAATCATAATCTCAGCAGTACAGCAGCCACCCCAGCAATGCCGACGCTGGATATCGCCAACATCACTGAACAGTTGATGCAATTAGAGCAAGCTAAACAAATGAGCGAACTCGGTGCTCGAGTGCTTAGCACTGCTGAAGAATCACTCGGCACACTGATTGATATCCAAGCTTAAATTAAAAATTCAAATAAAGTCACCGAGCAGTGCTTGACAAGAATAAGATAGACCCGTAACTTTCAAACAGTCGTTTGATTACTACTCTGCATGTGCAACCATTTGTACTGCGCTGCTAGATACAAGCCTACACAACGCTGTCTAGGCCAACTCAATAATAAAGTCTCCACTGTAGAGGTTTATAGCTATGGCTGAATACAAAGCCCCCTTGCGTGATATCCGTTTTGTCCGCGATGAACTGTTAGGGTACCCAGAACACTATGCAAATCTGCCTGGCTGCGAAGACGCCACACCTGACATGGTCAGCGCTATCCTCGAAGAAGGTGCAAAGTTTTGTGAAAACGTAATTGCCCCATTAAACCGTACGGGCGATACCGAAGGCTGCACATGGTCAGCTGATGGCGTAAAAACGCCGACTGGCTTTAAAGAAGCCTACCAGCAGTATGTTGAAGGAGGCTGGCCAAGCCTAGCTCATGATGCTGAGCATGGCGGCCAAGGTTTACCTGAATCTTTGGGTATCACTATCAGTGAAATGGTCGGCCAAGCCAACTGGTCATGGGGGATGTACCCAGGTCTATCGCACGGCGCCATGAACACTTTGCACGCCCACGGCACTAAAGAACAACAAGCCACCTACCTAACTAAATTAGTCTCAGGTGAGTGGACTGGCACCATGTGCTTAACTGAGCCCCATTGCGGTACTGACCTTGGCATGCTGCGCACTAAGGCAGAACCACAGGCTGATGGCAGCTACGCAATTACCGGCACCAAAATCTTTATTTCTGCGGGTGAGCACGATTTAGCCGACAATATCGTCCATATTGTGATTGCTCGTATCGCTGGCGCGCCAGAAGGTACTAAGGGTATTTCACTGTTTATCGTACCTAAATTCTTACCCAATGCTGAAGGTGGTATTGGTGAGCGTAACGCCGTCAAGTGCGGCTCAATCGAACACAAAATGGGTATTCACGGTAACTCTACCTGCGTGATGAACTTTGATGGCGCCAAAGGTTTCTTAATTGGCCCAGAGAATAAAGGTCTAAACTGCATGTTTACCTTTATGAATACCGCGCGTATTGGTACCGCATTACAAGGCTTAGCACACTCGGAAGTTGCCTTCCAGGGCGGCATTGAATATGCACGTGACCGCTTACAAATGCGCTCACTCACAGGCCCTAAAGCACCAGATAAACCAGCTGACCCAATTATCGTACACCCTGATGTACGTCGTATGCTGCTGACCATGAAAGCCTTTACTGAAGGTAACCGTGCAATGCTGTATTACGCAGCTCAGCAAGTTGACATTATGCAGCGCAGCACCGATGAAGAAGAGCGTAAAGCAGCAGATGCAATGCTGGCCTTCTTAACCCCAATTGCCAAAGCTTTTATGACTGAAGTAGGTTTTGAAGCGGCTAACCACGGTCTACAGATTTATGGTGGCCATGGTTACATTGCAGAGTGGGGTATGGAGCAAAACGTTCGTGATAGCCGCATTTCTTGCCTCTATGAAGGTACTACCGGCATCCAAGCGCTCGATTTACTGGGTCGTAAAGTTCTGATGACCCAAGGTGAGGCGTTAAAAGGCTTTACCAAGGTTGTACATAAATTCTGTAAAGCTAACGAAGGTAACGAAGCCATTGCTGAGTTTTTAACGCCTTTAGCAGCGCTCAATAAAGAGTGGGGCGACATCACTATGAAAGTAGGGATGGCAGCAATGAAGAACCGTGAAGAAGTGGGTGCCGCATCGGTGGACTACCTGATGTACTCAGGCTACGCCTGCCTAGCCTACTTCTGGGCTGATATGGCGCGCTTAGCAGCGAAGAAACTGGCAGAAGGCACCAGCGAAGAAGGTTTCTATAAAGCTAAACTGCAAACTGCACGTTTCTACTATGCGCGTATCCTGCCACGCACTCGCACACACGTTGCCGCAATGCTGTCAGGTGCAGATAACTTAATGGATATGGCCGAAGAAGATTTTGCACTCAGCTATTAACCGTTAAGCGCTACTGAAGCGATATAAAACCCGCCGCATGAAATGGTCTGCCTAACAGAATCACTTCATAAAGCGGGTTTTTTATCTCCAACAAAAGACTAGAGGGTCACAAAAAGAGCTTATTAGTTTTAAAAGTTTATTAATGTAAACTCGATAATCCAACAGCTGTCTAACAAAAAATTGCCTAGCGTTGTGTCGTTACACAACGGAACTGGCGCGAAATCAAGAGGACTGCCACATGGCCGACTACCAAGCACCTTTACGTGACATGAGTTTTGTACTCAACGAAGTATTCGAAGCAGGAAAGCTTTGGGCGCAACTGCCCACCTTAGCGGAGACGGTTGATGATGAAACCGCT
Organism: Gammaproteobacteria bacterium; assembly: GCA_012728315.1. Classification (GTDB taxonomy): domain Bacteria; phylum Pseudomonadota; class Gammaproteobacteria; order Pseudomonadales; family Pseudomonadaceae; genus Denitrificimonas. Next base: position 43,328 of record JAAYFI010000072.1, read on the forward strand.
GCCGCCATTTTAGAAGAGGCTGGCAAAGTCGCTGCAGGATCCATTGCACCGACCAACCGCAGTGGCGATGAAGAAGGTTGCAGCTGGAACGAAGGTACAGTGACTACACCTAAAGGCTTTGTTGAAGCGTATAAAACCTATGCCGAAGGTGGCTGGGTTGGTGTCGGTGGTGATCCACAGTTTGGCGGCATGGGCATGCCAAAAATGATCACCGCGCAAATTGAAGAAATGATCAACTCCGCCAACTTATCATTTGGCTTATACCCCATGTTAACTGCCGGCGCATGCTTATCAATTCATGCGCATGCCAGTGAAGAACTGAAAGAAAAATATTTACCTAATATGTACGGCGGCAGCTGGGCTGGCTCAATGTGCCTGACCGAACCCCATGCAGGTACTGACCTCGGTATGATTCGTACCAAAGCAGAACCACAAGCCGATGGCAGCTACAAAGTAACGGGTACTAAAATTTTCATCACCGGTGGTGAGCATGATTTAACCGAAAACATCATCCACCTGGTACTGGCAAAACTACCGGATGCGCCAGCCGGTGCCAAAGGTATTTCCCTGTTTTTGGTACCTAAAGTGATGGTCAATGACGATGGTTCACTCGGTGAGCGCAACAGCCTATCCTGTGGCTCCATTGAACACAAAATGGGCATCCAAGGTTCCGCCACTTGCGTAATGAACTTTGATAACGCCACCGGTTACATCATTGATGCTCCAAACAAAGGTTTGGCCGCCATGTTCACTATGATGAATTACGAGCGTCTCGGCGTAGGCATCCAAGGTTTATCATTGGGTGAGCGTTCTTACCAGAGTGCTATTGAGTACGCTAAAGACCGTATTCAAAGCCGTGCACCAACAGGTCCAGTCGCACAAGACAAGCAAGCAGACCCAATCATTGTGCACCCCGATGTACGCCGTATGCTGCTGATCATGAAAGCCCTAAACGAAGGCGGTCGTGCGTTCTCCAGCTACGTAGCCATGCAATTGGATATCGCTAAATACAGCGAAGAAGCAGAAGCCAGTAAGCGCGCCGAAGAGCTGGTGGCATTGCTTACACCTATCGCCAAAGCCTTCTTAACCGATATGGGTTTAGAGTCAACCATTCATGGCCAGCAGATTTTCGGTGGTCACGGTTATATTCGTGAATGGGGTCAGGAGCAACTGATCCGTGATTGCCGCATTACGCAGATTTACGAAGGCACCAACGGTATCCAGTCACTGGACTTAGCCGGCCGTAAAATTGTCGGCAATGGCGGTGCGTTCTACCAGCACTTCTCGAATGAAGTGAAAGCCTTTATCTCATCGGCTGACAGCCAACTGGCTGAATTCACCACGCCACTCAAAGCAGCGATTGAAAACCTTGATGATTTAACCGCGTGGTTATTGGCTGAAGCAAAAAACAATCCAAATGAGATTGGCGCGGCATCAGTTGAATACCTGCAAGTGTTCGGTTACACCGCTTATGCCTACATGTGGGCATTAATGGCACGTGCTGCACAAGGTAAAGAACAAGAAGATGATTTCTATGCCAGCAAAATGGGCACAGCGCGCTTCTTCTTTGCTCGTTTATTGCCACGCATCCAATCGCTGAGCAGTTCAGTTAGAGCCGGTAGTGAATCTTTATACTTGCTCGATGCTGAACAGTTTTAAAAGCCATTGATAGAACGGCATTTGGCTACCTGACTTTGTAAGCATAGGCTTACAAAGTCTATGGTCATTCACCCACTGTGCAGTTCAAAGGCTAACCGTATAATGTGCTCAAGGATTAACGATGGAACGTATTTAATCATAATGGAGCTATGATTAAAGCCAAGGAGGCACATAACACGGTAGTTAGGAAGCAGTCTGCAAACCCCGCTCACGCGGGGTTTTTAATTTCCGCACCAATACAATCCACTCAGTACATCACCCCAGTTCCCTGTAAGCCGCAATAGCCATTAGGGTTCAGCAACAAATACTGTTGATGCATGGGCTCTGCATAATAAAACGCCGGCATCAAGCCAACCTCCGTGGTTATCCTTGCTCGGCCTGCAGCAGACAAGCGGGCTTGATAGTGCTCAGAACTGGCCTGCGCCTCGTCGAGTTGCTGCTCATCCATACAATAAATCGCTGACCGGTACTGACTGCCAATATCATTACCTTGGCGCAGCCCTTGGGTAGGGTCATGAGACTGCCAAAAGACCTGCAATAACTCAGAAAAACTTATCTGCGCAGGATCAAACACCACCAAAACAGCTTCAGTATGCCCAGTTAACCCCGTACAAACTTCTGTATAAGTTGGATGAGTTGTGTGTCCTCCTGCATAGCCAACAGCTGTAACCCAAACACCTGGTTGCTGCCAAAAACGACGCTCAGCCCCCCAAAAACATCCCATAGCAAACAGCGCATACTGATAATTTTCAGGGAAGGGTGGGTAAATACAGCGCTGCGACAATCGATGCTTAACCGTGTCGCTTATCCCCTGATGCTCTGCAGCAGCGATAAACAAACTACGATCTGTCTGTGAATTTTGCATACTTAGCCTCTCGTTAATATGCTTAAAAGTGATCCATGCGCTAAACTACTGCTCCAAATAACCCTACAGCGCAGTTGATACGAATCAAGCCAACTGCACAACTTATTTGCTGCATCGTGCCTTTTGTGTGCAAATTTGCGACAATAGCCTATTAATTTCTAATGGACGCTAATATGACTGCTCTGAAAAATGATCGTTTTCTCCGCGCCCTGCTTAAACAGCCGGTTGATGTCACACCTGTATGGATGATGCGTCAAGCGGGTCGCTACCTACCTGAGTATAGAGCCACCCGTGCTCGTGCCGGTGGTTTTATGGATTTATGCATGAACGCTGAACTGGCTTGCGAAGTCACCCTGCAGCCGCTTGAGCGTTATCCTTTGGATGCCGCGATTCTTTTTTCAGATATCTTAACCATCCCCGATGCAATGGGGTTAGGTTTATACTTTGAAACCGGTGAAGGCCCTCGTTTCAAAAAAGTTGTTGATACCCCTGAAGCCATTGCAGCACTGCCTATTCCTGACCCAGAAAAAGACCTTGGCTATGTAATGAATGCCGTGCGTACTATTCGTCATGAGCTCAATGGTCGCGTACCTTTGATTGGTTTTTCCGGCAGCCCATGGACTTTAGCCACTTATATGGTTGAAGGTGGCTCATCAAAAGACTTCCGCAAAAGCAAGGCACTGCTTTACGATAATCCGCAAGCCATGCATATGCTGTTGGATAAACTAGCACAATCGGTAACCAGCTACCTTAACGCACAAATTCTAGCCGGCGCACAAGCGGTACAGATTTTTGATAGCTGGGGCGGAAGCTTATCATCAGCGGCTTATCAAGAGTTCTCTTTGGCCTATATGCAGAAAATTGTTAATGGCTTAATTCGTGAGCATGAAGGCCGTCGTGTCCCAGTGATTCTATTCACTAAAGGTGGCGGTTTATGGCTTGAGTCCATGGCTGATACTGGCGTTGAAGCGCTTGGCTTAGACTGGACCTGTGATCTCGGTGTGGCACGTCAGCGTGTCGGTGACAAAGTCGCTCTACAAGGCAACATGGACCCAACCGTGCTCTACGCTAACCCTGCTGCTATTGAAAAAGAAGTCGGCCGTATCCTAGAAAGTTACGGTAATGGCCCAGGTCATATCTTTAACCTTGGCCATGGCATCACTCCAGAAGTGAAACCAGAGAATGCTGGCGCATTTATCAATGCGGTGCATGATTTGTCTGCCAAGTATCACCAAGGTTAATCCTTCTAACCTGTACACAATTAAGGCCGCTTTTGCGGCCTTAATTATTTCTAACATAATCTAACCAGAGCACTTCTTCTTGCTCAAAATACTGACAACAGCCCCGCGCTTTCACACGCCTATTTCTAAAATCTTTCAGAGTATCTGCCACAACATAAATACAGCTATAACAATGATGCATTATTATTTAACTCAAATAGCATAGAGTAAGGCCAAGACCGCAGGTACCCTATTCAATATCAGCAATGCTTTACAGGATACTTTATGCAACCTTCAGCGACGTTAACCCTAAACCCCTTAACCGGCTGGCTCGAAGGTGCAAAACACCTGCCATCAGACAATCACAACGCTCGGCCAAACGCTGAAATTTCTTTATTAGTTATCCACAACATCAGCTTACCGCCCGGTGAGTTTGGTACAGGCATGGTTGAAGCCTTATTTACCAACCAGCTCCCTGCTGACGCTCATCCTTACTTTGCAGGGATTGCTCACCTCAAAGTATCGGCCCATTTTTTTATCAAACGTAATGGTGCAATAACACAATTTGTGAGTTGCTTGGATCGCGCTTGGCATGCGGGTGTCTCTAATTTTGCAGGACGAGAAAATTGTAATGATTTTTCTTTAGGTGTTGAGCTGGAAGGCGAGGATGATCGGGCCTACAGTGATGCTCAATATCAAAGCCTTAATCAATTGATTGCAGAGCTGGTCAAGCATTATCCGCTGATCACTCCAGAACGCATCTGCGGACACAGCGACATTGCACCACAACGTAAAACAGACCCAGGCCCTGCATTTAACTGGCAACGCTTGCACGCTAAATATCATGGAGAGACATCATGAGTTTTCTAGTTCTGATCTTAACCATCTTGATTGAAAAGTTATCCCATTGGCGCAAAGCGATACAGCAGGATCAATGGTGGTATGAGCAACTCGAGCGCTGCGCTAAGTTATTACCTAAGCAACCACTTTTAGCGTTTATCTTGGCTTTTAGCTTACCCATTATTGCTTTAGCAATACTCTTAGTGGTTTTAAAACCCGTCTTGTACGGCCTGTTATTGATCCCGGTCCATTTAATTATCGTTCTGTACAGTCTCAGCCGTGGCGATGTTCGCGCAGCGCTAGGCCCCTTTAGAGACGCTTGGCGCAGGCAAGACACCCATGCAGCCAGTCTTGCAGCACAAAGAGACTTGCTTATTCAATCAGAAGAGCCCAAAGGGCTGTTACAAGCCGTGCAAGGTTATTTGCTGTGGCAAGGATTCCAAGGTTTTTTTGCTGTAATTTTTTACTACCTTATTGCCGGCCCTCTGGCTGCGCTCAGCTATCGCTTATTGGTACTGAGCTCAGAACAAAACAGTTGGCCACAAGCCGCTGGTATAGCGACACGCCTATTACATATTTTGGACTGGCTACCAGTGCGTCTTCTTAGCTTTAGTTTTGCTTTAATCGGTAACTTTATTACGGTAAATCAAGCATTAATGCACGATTTACTTTGCATCACCGAGCCTGCTGACAACCTTTTAAGTAAAGCTGGGCGTGCCGCCGTTGAAGCTCAAAGCAATGCCCTAGGCGAACAAGGCGCAGAGACTTTAGATAATATTTGGCTGCTTTTAGTCCGTTCAGCTGTACTTTGGTATGCCTGCTTGGCCCTATGGGTTCTGTTTTTCTAAGCTCATTTACGGTTTTTAACAGACTTAAACCCTGTGGAGAACTCAACTTAGACCCAGTGCCATAAGCTGTTGATAACTCTGTTGAAAAGCAGGCTGTGGATAACCTTACCAGTTATGCACAACTTATTGACTCCTCGCACACACCTAGAGCACCTCTTCAACACAACCTACAAAAACCTGTAAACCATTGATATTAATAGTTTTTTTACGGTTATCTACAGAAAACCTGGTCAGTAGTAATAGCAATAAAAATAAGCTTTATATATTCATTCTTAATTTATTTTATTTTTCAAACCCTAAGATTTTTTTGCAAACACAGCTCACTGAAATGACTATTTAGTAAACAAATGCTGTAGATAATTGACCTAAGGCTCAGCATTCTCTAGAATTGCCGGTCTATTTAACGGGGACCACTTCGGGCCCCATTTTGCCCAAGAAGTCACCAGGTAACGAATAATGAAACGTACTTTCCAACCCAGCACTCTAAAACGCGCTCGTAACCACGGTTTCCGTGCACGCATGGCAACCAAAGGCGGTCGCGCAGTCATTCAGCGTCGTCGTGCCAAAGGCCGTAAGCGTCTGAGCGCATAATCCAAGCGAGCACAGCATGAATCTGAGCTTTGGCCGAGATAAGCGATTGCTGACTCCTCGGCAGTTTAAAGCTGTCTTTGATTCTGCAAACAACAAAGTACCAAGCAAGAGTGTCTTGTTACTTGCTCGTGATAACCAACTCGGACACCCTCGTCTCGGGTTGGTTATTGGTAAAAAAAGCGTAAAACTTGCTGTTGAACGCAATAGAATAAAACGCCAAATACGAGAATCTTTTCGCCACAATCAAAGCATTTTGAACGGTGTCGATATCGTAATTGTCGCCCGCAGGGGTATTGCTGATTTGTCTAATATTGAGCTTCGACAACAGTTCGATAAAATGTGGAGACGTCTGGCACGCCAACGTCAAACTGCATTGCAAACAGCTCAAGCTGATTTAGCAGGACAAACCAATGCGTAAATTGGTGATCTTGCCAATTAAGTTTTATCGCTATGCAATCAGCCCCATGATGGCAAGTCATTGTCGTTTTTATCCAAGTTGTTCAGCTTATGCAATTGAAGCTATTGAACAGCATGGAGCTGTTCGCGGCAGCTGGTTAGCTGCTCGACGACTAGGACGTTGTCACCCTTGGAATGCGGGAGGCTTTGATCCCGTACCACCTCCTTCCTGTTCATCTTCTACGGCCGAGTAACTATGGATATCCAACGTACGATCCTGCTCGTTGCCTTAGCTGTTGTGTCTTATATGATGGTTCTACAATGGAACCAAGACTACGGCCAGGCACCAGTAACAGCTGCTATTACGCAATCAAGTTCAGTTAATCAACATGCTTCTACAGCACAGCCGGCAGCACCGACTCATGCGCAAGCTGCAAGCAATGATGATTTGCCGGTCGCGGTTAATGAGCTTACGCAAGACCCAACTTTAATCAGTAACCTGGGCAGCGATAACTTAATTTATGTAGAAACTGATGTATTGCAGTTGGCCATTGATCCCAATGGTGGTGATATCGTTGAGTTAAAACTCAGCCAATACCCACGTAATGCGTCAAATCCAGATATTCCATTGCAGTTGTTTGAAAACAGCAATGAGCGCGTTTATGTGGCTCAAAGTGGTTTAGTCGGTGCGAATGGCCCCGATGCACGCGCGAGCGGACGCCCTTTATACAGTGTTTCACAGCAAAAATTCACCTTGCCTGACGGCCAAGATCAACTCAATGTTGACTTGTCTTTCCAAGAAAACGGGGTGCATTACACCAAGCGCTATACTTTTCACCGTGGCTTAAGCCTTGAATGCTCATCACGTGAAATCAGCCAACGTAAAGTTGAGTGTATTAACGATGAAGCCTATCAAATCAATTTAACTTACCTTGTGGATAACCAAAGCGATCGCGAGTGGAAAGGTAATTTATTTGCTCAGCTTAAACGTGATGGCCAAGGTGATCCTTCATCAACCACCGCAACCGGTACTGCAACTTACCTAGGTGCTGCGCTGTGGACACCTGATGAGCCTTACAAAAAATTATCCATGAGCAATATGGATGATAAAAAATTCAACCAAGCGATCCAAGGTGGTTGGGTTGCATGGCTACAGCATTACTTTGTAACCGCATGGGTTCCTAATGCTGAACAAACCAATCAAGTCACAACCCGCAAAGATGCTAAAGGTAACTATATTATTGGCTATACCAGCCCAATACTAAATGTTGCTGCTGGTGAGCATGCGCAAGCAACGGCGACTTTATATGCCGGACCAAAAATTCAAAGTCATCTGAAAGCCCTGTCACCGGGACTTGAATTAACAGTGGACTATGGTTTTTTATGGTTTATAGCTCAACCCATTTTCTGGTTACTCAGTGTTATCCACAGCATTTTAGGTAACTGGGGCTGGTCAATTATTGTTCTGACCATCTTAATTAAATTGGCTTTTTTCCCGCTCTCAGCTGCCAGCTACAAATCAATGGCGCGGATGCGTGCTGTTGCACCAAAAATGGCTGAGCTAAAAGAGCGTTATGCTGATGACCGTCAAAAACTGTCACAGGGCATGATGGAGCTGTACAAAAAAGAGAAGATCAATCCGCTTGGTGGCTGTTTACCGATTTTGGTACAGATGCCAGTGTTCTTATCTTTGTACTGGGTATTGCTAGAAAGCGTAGAAATGCGCCAAGCACCTTGGATGTTCTGGTTAACAGACTTATCCAGTAAAGACCCATACTTTATTCTGCCAATCATCATGGGCTTGAGCATGTTTGTACAACAACAACTCAACCCAACACCGCCGGATCCGATGCAAGCTAAGGTTATGAAGCTATTGCCGATTATCTTTACCTTCTTCTTCCTGTGGTTCCCGGCTGGACTGGTACTGTATTGGGTGGTTAACAACCTCCTATCTATTGGCCAACAATGGTACATTACGCGCAAGATTGAAAAATCAATGGGCGCTGTTAAGCCAAGTTAGTCGAACCGTCTAAGTTCACAACGCCCCTTTTTAGGGGCGTTGTGCTTTCTGAATACCATTGAGGATACAGTTATGCCTATGTCGCGTGACACCATTGCCGCTATTGCTACAGCACAAGGTCGTGGCGGGGTAGGAATTGTTCGAGTCTCCGGTCGTTTGGCTAAACAGATTGCAGAACAGATGACAGGGCGAGAATTAAAACCTCGCTATGCTCATTACGGTCCTTTTTATACAGAGCATCAGCAAGCATTGGATGAAGGTTTGGCACTGTATTTCGCCGGCCCTAATTCTTTTACCGGCGAAGATGTTTTAGAACTACAAGGTCATGGCGGTCCTGTGGTTTTGGACATGTTATTGCAACGCTGCGTTGAACTTGGCGCGCGTTTAGCACGACCCGGTGAGTTTAGTGAGCGAGCGTTTCTTAACGACAAACTGGATTTAGCCCAAGCCGAAGCGATTGCTGATTTAATTGAAGCCAGCTCGGCTCAGGCTGCTCGTAATGCATTGCGCTCGTTGCAAGGCGTGTTTTCTCAGCGCGTTAATGCGTTAACTGAACAGTTAATTGCTTTGCGTATTTATGTGGAAGCAGCCATTGATTTTCCCGAAGAAGAAATCGACTTTTTAGCCGACGGCCATATTTTAAAGTTACTCACAGAAGTACAAGCTGAACTAAAAAAAGTAGTCCGTGAGGCGGGGCAAGGCGCTTTGTTGCGTGATGGTATGAGTGTGGTTATTGCTGGACGACCCAATGCCGGTAAATCCAGTTTGCTCAATAGCCTCGCCGGTTATGAAGCCGCCATTGTCACCGACATTGAAGGCACCACGCGGGATATTTTACGCGAGCATATTCATATTGATGGCATGCCGTTACATGTTACCGACACAGCCGGTTTGCGCAACACCGCTGATCAAGTTGAAAAAATCGGTGTAGAACGAGCCCTAAAAGCTATCAATGAAGCAGACCGTATTTTACTGGTAGTAGATGCCCACTCTGCTGAAGCTGATAATCCTTTTGCCTTGTGGCCTGAATTTTTAGACAGCACACCTAACCCTGAAAAAGTCACGCTGATTCGTAATAAGGTTGACCTCTCAGGTGAGCCGGTAGGCATGCACAGTAATGCCGATGGCCACGTCACTATCAGTTTGTGCGCGCGCAGTGGTGAAGGCTTAGAGTTGTTACGTGAGCATTTAAAAAGCTGCATGGGCTACAGCCAAACAGCTGAAAGCAGCTTCAGCGCGCGACGTCGTCATTTAGATGCGCTGAGACAAGCAGAGCAGTATTTGGAAAATGGTTATCAGCAGCTCACCCATGCCAGCGCTGGGGAATTATTAGCTGAAGATTTACGTATGGCGCAGCAAGCACTTGGCGAAATTACCGGTGAATTCAGTGCTGATGATCTGCTTGGTCGAATTTTTTCTAGTTTTTGTATTGGGAAGTAAAAAGGACAATAGGCTACTTATCCACAAGTATAAATAGCTAGAGAAAAGGCGAGAACTGAAACCTCGCCCACGTAACATTATTGTGCGCTGTAATATGCAGCAATATCAGCGATATCTTGATCAGTTAATGCGGCAGCTTGTGGAGTCATCATGGCTGACATACCGCCTGTGCGCTCACCTGCACGGTAGGCTTTTAGAGCGCTTTCCAAATATGCCGCCCACTGGCCAGCGAGATGCGGATAAATATTGGCAGGCGATTTACCGTCAGTGCCATGACAAGCTGCACACATTGCTATTTTTTCAGCGCCAGCTGCAGCATCACCTTCTGCATTCGCTAAACTCGGTTGTACCATCATAGCCAGCAAAGAAGCGGCAATAGAAAACTTAATCGATTTGTTTAGCATATTAATTTCCTCAGAATTGTGCAGTGCTGCTTTGGCTTTTTACAGCTTACAGTATGCTTAAAGTTAAAACGCATAGCTAAACTTTTGCAAGAGCAATCGGGCGCTCCTCCTTTTTTACTGATCTGCATCATGCCGCTCAGCAATAGCCAATAAACCCGACAAAGTGACCTATAGCAACAATTTTATTTATGCTAATTTGCGAGGCATAGACTGTTTAAAATATTTACTGATGATGGTGACCGTGAGCCGCACCCTATCAGTACATCTGCAGATGACATTTATCAAACAGCAATTAAGCCAGTCTAAATCAACAAGACACTCAGCTTAAGCTCCAATGCAGCAACAATTACGGATATAGAATGCTCTCAAGCCTAAGCGTTGAAATGTGACATCTACGTCACTTATAGGCCGATACCGTATTGAGTCCGGTAAATCGGCAATTACCGTCGATGAGGAGATAACCATGGGAATGTGGAAGCTAAAGCGCCGAGATTTCCTGAAAGGGTTGGGGCTTACCGGTACTGGAATCATGCTCAGTAATAACGTTTGGGCACTCAACCGTTTAGAGCCAGTTGGCAATACCTTAGTCACTGAATACCCTTACCGCGGCTGGGAAGATCTGTATCGCAATGAATGGGCTTGGGATAAAGTTGGTCACGCTGCTCACTGTATTAACTGTATGGGTAACTGTGCTTGGGACGTGTACGTTAAAGATGGCATTGTTATCCGTGAAGAACAGATTGCTAAATACCCGCAAGTTCACAAAAACATTCCAGATGCCAACCCTAGAGGTTGTAACAAAGGGGCGATTCACTCCACCTCGATGTACGAAGCGGACCGTCTACGCTATCCATTGAAGCGTGTAGGTGAGCGTGGTGAAGGCAAATGGCAACGCATTTCATGGGATCAGGCCACAGAAGAGGTCGCTGACAAAATTATCGATATTTTTGTCAAATACGGTCCAGGCAAGCTGAAAACTCACCAAGGCTCAGGTAACCAATCCATGGTTCGCCACGCAGGGCCGGCGCGCTTCGCTGCTTTAGTAGGTGGCATCCAACTGGATGGTTTTACCGTAGTGGGTGACTTATTGACCGGCGCTCATTTAGCTTACGGTAACCCGCTAGAAAGTTTCACTTCAGATGCATGGTTTGATGCTGACTATATTATGCTTGGCATGATCAATCCCAATGCGACCCGTATTCCTGATGCTCACTATATTTGGGAAGCCAAATACAACGGTGCACGTATCACCAGCACGGCTCCAGATTACAACCCAAGTGCAATCCATACCGATTTATGGATGCCAATCAATCAAGGTTCTGATCCCTTCTTAGCCATGTCATTTGTCAATGTGATCATTGCAGAGAAGCTATTTAAACCTGAGTTTATGAAAGAGCAAACCGACTTACCGATGCTGGTGCGCATTGATAACGGCAAACTCTTGCGTGAAGCCGATCTGGTTGAAGGTGGATCGGATCAAGTGTTCTATCATTGGGATCTGAACACCAAGCAAGCGGTCAAAGCTAAAGGCTCCATGGGCGATGAAGACAAGACCCTAAAGCTCGGTGATGTGGATCCGGCTATTGAAGGCACTTTTACCGTGGAAGGCATTAAGGTCACCACAGTATTTGAGCAGGTCAAAAAAGAAGCCGCTAAATTCACCCCAGAAAAAACCCAGAAACATACCAATATTCACCCCGATATTGTCCGTCAGGAAGCACGTCTGCTGGCCAAGGCTAAAAAAGCCATCATTATGCTGGGTTATATTACGTCCAGTTATTCCAACTGCTTATACACCTGCTGGGGATATGCCTTAACACTGGCATTAACCGGACACGGTGGCCGTACTGGTGGTTTAGATACCTCTTGGGTGGTATGGAATCACCCGCGTTGGTCAGAACTGGCAAGTTTTGAAGGCAAAAAATCAGCTCGTCTAGAACCTGGTGGGTTGGGTGAGTTTTTACGTGGCGGCATGATGGAAGGTGCTCGCAAACACTTTGATAATAAAAAACTCAAAGAGCGTGTTGGTTTCGATCTCGATGAGATGGAAGCGATGATGAATGAGTCCATCGACAAAGGCTGGATGCCGTATTATGGCGAAATCAAAGGCATGATTTCCATTGCCGATAACACCTTCCGCCGTAACAAAATGTCGAAAAAATACCGTGAGGAACACTTACGTCAAGCTGAAGAGCTATACGTCAATATTAACGTACGTATGGACTCTACAGCTGAGTGGGCTGACTATATTTTGCCCGCAGCCAGCCACTACGAAGCTTGGGATATCCGAACTCAAGGGTATCACCGCTTTGCTAACATCTTTACGCGTCCGGTCGAGCCCGTAGGTGAGTCTAAGCCAGATTGGGAAATCATGGCGTTACTGACCAAAAAAATCCAAGAAAGAGCCATTGCACGTGGGATTGGACCTATTCAGGACGGTGATGTGACCCGTGATCTGCACACCATCCATGATGACTTTACCCGTAACGGCACGCTCAATACCGATTATGATGTGCTCAAGCATATTATTGAAGATTCACCTGAGTTTGGTGGCGTCACTATTGAAGAAGCTGCTGAAAAAGGCTTCATTGTGATGAATGAGCATGCGGGGCTGAATCAGCCGTTAAAACCGGATGAGGGTTATAACCCGTTCACCGCGCAAACGGATGGCAAGAAACCCTACGATACATTGACCGGTCGCATCACATTCTATTGTGATCATCCATGGTTTGAGAAATTGAAATCTACTGTGCCTACCGCGCGTTTACACGCAGGTCCAGAGGCATCCAACTATCCATTGAATTTTTACTCGCCACATGCACGCTGGGGTATTCACTCCAACTGGCGCAGTAATAAGTATCTGCTACGTTTGCAGCGCGGTGAGCCTAATATTTATATCAATCCAAAACTAGCTGCGAAAAAAGGCATTAAAGACGGCGACACTGTGCGAATGTTTAACGCTAATGGTGATTTTTTTGCTCAAGCGAAGTTCTATCCAAGCATTCCTGAAGGCTCAATTATGATGGAGCACGGTTGGGAGCCGCATCAGTACATTAAGCGTAGAAATATGAACGTTTCCAATGCCATTTTCCTGCAACCATTAGAGTTGGCTGGCGGCTGGGGGCATTTGAAATACATTTATTGCGGATGGAATGCCAACCAGCATATTCATGAAAGCGGCTACGACATTGAGCTGGCTAAGCCTGAAGACATTAACGACCCAAGAGCCGTTTAAGAGGAGATAATCATGACTGTTAAACGCCAACTCAGCATGGTCCTAGATCTAAACAAATGCATCGGTTGTCAGACCTGTACCGCAGCTTGCAAACTGATGTGGACCAACCGCAACGGCCGCGAGTTTATGTATTGGAACAACGTGGAGTCTCAGCCGGGTAAAGGCTATCCACGTGACTACGAGAACATGGGTGGTGGTTTTGATAAGGACGGTGCACTGCGCTTAGGTCGTCAGCCGAGCCAGGAAGACTATGGTATTCCATGGGAGTATAACTACGAAGAAGCCTTAATGACGGGTACTGATCCTTGGCTGCGTCCTCACGTCAAACCAACGTGGGGCGCCAACTGGGATGAGGATGAAGGCTTAGGCGACTATCCAAACAGCTACTACTTTTACTTGCCGCGCTTATGTAACCACTGTGCTAACCCTGCCTGTTTAGCCGCTTGTACCCGTAATGCGATTTATAAGCGTCAAGAGGACGGTATTGTTCTGGTGGACCAAGAGCGTTGCCGTGGTTATCGCTATTGTGTGAATGCTTGCCCGTACAAAAAGATCTACTTCAACGAAGAAATTTCCAAATCAGAGAAGTGCATTTTCTGCTATCCACGGATTGAAAAGGGTCTTCCAACTGCCTGTGCGCAGCAATGTGTGGGGCGTATTCGTTGGATTGGTTATCGCGACGACGAAGCCGGTCCGATTCATTTGCTGGTAGAAAAGTACAAAGTTGCTTTGCCTTTGCATGCGGAATGGGGAACACAACCTAATGTGTTTTATATCCCACCCACTTCGCCACCTAAATTTGGACCTAATGGTGAGCAATTGGACGAGCCACGTATCCCACTGGCCTATTTGGAAAGCTTATTTGGACCGCGCGTCAGCGAAGTGCTCAATACGTTAGCTGAAGCGCGTCAAGCTAAAGCTGAAGGCAAAGACAGTGAACTGATGGATACCTTGATCGGTTTTAAACATTCTGAAATGTTCAAGCTGAGCTAAGGCGAGGTAACGATAATGAGCCGATCCGCAGAAACATTGAGCCGTCAAGCTGCTATTGAAAATGCAGAGGCACGCGAAACGGTTTACCGCTTAGCTGCTGTTGCTTTGGCGTACCCACTTGAGGAAACCCAGCAAGCTTTGCAAGAGGGCCGCTTACAAGCGGTACTGAGCCAGGCTTGGCAGCTCCTAGGTGGTGAGTCTTGGCCAGAGTTTCCGGTCAGCAATACCCTGCAAGATTTAGAAGTGGGCTATACCGCCACTTTTCTGCACGGTAAACGCGGTAAACCTAGAGTCCCTATGGTTGCTAGTGCTTACGCTGATTTAATTGGCGGGCAAACCCCTGGTGCTTTTTTACTCAACGTGCAAGCGTTCTATAGTCACTTTGGCCTAAAAGCTGCGGTGGAGGATGAAGGGCTACAAGATGAGCCTGATCATCTTGTAGCCATGCTCGAATTTTGTGCGCTGCTATGCTTTCTCGAAAGGCAAGCGCTTGAGCAGGAAAAAGATGCAGGTCCTTACCGTCGCGCTCAGCGCGACTTTCTGGCGCGTTATCTCATACCGTTATTGCAAGCCATACACGCTCGATACACGCAAGAATCACAGTACGGCCTAGATGCTAATCTTGCCCACTTAGTTGAAGTACTACCAGGGTGGGCTTATAGCCAACAACAGGCACTGGAAGCATTGGTTGGAGCTTTTACAAAAGAAGCATCAATAATTGCTTCATCTGCTTCCAACAATCAATCGATGTGGGACTGAGTACGCCCTTATCAATGAGGAATCAAGCCATGAATCTGCGTTATCTTTTAAAAGGCTCCTTAGCACTATCCCTTGCATTATTCACTGCAAGTACTTGGGCAGAGCACAATGAAATTAACCCTAATATTTTAGAGGTTAAACCGGGGGATACGGTCAAAGTCGCCAAGATTCCAGGAACAATTTACTTGCGCAGTCAAAATGACCCCGATGATCTGATTTGGGATCGTTTACCCACATACCGAACAGATTTACTGGCAGCGCCTCCTGTGCACCCCTCAGTTAATTTACGTTTTACTGAAGGTGCGACCCGCAGTAAACATATTTACTTCCAAGTGGCCCGCACAGATGAGCGTTTTTATATTCGTTTGCGCTGGAAAGATGCCACTGAAGACCGTAACACCACTGTGGATGATTTCCGTGATGGGGTTGCCGTACAGTTTGCTCTTAAAGATGCTGATACCTCTTATATGATGGGTACTGGTGCTGATAAGCCGGTAAATATTTGGTATTGGCGCGCTGATCAACAGCAGATAGAAAATTTAGCCGCCGGGGGTTTTGGCAGTACCACGACTTTAGAGCAGCAAACTGTCACTGGGGCAGGTGCATATATTAAACAAAAAATTGCCCAAGATAATGAGTGGCATGTCGTAATGTCCCGTCCGTTTAAGGCTGTGGATAAGTATGATGTTAATTTTGATCGCAAAACACCTGTGCCAATGGCCTTTGCTGTATGGCAGGGCAGTGATAAAGAGCGCGATGGTAATAAGCGCATAACTCATACTTGGATTTTGCTCGACACCAGTCTTGACAGCAAACCATCGAAATAAGGATACGGCTATGTCAGTTTCCCATTTCCCTTCACGGGATCCTTTGGCTTTAGTGCCAGAAGATTGTGCTCGAGGTCATGCCTGTCAGTTCTGTCCTGAAGAAGAACAGTGCAGGCTGGATAAAAGTCAGCATGAAAAGCGTCTGATTGAATCGCGTTTAGCTGATATTGGCCAAATTATTATGGTTATGGCCAACAAGGGCGGAGTGGGGAAAAGTACCGTCTCAGCTAACCTTGCAGCGGGGTTAGCTGCGCAAGGGTATCGAGTGGGTGTGGCTGATGCGGATATTCACGGCCCTAATCAAAGCCGCTTTTTTGGTTTTGTGGGGGAGCATATACGGTTAAGCAAACAAGGGCTGCCAGCGAAAGATTTTAACTATGCAGGGCTAAAGTACCCAGTAAAAGTGGGTTCTTTAGCCTTTATGATGGAGCGTGACGACACGCCCATTGTATGGCGCGATGCCTACAAACACGATTTTATGCACCATCTTATTGGTTCATTTGATTGGGGGCCTCTAGATTTCTTAGTGATTGATATGCCGCCAGGCACAGGTAATGAGCTCATAACTTTGGCGGATATGCTGGAAGGTCATGATGTAGCGGCTTTACTGGTTACTACAGCCCAAGAAGTAGCGCTAATGGACAGTATAAAAGCTGTACGTTTTTGCCAAGAACGTGGCTTACCTTTGATTGGTGTTGTGGAAAATATGGCAGGGGTTACTTGTCCACATTGTGAGGGGCAATTCCATGTATTCCCTCGAGGGCATTTGGCCGAAGCGCTCGCGGCAGCAGATGTACAATCTGTGGCTCAAATACCATTATCTTTGGCACTATCTACAGCTTCAGACTGCGGTGTTCCAGTGCTTTTAGCTGCCCCGCAAAGCCTTGAAGCCCAAGCTTTTGCACCTATGATTAAAGCCTGCCGCGAGCATGCGCAAGCCGTATTTGCAGAAGCTGCAAAACAATCACTGCACAATTTTACACAAGCAGGACTGTCCGAGTCAGAACTTGAGCAAGCACTCAACCAAGTTCCAGCCGAAGAACAGGATGCTTTACGCCAACAACTGCAAGACTTACTGGGAATATCGAGTCCATTGGCACCATAACAACAATAAGTTGTGCGGCATCTGTCACTGAGCCACTTTAATTTCTTCTGATGTGAGACTGTTGTTATGAGCGAAACACCTTCCCCTAGCCGTCGTCGTTTTTTTAGCAAACTTCTCGCTACCGATAACTCCGCCCCGCATCGCGCCGCATGGTATCGCGTGCCTGAAGTGGGGGCCGGTGACGGCGATGTCCTCTGGTCTGGATTGGTAGTGGACAACACCTTAATGGTGGTTGGTGATGAAGGTATGGTGCTGCGTTATAACGGTGAAGCAGATTCGCAAGGCCGTTTATGGCAGCCCATGGATGTCCCATGTAAATTACCTTTGCACGGTGTTTGGGGGCTATCACTGAACAATATCTTTGCCGTTGGCTGGATGGGCTGCATCTTGCACTACGATGGTCAGCAATGGAGCCATTTACGCGGCGGTATCATTGATAAAAAAACTGACCGCTATGCAGCTTGCCAAGAAAACACGCCCTTATTCGCCATGGATGGCAACTCACAAGGCCAGGCTTGGGCGGTCGGTGATAATGGTTTGATTTTACATTTTGATGGGCAAAACTGGCAGCAAGAAGACAGCCCAAGTCAAGTCAACTTACGTGCTGTACTGTGCAGTAGTGACAACAACGTTTATGCCGCAGGCGCTGAAGGCACTGTTTTAATGCGAGATAACCAAGGGCAGTGGGTTAATTTGAATTGCCCACTCAGTTCAGGTTTTCATGCTTTATTAGTGCTGGATGATGGTAGCCTTTTACTGGCTGGCGGTCGTTACTTTGTTGATCAAGGGGGCTTTCGTGGCGAGTTGGTATTGTATAAAAATGGCACTTTTAAAGCGTTAAATTTTGAGCAGACACTGCCGCGCTTGCGTGCATTAAAAGCCTATAAAGAGGGTGTGTTGCTGGTGGGTGATCAAGGCCATTTGTATTACCTAAATAACTGGCGTATCGATAAGTTAGAAAGCAATAGCCGTCATGATCTTATGGATATCATTGTGTTATCCACAGGCGAAGCATTGGTTGTAGGTGACTTTGGCACCATAATGACTGCTACAGACGACTTTACCAAAGCGCTGGCCTTACCTGCGCAAGCGGCAGGAAAAAGTCCTTGGCAAATCATGCCATCGCCCAGTAAAAATCAGCTTTGGCATATAACGGAAGGAGCTGATGGCAGCTGTTATGCATGTGGTGAAGCAGGTACCGTGCTGCACTTACAGGGCGATACTTGGCAGCTATTACCCGCTCCCAGTGATTTAACTGTGCATTGTTTATGGGATAGCGGCAGCGGTTTATTTGCGGCAGGTCAACTGGGAAAAATTTACCGTTTTGATGGTGAAAACTGGTCGCTGCATTATGATTTACATCTAGACCTCACTATTTTAGCTCTGTGGGGCAGTAGTCCAAACTCAATCTATGCCGTTGGTGATGAAGGCTTGATTCTGCACTTTGATGGTTTACGCTGGCAGCGTATGCCCAGCGGGACTAAATCTGCTTTATACAGTTTGTGGGCATGGGATGAGCAGCGCATGCTGGCCCCTGGCGATTTTGGTTTAATGCTGCGCTACAACGGCACCGAATGGACTGAATTTAATGTGGGCAGTGAAAACTTTCTCTATGGTGTTTGGGGCGACAGTTTAAGCAATATCTACGCGGTCGGCTTATCAGGCACCTTAGCTCACTTTAATGGCCAACGCTGGCAGCAAATGGCCACTCGATTACGTGCTGATCTATTGGGTATATCAGGCTCAGCTCAGGCTGGTGTATTTATAGTGGGTACACACGGCTGTGTCATGCGTTTACAAGACGGGCAATGGCTCACTGAGGAGAGCGGTACCGATGCTGGACTGCGTTCAGTCTGCGCCACTCAAACAGGAGTGGTTTACGCTGTCGGCGACCGTGGCACCATTATTCGTCGTCGTTAATCAATAGCAATAGTCTGTGCCGACACCCTTGAAGCAATCATAGGGCCGCACTGCATAATGCTGGCGCAATGGCAAAACGGCTCAAAATGCAATTTATCTTTACACAGAGTCAATACGCATTTTGCGGCGTTGTTAACACTGTCCTAACAACGCCGGTCAGTATTCAGCGCTTCCTTAAGCAGTACACAGCGCCAACAATTTTTCGCTCCCCCCTCAGTTGTTCATTGCTCTGCTCCCAGTTTGGGTAAGTTTTAGTCCATCTAGGGGCTTAAGGTTACTTGCTCAAACTTTATCTCCCGCAAAATTCCCCCCCCAAAAAAACACATCCAAACAGCTGTATTGCGCTCAATATGAGTTTTTTTGCATTTATTTCTTTGATTAAATCCTGTGGAGAAGCGCCCCTAAGCTGAGTTGATAAGCAGTGCTAAAAACTGTGGATAACTCTGTCTGTGGATAAGTCACTGCTTTATCCACAAGCTTAAAGCGCTTATCCAGCGCCCTTAACAGCAGTTTTCAACCGTTTTATACAGAGTCTAAGTTATTGTTTTTAAAAGGAAATACAGTGATATCAACAGAATTAAGGTGAGCTAGTAATAGCATTAACAATAAGCTTTATATCTTTATACTTAATCTATAATTATTTGCTTGTTCGACAACCGTTAAGCTGAAGTCAGGAGATGAAACCTTCTGCAAAGCTGCGTAAAAATCTATACTATTGCTGTCTTAGAGCTCACCAACGGCAAAGCCAATAGCCTTTTAAAAACTGCAGTGTTGAAAAACCCAAACTGCAGATTTGAGTTCATTCATATTTTTTTAAAACCCTGAGGTGTATGGTGGATTATCCTTCTCGTTTTGACGTGATCGTAATTGGTGGTGGCCACGCGGGTACTGAAGCCGCATTAGCTGCTGCTCGTATGGGTGTAAAAACCCTATTACTGACGCACAATATCGAAACCCTCGGGCAAATGAGTTGTAATCCAGCCATTGGCGGCATAGGTAAAAGCCACTTAGTGCGGGAAATTGATGCCCTCGGTGGGGCAATGGCAACTGCGGCTGACCTCAGTGGTATTCAATTTAGAATTCTTAATAGCCGTAAAGGCCCCGCTGTACGAGCAACACGCGCTCAAGCTGATCGGGTGCTTTACAAAGCAGCGATACGTGAAATCTTAGAGCACCAGCCTAATTTGTGGATTTTCCAACAAGCGGTTGAAGACTTAATTGTTGAAAACGATCATGTTCGCGGTGCTGTAACGCAAATGGGCTTACGTTTCTTTGCCGATAACGTTGTATTAACCACAGGCACCTTCCTCGGTGGTTTAATCCATATTGGTTTACAAAATTACTCCGGTGGTCGCGCCGGAGATCCACCCGCCAATGCCTTAGCTCAGCGTATGCGTGAGTTGCCTTTACGCATTGATCGGTTAAAAACCGGAACACCACCACGGATTGATGCACGCTCGGTAGATTTTTCTGTAATGACCGAACAACCCGGTGATACACCATTACCGGTGATGTCGTTTATGGGGACTCGTGAACAACACCCAGAGCAAGTCAGCTGCTGGATTACCCATACCAACAGCAAAACCCATGAGATTATTGCTAAAAACCTTGATCGCTCACCGATGTATGCAGGAGTTATTGAAGGGATTGGTCCGCGCTATTGCCCATCCATTGAAGATAAGATCCATCGTTTTGCCGATAAAGACAGTCACCAGATATTTTTAGAGCCGGAAGGTCTAAAAACACCGGAGCTGTATCCCAACGGTATTTCTACATCCTTGCCATTTGATGTGCAGTTGGATTTAGTCCATTCCATCCGTGGTATGGAGAATGCGCATATCATTCGCCCAGGCTATGCCATTGAGTACGATTATTTTGATCCACGTGATTTAAAATACAGCTTAGAAACCAAAGTGATTAATGGTTTATTTTTTGCTGGGCAAATTAACGGTACCACCGGCTATGAGGAAGCGGGTGTGCAAGGATTGTTAGCTGGCAGTAACGCCGCTTTACGTGCAAAAGGTAAAGACAGCTGGCATCCGCGCCGTGATGAAGCCTATCTAGGTGTATTGATTGATGATTTGATCACCCTTGGAGCACAAGAACCCTACCGTATGTTCACTTCACGTGCTGAATACCGTTTAATTTTGCGTGAAGACAACGCCGATATGCGTTTAACTGAAAAAGGACGAGAAATTGGCTTGGTTGATGATAAGCGCTGGGCCTTTTTTGAAGCCAAACGCGAAGCTATTGCCCAAGAAGAGCAACGCCTGAAAGATACTTGGGTACGCCCTGGTACAGTAGCAGGCGATGCCGTAATGAAAAAATTTAATACGCCGCTGACTCATGAATACAATTTATTGAATTTATTGGCGCGCCCAGAGATCAATTACCTTGATTTGATTGCTGTCACTGGTGGCGGTATTGCGGATGAGCAAATTGCTGAGCAAATTGAAATCAAAACCAAATATGCAGGTTATTTGAATCGGCAGCTAGACGATATTGCCAAACTGCGAGCCAGTGAAGAAGTTAAGCTGCCGGCAGATATTGATTACACTGTGATTTCAGGTTTATCTAAAGAAATCCAACAAAAGCTTGTGGCCAGTCGCCCTGAAACCTTAGGGCAAGCATCACGTATCCCCGGGGTTACTCAAGCAGCGGTATCTTTATTGATGGTGCATCTGAAAAAACGTAAAGCCAGTACCAGTTTGGAGCAAAATGATTCATGACTGTTAATGCGCAGCATGCACAAGAGCTGATCAGCGGTGCACAACAATTGGCCGTTGAGTTGACTGAACATCAGCAACAATTGTTGTTGCAATACCTTGGGTTATTGATTAAATGGAACAAGGCTTACAATTTAACGGCCGTACGCAATCCAGATGAAATGGTATCGCGTCATTTACTCGATAGTTTAAGCGTCGTGCCGTACGTCCAGTTGTATGGGGATAATTGGTTGGATGTCGGCAGTGGTGGCGGTATGCCGGGTATCCCATTGGCAATTCTATTTCCTGAGCGCAAATTTACTTTGCTGGACTCCAATGGCAAAAAAACACGCTTTTTAACCCAAGTCAAACTGGAATTGCAGTTAGATAATCTTGAGGTTATCCACAGTCGTGCAGAAGCCTTTAACCCAGAGTTGGCATTCTCTGGCATTATCTCTCGGGCGTTTAGTTCATTAGCTGATTTTAGTAATTGGACGCGGCATCTAGGTGACTTGCAAACTCGCTGGTTAGCGATGAAAGGTGTGCACCCAGATGATGAGTTACAAGCACTGCCTGATGATTTTTGCCTGGATAGCTGCCATACATTAAAAGTGCCGGGCTGTCAGGGACAGAGACATTTGTTGATATTACATCGCCAGTAAATATTAGGAGAGGATATGGGTAAGGTCTTGGCTATTGCCAATCAAAAAGGCGGTGTCGGTAAAACCACAACCTGTATTAATTTGGCGGCCTCCTTAGTTGCTACGCGCCGCCATGTGCTATTGATTGACCTTGACCCACAAGGCAATGCCACCATGGGCAGCGGCATTGATAAACACAGTTTGCAGCACTCCGTTCTCGATGTTTTAACCGGCCAAGCTGACTTAATCGATGTAATGCAGTTTTCCGAGCACGGTGGCTATCAACTATTGCCCTCTAACCGAGATCTAACTGCTGCTGAGGTGGTGCTGCTGGATTTACCCAATAAAGAACATCGTTTATTGGAAGCGCTAAAGCCTGTACGTGGTAACTATGATTATATTTTGATCGATTGCCCGCCATCATTAAGCATGCTGACCATTAATGCTTTGGTCGCGGCAGATGGGGTGATCATCCCCATGCAGTGTGAGTATTTTGCCTTGGAAGGGTTAACTGACTTGATTGGTAGCATTCAGCGCATTGCCGACCAGTTGAATCCTGAGCTGCAAATAGAAGGTATTTTGCGAACCATGTATGATCCACGCTTAAGTTTAACCAATGATGTGTCGCAGCAATTAAAAGACTATTTTGGTGACAAGCTATACGACACGGTTATTCCACGTAATGTGCGCTTAGCAGAAGCACCCAGTCATGGCTTACCTGTATTGGCTTACGATAAACAATCCCGTGGAGCTATAGCTTATTTAGCGTTGGCCGGTGAGCTATCACGTCGTCAACGCGCCAGTCAGCGTGCTGCAACACGCACATAAGGAATCATTATGGCGGTTAAAAAACGCGGCCTCGGACGAGGACTTGACGCATTACTCAGTAGTGCAACAGCCAATACTTTGCAAGAGCAAACAGTACAGGCGGATAGTAACGAGTTACAACACCTAAGTTTAGACAGCATCCAGCGGGGTAAGTATCAGCCACGTGGGGATATGGATCAGACTAGCCTAGAAGAGCTGGCGCAATCCATTAAAGCGCAAGGTGTTATGCAACCTATAGTGGTGCGTTTGGTTGCTAAAAACACTTATGAAATTATTGCCGGTGAGCGCCGTTGGCGTGCCTCAAAATTGGCAGGCTTAGAGACTGTTCCTGCGCTCGTGCGCGATGTCAGTGATGAAGCAGCCATTGCTATGGCATTGATTGAAAATATTCAACGCGAAGATTTAAACCCTGTTGAAGAAGCGATTGCTTTGCAGCGCTTACAAAAAGAGTTTGAGCTAACCCAGCAAGAAGTCGCTAATGCTGTGGGTAAGTCACGCGCCAGTGTGGCCAATTTATTACGTCTAATAGGCTTGCCAGAAGAGGTTAAAACCTTATTGGCACATGGTGATTTAGAGATGGGGCATGCCCGTGCTTTATTAGGTTTGCCGCAAGATCAACAAGTTGAAGCTGCGCGACATGTTGTCGCAAAAGGCTTAACGGTTAGACAAACTGAAGCCTTAGTCCGTAATATGCTGGCCGATAAACCGGTTAAAGAAAAAGTTGCGATTGACCCCGATGTAAAACGTTTAGAGCAAAAGTTGGCTGAACGTTTAGGTACGCAAGTACAAATTAAACACGGTCAAAAGGGTAAAGGACAATTGGTGATCAGCTATGGCACGCTTGAAGAATTACAAGGTGTTTTAGCGCATATACGCTAATTTTTATAGCGTTTGGTCGTAAAAAGCTCTATGAGAGTTGAATGAGTGGCGCTAGCCACTTATACTCTGCGCGCAATTTTGTTGCTATTCATTGCAAAATGAGAAAATAGCGAAGGAATCAGGCAAACGTGGCGTATCGAAATAAAGTTCCTTTTCATCGACAGCCAATGTTTCGCGTTATTGTGCTGCAGGTACTGATGACCGCCCTGATCGGATTGTTGTTGTGGTTAATACAGGGATGGGTAGCAGCTTACTCGGCTTGGTTCGGTGGGCTGATTGCGTTGATACCGAACGTGTATTTCACATACAAAGCATTTCAGTATTTTGGTGCACGTTCAATAGCTGTAATAGTCCAGTCCTTTTGGGCTGGCGAAATGGGGAAATTAATTCTTACAGCAGTGCTTTTTGCAGTGCTGTTCTTGGGGGTGAGACCATTGAACGTGCTGGCTGTGTTCGTTGGTTATATATTGGTGCAGATGACCTCTGCAACATCACTTCTTTTGACTAAAAGCTTTCTAAAGCGTTGAGCGGTTGAGGCATTTATGGCACAAAGTTCTGCTGAGTATATTCAGCACCACCTACAAAATCTTACCTACGGTAAATTAGACGGCACTTGGCAATTTGCGCAAACTGCAGAGCAAGCTCAAGCAATGGGTTTCTGGGCAGTGCACGTAGATACCATGGCCATGTCATTGCTGATGGGCTTGGTATTCTTGTTTTTATTCCGTCGCGTCGCTGTTAAGGCGAATGAAGGCGTACCAACAGGGCTACAAGGCTTTGTCGAGGTGGTTGTTGAATTTGTACAAAACATGGTTCGCGACACCTTCTACGGTCGTAGCGCACTGATCGCCCCATTAGCATTAACCATTTTTATGTGGATCTTGCTGATGAACGCGTTGAAGTGGATTCCGGTTGATGTGATTCCTGGCTTAGCTGCAGCAGCAGGTGTGCCAAACTTCAAATATGTGCCTACAGCTGATCCAAACGCGACTTTTGGTATCTCTATTGGTGTCTTTTTCTTAATTGTGTTCTACAGCATTAAGATCAAAGGCATTGGTGGTTTTGCTAAAGAACTGTCGTTTACCCCTTTTAAACACTGGTCACTGATTCCTTTTAACTTGTTCCTCGAGTTATTGGGTCTGTTTACCAAACCATTGAGCCTTGCTTTGCGTCTGTTTGGTAACATGTACGCGGGTGAAGTGGTGTTTATCCTAATTGCGCTACTGCCGTTTTACGTACAGTGGGCGCTTTATGGGCCATGGGCAATCTTCCATATTTTGGTGATCCCGCTACAGGCCTTTATCTTCATGGTGCTGACAATCGTTTACTTGAGCGCAGCCCACGAGAGCCATTGACGCGAAAGCGAGCGTTAATCCAAAACTTTAACTGTAAACTTGAAAACTTAAACTCTAGGAGTAACTATGGAAATCGTAATTATCGCTGCCGCCATCATCATTGGTATGGGCGCATTAGCTACTGGTATCGGCTTTGCACTGTTAGGTGGCAAATTGCTTGAATCAACAGCGCGTCAGCCTGAGTTGGCACCACAATTACAAACTAAAACCTTTATCATGGCTGGTCTGCTTGACGCCGTTCCAATGATTGGTGTTGGTATCGCAATGTACCTGATTTTCGTTGTAGCTCCAGGTATGGCAGGCTGATCTAGCGATTTCATCGCGCAGTAATTTATTGCTGCGCGAAGTTATCTTTCAGATAAACAACGAAATAGCATGAGGTAAATCAGTGAATATTAATTTGACACTAGTTGGTCAATTGATTGCCTTCGCTATTTTTGTCTGGTTTTGCATGAAGTTCGTATGGCCACCCATTACGAATGCCATGGATGCACGCCAGAAAAAAATCGCTGAAGGTTTAGATGCGGCTGGACGCGCTGAGCGCGACCTTAAGCTGGCTCAAGAAAAAGCGACAGAAATGTTGCGCGATACGAAAAAAACTGCAGCAGAAATTCTTGAAAAAGCGAATAAAACTGCGAGTGAGATCGTTGAAGAAGCTAAACAACAAGCGCGTGCTGAAGGCGAGCGTTTGATTGCAAGTGCTAGAACAGAGATCGATCTTGAAGTAAATCGCGTCAAAGAAGATCTACGTGCGCAGGTTTCAGTATTAGCGGTTGCGGGTGCAGAGAAAATCCTTGGTTCGTCCGTGGATGCAAGCGCTCATAATCAAATGGTCGAACAATTGGCCGCACAACTTTAAGCGAGGCAAGCGATGCTGAATATCAATACGCTTGCTCGACCTTACGCTAAAGCAGCATATGAGTTTGCTTCAGCAGCAGGTCAAGTTGACGCTTGGTCTGCGATGTTGGCATTTACTGCAGCGGCGGTAACAGAGCCGGTCATTATCAAGCAGCTGGGTGATCCCGCGCTGACTCGAGAAGGCAAGGTCGCGTTTCTAAAGCAACTGTGCGAAGGCAAAATCGACGAAACATTCGGTAATTTTCTTAGCGTTCTTGGCGAGAATAGCCGTTTGACTTTACTTCCTATGGTGTATGAGTTGTTTGAAGCGATTAAAGCTGAAGCAAATCGTACCTTGGATGTTGAAGTAGAGTCCGCGTTTGAACTTAGCGCAGAACAACTCCAAACACTGGCTGCCGCCTTATCTAAGCGGCTTGATCGTACCGTTCAACCCAAAGCGACTGTAAATCCCGCTTTAATTGGCGGTTTGCACATTCGTGCTGGTGACTTAGTTATTGACGGCTCGGTCCGCGGCAAACTGAACCAGTTAGCCGAAGCGTTGAAATCCTGATTTGAGGGGCATGGCATGCAGCAACTGAATCCTTCCGAGATTAGCGAGATTATCAAGCAGCGTATTGCTAAGCTTGATGTATCTGCGCAAGCCCGTA
>JAAYFI010000118.1 GCA_012728315.1 Gammaproteobacteria bacterium
GCACATGGCTGAACTGAGTGATTT
Source organism: Gammaproteobacteria bacterium (assembly GCA_012728315.1). GTDB lineage: Bacteria > Pseudomonadota > Gammaproteobacteria > Pseudomonadales > Pseudomonadaceae > Denitrificimonas. The sequence continues at coordinate 25 of JAAYFI010000118.1, forward strand.
TTTGTTGAATCGAATGCGCTGGCTGCCCATCAACAACAATACGTTTTTGCGCAATTAATAACCGTGTATCAGCCGTCTTAAAAAGGCTGTTTTGACTAATAAAACGGTCAAGTCGACAGGTTGTGGATTTCATCAAAAACTCTAATCAAGCGAGATCATGGGGCTTGCCCAGAGATAAAGTCTGGTCATCCACCGATAGATATTGAGCGGATTAAAAAGGACACGGACACCGCCCATGCATGCGCTCACCCGTGCGTGGATGCTGAAAATATAAATCACTGGCATGCAGTAGCAAACGCTCAGCCAACTGCTCACTTTGCTCGCTGCTATACAGATCACAACCCAAAATCGGATGGCCGACTGCCAAGCTATGAATACGCAACTGATGGGTGCGTCCAGTCAGCGGCGTAAAACGCACTAAGCTGCGCTGTGGCTGCTCTAAACGCTGCAAGACATTGTACTCACTGACTGATGCTTTGCCGCTACTCTGACAAATTTTTACGCGCGGAAAAAGATTTTTATCTTTAGCAATGGCCGCAGTAATCTGCCCTTGATCATCGCTTAGCCAGCCCTCTAACATCGCTAAATAATGCTTTTGGATGCTGCCTGCCTGAAACTGTTTATTCAGATGCTGCGCAGCGTCGGCATGCAACCCCACCACCATAATGCCGGATGTACCAAAATCTAATCGATGCGGCAGTTTTGCCTGTGCAAATGCAGGACTAACACCGTCCTGACCCTGCAGCAAACGATAATGCACAGAGTCCAAATTAAGCGGGTTTTTACCCGATAAGCTGAGCAAACCACTGGGCTTATTGATCAATAAAATATCGTCATCTTGATAGAGAATACTGACAACATCAGAGCACAGCGGCGCCACAAAATCGTCAACAATGGTTGGCACAGAGACAGCGTCGCGGCTCATAAAACTCCTTCCTTACTCGCGCTCAAAACGCGCCTCATAAGCTTCAACAAAAGCATTATGCAAGATCGAGACAAATGCTTGCCAAACACTAATATTTTTTTGATCGAGACTGCCCCGAATATCAATTTGTGAAGCAATACGGTCTTTCGGTTGATTACGGAAAACCTGCCCTAAACCGCCAACAATCGCTTGCCAAACGGCACTAAAAACACCTTTTTCAAGGTCTTTTTTCAAATCAAAGATGACCACATTATTCAGAATAGGCTTAGCATAACCGCTGAGCTGGCCATCTTTAGCCTCAAGTTCCATAACGAAATCACCAGTACCTGATTCAAAATTAAAGTAACCATAGGCTTCAGTGAGATCATTGATGTGCTGCAGTCCAATCCCAGTAATTTTTAAACTCATCGCAAAATTACGAAAATCACCCAAAGGATCAAGCTTACCTTGCAGACTGGTTTGGGCATTTTCAAACAGTAGCCCTTCAAGTTTAAAGTCTGCTGGCACCGCATCCTGGCTACGGTCAGCATTGCTAAGGTTAGTAAACGCCCCGTTTAACTCGGTTAACAACAAATGCACATTGGGCTTAGATTTAAAATTATGAAAATGTAAAGTGCCGTTCTCAACCCCTAAACGATCAATCTGCATAGGCACTAACTGCTGCAAAGTATCACGCCAGTCCGTACCTGCACCCGACTGTGAATCTTTGCCATCGCCATCAACAAAGTGTAATTCGGGATGAATAAATTCGACTTCGGCAACCACCCGACCGGTTAACAAAGCGCGCCAACTGACCGATAGATCAATATCGTCCGCTTCAAAAAAAGGCACTGGCACAGCCTCGCTGATTTTGACGATTTCCATCCCGCGAATCACATAAGCACCACGAAATAAGGCGATATCAACGTCAGCGATACGCCCTTGGTAGTCACCCATCTCGGCGAGCTGTTGATTAAGATAATTTTTGACCAGTCCAGGCAGCGCGACACGCAAGGCGATCAGTGCAATCGCCACGACAACGAGAACAATAGTGATACGCTTGAAAGAGTGTTTTTTTGTCATGCTAGTTCGACCCTCTGTGCAAGCGCTTGCGTTAATTCAGGAAAGCACGTCTTAGTTGCAGAAAGTATCAGTGATGGATTTGCGCATCGCGATCAATGCCATGCGCAAATCCAATATCAGATAGCCACGCTTGATAAGCCCAACAATTGGTTATCAAGCCGTAGCAAACGGAAGGTGTTATTTATGTGCGATGGTTTTATCGGTGAATAGATAATCTTTGAGTTCTTTATCCAAGACTTTGTCGCGCCTACGAATCCACTCAAGCACCATTGCTGCGTGCTCTTTTTCTTCATCGCGATTGTGTACTAGGATTGCTCTTAATTCATCGTCTTTGCAGGCATCGATACGTTGGTTGTACCAATCGACAGCCTCAAATTCTTCCATCAGTGATGTAATGGCTCTGTGCATGTCTCGTGTTTCGTCGGAGAGCTCTTCGATGGGCTCATGATAACCTTCATTCGACATCGTACTTACCCCATAAATGGTGATTGGTATTTACATAATGCGAGGGCTGCCGTGTATTTTCAAGACAATCAACGGTCGCTCATAACAAAACGCTGCGATTGATTAGGCGCCGTGCCAAGGGATAGGTTCAGAAACGCGCTCAAGAAGAAAGTGCTCAGGCGGTATGCTCCATAACTGCGGTAATCTTTTAGCCACTGCATAAAAATGTTGCCGAGCAATATAAACCCAACCAGCTGTGAGGTTAAAATCTTTTTTAATTGATACTTTGCATCGACCGACACACTGGATATGCTGAGCAGCCCCAGAACTGGTTACCTGCATTGTGTCCACGTTTTGCAGTGCGCAACAGCATGGCGCTGCCGCATGACCGACACTTTCTTTCAGTGTTTGGATCGTTACGGGTTTGCAGATGCTCAACATGACGGCGATTGGTTGCCCGCGTTTGTGCCAAACGACCTGATTGAATCTGCACCACGATTTGCTCAACCTCAGCCACTGAAAGCACGGGCGTACGAAAAGACTTAATGTAAGCAATGTAACCTGCTCCGCGTCTTACATTGGCCGGCATTGCTGTCTTAAACGTACTGTCTCCTGTAAAAACAATAACTGAATGAATAGCCTCCGCCGAAACCTCTAGCAAAGACTCCAGCGTTTTAACGTGCTTATAATTTTGACGTAATGGGTTTTGAAATTTATAAGACTTCTTAAATATTTTCTGAGTCCACTGCGCTTGATGTTCACCACCAAAGATCCAACCCTTCATGTTTTTTGTTTCTACAACAAAGATGCCAAAGCGCGACACAAAAATATGATCAATTTGCGTCGTGCCATCAACTGTTGGCAAGGTGACATTGTGTATCGGCTGATAGATAGCCGCAGGAAGACACAACTTTGCAGCAAGTTTCACTACGGTTTCGCCAACAATGCCCTTAAACCATCGCGTTTTAAAGACGCTCAAGATCAATGCCGCTGGCAACACCCACCATAATGCTTGCAGAGCGTTAGTTACGATTGGGGAGTAATCCATTATTGTCATCCTTGATATTTAAATCAGTACGAGCAACTCTTCGACTGCAACACTGCGTGCGTCGCAAGCTTGGCTCATTTTATTCTTCCAGTTCTTCTGCAGGATAAACCACAACCGTTTTGGCTTCTATCTTTGCGCCTTCAGTAAGCTGGGCTGGGACAATTTTATCTTTACCCATCAGATGAAAAACGCTTTCATGACGGGCCAAGAGATGGTCCGCCACAATGCGA
>JAAYFI010000010.1 GCA_012728315.1 Gammaproteobacteria bacterium
CCATATTTTGAGCGCCACTTGTAGAACGAAGCTGAGCTAATACCATGCTCACGGCATAGCTCAGGGACTGGAACTCCAGCCTCATTTTGTTTGAGAATTGCCATAATCTGGCTCTCAGTGAATTTTGATTTACGCATAGAAAACTCCTTGAGTTTATATTAATGGAATTTTCTACAAATAGCCTCCGTGGTTTTGAGGGGGGATTACAGGACCAATATTCCTTAAAAAGACTATCAAAATCTTTGTTTTCTGTCGCACCCGTCATATTAATGACTCCTTCTATTTTTCATTACAACAGCAATGATAAAAACAAAACATAACAGGCATGTAAAACTATATAAAACCGCGCCTAGCCATTCCGAACCAGAAATTACAGCTCTCAGAGTTCGTGAATATTTATTACTGCCTTCAAAGCCTATCATTCCCAATCCTCCGAGAGGAAAAGTCACACTCATAAGAACAAGAAGCCATCCCCCCGACTCAAAATAAACAACATCAAAGCCGAATTTAAGAATAAGCAAAAACGAAAAAGGCATTAAAAAAAGGACAGCCGTCATAATCAAACAAAACAGCTTATAATTATTTACATAAGGCTCAAAATTAGAAAACAAGGATATTATTAAACTTGACGGCTGAATCATAAAAGATAACAACCACCCCAGCAAAACACCTCCCGTCAACCAGCCAGCCGCTATAATCCATAGCCAAATATTTGGCTCTGTTTTATTGGGTCTACTGCCTTGCTTCTTAAGCTTACTAACTTTCATTCGCGCACCACTAGTTTAGACCAAAACCCAATTAAACACCTATTTAACTGCCAGCATTTCTAAAAAGACTATCAAAACCTTTATTGTCTGCTACATCAGCCATATTCAGTAACTCCTTTTGTTCTTTAGCAAGATAGTAATGAAAAAAACAAAACCAAATAGTCCGGTAAAATTAACCAAAACCGCACCCAACCAATCAAAATAATAAACAAAGTTCCTCACAGCTTTTGTAAACCGATCTCCCCCTTCAATACCTATAGCCCCCAAACCTCCGAAAAGAAAAACCATAGCTAAAAGAAAAAATATCCCTCTACCCGTCTTCAAAGAGACAAGACCTAATCCGTACTTAAGAAGAAATATAAAAGCAAAGGGGATGAGGAAAATAGCAATAACCATAACCAAGCAAAATAGCTCATAATTATCTACATGACCTTTAAAGTTAGAATACAAAGATGTTATAAAATCTGGCGGCTGAACCATGAAAGACAACAACCAGCCCAGTACAATACTCCCCCCCCAGCCAGGCAGACAATATTAGTGAAAAATACTTGGTTCTATCTACTTTGTTTTCCCTAGACCCACCTGCTCGATATCTATGGACCATGCTACCCCCTTTAATATCATCCGCCTTTTTTGTATATTTTTATATCAAACTCACGACAAATAGATAGCCTTTTACTCTACAGCACTCTCGAATTCGAAATACAAAACAGTGACAAGAAGCATGCACAAGAAAACAGATATCAATTTAACACTATCCAGCAAAGGCTCTATTCATCTCGCTCGCTCAAACCACCAACACAGTACAAATCTTGATATAACCCATAAGAGGGTAAAACACAAACAAGAATGACTAAACTTGAGACAGCTGTCACAAGGAAAGGGGTACTTCGTTACTTGCAATAGCCTTGTGCCAGCACTTCCATGCACTACGATACTGCATCCTTTCAATCACTTGGTCACCCGCACTGTTCACCACATAGGTGTCATTGCCGCGCCCGCCAATGAGCATGTCTTCACCCGTGCCGCCGTCCAGATAGTTGTCGCCCGAGTTGCCACGAATGATGTTGTCGAGCTCGTTACCCGTACCGGACAGGTTTTTATACCCCAGCAATGTCAGGTTTTCGACGTTGTCGCCCAGGGTGTAGCTGACGTTGCTTTCAACCGTATCAATCCCTTCATCGGCGTGTTCGATCACCACGTCGTCAACGGAATCAACCACGTAGGTATCGTCACCCTTGCCGCCCTGCATGATGTCGTTGTTGCTACCGCCATCCAGCCAGTCGTCCCCGTCACTGCCCAGCAGGGTGTTCTCAGCAGCATCGCCAATCAATATCCCGTTGCCCAGCAGGCTTTCCAGCGTTGCCGTTTCACCGGTGGCCAACTGCAGATCAGCCAGGTCAAAGGAACGACCATCGGCAAAGCGGACAACATCCAGACGGTGCGCCTCGTCATTCAGGCTATTGAACCAGTTGGCAATGCTGATACTGCCCGTGCTGCCGATTCGAAAGAGCAGGTTATTGCCGTCCTTGCTGATGCTGATATCGCCAGGGCGAATGCCCTCGCTAAACTGCAAGGTATCTGTGCCGGAATCACCACGGGTTTCAATAATGGTGTCGTGGCCGCCGCCCAGCTCGTACAGGTAGGTATCATTACCCAGCCCACCGTAGAGGATGTCATCACCGGCGCCGCCGTGGATAAAGTCGTCGCCGTCACCGCCTAGTATCAGGTCATTGCCACCCATACCTTGCAGAACGCCACCACTGTCATCATTGATGAAGACATAATTGCCTCTGCCACCTTCGCCATGCAAACGAATACCGGAATATCCGAAATCAGCAAGGGCAGCCAACACCAACGCTTCGTTGGGTTCACCCTGGGCATCATTTAGCCATTGATTGAGTTGGCCCAAGCCTTCCCAGCCCAATGCAGAAAGTTCAATACCACGCACGCGCTGCAAATCCAGCAAGTCACGAACCGCTTCAGCCGGAGCATTTTCATAGCCTGCCTGGAACAGGGCATCAACCTGTGAGAAACCAAAACCAACGCCCTCATCGCTCAGGGTCAGCTCAATTGCTTTCATATAAGGCTTAAGGCGGGTCTGCAACAGCAGGCCGTCGTAGACCGACTGCCGCAGAGCTTCATACGAGCTGTTCAGAAAGCTGGTCTGACCAGAAAGGGCAAGGTCCTGTTCGGTGATGTATAGGGTATGCGTGCCTGATTCCGCATCAGGCAACTTGACGGTTGTGCGGCGAGAGATTGAGCCTGAGGAAAATACCAACTCAAGCTCACTCGCGTTAGTTGTTTCTTGTATCGCATAGCTGAAGAAGCTTTGCCCATTGAAAATCTCAAGAATCTTGATCTTTTCCAGAAGTGCCTTTTGCTCCAGCTGTCTGGCAGTTGGCGCAGCACCGCCGCTATCCGGTTTATCCCATGAGTAAGCAAACTCGAACTCAACATTCAATTGGCCTACGTGTGTATTCAGATCGCTGGTCAGCTGATCGAATGTGCGAAAGTCACTACTGCCAGCCCACTCAGTCAACAGCGTATCAAGCAGTGCCAGCTGCTCATCCCGGGTCGTTGCCTGTGAATACTGCTCAAGTGCGTGGCGCAAGCCATCATTAAGCATGGCGGCTTCCTGTAAATCACGCACCGCACCAGAACCCTGCATGCCCGGTAGTGCCGCCACTTCTTCGCTAAGTTCTATCCGGTCGGTGTACTCCCGATAAAACGGGTTGCTGGCCAGATCGAGGTTGGCCGCCAGACTTTGGTTGCCGTTCAGCTCACCATCAGTGCCGTCCAGACGGGTGAAACTGCCCCTGTGTGTCAACATAAGCCTGAGTGAGACTCAGGAAGTACTGATCAAGACCCTGATTACCGATAAAATGCCGGATCAACTCAAGCTTAACTTTGCGCTTTGGACCCGCGCTGCAGTACGTGAATTGATCCAAAAGCACTGTGGATTTCTAATGCCGGTCCGCACTGTGGGTGAGTATCTCAAGCGTTGGGGCTATACACCGCAACGCCCGTTAAAGCGCGCATATCAGCAGAACCCAAAAGTAGTACAGCGTTGGCTGGATGAGGATTATCCGCTGATTGCTAAGCGTGCCAAGGCTGAGAAGGCAGAGATTCAATGGGCTGACGAAGCTGGTGTACGCAGTGATAACCATAGTGGCCGTAGCTTTGCACCGGCTGGTAAGACGCCCGTTCGGTTAGTCAGTGGCAGCCGGTTTTCAACCAACATGATTTCCAGCGTGACCAATCGGGGTAAGCTGCGTTTCATGCTGTACAAAGAAACCATGACAGCGCAAGTCTTTATCCGCTTTCTGGACCGCTTGGTTCGTGGTGCTAAGGGCAAGAAAATATTTCTGATTCTTGACAATTTACGTGTGCATCACAGCAAAAAAGTTGCTGCTTGGGTTGAGGCTAGAAAGGAACAGATTGAGCTATTTTTTCTGCCAGCTTATGCGCCAGAGCTCAATCCGGACGAATACTTGAACGGTGATTTAAAACAGCAATTAAAAACAGGCAGAGCTGCGCGAACTCAAGATGAACTTGAAGGTCGAGTTCGTTCAATATTGAGGGATATTCAACGGCAACCAGATCGGGTGGCTTCTTACTTCAGGCATCCAAAGATTTCTTACGCAGCCTGACATGGTGTATTTAATTGCCGGATTAATATGCTTGTCGGTACGAACGCACATTAACAGTAAGCAAGCTGTACTCTGCTCAACTGCAAATTAGCGTCAAATATAACCAACCACACGACTGATAGCAGCGCTATCAAAAACTCCCCAGCCGACAGTTATGCTACGGATTATTGGTGACCAAAACGGTGACCATCCAGTAAAAAATGAACCTCAGTTTTTTAGGGGGCGCGGTCACAAAATGGTCACCATTTGGTCACCAACCCTAAATTGCTCAAAAACAGGCAGTCGGAATTTTCGACAAACATGAAAAAAGCCCTTAGCTTTCAACAGCTAAGGGCTTTTAAATATGGCGCAGTGGACGGGACTCGAACCCGCGACCCCCGGCGTGACAGGCCGGTATTCTAACCAACTGAACTACCACTGCGCAATTCTTGAAAGATATGGTGGGTGATGACGGGATCGAACCGCCGACCCTCTGCTTGTAAGGCAGATGCTCTCCCGGCTGAGCTAATCACCCATGGTCTTTCGAAGAGGTGCGTATGATAGACATCAGAAATGCTTTTGGCAAGTATAACTGCGTAAACATACAAAATAAGAGCCTTCCCGCAGTGATTTAGGGAAGGCTCTGCGCTATTAAAGGCTAAAAACCTTTAGCTATTATCAATAATGACTTTCAGTGCTTTTTCTTTACTGGCATTAGCAAACACCTCATAGGCGCGCATAAATTCAGCAAAAGCAAAGCGGTGAGTAATCAGCTCAGCAGGTTTTAGTTTGCCGGACTGGACGTTTTTCATCAGCATATCGGTGGTATTGGTATTGACCAAACCTGTCGTCAAAGTGATGTTTTTGATCCATAAATCTTGCAACTGTAAATCCACACTGGTGCCATGCACCCCAACGTTAGCAATATGTCCACCTGGACGGACCACGCTCTGGCAAATATCAAAGGTCGCAGCAATACCAACGGCCTCGATAACCACATCAACCCCGTCTTTAGTCATCGCCATCAATTCAGCCACGGCATCGCTGGTGGCACTGTTGATCACATCAGTGGCGCCAAAGGTTTTGGCCATAGCTAAACGTGAATCATCGACATCCACCATAATTAAGCGTGCAGGCGAGAAAAACTGCGCCGTGAGTAAGGCGGCCATACCAATGGGACCCGCACCAATAATAGCGACAGTATCACCGGGCTGCACGCTACCGTAGAGCACCCCAATTTCAAAGCCGGTCGGCAAAATATCGCTGAGCATCACCAACGCTTCTTCATCAGCCCCTTCTGGCACATGATACAAACTGTTGTCCGCATGCGGCGTACGGACATATTCAGCCTGAGTACCATCAATCAAGTGGCCTAAAATCCAACCGCCATCTTCACAATGGGAGTACATCTGCTTTTTACAGTAATCACACTTACCGCAGGCGCTGACGCAGGAAATCAGTACCCGATCACCTTTTTTAAAGCGAGTAACAGCGCTACCCACCTCTTCCACAATCCCAACACCTTCGTGGCCTAAAATCCGGCCTTGGGTCACAGCGGGCACATCACCTTTGAGGATATGCAGATCGGTTCCGCAAATGGTGGTTTTAACAATTTTTACAATCGCATCGGTGGGGTGCAAAATTTTCGGCGTCGGCACGGTTTCAAGTGACTTAACACCCGGTCCACCGTAAACAATAGCTTGCATCTGACTTGGCATAGACATGATATATCCCTCATATACACCCAACCCCAAATGGGTCAGGTTGACTCATACAACAGCTACTAAGCAAGGCAACTGACTGACTTATCATCAGCCTATACTGTGCATTAAACAATGACACTTATCACATTAAGTTAAGGTAATACTGAATAAATCAAAAACCTTAGGCGAATAAAACGCAGCAATCCGCTTGGCTTTGCCTATCAGCGCGCCGCTATTTGCCGCGTTGCTTGGCCCCGCGCAAGGACGAAATTAATCAGTACACCCATCAATACTATACATAAACGCTAAGTATATGGAAGCGCGCAGTCACACCAAAGACCACGCCTAATAACAGGCCAAGTAAATTAGACAAGCGCTCGCTAGGATAGCTTAGCGCTAGAATTGAACACAGAAGGTAAATGCAGGCAAAACAGTCAGGCCGCAGGCGCAATCAATTTGTCGCAATGGCTAAGGGATGTGTTACTGCGATCTCTGCCGGCGTGATGGTCGTTGCATAGGCCAGCACCTCAACCCCAGCGGCTTTTGCTTCAGCCAAGGCCTGCGCATACTCAGGATCAATTTCCTGAGCCGCACGTACCGCAGTCACTCCAGTTAAATTCACGCAATAGATCAACACGGCACGCTGCCCGCTCGCAGCCAGCGCAGTCAACTCGCGTAAATGCTTTGTACCGCGCGCAGTTACCGCATCAGGAAATGCCGCTGTATCTGTGCCTGCGAAACCTAAGGTGACACTCTTCACCTCAACAAACACCGGCTGCTCTGCAAACCACAAACAAAAATCCGCACGGCTGTTTTCCGCACCATATTTAACTTCACGCTGTAGCTGGGTAAAGCCTGCCAATTCAGTGATCACTCCGGCACGCAAGGCTTCCTCAAGCAATTGATTAGCACGTCCGGTATTGATACAGGCCAAACGTTTATGCGGCGTTTCTACCAACTCCCACGTGGCTTTTAACTTGCGCTTAGGATCATTGTTGCGGCTAAACCAAACCCGCGCACCCTCGGCCATGCAGTTCTTCATTGAGCCCGTATTGGCACAATGCGCGGTCACCACACTGCCATCAGCACACTCAATATCAGCAAAAAAACGCTTATAACGCTGAATGAGGCGGCCTTCTTCTAAAACCGGTTCAAAGCGCATGCTGCGCCTTCCAAGTGACTAAGCCTCGCGCAATACGCGCCACCGCCTGCTCTAAACGCGGCACGCTTTGCGTATAAGCAAAACGCACATGCTGATTGGCCCGTGAACGACCAAAATCCACTCCCGGGGTAATGGCTACATATTCGGTTTCTAAGAAATGCCGACAAAAATCAAAAGCATCACCGGCAAAATCAGAAATATCCGCATACAGGTAAAACGCACCTTGCGGCTCCACTGCAATTTTAAAACCCAGCTCACGCAAAGCCGGTAATAAAAAATCGCGGCGTGCAGCAAATTCGGCGCGGCGCTCTTCAAAAATAGCCAGCGCATCAGGCTGAAAACAAGCCAACGCGGCGTGCTGAGATAAAGTTGGCGCGCTGATATAAATATTTTGCGCCAGCTTCTCCAGCTCAGGCACCGCCGCTTCAGGTGCAACCAGCCAGCCCAATCGCCAACCGGTCATGCCAAAGTACTTTGAAAAGCTATTGAGGACAAAAGCTTCATTATCCACTTCTAACACACTGGCCGCGTCCATACCGTAAGTCAGACCATGGTAAATCTCATCCACAACCAGATGACCGCCACGCTCACGCAACGCCGTCGACAAATCAGCCAACGCCTCACGGCTCAATACGGTGCCGGTCGGATTCGCCGGTGATGCAAGCAAAGCCCCAACACTGTCTTGATCCCAATAGCGCGCCACTAAATCAGCCGTCAACTGATAATTAACCTCAGGCCCTACGGGCACCAACTGCGCATTGCCTTCCACTAAACGTAAAAAATGGCGATTGCATGGGTAGCCTGGATCAGCCAGTAGCCAATGCTTGCCAGGATCGACTAATAATGCACTGGCCAGCAATAATGCACCTGAGCCGCCTGGCGTGATCAGAATGCGCTCAGGGTTAATCGCTAAACCATAACGACTGGCATAAAACCCAGCAATCGCCTCGCGCAGCGCAGGTAAGCCACGCGCCGCAGTATAACGGGTCTGCCCTGCAGCTAAGGCCGCTTGCCCAGCTTGAATAATAGGCTCGGCCGTATTGAAATCTGGCTCACCAATTTCTAAATGAATCACATCATGGCCTGCAGCTTCGAGCTCATTGGCGCGCTGCAATAAAGCCATCACGTGGAAAGGTTCAATCGCGCGACTGCGGGCGCTATAGGTAAAAGTCATATATTCACTATCAAAAACAATATTATGCGTTCAACGCTAATTGACTCGCCGCTCTCTGCTGGCACTGTTAGATCAACACCTTGCGCTCAAGCAACCAAGAATCCAAAACCCCACTCCAAAAGCGCGATAAATCCTCGGTCTTAGGGCGCATGCTGCTCGAGCCGATGCCACAGTGCCACGTTATGTAAATGCCTTGGTAAAAGTACAGCGTGCACAGTAAAGAGCGAAAAAGCGCGTTACGACAACTGTTTTGGAGTCCGATACAGCCAAAACAACACCGGAGTCGCCAGCGTCAATAGCACCACAACCGGCATGTCCAACCCTAAAACTTTCGCAAACAGCGCCGACCATGCAGGAATACAGGCGTACCATAAGGCGCGCAAGCGCACATGCATTAAACGCTGCCAGGCATCGGCCTCCTGTGCCGTTTCACGCACCTGCCCTACCATAATCACTGCGTGCTTAAAGCGCTGAAATGGCTTGGCATTTAGAAATAACAAAGACAGCGCCAGCACAAAAAATAACAATGAAACCCGCTCTGTATACTGCCCCAAACTAAAGAGCCCCGCTGGCACTAAGCACACCGGCAATACGGCCACACTCAACTGTAACCACCAGAGCATACGCAAGGTGCGGCGCACTTCTTGCGGTTTCACGATTCGCGCTCGGGCTGTTCAGCCTGATGTTCTAAACCTAATAAGTGGCCTAACTTGCCGGCTTTCGTGGCTAAATACAGTTTATTGTATGGATTCTGCCCCACTTGCAGCGGCACACGGCGAGCAATTTCCACACCAAAACCCTGTATAGCTTTTACTTTGCGCGGATTATTGGTCATCAGTTGCAATGAATGCACACCTAAATGATCAAGCATCGGCTGGCAAATGGAGTAATCACGTAGATCTGCAGCAAAGCCCAGCTGCTCATTGGCTTCAACCGTATCGGCGCCACTGTCTTGCAAATTATAGGCGCGAATTTTATTGAGCAGACCAATACCGCGACCTTCTTGGCGCAAGTACAGCAAGATGCCACGACCTTCTGCAGCAATGGCACGCAATGCCGCCTCCAGCTGAGCGCCGCAATCACAACGCAAACTGAACAAGGCATCACCGGTTAAGCACTCAGAATGCAAACGCGCTAACACGGGTTTACCATCAGCAATATCCCCTAAGGTAAGTGCCACATGCTCTTTACCCGTTTCTTCATCAAAGAAACCGTGCATAGTGAACTCGGCAAATGGGGTGGGTAATTTGGAGGCAGCGACAAAGACGACAGACACCAGAACAACTCCTAGGCTTTTATAAGTGGCACATTGTAACGCTTCACCTCTGCCTCGAACAGGCAAACCAGCATTATGTTAGTGACGACTCAACCACGCCCTTATTCAAACAGCGCATCCAACGCCTCTTCAAGCCGCGTCACTGCAATCACCTGCAGCCCCGCAGGCATCTCTCGAGGCGCATTGGCTTTAGGCACAATGGCACGCTTAAAGCCATGTTTAGCGGCTTCTTTTAAACGTTCTTGGCCACTGGGCACGGGGCGAATTTCCCCAGACAAGCCAATTTCGCCAAACACCAATAAGCCATGTTCAAGTGGACGGTTACGCAAGCTGGACATAATGGCCGCCATCAGGGCTAAATCCGATGCCGTTTCCAGCACTTTCACCCCGCCCACCACATTAAGAAAAACATCTTGATCATGAGTCGCAATACCACCATGGCGGTGCAAGACAGCCAGTAGCATGGCTAAACGATTCTGATCCAAACCGACCGTCACTCGGCGCGGATTGCCTAAATGGCTGGTATCCACCAACGCCTGCACTTCAATCAGCAGCGGGCGTGAGCCTTCCCAAGTGGCCATCACCACACTGCCTGAAACCGCTTCATGTGCTCGGTTGAGAAAAATGGCCGATGGGTTGGAGACTTCTTTTAATCCGCGATCAGTCATACCAAATACGCCAAGCTCATTCACGGCGCCAAAGCGATTTTTTACCGCGCGCAGCATCCGCAGCCGACCATCGGACTCGCCTTCAAAATACAGGACAGTGTCGACCATATGCTCCAGTACTCGCGGGCCAGCCAACGAGCCTTCTTTAGTCACATGACCCACTAAAAAAATCGCTGTACCGCTTTGTTTAGCGTAGCGCACGAGTAACGCGGCGCTTTCACGCACTTGCGCCACGCCTCCAGGAGCGGACTGCAACTGCTCGGTGAAAATGGTTTGAATCGAATCAATCACCATTACCCGCGGCTTTTCCCGGCGCGCCACGGTCAAAATGGTTTCGATACAGGTTTCCGTCATCACCTTGAGCTTATCTTGCGGCAAGTCTAAACGCCGCGCGCGCATCGCCACTTGCTGTTGCGACTCTTCGCCGGTGACATACAATGCGGTAATCGTCTGCGCCATATTGCACAAGGTTTGCAGTAAAATCGTGGATTTACCAATACCAGGGTCTCCCCCCAGTAAAACCACAGAGCCATCGACCAGGCCACCACCTAAAACACGATCCAGTTCACTGGATTGCGTAGAAAAGCGTGGAATTTCTTCCACGCTGACTTGCGCTAAGGTTTTTAGTTGTGCTTGATCACCGGCCCAACCGGCGCGGCCGCTTTTTTGCGCAACAGCCGCCTCGACAAGCGTTTCTACCAGTGTGTTCCAAGTTCCACACGCAGCACATTGGCCGCCCCACTTCGGAAAGGTTGCTCCACACTCCGTACAGCCATACATGCGCTTGGCCTTGGCCATACTCGCTCCCCTATTGATGATATCAGTTGCAATAATGTCGACCCATACAGGCCTTATTCACTGTTATTGTATACAGTGAATAAACAAATGCAAACTCACATCTAGATGAGCTCTCGTAGCGCAGTTATAGCGCCGGCAACACCGAATATCAGGCACCGCGGCACACGGCATCGGCATTAGCCACCGCAACCGCCACAGCAACCGCCGGCAGGATGAGTCAGCTTGCGCAATAAAATAGCCTGTTGCGCATCGCACTGCTGCTCCAGCAATACTTGATCCTCGGCACTGAGTGTTTCACTGCCTGCCTTTACCGCCGCTAACCGCGCAGCCAGCTGGCTAAACTCATCCACCTGTGCAGCAAACTTGGGATCATCATCACACAAATCTTGCAGATCTTGCGCCAGCTCGGGTGCGTCTTTAATTAAAGGATGGATTGCAGTTGTCATTATTAAATCCTCACTGTGATGTTCAAAAACAATACAGCGCATCGCGCAAATCACCCTTGACTGCAGTCAAGAGCTGCAAATTAGAAAGCACTTGCACTCACCGCTAATGATAAGTATTCTCATTAAGGCAGATTATTCGACAACCAAAGGACACTACTATGACTTACTTTATTGATGCTTGGCTCGACCGCCCACAACCTTACTTGCGCATTATTAATCGCTTAACGGGCAAGGTGTGTGTGCAAATCGACGGGGAGGATTTAGAAGAATTACGCGAACAAGGTGTGCTGGATAGTCATGATTTAAACAATCCGGAACCTTTAGCGATTAAGGAGCAGATCCATCAATTATTTTTAATGTGCTATGCCCAAGCTGCACGCGCAGGCACAGCACACCTCAGTAGTGATTAACCCACTATTTCCAATAACTCTACGTCAAACACTAGAGTGCTGTGCGCAGGGATACTGCCCACCGCTTGACCACCGTAGGCCAGCTCACTTGGAACATACAAACGCCACTTACTACCACAATTCATTAACTGCAGCGCTTCGGTCCAGCCAGCAATCACACCAGACACCGGAAACTCTGCTGGCTCACCGCGCTGATATGAACTATCAAACACCGAACCATCAATCAAAGTACCGTGATAATGGGTGCGGACTGTACAATCACGTGTTGGCTTAGCACCCTCACCGCTCTGAATCACTTCATACTGCAGACCTGAGGCCAAAGTAGTCACGCCTGCTTTTTTAGCATTCTCTTTTAAGAACTCAATACCTTCGGCAGCCGCAGCTTTAGCTTTCACTTCAGCCTCTGCTTCCATACGCTCACGAATCACCGTAAAGCTCGCATTCAGCTCTTCACCAGACACATGCAGCGGCTCGCCATTAAATGCGGCACTCAAACCAGCCAGTACGGCGTCAATGCTAATACCTGGAGGTGGGTTTTGACGCAACTGATCGCCCATTTGACGACCAATACCATAACTGACTCGTGCTTCATCAGTGCTCAGATCTAATTCAGACATGCATGCCTCCATTGGCAAATAAAAAACCACCGAATCCGGTGGATTGAAAGACGATATAAGCGCACTATCGTAACAGAGCCACTGGCAAAACCCGAATTAAAAAACCATACTCTTGATCACTTATCGGAGAGTTTTATGATGCTGCGCTACCTTCTGTTGATCAGTTTATTCACTTTAAGTGCCTGTCAGTCCAATCAACTGGTCGAGCTGGATTATCAGCTAGGGCGTGACTATCACAGCCTGCAGACGTGGCAATGGGCCGAGCCGGCGGTGCAATTTATCCCGGATGCTGAGCACAACAAAAGCGATCTTGATGCTGAGCGTGTGCGCAGCGCCATTGCTGAGCAGCTCACACAACAAGGCTTGCAACACAAGACGCAGGCACAGCTGCAGGTGCGAGCTTGGCTTATCACAGAAATCCAACAGCAGCGCACCGAAGTAATGCAAAGCGATTACTGGGGCGGTCTTTGGGGACCCAGCATCCGCAGCGAAACTTATGACACCACCTACAGCTCGCAAAAACTACAAATCGATCTCATCGACAGTGGCACGCAAGCGTTAATCTGGCGCGGCAGTGACAGCTGGGTTCTGCCTAAACAACACATCAACCCGGCAGCGCGCCAAGCTAAATTACGGCAACAGGTGCAACGTATTTTGCAAAACTTCCCCCCACAATAGGGCTGGGCAACCGGATAAAAGCACATAAAGCTGTGTCTTTTATGGCAAGATAGGCTTTTATTATTGTGCTGTAGAGTAACCTATGTCTCCGCAAATTTACTGGTCATTACTGGCCATGGCATTTGTCTCAGGCGCGCTGATGCCTCTCCAAGCGGGCATCAACGGCTTGCTCGCTAAGGAAGTCTCCAGCGTATTAAATGCCGCGACGGTATCCTTTCTGGTTGGCACCCTAGCGCTCTTGGCGCTTGCTCTGTGGCAGCGTGATGCAGTCAGCATCGACACCCTGAAGGGCTTACACTGGTGGCATTGGGCCGGTGGTCTGTTGGGGGCTTTTTTTGTCTTTACCGCTGCCTTTGTTGCGCCGCGCATTGGCGCCTTATTATTTATGGCTCTGGTTTTACTGGGTCAACTGAGCAGTGCCATCTTTCTTGATCACCAAGGCTGGGTCGGCTACAAAGAAATTCCAATTAATTTTGGCAAAATTGCAGGCCTACTGCTGATTTTGGCTGGAATCTGGGTTATTCGTCGCAGTTAGCGACTGATCGCCTCGGTTACGTACGCCCTACTTAACAGCAAACAAGTAATCAGCAAAAAACACACGCCATGCCCCTGCCAAACTTCATCCCGCGAGCACTCTCGATTATGCTAGCGTTCGATTAAATACAGTGAGTCAATTATGCGCCTTTTCTTGATTGCCTTTTTATGCTTAATACAGCTGCCGGCCTCGGCCAATTTCTTCACTCAAGCGAATCCTAACGCCGGCTTAGCCACCCTAAACAACAGTGCCGATTTTTTGCCCGTTGAGCAGGCCTTTAAAGTCCAAGCGATTGCTGACTCAGATGGCTCTATTGCCATCCGCTTTGATAATGCTGATGGCTATTACTTATACCGTCACCGCCTATCTTTTAGCACAACAGCGCCTGGGGTCAGCTTTGGCGAAGCGCAATTGCCCGATGGCACACCCCGCAGCGATGAGTTTTTTGGTGATATTGAAGCCTATTACGGCACCTTAGATATTACTTTGCCAGTCAACAATCCCGATAACCTGCCCTATACCTTAGATATTGGTTATCAGGGCTGTGCCGATCAAGGTCTGTGCTATCCACCAGAAATATATTCCTTTGAGTTCAACAGCCCCACCAGCCGTGCCTCTACTTGGACCTGGCAGGAAGTTGCGCTGTTTTTCTTAGCGGGTTTAGGTTTAACCTTTACCCCTTGCGTACTGCCTATGCTGCCTATTTTAACTGGCGTGGTGTTACGCGGCCAAATCGGCGGCGCGCGTGGCTTTATTTTATCCAGCGTCTATGTTGTCTCCATGGCCTTATGCTTTGCCATCCTCGGCGCATTGATGGGCGTGTTTGGCGCTGAGCTCAATATCCAAGCCCGCCTACAATCACCATGGGTGCTGGTGCCCTTTGCCGCATTTTTTGCCTTATTTGCCCTGGCCATGTTTGGTCTTTTTGAAATGCGCTTGCCGCAATTTATCAGCGCGCCACTGAATGCCTTATCAGGCAAAACCCGCGGTGGCTCAATATGGGGCGCAGCTTTACTCGGGGTCTTTTCCAGCCTACTGGTTTCACCTTGCGTATCAGCACCATTGGCGGCCGCTTTACTCTATATCAGCGCCAGCGGTGACGCTTGGGGCGGCGGTCTTAAACTCTTAGCACTGGGCCTTGGTATGGGCGCCCCCTTGGTGCTCTTTGCCACCGGTGGCGGCTCGATTTTGCCGAAATCCGGCGCTTGGATGGTGAGCGTACGCAACAGCTTTGGTGTACTGCTGCTCGCTGTCGCGCTATGGCTGCTGGAGCGCGTATTAGCCGGCGCTATTACTTTAGCGCTATGGGGCGCGTTAGCCGCGGGTATTGCCATCCACCTGGGAACCTTAGAATTTGGCGTTAAATCAACTTGGCAAAAAATGGCGCAACTACTGGGCTTGGCACTGCTGGTCTATGCTGTATCTGCATGGTTTGGTGCTCTGCAAGGGCACAGCGACCCATTACGCCCCTTAGGGAATAGTGACACGGCCAATACACTGAGCAATAACAGCACTCCACTCAGCCTCTCAACCGGCCAAACCTCGGCAGAATGGCTTACCTTTAGCGAGGTTAAGCGCTTACAGCAACAGCTGGCTGCCGCCAAAAACGCGGGCCAGCCGGTGGTATTGGACTGGTATGCCGACTGGTGTATCAGTTGCAAAGTGATCGAACGCAATGTCTTAGAGCATCCACAGGTGCGTGAGTTATTTGCCCAAGGCAATTATCAGCTGCTGCGTCTGGATATTACTGAGAATAGCAGCGAGCACCGTGCGCTACTCAATCAATACAAGCTATTTGGCCCGCCGGTGATTCAGTTTTTTGCCGAGGATGGCAGTGAGTTAGAACAGCTACGCGTGGTCGGTGAAGTGGATGCAGCAGAATTTATGCAGCGACTGAACCAAGCGGCAGCGCTGCGTTAATCGGGCGACAATAAATGCACTGATAACAACGCCAGCTCTCCATCACAGCATGGGGCTGGCGTTATGCTTAGAGCTTAAGACGAGCGGTGAGCCGCACAGATTAAGCGGCCTGATCAATCATCATCAAACTGATAACTGCCCGGCGCCAAGTTATCAAAGCGCGTGTATTTTCCTTGGAAAGCCAAGCGGACCGTACCAATTGGACCGTTACGCTGCTTACCAATAATCACTTCAGCCACACCTTTATATTCGGTTTCCGGATGGTAAACCTCATCTCGGTAGACAAACATAATCACGTCAGCATCTTGCTCAATCGCACCCGATTCACGTAAGTCAGAGTTAATTGGGCGCTTATTCGGCCGCTGCTCAAGCGAGCGGTTCAGCTGCGAGAGCGCCACCACTGGACAATCAAACTCTTTGGCCAAAGCTTTTAGTGAGCGGGAAATTTCAGAAATTTCATTGGTACGGTTTTCACCTGCACTGCCACCCACCTGCATCAACTGCAAATAGTCGACCATGATCAGGCCAATATCGCCATGCTCACGCGCCACGCGCCGGGTACGCGCACGCATCTCGGACGGGCTGATCCCAGCCGTGTCATCAATAAATAATTTGCGCTCTTGCAGTAAGTTCACCGCGGAGGTTAAACGTGGCCAGTCATCTTCATCTAAGCGTCCTGAGCGGACTTTAGTTTGGTCAATGCGGCCTAACGAAGAAATCATCCGCATCACCAAGGATTCCGAAGGCATCTCTAAAGAAAACACTAAAATCGTTTTCTCTGAGCGCATTAAGGCGTTTTCAACCAAGTTCATCGCAAAAGTAGTTTTACCCATGGATGGACGGCCGGCAACAATAATTAAGTCTGCTGGCTGCAAACCACTGGTTTTTTCATCCAGATCGGTAAAGCCGGTGGACAGCCCAGTAATCGCCTCATCACTGTTAAACAGCGTATCAATGGTATCAATGACATTGGCCAGCAAGTCGTTCAGCCCAACGGGGCCACCGGTCGATGGGCGCGCCTCGGCGATTTGAAAAATCTTACGCTCGGCCTCATCCAGTATTTCATCGCCACTTTTGCCTTGCGGCGAATAGGCACTGTCGGCAATCTCATTACTGATACTGATCAGCTGGCGTAAGGTAGCACGCTCACGAATAATCTGTGCATAGGCTTTAATATTGGCAACGGATGGGGTGTTTTTAGCCAATTCACCTAAATAAGCCAAACCACCAATTTGGCTGAGCTGCCCTTCTTGGTCGAGCTGCTCTGATAGGGTCACCACATCAAAGGGCGCATTACGGTCAGCTAAACGTGCAATGGCACGGAAAATCAGACGGTGATCGTGGCGATAAAAGTCGCCATCAGAGACCTGATCGAGAATCCGTTCCCAAGCATTATTATCCAACATCAATCCGCCGAGCACCGACTGTTCAGCCTCAACGGAATGCGGCGGCACCTTAAGTGCAGCAGTCTCTAAATCATACTGTTGGGGAACTTCTATCTCGCTCATGCAATACACCCGCTTGTGACTAAGGATGAATTTTTATCGTGCTATTAAATATCGCGCTATTAAACAACAAAAGGCACGCATCTATACAGATAACGTGCCTTTTGTACCACCAGTCAACTTACGCTAACTGATAGGGCGATTAGCCTGCAACTACAATCAATTTAACTGTAGCTTCAACGTCAGTGTGTAAATTCACAGTAACGTCGTATTCGCCAGTCTGACGAATAGTGCCGTGCGGCAGACGAACTTCGCTACGATTCACTTCAACACCAGAAGCAGTCAATGCATCAGCAATATCATGAGTACCGATAGAGCCGAATAGTTTGCCTTCTTCACCTGTGTTGGCAGTGATTGTCACTTCCAACTCAGACAGTTGAGCTGCACGCGCTTCTGCTGATGCACGCTTCTCGGCAGCGGCTTTTTCAAGCTCTGCACGACGCGCTTCAAAAGCTGCGATATTCGCTGCAGTAGCAGCAGTTGCTTTACCTTGCGGTAGTAAAAAGTTACGACCGTAGCCGGACTTAACATTTACTTTGTCGCCCAGGTTACCCAGGTTTGCGACTTTTTCTAGCAGGATGACTTCCATTTGAGTCTCACCTCTTGAATTTCAACGTTCACCGTTCGCGGCATCAGAATCATCTTTCTGAGACTTTAAGCCACGAAAATCAAAAACACTATCGACAATAGCCAGCACCACTAAAAACGGATAAACCAGCTGCGTAAACAGCACAATACCGATATACACACCGATCAACCAAAAATTACCTGAGCGGTATTTAGCGACCAAACCATGTACCACGGCCAAGCCTGCAAACATCAATGGCACACTGCACAAAGGCGTTAACACAGCAGCCTGTATCCCGAGGCTTGGCGCAAACAACATACCAAACACTAGGGGGAACACAATCACCGCAGGCAGACGCAAGGTTTGAAACTCTTGCGCAAACCCACCTGGGTTATATAAAACCGCTTGCCAATAACGCGCAAGAAGCACACTGAGCACACTCAGGATTTGCAACACTGCGGCCATGAGACCGGTTAATACCGGCACTATCAGGCTTTGTAATTGCAACAGCTGTTCAGCAGTTAACTGCTCGTACAGTTCCGAGAGCAGCTTAGGCATAATGGTGTTGAGCTCTGCAGCCAAATCAGCTAAAGGCTGAGCAAATGCAATCCCTAACACCCAAGCAAAAACCACTCCCAACAAAAGACTTGCAAGCAAGACCTTTGCCCAAGACGCACTCACCCGTAAAATATGTGCCATTGCCAATGCCCCGAGCAAGCCCAATAAAGGCCGCGGATCATCGTAAAAAGCCCACACAACTGCAGGTAATACTGCCCAAACAATGACACTCAGTGCATTATTTAAGCCGCGTCTTAACAGTACTAAACTCGCAGCAGCAGCGCCAAGCCAAAACATCATTGGCACAGCCGATGCTAAAGCCACCACAACGATGGCTTGCATACGTCCACGCATAATAAATTCAGCGAGTCTACGCATGCACTAACCTATCCATTTAAAGGGTACAGCCAAAAATCAATTGTTGTGACTGTCGGTGTATGGCAGTAATGCTAAAAAGCGTGCGCGCTTAATTGCAGTAGACAATTGGCGCTGATATTTAGCTTTAGTGCCAGTAATACGGCTCGGTACAATCTTGCCGGTTTCTGAAACATAGGCTTTTAATGTATTTAAATCTTTGTAATCGATTTCTTTTACATCTTCAGCGGTAAAACGGCAAAATTTGCGACGGCGGAAAAAACGTGCCATGACAGTGGCTCCTCAATTAGCTCTAGGATTACTCATCAACATCGTTGTCACTGTCGTCGTCACCGTCTTCATCGGTGTCTTCAGCAGTGTCAGGACGTTCACGACGCTCACGACGCTC
>JAAYFI010000073.1 GCA_012728315.1 Gammaproteobacteria bacterium
AGTTCTTTGTATCCTGTGGCCTTGGTTTTGGTGTTATTAGGTGTCTTTACCAAGTCTGCGCAGTTTCCTTTTCATTTTTGGTTGCCACACGCAATGTCAGCGCCAACCCCAGTGTCCGCGTATTTGCATTCGGCAACGATGGTCAAGGCTGGCGTATTCTTATTGGCGCGTTTATATCCGCTATTGTCTGGTACGGAGTGGTGGTTCTATTTAGTCACATTTACCGGACTGACCACATTGCTGGTGGGGGCGGTGACCGCATTATTTCAGCATGATCTTAAAGGTTTGCTGGCTTACTCGACCATCAGTCATCTGGGGTTGATTACGCTACTGTTTGGATTGGATTCTGATTTGGCTCCAGTCGCGGCGATTTTCCATATCATCAACCACGCCACCTTTAAAGCTTCGCTGTTTATGGCCGCGGGCATTATTGATCATGAAACAGGCAGTCGCGATATGCGGCGTATTAACGGGCTGTGGAAATATATGCCGCATACTGCCGTGTTAGCGATGGTGGCCTCTTCTGCAATGGCAGGCGTGCCCTTGCTCAACGGTTTTATCAGTAAGGAAATGTTCTTTTCGGAGACGCTCAACCAGCATTTGCTGGGTAGTTTCAGTTGGATGTTACCGGCCATGGCGATTATTGCGGGAATGTTTTCAGTCGCTTATTCGCTGCGCTTTATCCACGATGTATTTTTTAATGGCACACCCATTAATTTGCCGAAATTCCCCCCCCATGAGCCGCCGCGCTATATGAAAATTCCCGTTGAAGTGCTGGTGTTCTGCTGTTTGCTGGTGGGGATTTTGCCGGCATGGAGTATCAGTTCCTTATTGGCGGCGGCGGCACAAGCCAGCTTAGGGCATGCGCTGCCACACTATGATCTGGCAATTTGGCACGGTTTTAATATGCCACTGTTAATGAGCTTTTTAGCTTTGGTGGGTGGTGTCAGTATCTATGCGCAGCGTGGGCCTTTATTTCGCTGGTATGAAGGATTACCTGACCTCAATGCGAGGGTCGTGTTTGAAGGGGTCGTGCGCTTTCTATATGGTTTAGTGTCGCGCACTTTAGCTCGCATTGAAAATGGCTCCTTACAGCGCTATATCAGCCTATTGCTGTTATCCGTGATTGTAATGTTGACCATGTGGCTTGCGCCTTTATCGAAAATTACGGGCGAGGTACCTTTAACCCCGGTCGATCCGCTGACAGCCTTGGGCTTGGTGGTGATGGCCTGCAGTGCATTATTAACCATGGGGTTCCATCGACAGCGCTTAACCGCATTATTGATGCTCAGCGTGGTGGGCTTGGTGGTGGCAATGGTGTTTGCGCGCTTCTCAGCACCGGATCTGGCGCTCACTCAGCTGGTGGTCGAGGTTGTGACGATTTTGCTGATGCTCTTAGTGGTGTATTTCTTACCGGCGCAGGCACCAAGTGAGTCCAGTAGCTTATTGCGTTTGCGTGATTTTATTATTGCCGCGAGCTGCGCAGTGTTAATGGCGGTTTTAACCTTTGCCGTACTGACGCGCCCGTACAACAGCATTGCTGATTTCTTTTTGGCCAACAGCCTCACCGGAGGCGGTGGCACCAATGTGGTCAATGTGATTTTAGTGGATTTCCGGGGTTTTGATACCTTAGGTGAAATCAGCGTACTGGCCATTACTGCCATTGCAACTGTGGCTTTATTGCAGGGCTTATCTTTGCCGCGCGCGCGCGTGGATAATATGGGCCGGGCATGGTCAAAAGAAGTCTATCCAATGGTTTTGGGTTTATTAGCTAGGCTGATATTGCCTTTGGCCTTATTGGTTTCAGTCTTTATTTTCTTGCGTGGCCATAATGAACCGGGCGGTGGCTTTATTGCTGGACTGATCACTGCCGTGGCTTTGATTTTATTGCAAGTAGCCTACGGCCAACGCTGGGTGCAAACCCGAATGGGCATTCAGCTACCTAACTTAGCCGCCGCAGGCGTTTTAATTGCGACTGCGACGGGCTTGGCAAGTTTGCTATTGGGTTACCCCTTCCTGACGTCAGCCTTTGTGCATATCAATATTCCTGTTATCGGGGAAATTGAATTGGCTTCGGCGATGCTGTTTGACCTCGGTGTATACCTCACTGTGGTGGGCAGCACATTGTTGATTCTAAGTGGCTTAGGCCGGATTGGGCATGCAGTGAAATTGCCGGAGGAAGTGTAATGGAGCTCTTAGTTGCAATTGCTATCGGTGTGCTGACCTTTAGTGGCGTTTATTTGATTCTGCGGGCGCGCACTTTTAGTGTGGCGCTGGGTTTAACCTTGTTTTCCTATGCGGTTAACTTGTTCTTATTTGTTATGGGGCGTTTACATACAGGTAAACCTGCGGTGCTCAGTGATGCAACAAGCTATACCGATCCTGTGCCCCAGGCTTTAGTGCTGACTGCGATTGTGATTGGTTTTGCGATGACTGCATTTGTTTTGATTTTAGCCATGCGCGCACATACCGAGCTTGGCAGTGATCATGTTGATGGCGTGGAAAAGCTAAAAAAAGACAGTAAAAAGCCGCGTACATCAAGCAAAAATAAGCAGTCTAATAAAAAACGTGTAGGAGCTACACGATGAAGCATTTGTTATTGGTACCGGTTTTGTTGCCGCTGATCTGCGGTGCGCTTTTGATGACCACCTCGCGCAGCCCGATCAATCTTGTGCGTGCGGTTAGCGCCTGCAGTGTGTTTTTATTGCTGTTATGTGCAGGCTATTTACTCAGCCAGGCCAGTAATGGGCATATTCAAGTGTATGCACTGGGTAATTGGTCAGCGCCATTTGGTATTGTTTTACTCTTGGATCGATTGAGCGCCTTGATGCTGGCGGTCACGGCGGTGTTGGCTGTATGTGTAACTTGGTATGCAGTACGGGGTGATGATCAGCGCGGCGCTTACTTTCATGCGCTATTACAGTTTCAATTGGCCGGTATTAATGGTGCGTTTTTAACCGGCGATCTATTTAACCTTTTTGTTTTCTTTGAGATTTTATTAATCGCCTCCTATGCACTGCTGCTGCATGGGTTAGGTGCTGCACGTATTCGTTCAGCATTGCACTATGTGATACTTAACCTCATTGGTTCTGGCTTGTTTTTGGTTGCCGCAGGTTTGTTTTACGGTATTGCCGGTACGCTCAATATGGTTGATTTAGCTCGCTTTATTGCCAGTGCAGAGGGCGACCAGTTGTTTTTATTGGAGGCAGCCGGCGCCTTGTTGATGTTAGTGTTTGGCTTAAAGGCGGCATTTCTACCACTGCATTTTTGGCTGCCGCGCGCCTACGCCAGTGCCACAGCACCTGTTGCAGCCTTGTTTGCGATTATGACCAAAGTGGGGCTGTATGCGATTTTACGCTTTAGCACTTTAGTGTTTGGTGAAGGGGCAGGAGAGGCCAGCGGCTTGGGGACAAGTGTCTTATGGGTGTTGGCGTTAGCCACCATTGCTTTATCTATTCTTGGTGCTTTTGCTGCCAATAGCCTGACCAGTTTATTGGCTTATTTAGTACTGGTTTCGGTAGGTACTTTACTGGCGGGTATTGCCATTGGGAGTGAAGCAACGATTAGCGCTGCACTCTATTATTTGGTGCACAGTACTTGGGTGATTGCCGGCTTGTTTTTACTGGCTGATATCATTGCTCGACAGCGCGGCAACTTAGCCAGCAATTTTAAGGTTGGGCCAAGTTTGCTGAACCCGCACTTGTTGGGTGCTTGCTTTTTCTTGGCTGCAATTTCGGTGGCTGGTTTACCCCCTTTCTCAGGCTTTTTTGGCAAGGTTTTATTGCTGCAAGCGGTGACGGGAGAGGCCGCTTGGCAGTTGTGGCCTGTGGTGCTGGTGTCGGGTTTAGTCGGGGTGATTGGCTTAAGTCGCGCCGGTAGTATTTTGTTTTGGCGTCAGCATACAACCCCCAGCGATGCCCAGCCAATGGATAAAGTGGCTTTTGCTGCAGCCGCTGTATTGCTGTTAAGCAGTCCGTTATTGGTGATTTTTGCGCAGCCGGTGATTACTTATACTGAAGCAACTGCAACTCAGCTTTTGAATGTATCAAGCTACTTAAATGCTATGCAGCTGCAGGAGGCACTATGACGCGTGCAAAATGGTTTGCCCACCCATTAGGCAGCTTTGGCTTATTAATGGTGTGGTTATTGTTGGTTGACGATTTCACTTCTGTGGGGCACTGGCTGTTAGGTGCTTTTTTAGCCCTGTTAATCCCACGACTCACTGTGACTTGGTGGCCACGTTTACCTCGTATTCGTAGCTGGAAGCATGTGTTTATTTTTGCTCAACATATGTTGACTGATATTGTTGTGGCTAACTTCCAAGTGGCGCGCTTGGCGTTAGGCCCGGTGCACAACTTACAGCCGCGCTGGGTGCAGGTACCCTATACGTTAGAAGACGACCTGGCTGTTTACTTGCTGGCCAGTGCGATTTCATTAGCGCCGGGTACAGTGGCGACCAGTGTTAATCAACACGATCGTATTTTAACTGTGCATGCGTTGCACTGCGATGATGAACAGGCTTTGATTGCAGAAATCAAACAACGCTACGAACAGCCATTGCGGGAGGTGTTTGCATGCTCACTTTAGTTCTTTATTTGAGCATGCTGATGTTTGGGATCAGCTTGTTGCTTAATTTCTTTCGTTTATTGCGTGGCCCCGATGCAGTTGATCGTATTTTAGCTTTGGATACCTTGTATATAAATGGCTTAGCCTTATTGGTTATTTTCGGGCTGTTATTAAGCAGTCGCTTGTTTTTTGAAGCCGCGTTGTTGATTGCCTTGTTTGGGTTTTTCAGTACGGTGGTTTTATGCAAGTACTTATTGCGCGGCGATATTATTGAGTGAGTAAGGTGCAGCAGATGTCTATTTGGATTGAGTATACAGTAGCGTTTTTTTTATTGATTGGTAGTGCCTTTGCTTTAGTCGGTTCCATTGGTTTGCACCGCTTTCCGGATTTTTTTATGCGCTTACATGGGCCTGCTAAAGCCACCACATTAGGGGTCGGCTGTGTGCTGATTGCCTCGATGCTGTTTTTCAGCAGCACAGACGAAGGCTTGCATGTCCATGAGTTATTGATTACCTTATTTCTTATGTTGAGTGCGCCTGTATCCGCTTATATGCTGGCTAAAGCAGGGGTTCAACAACACGTAAAAACCTTTAATCGCAAAGATTAAAGGCTCATAAACAGGGCGCAACACAGCGTCTGCCTATTTAACGCACGGTTCTGTGCGTCGCTTTTACATAACAGGGCGTGATTAGCTTAAGTCGGGCTGATTGCGTTGTTGCTGTTATTCTTACTTTACATTTAGAGGCCCTTATATGTTGTTGTCAGGCCGTGGGGTGGCGATGTCTTTTTTCGCCTCCTGTGTGTTTACTATTATTCCTGCCTATGTGCTGCAATTGGCACCGCTTGATGGTGTACAAGTATTTGCGCAGCGTGTTTTGTGGTCGCTGCCTGCCGTCTTTATTTTGTTGCTGCTGACTGGGCGCGGTTCAGCATTGCAACACTGCTTGCAGCGCTTATGGCGTGAACCATTACTGATTGTCGCACTGCTTTGTGCTGCTGCCTTAATGGGGGTGCAGTGGCTGATGTTTGTCTGGGCGCCTTTGACTGGACATATGCTGGATTTAACTTTGGGTTACTTTCTGATGCCTTTGGTCTTGGTGCTGACGGGACGGCTTTTTTACAACGAACATCTGCGCAGCTTACAACGCATCGCCGTGCTCTGTGCGCTGATCGGCATAGCACATGAACTATGGCGTTTAGGTGGGTTTTCTTGGGTGACTTTGGTGTGTGCTTTGGGTTATCCGCCGTACTTTATGCTGCGCCGCTGGATGGGTTTTGATGCTTTTAGTGGTTTCTTTTTAGAAATGCTGGTGATGGCCCCTGTGGCGATTTTCTTGGTGCTCAGTTTGGCGCCTGCGCAGGTTTTTATCGAGGCGCCGCAGTTGTGGTATTTGCTACCGGGACTGGGTGTGCTGAGTACCTTGGCGTTTGCTGCGATGTTGGGTGCCAGTCGCCTGTTACCTTTAGGGTTGTTAGGTATTTTGAGCTATATTGAGCCGGTCTTGCTGTTCTTGTTTAGTGTGTTTTGGATTGGTGAAACAGTTGAGTCGGGGCAGTGGTGGACCTATGTGCCCATTTGGATTGCGGTCACTTTAGTGATATTTGACAGCTTGCGTGTACTCCTGAAGCAATCTCGACGTTTAAACTGAAGTACAATGACGAACAGACAGCCTTAGATACGATGTCAAGGGTGTTATTTTTTATGATGAATGATTTTGAGGTATACCGTGTTTTCTGAACTTGCCCTGCATGAGCGTCTATTGAAAGCGCTGGCTGAATTGAACTTCACCGAGCCAACGCCTGTTCAGGCGGCGGCTATTCCAGCGGCGCTTGAAGGCCGTGATTTACGAGTGATTGCCCGTACTGGTAGCGGTAAAACTGCGGCTTTTGTTTTACCTTTGTTAAACCGTTTTATTGCCGGTGCTAAACCACGGGTAGCGATTCGCTCGTTAATCTTACTGCCAACACGTGAATTGGCTCGCCAAACGCTGGCTGAAGTGGAGCGTTTCTCGCAGTTTACCTTTATTAAGTCCGGAATTATTACCGGCGGTGAAGACTTTAAAGAGCAGGGTGCGCTACTGCGCAAAGATCCCGATATTTTGATTGCAACGCCAGGTCGACTGATTGAGCACCTCAATGCTGGGCATTTAAAGCTGGATCAAGTTGAAGTGCTGATCTTAGATGAAGCGGATCGCATGCTGGATATGGGCTTTGCTGAGGATATGCAACGGCTGGTCGATGAATGTGCAAACCGTCAGCAGACTTTGCTGTTTTCCGCTACTACCGGCGGCAATGCATTGCGGGAAATGGTCAATAGCGTACTTAAAGAGCCGCTGCACTTAATGATCAACCAGGTTGCAGAGCTGAACGAGAGCACGCGCCAGCAGATTATTACTGCGGACGATGTGCCCCATAAAGAACGTTTAGTGCATTGGTTGCTGACGCATGAGCCATTTCGTAAGGCGATTGTTTTCACCAATACGCGCGTGCAAGCAGATCGCTTATATGGTCGTTTAGTGGCACAAGATATCAATGCCTTTGTTTTGCATGGCGATAAAGATCAGAAAGATCGTAAACGTGCGCTTGAGCTATTTAGCCAAGGCTCATCTCGAGTTTTAGTCGCCACTGATGTGGCCGCACGTGGATTAGATATTGAGGGCTTAGACTTAGTTATTAACTTTGATATGCCGCGTTCTGGTGATGAGTATTTGCACCGCATTGGCCGTACTGGGCGAGCGGGTGAAGAAGGGTTGGCGATCAGTTTAATTTGTCACAATGATTGGAACTTAATGTCCAGTGTTGAGCGTTATCTGAAGCAAACTTTTGAGCGCCGTGTTATTAAAGAGCTTAAGGGTAGCTACCAAGGCCCGAAAAATGTAAAAGCTTCGGGTAAAGCGGCGGGTACTAAAAAGAAAAAAACCGCATTGAAAAAAGGATCAGCGAAAACAGCCAAGAAGCCTGTTAAGCGTCGCCAGCCGGAAGGGGCTTTTGTCGTCAGTGAAGATGGCCATGCACCGCTGCGTAAAAAGTAGAGTATTGTTTGATTAATCGTCTTTGGAGGTGTCAATGTCACAGGCTCAATTGCATACGTTTGCTACCCAGCAAGCATGTAACGAAGCGCTGACTGCGCAGTTGGCATCCTGCATTACGCAGGCGCTTAAGACTCAAACTAAGGCCAGTCTATTATTGCCCGGCGGTAACACTCCAGCGGGCTTGTTGGCACAATTAAGTCAGCAAGAGCTGCCATGGGCTGATATTTTTATTAGCCCAACCGATGAGCGCTGGGTTGCTGATGACAGTGCACACAGTAATGCGCAAATGCTGCGTCAAGCCTTACAGCAGGCAAATATTTTAGATCCACGACTGGCCGATACAGCGCAGCAGTCGAGTGAGGCATGGGCGCAGGCCATGCAAGCGCATCTACCTGTTGCTGCAACTTTATTGGGTATGGGAGGCGATGGGCATATTGCTTCGTTGTTTCCGGGTATGCCCAACTTAATCCCAGCGCTACAACTGGATCAGCAGCCTTCAGCATTGGTGGGGTTGGCACCGGATGAGCCCAAGGTGCGGTTATCTTTAAACTTAGCCATGCTGTGTGCGAGTCACTGGCAGGGCGTTTTAGTCTTTGGTGAGCACAAGAAATGGATGATTGATCGTGTGCTGGCCAATGATCCAACCACTCAAGCCTTGCCGATTTATCATTTGCTATGGCATTCGTTAGTGCCGGTGCATATCTATTGGGCGCCTTAGATTGTTGGTGGCTGTGTTAAACAGCACTCGAAAAAGGAACACTCGCCATGTTGCACTCTGTTGTTAAAGATGTCACTAACGCCATTGAAGAGCGCTCAGAACAGCGCCGCGCGAGTTATTTAGCCAAAGCGCTGCAGGCTGCAGAGCAGGCGCGCAATCGTGCTCATGGCTGTTCAAATTTAGCCCATGTCATGGCGGCGCAAAGTGATGATCAACGAATCATTATGCGCCAAGGCGGTGCGGCGCACATTGCCATTATTTCCAGTTACAACGATATGCTATCGGCGCATGCGCCACTGAAAGACTATCCAGATCAGCTCAAATCGGCATTGTACCGTTATGGTGCCAGTGCGCAGTTTGCTGCGGGTGTTCCGGCAATGTGCGATGGCGTCACTCAGGGTACGCCGGGGATGCAGCTGTCGTTGTTTTCACGGGATCTCATCGCGCAAGCAACCGCAATTGGTTTGACTCATGGCGTCTTTGACGGGGCGTTGTATTTAGGTGTTTGCGATAAAATCGTGCCGGGCATGCTGATTGGTGCTCTGCATTTTGGTCATTTACCAGCGGTGTTCGTTCCGGCTGGACCGATGCGCTCAGGCCTATCCAATCCTGAAAAGGCCGCTGTACGTGAGCGTTATGCTGCCGGTGAGGCCAGTCGTGATGAGTTGCTGGAGGCCGAGCTTGCTGCTTACCATGAGCCTGGAACTTGCACTTTCTATGGCACTGCTAATACCAATCAGGTGCTGATGGAGGCAATGGGGTTGCATGTGCCTGGCAGTGCTTTTGCGTCACCGGTCTCTCAGCTGCGTCATGCCTTAACCGATGAGGCGGCGCGTAGGGTGCTGGATAATACGCGGCAGGGCAGCCACTTTTTACCTTTAGCGATACAAATTGATGCGAAAGCCTTAGTAAATGGTGCTGTCGCTATCTTGGCCAGCGGAGGCTCGACCAACCATACCCTGCATTTACCGGCGATTGCGCGCGCAGCAGGCTATGAGCTGCTTTGGGAGGATTTAGCCGCTTTATCGCAAGTTGTTCCCTTGTTGGCGCATGTCTACCCTAGTGGAGTGGCAGATGTGAATCAGTTTCATGCCGCGGGGGGAGTGGCTTGGTTATTTAAGCAGTTGTTGGCTGCAGGCTTAATGCACCCAGATGTCTATACCGCTGCCGGTCAAGGTTTAGATGCCTATGCTCGAGAACCCTATCTGCAAGAAGGGCAGCTGCAGTGGCGTGATGTGCCAAGCAGCAGTCAGGCTGAGAGTATTTTGCGTCCAACTACAAATCCTTTTGCTGCGCACAGTGGCTTGCATTTACTGGTCGGCAATTTAGGCCGAGCAATTGTTAAAACCTCAGCTGTTAAAGAGGAGTTTTGCTCAATTAAGGCACCGGTACGGGTGTTTGATTGTGAGAGCGCCGCTTTAGCTGCTTATGCAAATGATCAGCTGCATGGGGATTTTATCTTGGTGGTGCGTTTTCAAGGTCCTGCAGCCAACGGTATGCCCGAGCTGCACAAATTGATGCCGCTTTTGGCGAATTTACAAGCCAATGGTCAGAAAGTCGCACTCGTCACTGATGGTCGTTTATCCGGTGCATCAGGTAAGGTGTTAGCAGCGTTACATGTTACGCCGGAAGCGGCTAAAGGCGGTCTGTTAAGCCGTTTGCACGATGGTGATATCTTAGAAATTGATACAGCTGCAGATCGACTGCATGTGCATGTGACGCCCGAGCAGTTGGCACTGCGCAATGCTGTGCAGGCGCCAGTTAATGTGCCACTGGGTTATGGGTTAGACTTATTTGCTGCGCAACGGCGTTGGGTTGGTCCAGCAGATCAAGGCGCCAGTTTTTTACTTGAGGACTGAATGATGCTTACTATGGAACATATCTTACGTCGTGCGTATCCAGTGCTGCCTGTACTGGTCATTGATGATGTAGAGCGCGCGGTTGGGCTTGCACAAGCCTTGTGTGCGGGCGGCTTAAATGTCATTGAAGTGACCTTGCGCACGCCGCAGGCGCTTGAAGCATTGAAAGTCATACGTGAAGAAGTGCCAGACTTAATTGTTGGAGCAGGCACGGTGATTCATGTCGATCAGTTTGCTCAAGCCATTGACGCTGGTGCGCAGTTTGCCGTGAGTCCAGGCTTTACTGAACGCTTAACGAGCGCTGCACAGGAGACGGCTTTGCCCTATTTGCCTG
Source organism: Gammaproteobacteria bacterium (assembly GCA_012728315.1). Taxonomy (GTDB): domain Bacteria; phylum Pseudomonadota; class Gammaproteobacteria; order Pseudomonadales; family Pseudomonadaceae; genus Denitrificimonas. The sequence continues at coordinate 10,510 of JAAYFI010000073.1, forward strand.
CCGTGATGACGCCTTCTGAAGTGCTTTTGGCATTGGAGTACGGTTACCGTTCCTTAAAGTTATTTCCGGCCAATGGCGGGGCGAGTGTGCGCATGCTCAATAGCTTTAAAGGGCCTTTTACCGGGATCAGCTTTTGCCCAACAGGTGGCGTCACCCGTGACAACTTGTTGAGTTATTTAAGTTTGCCCAATGTCGCATGCTGTGGCGGCACCTGGGTGGCTCCTGCCAGTTTGGTGCAAGCGCAAGCGTGGGATCAAATTACAGCATTAGCCCGCGAGGCCTGTGTCATGGCCGGTCATTTGGAAACTTTTACATGAGTTGGGATTACCCAAACCCTTATATTTTATCGTTACGGGCCACAGCTGCTGATATCGATGAGTTTGATCATGTCAATAACGCAGTCTATGTACAGTGGATGGAGGCCTGTGCTTGGCAACATTCGATCAGCTTGGGTTTAGGCTTTGCTGAGTATCAAGCATTAGACCGGGGCATGGCTGTGCTACGCCATGAGATTGACTATTTAGCCAGTGCTTACGAAGACGAAGCGTTGGAGATGGCGACTTGGATTGCCTACACAGAGCCGCGCTTAACGATGGATCGCTACTTTCAACTGCGGCGAGTGGCTGATGATGTCACGCTGCTGCGCGCTAAAACAACATTTGTTTGTATTGAATTATCGTCTGGGCGTCCTAAACGTATGCCGACGGAGTTTGTGCAAGGTTATAGCCGGGCCATGTTGCCTAAAGATGCTTAATCCCTTGCTGGCTATTGAGTGCGGGTGTTTGAGAGCGCTCAGGCATTGCTTTAGTGTTTTTTTAAACAGTATTTTTGCGCGCTGCCTTAGGACATGCGCGATAATGCTGACGAGGACGTTGGGGCATTATGTAGTGCATTCCCGATGCAGGCTTGGTCTAGTTGTGAGTGATATAGAGTGCAAATCGCTTTAGCGCCGATGGAAGGTTTGGTTGATCATATTTTACGCGATGTACTGACCCAGCAGGGTGGTATTGATTGGTGTGTAACGGAGTTCGTTCGGGTCACCGATCAGTTGCTGCCGACGCGCAGTTATCAACGCTTAGCCCCAGAGCTTGCGCAAGGCGCGCAAACACCTGCCGGTACGCCGCTGCATGTGCAGCTACTGGGTTCTGATCCGCAAGCCTTAGCAGATAATGCGGCTAAAGCCTGTGAGTTGGGCGCCCCTGTGATTGATTTGAATTTTGGTTGTCCAGCAAAAACGGTCAATAACTCTAATGGTGGCGCTATCTTACTGCGCGAACCTGAAGTGCTGTATAAGATTGTTGAGGCGGTGCGTGCAGGTATGCCAGCGCATATCCCGCTAACGACGAAGATGCGTTTAGGGTATGACAGTCCAGATGGGGCTATGGATTCTGCACGCGCTTTAGCGGCCGGTGGCTCTGCACGTATCGTTGTCCATGCGCGCACTAAAACGGATGGCTATAAGCCGCCTGCGCATTGGGAGTGGGTGGCAAAAGTACAGGATGTGGTCAAGATTCCTGTGTTTGCCAACGGCGATATTTGGTCTTTGGATGATTGGTATCGCTGCCGTGAAATCAGCGGGGTGAATGATGTCATGCTGGGCCGTGGTTTGGTTTCACGCCCAGATTTAGCTAAGCAGATTGCTTGCGCGCGAGATGGAGTTGAATACCAATTGCTGACATGGCAGCAGTTGCAACCTATGCTGCAGGAGTTTTGGCGGCAAGTGCGTTTATTTCAAACGCCGCGCAGCGCACCCGGTCGTTTAAAACAGTGGCTGGCGATGTTGACCCGTAACTATCCAGAAGCGCAGCAGTTATTTGCACAGTTGCGCAAGGTCACTGATTGCAGAGACATTGATCGTCACTTTGGCTTGGATATGGCTGACTTGCATATTGAGCACAGTGTCGAGTAGCTGGCTTATGAGGTGCCAAGCGCTTTGGGGTGATCAGCTGCGCCCAACAGAGCCATAAAGGCTTGCGCTGCATTTGATAAAGTGCGCTCCGTATGAAAGATATAACCTAGGTCACGGCTTAATCGCGCATCATCGATCTCTAAGCGCACCACGGAGTCATCCAGCATGCTGCACGGTAAAACACTCCAAGCTAAACCAATGGATACCATCATTTTAATGGTTTCCATATAGTTGGTACTCATACTGATCTCCGGCGTTAATTCAGCTTTATCAAAGAGCTGCAGTGCAATTTTGCGAGTAAAGGTATGACTGCCGGGAAATACCGCAGGATAGGCACAGAGGTCCGCTAAGCTGATTGTTTTGCGTTGCGCTAAAGGGTGCTCTGGAGCGACAACAAAGTCGAGATCGTCTTGCCACACTTTGATGGCTTTAAGTGGTGCTTCGCAATGCGGGGATAGGGTAATAATGGCCAGCTCACAACGGCCGTGCAATACATCGGCATAAGCGACTTCTGAGTCTAAAAAACGAATATCCAATTTCACTTCAGGGTAACGCTTGGTAAAGGCGCGTAAAATCGGCGGCAAGCGACGTAAACCGATGTGGTGACTGGTGGCTAAGCTTAAACTGCCGGTGACTGTGCCACTTAAGTTATTTAGCGCACGGCGTGCATCTTCCAGTTCGTTAACGATTCGGTAAGCGCGCGGCAGGAGCGCTTGGCCGGCTTCGGTTAAGCGGGTTTCACGGCCAATGCGGTCAAACAGGCGCATGCCCAATTGATCTTCCAAGCTAGCAATACGCTTACTGATTGCTGGCTGAGTGACATGCAAGCGCTCGCCCGCCAAGGAGAAGCTATTGTGCTCGGCAATGGCGATAAAGGTGTGTAAGTTGGCCAGATCCATGCGCAGCGCCCAATGTTTCAAATAGAGCTGTTGAGTTTATCGCTATAACCAAATGGAATCCAATGGATAAAAAATATCAATTTGAGTTATTCGACTGGGGCACATAGGATAGACCCAAAGCAGTAGGTGAATGGCCGCTGCAGAAAACACTGATGAGGACGGTCTAATGGCTGGAAAAACGCTGTACGACAAACTTTGGGAGATGCACGAAGTTAAACGCCGTGATGACGGCTCTTCGTTGATTTATATCGATCGCCATATTTTACATGAGGTGACCTCGCCACAAGCTTTTGAAGGCTTGCGTTTAGCCGGTCGTAAGCCTTGGCGCATTGATGCCAATATTGCTACACCTGATCATAACGTGCCAACCACCAAAGCAGAGCGTGCAGGCGGTATTGAGGCGATTGCTGATGAGGTGTCGCGCATCCAGGTGCAAACACTGGATGACAACTGCGAAGAGTACGGTATTTTGCAGTTTAAGATGAACGATGTGCGTCAAGGTATTGTTCATGTGATTGGCCCAGAGCAGGGCGCGACCTTGCCAGGCATGACGGTTGTCTGCGGTGACTCACACACCTCAACCCACGGTGCCTTTGGTGCTTTAGCCCATGGTATCGGTACTTCAGAAGTTGAGCATGTTTTAGCGACCCAGTGTCTGGTGGCTAAAAAAATGAAAAACATGCAGGTACGCGTGGAAGGTAAAATTCCTGCCGGGGTGACCGCGAAAGATATCGTTTTAGCCATTATCGGTAAAATTGGCACCGCTGGCGGTAACGGTCATGCCGTTGAGTTTGCCGGCAGCGCGATCCGTGAGCTGTCGATGGAAGGTCGTATGACTCTATGCAACATGTCCATCGAAGCCGGTGCACGCGTGGGTATGGTGGCTGTTGACCAGAAAACCATCGACTATGTAGAAGGCCGTCCGTATGCGCCAAAAGGTGCTGATTGGGATGCCGCCGTTCAGGCTTGGAAAGATTTAGTTTCAGATGAAGATGCGCACTTTGACACTGTCGTGGAAATGCGCGCTGAGGACATTATCCCGCAAGTCAGCTGGGGCACGTCGCCGGAGATGGTGTTGCCTGTGGATGCGACTGTACCAGACCCTACCAAAGAGTCTGATCCAGTCAAGCGTGACTCTATTACCCGCGCACTGAAATACATGGGGCTACAGGCCAATCAAGCCATCACTGATATTAAGGTGGATCGTGTCTTTATTGGTTCGTGCACCAACTCCCGTATTGAGGACTTACGTGCTGCCGCAGCAGTGGCCAAAGGCCGTAAGGTTGCTGATAACGTGATTCAGGCCTTAGTGGTACCGGGTTCAGGTTTAGTCAAGGAACAGGCTGAAGCGGAAGGCTTAGATAAAATCTTTATTGACGCCGGTTTTGAGTGGCGTGAGCCGGGTTGCTCCATGTGCTTGGCCATGAACCCCGATAAGTTAGGCAGTGGCGAGCATTGTGCTTCAACCTCTAACCGTAACTTTGAAGGCCGTCAGGGTAATGGCGGACGTACGCACTTAGTCAGCCCTGCGATGGCTGCCGCTGCTGCGGTCAAAGGCCATTTTGTTGATGTGCGTGAATTAATAAACGAAGGAGCATAAGCATGAAAGCCTTTACTCAACACCAAGGTTTAGTTGCTCCGTTGGATCGCGCCAACGTTGATACAGACCAGATTATTCCAAAGCAGTTTTTAAAATCCATCAAACGTACCGGTTTTGGTGCCAATTTATTTGATGAGTGGCGTTACCTTGATGAAGGCCAGCCGGATCAAGATAATAGCAAGCGCCCAATCAATACTGAGTTTGTCCTGAATCAGCCGCGCTACCAAGGTGCGAGTGTATTGTTGGCGCAAGAAAACTTTGGCTGTGGTTCCAGTCGTGAACACGCGCCATGGGCGTTAGATGAATACGGTTTTCGTGCCATTATCGCGCCAAGCTTTGCCGATATTTTCTACAACAACAGCTTTAAAAATGGCTTGTTGCCCATTGTTTTAAGTGCCGATGAAGTCAATGAGCTGTTTGCGCAAACGCAAGCCAATGAAGGTTATGCGCTGACCATCGATTTAGAGGCGCAAACTGTAACCCGCCCTGACGGTGTGCAATACACTTTTGAAGTGGATGCCTTCCGCAAGCACTGCTTGCTCAATGGTCTGGATGATATTGGTCTGACCTTGCAAGATGCTGAGCTGATTCGTGAGTTTGAGGTGGGCTACAAAAAAGCCAATCCATGGTTGTTTAACGCTCTTTAATTTAACCTAGTGCGCCATTGTAAAGGCTGCAATGGCGCTGAGTATTTGATATGTCGAAGAAGATTTTAGTATTACCAGGCGATGGTATCGGACCGGAAATCATCCGTGAAGCTGTTAAGGTTTTAGAGTTGGCCAGTGAAAAGTTCAACCTCGGCTACGAGCTGGTTGAAGGTGAGCTCGGTGGTGCAGCGATTGATAAGCACGGTGTGCCTTTAGCTGACTCAACCTTAGCATTGGCGCGTGAAGTCGATGCTGTACTGCTTGGTGCAGTGGGCGGTCCTAAGTGGGACAATATTGAAGTTGCCATTCGTCCTGAGCGTGGCTTATTAAAGATTCGCTCTGAGCTGGGTTTGTTTGCTAACTTGCGTCCTGCCATTTTATATCCGCAACTGGCTGAAGCATCAACCCTTAAGCCTGAGGTGGTTTCCGGTCTAGATATTCTGATTGTCCGTGAGTTGACCGGTGGTATTTACTTTGGCAAGCCGCGCGATACCGTCACTTTAGAAAACGGTGAGCGTATGGCCTATGACACATTGCCATACAGCGAAAGCGAAATTCGCCGCATTGCTAAAGTGGGCTTTGATATGGCGCGCCTGCGTAATAAGAAAGTCTGCTCAGTGGATAAAGCCAACGTGCTGGATTCTAGCCGCTTATGGCGCCAGGTTGTTAACGAGGTGGCGAAAGAGTATCCGGATGTTGAGCTGACGCATCAGTATGTTGATAACGCCGCCATGCAGCTGGTACGTGCGCCAAAGCAATTTGATGTGATTGTGACGGATAACTTATTTGGTGATATTTTATCGGATCAGGCTTCAATGTTGACAGGTTCCATTGGTATGCTGCCATCAGCGTCTTTGGACTCTAACAATAAAGGCATGTATGAACCATCCCATGGTTCAGCGCCTGATATTGCCGGGCAAAACCTCGCTAACCCATTGGCCACTATCTTGTCTGTCTCTATGATGCTGCGCTATACATTTAACGAGATCGCAGCCGCAGATGCCATTGAGCAGGCTGTGAGTGATGTGTTGGATCAAGGTTTGCGCACGGGTGATATTTTCTCCGAGGGTATGCGTAAAGTTGGCACCGCTGAAATGGGTGACGCTGTAGTCGCAGCGCTTGCAAAACTGTAAACTAACCCAATTGAATGTACCTGCTGTAAAGTTCCTTATGAGCTGTTATGGCAGGTAATTAAATTACTATAGGTGTAGTCGTGATGAAACGTGTAGGACTGATTGGTTGGCGCGGCATGGTGGGTTCTGTACTCATGCAGCGTATGCTTGAAGAACAGGACTTCGATTTAATTGAACCGGTGTTCTTTACCACGTCCAACGTGGGTGGGCAGGGGCCTGCAATTGGTAAAGATACTCCAGCGCTGAAAGATGCTTATGATATTAATGAGCTCAAAGCCTTGGATGTAATTTTGACCTGCCAAGGTGGCGACTACACCGATGCGGTGTACCCAAAGCTGCGTGAAGCGGGCTGGGAAGGCTATTGGATTGATGCCGCGTCTGCACTGCGCATGAAAGATCACGCCGTGATTGTTTTAGATCCAGTCAACCGCAGAGTCATTGATCAAGCGCTAGAAACTGGCGTGAAAGACTATGTCGGTGGTAACTGCACTGTTAGCCTCATGTTGATGGGCTTAGGCGGATTGTTTGAAGCCGGTGTGGTTGAGTGGATGAGCGCTATGACCTATCAAGCGGCCAGTGGTGCCGGTGCGCAGAATATGCGTGAGTTGATTCGTCAAATGGGTGGCATTCACGAATCTGTTGCTGCTGAATTACAAGATCCTGCCAGTGCGATTTTAGAGATCGACCGTAAAGTTGCTGAGTATCAGCGCAGTGAGGCGTGCCCGGTTGATAACTTTGGTGTGCCTTTAGCTGGTAGCTTAATTCCATGGATTGACAGTGCTTTACCCAACGGGCAAAGCCGTGAAGAGTGGAAAGCGCAAGCTGAAACCAATAAGGTTTTAGGCCTTTTTAAAAACCCAATTCCAGTTGATGGTTTATGTGTGCGTGTCGGTGCCATGCGCTGCCATAGCCAGGCATTGACCATCAAGCTCAATAAAGATATCCCGTTAGCGGATATTGAAGGCTTGATCAGCCAGCATAATCCTTGGGTGCGTTTAATCCCGAATGAGCGCGAATTAACGATGCGCGAGCTGACACCGACTGCTGTGACAGGCACCATGAATATTCCGGTTGGACGTTTACGCAAGCTCAATATGGGTTCGCACTATTTGGGGGCCTTTACTGTAGGCGACCAATTGTTATGGGGGGCGGCAGAGCCGCTGCGTAGAATGTTGCGCATCCTCTTAGAACGCTAGTAGAAATATCGACACGTAAAAACCAACTGGATGAGGTTTTTACGTGTCTAGGTGCTGCGTGAGTGCTTTGATAGTTACAAAATGTGCAGTATGTCTGATTATAAGGTCAAAACGGGCTTGATATGGCTTGAGTAAGTCGATTGAATGTTGATAAAACTCTATCCGTAAAAGATACTTAGCGCCTAGATTGAATAAAGATTCTAGTTGCAAGGCGGAATTAGGTTGAATGCAGCTGGCGGGGGCCGTCAGTATTTGACGATTGAGAGCGGTGCATTCATAACCCTCCGGGGTATCCGGAACGAAAAAAAAGGGATAACTCTATATGCTTCAAGTTCGCAAATTGGTGCTAGCGGTTGCCGCCGCTACAGCGTTTTCATCCAGTTTTACCCATGCGCTAGGTTTGGGTGATTTATCTGTTAAGTCATCTTTAAATCAGCCGCTTGAAGCTGAGATTTCTTTATTAGAGGTGCGAGACTTAACCTCCATTGAAATTAAAAGCCAACTGGCCTCGCCGGAAGAGTTCAGTAAAGCCGGAGTCGACAGACAGTTTTTTTTAACAGGCTTAAAGTTTACGCCAGTTATTGATGCCAATGGCAAGAGCGTTATTCGTGTTACCAGTAGCAAGCCTGTTAAAGAACCCTATCTAAACTTTTTGGTGGAAGTTCTATGGCCCAATGGTCGCTTGCTGCGTGAGTACACACTGCTATTGGATCCGCCACTGTATGCGCCTCAGCAAGTTATTTATGCACCACAACCTGCAGCAACCTCAACGCTAAATCGTGCGCAGCCTACGCCGCCACAAGCCCGGCAGCCGCAGCCTATTGCGCGTACAGCGGCACACAGTGCGCCAGTTCGTGCCGCGAACACTGCCCTGCAGGGTAGTGAATACCGAGTGCAGCGAAATGACACCCTGTGGGAGATCGCTCAGCGTGTGGGCGGTAATGCTTCCATCCATCAAACGATGTTGGCCATTCAAGACCTGAACCCGAATGCGTTTTTAGACGGCAATATCAACCGCATGAAGAGCGGCCAAGTTTTGCGCTTACCTTCTGCGCAAGAAATAAACAGCCGCAGCCGTGCCGAAGCTATAGCCCAAGTCAGCCAGCAAAACAGCAGCTGGAAAACAGGTCGTGCAGCACCGGCATTGGCTGAGCGCCAACTGGATGCGACGCACCGCAGTGAGGCTGGCGCTGCGCCAGCCCAAGTTGAGCAAGGGGATAGTCTAAAGCTGGTCGCTGATGCTCCAGGACAGGCTCAGCAAGCCGCTGATCAGGGTTCTGCAGCCAATGCTCGCGCTTTACAAGACCAGCTGGCTTTGAGCAAAGAACGACTCGATTCGACTCTCTTGGAAAACGAAGAGCTGCAAAGTCGTGTTGCGGACCTCAATAGTCAACTGGAAAAATTACAACGTCTAATCGAGCTTAAAGATAACCAGTTGGCACAGCTGCAAAATGCAGTTGATGGCCCGCTTGTTGAGCCTGCAGAAAGCAGCGAAGGCGCTGCTGTTGACTCAGAAACCTCAGCAGACTCAGCAGACACTACCGAAACCCTTGAGCCCGCTGCAGAAACAGTGGAAGCAGTGGAGGCGCCTGTTGTCGCTCAAGACACTGTTGAACCAGATCAAGCTGCCGTAGCTGAAACAGTCGAAGTCGCTGCTGAGCCTGAGCCTGAGCCTGCTCCAGTGCCGGCTGTAGAGCCTGAAGAAGCAATCGCGCCTGCAGCGGTAGAGCCTCAAGCAGAGGAAAAAAACATCATCGATACAGTTATGGATGATCCGATGCTGTTAGCTGCGGCCGGTGGCGGTGCTATTTTGGCGCTTTTATTGGCTTTGCTAGCCGTGTCTCGCAGCAGAGCGCGCAAAGAGGCTGAATTGTACAGTGAGCAGCTGGATGAGACGCTCACGCCTGACACTGAAGCAGATGTTGAGCTGCCTAGTTTTGCAGAGACTGCTGCAGCAGTTGCAGCCGCACCAGCCGCAGCAGCGGATAAAGAGACTGATACGCTTGCAGAGAGTTTCGACTTTGATCAACCGGTGGTTGAGACCGCCTTTAAAGAAGAAAAAGCCAATCCTCTTGCTGAGGCCGAAAGCTATATCAGCTTTGGTCGTTTTAATCAGGCTGCAGATGTGCTCAATACTGCGATTGAGAGCGAGCCAGAACGTCTTGATTTGCGCTTAAAACTTGCTGAGGCGCTGGCAGAGCTGGATGATCATGTAGGATTTTCCCGTCAATTAAATGAAATCACTGAAATGGGCGGGGCAGCCACTGAGCTTGCGCAAATTAAAGCACGTTACCCGCATATGCTGGGAGTGGAGCAGGTTGACAGCGTCACCCTTGACGATGACTTTGCTGATCTGAGCTTAGATGATTTAACTCTTGATACGCCAGCAGGTCTGACAACCCCCGCTATTGCAGAACTTGATGCCGAGCTGGATGATTTGTCAGCTTTATTGGCGGAGCAAGAGGATGCACCAGCGGAATCAGTCGCAGCGGCAGAGCCAGAGCTTACGGATAAGCCTGAATCAGATTTTGATTTTGATTTCGACTTGGATCTTGACTTGTCAAGCGCTGAAGTAGCCCCGACTGCTGCTGATCCGCTACCTGCGCCAACAAGTTTTGCTGATGAAGATAAAGAAGATCTCGATCTGAATATTGATGATCTTAACTTTGACTTGGAAATCCCTGCAGAGCCTAAACAAGCGCAGGTTGACGGTCTGGATGAGTTATCGTTTGATGATTTGGACTTTGCAGAGAGCAGTTCAGCTCAAACAACTGACTTTGCCTTGCCAGACGACTTTGATTTTGCGCTGCCAAGTGCCGATGATGAGAAGCCAGCAGAGGCCGATTTCAATCTGCAGCTGGATGAAGTTAGCGCAGAGCTTGATACGCTGAGCGCCAGTTTAGCTGCTGAAGCGCCGGTTGCTTTTGATGGCCCTGCAGCTGATATACAGAGCACTGAAGAGCCTGTTCAATTAGATGCAGCCTTGCAGGACGATGACATCAAAGACTTGGATGGCATTGATGATGATTTTAGCTTCTTGTCAGGTACCGATGAGACTGCAACTAAGTTAGACTTAGCACGCGCTTATATTGATATGGGCGATGCAGAAGGTGCGCGAGATATACTTGATGAGGTGATTGCAGAAGGTAATCCGGCTCAGCAAGATGAAGCGCGTGAATTGATCAGTCAGCTAGGATAATTCATGCCAAGTGAAACAATGCCAGCGGCAGCCCAAGAGGCTGCCGCTGGCGTTTTTAGGATTGCTTTGGGTGTTGAGTATAATGGTTTTAATTACCGCGGCTTTCAGCTGCAGCAAACCGGTACACCCAGCATTCAAGGTCATTTAGAGCAAGCGTTGCAGCAAGTCAATGCAGATATACCTGTGCGTTTAAGTTGTGCCGGGCGTACCGATGCTATGGTGCATGCTTGCGGTCAGGTGGTGCACTTTGATACTCCAATCGAACGCTCCATGCGTTCGTGGGTTATGGGGGCAAATCGCTACTTACCTAGAGATATCAGCGTGGTTTGGGCGCAAAGCATGCCGCAGGATTTTCATGCGCGTTTTAGTGCCATCGCGCGCCGCTATCGCTATGTGATTTATAGTGATGAGGTGCGGCCTGCCCATATGGCGCAAGAGGTGACGTGGACCCATCGCGCGCTTGATATTGAAAAAATGCGTGCCGCCGCACAGTACTTTATCGGTACCCATGATTTTAGCGCTTTGCGCGCAACGGGCTGTCAAGCACGCTCACCTGTACGCACCATCCACCATTTACAAGTTCTTGAGTCTGGTAAGCTGATCATTATCGATGTCCGTGCTAATGCTTTCTTGCACCATATGGTGCGGAATATAGCGGGGATTTTAATGACAATAGGGGCCGGCGAGCGCCCTATTGACTGGGCGCAGGCTGCTCTTAAAAGCTGTGACCGTAAAGCGGGTGGAGTGACGGCTGCGCCATACGGTTTGTATATGGTGCAGGTTGAATACCCTGAGCAGTTTAAGCTGCCAGAGCGTTATTTGGGGCCGCATTTCTTGTCGGGCTTGCCTGATATTTTGGCTGAAAATTAAACGGAGCTGTTGTGCGCGTACGAACTAAGATTTGCGGTATCACCCGCGTGGAGGATGCACTTGTTGCAGCTGAGGCCGGCGTCGATGCGATTGGCTTGGTGTTTTATGCAAAAAGCCCGCGTGCAGTCAGCTTGGCTCAAGCGCAGAAAATTGTTGCTGCGTTACCGCCTTTTGTAACCACGGTCGGTTTATTTGTAAACGCGTCGCGCAGTGAGATTAATGCGATTTTGCAGCAGTTACCATTGGATGTTTTACAGTTTCATGGTGATGAAACAGCGGCTGAATGTGAAGGCTTTGCAAGGCCTTATTTTCGCGCTTTACGCATGCAGCCTGGTGTGGATATTGCGAGCATTGCTGCGCAGTACACCCATGCGCAAGGCATTTTACTGGATGCTTGGGTACCCGGTTTGCATGGTGGGACTGGTGAGCGCTTTGACTGGACGCAAATTCCGCACAACTTAGCCAAACCGCTAATCCTCGCGGGCGGTTTAAACGCGGATAATGTCGCTCAGGCAATGCAGGCTGTGCAACCATGGGCAGTAGATGTCAGTGGTGGTGTTGAAGCTAGCAAAGGCATTAAAGACGCAGATAAAGTGCGCGATTTCTTATATGCTGTGCAGATGAAAAATGCTCAGCGATGTGACGGCAGCCTTTAACAAGCCGTCAGTAACCTGATTATTAAACAAATACTATAAGGCACAGTGCATCGCCACTTGCCCAAAGGCGGAGTAGACAGCTGATGAACAACTGGTTAGTCGATAAACTAATTCCCTCAATCATGCGCTCTGAAGTCAAAAAGAGTTCAGTGCCAGAAGGTTTGTGGCACAAGTGTCCATCTTGTGAATCGGTTTTATACAAGCCTGAGCTGGAGAAAACCTTAGACGTTTGCCCTAAGTGTAATCACCATATGCGTATTAATGCGCGCACCCGTTTGGATATCTTTTTAGATAAAGAAGGGCGTGAAGAGATTGCTGCGGATCTAGAGCCAGTTGATCGTATTAAATTTCGCGACAGTAAGCGCTACAAAGATCGACTGACTGCAGCACAAAAGCAAACAGGCGAAAAAGATGCGCTGATTGCTATGAGCGGTACGCTAGAAGGCATGCCAGTTGTTGCTGCTGCATTTGAGTTTGCCTTTATGGGCGGATCAATGGGGGCGATTGTTGGTGAGCGTTTTGTCCAAGCCGCTAATGTTGCTCTTGAACAGCGTTGCCCGCTGATTTGTTTTTCGGCGTCTGGTGGTGCACGCATGCAAGAAGCACTTATTTCTTTGATGCAGATGGCGAAAACTTCAGCAGTCATTGCGCGCTTGCGTGAAGAAGGTATTCCTTTTATTTCCGCGCTCACCGATCCCGTTTATGGTGGTGTGTCTGCCAGCTTAGCGATGTTAGGCGATATTATTGTTGCTGAGCCTAAAGCATTGATTGGTTTCGCAGGTCCGCGTGTTATTGAGCAAACCGTTCGCGAAAAGCTCCCAGAAGGATTCCAGCGCAGTGAATTCTTACTTGAGCACGGTGCCATCGATATGATTATTCCGCGTGCTGAGTTGCGTCCGCGTGTTGCGAGTGTCTTGCGTCAATTGATGAATGTCCCAACCATCCCTATGGTTGAAGTTGAGGCGGTGGCCAGTACTCAGGCTGCGCGCAACACTGACGCGCAGGTATAAAACATGGCTGCGCGTAATCTTGAACAGTGGCTCAGTTATCTAGAGCAGTTGCATCCCAGTGAAATTGATATGGGTTTGGCGCGAGTGCAAGATGTTGCACAACGTTTAGGATTACCGCGTATAGCCAATAAAATCGTTACGGTTACTGGAACCAATGGTAAGGGCTCTACTTGTGCTTTTTTGGCCAGTCTGGTCGCTGCGCAAGGACTGTCTGTTGGCGTGTACAGCTCACCGCACTTATTGCGTTATAACGAGCGTGTGCGCATCAACGGACAGGAGTCGACAGACCAGCAGCTCTGTGAGGCTTTTAGCGCAGTAGAACAGGCGCGCGCGGATACCAGCTTAACTTATTTTGAAATGGGTACGTTGGCGGCTTTTTGGCTATTTGCCCAAGCTCAGCTCGATGTCGTCATTTTGGAAGTTGGATTGGGTGGGCGTCTGGATGCTGTCAATATTGTTGATGCCGATGTGGCAGTGGTCACTAATATAGGCTTGGATCACAATGATTGGCTGGGTGATACCCGAGATTCAGTGGCTTATGAGAAAGCTGGCATTTTTCGCAGTGGTTTACCTGCCGTTTGTGGTGATTTAGATCCGCCTGAGCGATTACTGACTCAGGCGGCGCGCCTCACAACACCTTTAGTGTTACGCGGTCGGGATTTTGATTTAGCTGTGTCACAGAAGAGCTGGCACTTGCGTGGTCTTGATCAGCATGGCCAGCCCATACAGTTACAAGGTATTCCATTATTGGATTTGCCTGTTGAAAATGCTGCTTTAGCTTTGCAGGTGTACGCATTGCTAGGCTTAGCATGGCAGCCGGAGACTTTAATCAAAGGCTTGTGCGCTGCACAGATGCAAGGCCGTTTGCAAAAAGTCCAGCTCAAATGGCAAGGGCGTACATTACATTTACTGCTCGACGTTGCGCATAATCCGCATGCGGCCAGCTATTTAGCCGGGCGCCTACAAGCGCAGCCACCGCAAGGTCGTCGTTTGGCGGTGTTTGGTGTGCTTGAGGATAAAGACGTATCTGGATTGCTGGATTGCATGCAGGCGCACATCAGTACTTGGGCCGTCGCACCTTTGCCTACCCCGCGCAGCTGTCAAGCGACCTATTTACATCAAACATTGCAGCAGCGGGGCGCTCAGGTTGAGCGCTATCAGAATATTGCGCAAGCCATTGAGGCGCAGTGTGCTGCCGCCACGGCAGAGGATCAGATTATTATATTTGGTTCGTTTTTCACTGTAGCCGAAGCATTAAAGTGGCTTGCAAGCCAAACAGTCGTTTAAATATTTACGCGCAGAGTGGATGTTGTTAAAACACGGCATCTATGTTTTAGTGTGCTTTAAATGCAAAGCTTGAAAAGAGCGAGGTGTGTATGGCAGCGACAGAGAGCAAGCTTAAACAACGTATGGTTGGTGCGCTGGTACTGATTGCACTAGCGGTCATTTTTTTACCTATGTTATTTAAGAAAGAAGACCCTGTTCGCGAAGTGGTTGTGCAGGCACCACCGATGCCTGAGGCCCCCGTTGCGCCGCAGTTTCCCGTTGAGGAGGTAGCGGTACCCGAGCCCGTAGAGGATGATGTCTGGGATCAGCCGGTGATAACTGAAGAACCTCTACAAACTGCACCTGTTGAGCCTATTGTGGCGAGCAAACCTATTGCTCCAGAGCCACCAGCCGCTGCAGCAAAGGTCGCGCCCGTTCCTGCGCCTGCACCGGCAATCACTAAAAAACCTGAGCAGCAAGAAGTGGCTCCGGGTATTGATAAAAATAACCTGCCCATCTCATGGTCTGTGCAGTTAGCCAATCTAACGAATAAAGCCAACGCTGAAGCGCTGCGTGATACCTACCGTAACAAGCAATATAATGCCTATGTGCGCAGTACAGGTAACTCGCATCGTGTACTTATTGGGCCGCTGGTTAGACAAGGTGAAGCCCAAGCGATGTGTAAGAATTTGAAAAACCGTGAAGGGCAAGAATGTTTTGTAGTGCGCTACGAGCCTTAAACCTATAATGATGACGATTAAATATTAACAAGCGCTTATCAGTATCGAGCAGCTCTGTTAAAATGCTGCTTTTACAGCGTAGGTTACTTATTAGTGTCTTTTAATTGGGTTGATGCCATTATTCTTGGCGTGGTTGTTATCTCTGCGCTGATCAGTTTGAGTCGCGGTTTTATAAAAGAAGCCTTGTCCTTGGTGACTTGGATTGTTGCAGGGGTTGTGGCTTGGATGTTTGGTGGCAGCTTAGCGCATCATTTTGAAGCCTATATCGATACGCCATCAGTACGCATTATTGCAGCTTGTGCGCTACTTTTTGTCGCAACCTTAATGATTGGTGCCTTGGTCAATTTTTTATTAGCGCAACTGGTTCAAGCAACAGGCTTGACCGGCACTGACCGCCTATTAGGTATGGTGTTTGGTGTTGCGCGTGGCTTGTTGCTGGTTGTGATTTTAGTGGGTTTGTTGAGCTTAGCGCCGGTTGAACAGGATGCTTGGTGGCAACAATCAACTTTAATTCCTCATTTTCTACTGATTGCTGACTGGTCAAAAAATCTTATTTTAGGATTATCTGGTGAGTGGATCTCGACGGCTCAAAGTGCATCGCACCGATGAGCAAACTAGGCAGTTACCTTCCTATAACTGCCTTTAATTAGAATGACATAGCAGGGGTCGCGTTACATGTGTGGCATTGTCGGTATTGTAGGCAAATCAAACATTAATCAAGCGCTGTACGATGCGCTTACCGTACTTCAACACCGTGGCCAGGATGCCGCTGGAATGGTGACATCTAAGAATGGACGTTTGTTTCTACGCAAAGACAATGGCTTAGTGCGTGATGTGTTTCGCACACGGCATATGAAAGAGTTGGTGGGGCATGTCGGTATTGGCCATGTGCGCTATCCAACTGCCGGCAGTTCAAGCAGCGCTGAAGCGCAGCCGTTTTATGTGAACTCGCCGTATGGCATCACTTTGGCGCATAACGGCAACTTGACCAATGTTGAGCAGTTGGCGAAAGAAATTTATCAGTCTGACCTGCGCCATATGAACACCAATTCTGACTCTGAAGTATTGCTCAATGTGTTTGCACACGAGCTGAGTCAGCGCGGTCAATTGCAGCCCAATGAAGAGGATGTATTTGCCGCCGTAAGTCGTGTACATGATCGTTGCCGTGGTGGATACGCGGTGGTTGCCATGATTACTGGCTATGGCGTACTGGGTTTTCGCGATCCCAACGGCATTCGTCCGATTGTTTTTGGTCAGCGCCATACCGATGATGGCGTGGAATATATGATCGCCTCAGAAAGTGTTGCGCTAGATGTGCTGGGCTTTACTTTAATCCGCGACTTAGCGCCGGGTGAAGCCGTGTATATCACTGAGGATGGTCAGTTGCATACACGCCAATGTGCCACTCACCCCAAACTTAATCCGTGCATTTTTGAGCATGTTTATTTGGCGCGTCCTGACTCCATTATCGATGGTGTTTCAGTCTATAAAGCCCGTTTACGCATGGGTGAAAAACTGGCTGATAAAATTCTGCGCGAACGCCCTGATCATGATATTGATGTAGTTATCCCCATTCCTGACACCAGTCGTACCTCTGCTTTAGAGCTGGCTAATCGTTTGGGTGTGAAATACCGCGAAGGTTTCGTGAAAAACCGTTATATCGGACGTACCTTTATTATGCCAGGCCAAGCCGAGCGTAAAAAATCCGTGCGTCAAAAGCTCAACGCCATTGAGCTGGAGTTTCGCGGTAAGAATGTGATGTTGGTGGATGATTCAATTGTGCGCGGCACCACCTGCAAGCAAATCATTCAAATGGCTCGCGAAGCGGGTGCAAAAAATGTCTATTTCTGTTCGGCTGCGCCAGCGGTGCGCTATCCAAATGTGTACGGCATTGATATGCCAAGCGTGCACGAGCTGATTGCGCATAACCGCAGCACAGAAGAGGTGGCTGAGCTGATCGGTGCCGACTGGCTGCTTTATCAGGACCTAGACGATTTAATTGATTCTGTTGGTGGCGGCAAAATTAAAATTGATCAATTCGATTGCGCGGTATTTAACGGTGAGTATGTCACCGGCGATATTGATGAGCACTATTTGCAGCGTATTGAAAATGAGCGCAATGATAGCGCCTTGAGCCAGCAGCAGGTGAACGCTACCATTGATCTGCATAACAGCTGATCAGTCAGTGTTTTAAGCTTGGCATCTGTGATGCAGGTGCTGTCAATCAGAGTCCAGCTTGATAGGCTGGACTTTGTTTAATTATTACAAGTGTATAAGGTGCAACTCATGACGATGGATTGGCAAGCAGGTCGACTCAATAGCGAACTTAGCGATGCTGGTTTTGATACATTGGCCGTACGTGCAGGGCAATATCGCAGCTTTGAAGCTGAGCATAGCGAGGCGATTTTTACTACATCCAGTTATGTGTTTCGTAGCGCCGCTGAAGCTGCCGCCAGCTTTGCTGGCGAGCGTTCAGGCAACGTGTACTCACGTTATACCAATCCTACCGTGCGTACTTTTGAAGAGCGTTTGGCCGCATTGGAAGGCGCTGAAAAATGTGTGGCTACCGCCTCAGGTATGTCGGCCATTTTAGCGACAGTCATGAGCTTGTGCAGCATAGGTGATGAGATTTTAGTCTCGCGCAGTATTTTTGGTGCCTCTGTTAGTTTGTTTGATAAGTATTGCGCACGTTTCGGTCTTAAAATCACTTATGTGAAAATTGATGACTTAGCGGCTTGGCAAGCGGCGTGCAGTGATAAAACCAAACTGTTGTTTGTTGAGTCACCGTCCAATCCTTTGGCAGAGCTGGCTGATATTCGCGCATTGAGCAAGATTGCTCATGCCGCCAATGCTTTGCTGGTCGTTGATAACTGTTTTTGCACACCGGTTTTGCAAAAGCCATTAGCCCTTGGCGCTGACATTGTTATCCACTCAGCAACCAAATACATTGACGGACAGGGCCGTTGCTTGGGCGGTGCAGTTTTAGGTAGTGCTGAACTGATGAAAGAAGTGGTAGGTTTTTTGCGTACTGCAGGTCCTACCATGAGCCCATTTAATGCTTGGGTGTTTTTGAAAGGTCTAGAAACCTTACGTTTGCGGATGAACGCCCACTGTCAAAGTGCCCAGCAGCTGGCTGAGTGGCTTGAGCAGCAAGCTCAGGTTAAGTGGGTGTATTACTCAGGCTTAGCTAGCCACCCGCAGCACGAGCTCGCTAAGCAGCAGCAAAGTGCCTTTGGTGCAGTATTGAGTTTTGAAGTTGTCGGTGGTCAAGAAGCCGCTTGGCGCTTTATTGATGCTACGCGCATGATCTCTATTACTGCCAATTTAGGTGATACTAAAACAACTATTACGCACCCTGGCAGTACCACTCATGGACGTCTTACACCTGAAGAGCGTGAAAAATCCGGCATTCATGATGGTTTGATTCGCATTGCCGTGGGGCTAGAAGAGTTTGCTGATATTCAGGCCGATGTACAGCGTGGTTTAGCTGCGCTGTTATAGCGGGTTTTTAGCTTGTTTTATTCATCAATCCTTACCGCTGCCGAAGACCTTGTAACCCGTGCTTGTACAGTTGCCAGGCTAATAAGCCAGCAGCTAGGTTACCCAGTAATACGCCAATATATAGGCCGCTCATGTCTGCCAAACTGGCACCAATCCACAGCGCCGGTAAGTAGCAAACAAACAAACGCAGGGTCGAGATGCATACTGCACGCATCGGCATACCCAGCGCATTACACACCGAGACCATCAGCATGCACACACCGAGTGCGGCGTAACTGATAGGTACCCAGAGCATATAGCTCATCAGATAAACTTCTGTAGCCTGATCAGGTGCCAGTGCTGGGGCAACCCACCAGCGGCTGGCCATCCAAAATAAAGCAATAATGATTTGTAGGCCTATAACAAAGCGTACGGCAATCAATACCAAGCTGTGGACTCTAGCTAATTGCTTAGAGCCAAATAAACGGCCAACCATGGGCGGAAGCGCCATGGTCAGTGCCAGCACAATCACAATTGAGAAAAGTTCAAGACGGCTGCCTAAGGTCCATGCTGCAATAGCGGAGCCACCAAAACCAGCAACTAGACGTGTCGCCATTAATGCGGCGGTGCCGGGCATCAGTTGGCTGAGCATGGCCGGCGCACTGGTTTGAAAAATATCACGCAAGGCAGGACCAATGGCGAGTTTACTGGGATCAAAAACCAGCCAGTGGCGCTTGAGGATGCGGGAGTACATAATCGTTGCGCCGATCAAGCAAGCGACAATAGTGGCATAGGCCGCCCCGGGTAGGCCTAAATCAAAGGTGAAAATAAATAAGGGATCGAGCAGCATATTGAGTACGCTGGTCACCACCATCATTAAACCAGGTAGCTTGGTGTCACCATTGGCGCGGGAAATGCTGTTAGCAAAATATAAAAAAGCGCCCAGCCATGCGCTCGTCAGCCATGGTAACCAGTAGCTTTCGGCATAGGGTAAGAGTTCTGCACTAGCGCCCAGAGCACTGAGTAAAGGCAGGCGCAGCAGCCAAATCAGCGTACATAAAATGAAAGAAACGCAGCAACCCGTTAGCACTACAATCCCGCCTAAGTACTTGGCGCGTTCTGGATTGCCGGCGCCCAGCGCGCGGGAAATCAGTGCGGTTGACGCGATACCAATACCAATTTGCACGCCGATCAAGAGTTGATGCAGCGGAAGAGTGAAGCCCAGCGCCGCCAGCGGTTGCGTGCCGAGCATACTGATAAAAACACTATCGACCAACTGAAAGCTCATGAGCGCGACGGTGCCAAATAGCATTGGCCAAGTCATGCTAAATAAAGCGCGTGATAGAGATTGGTCTGCTAGGTATTTATTTTGCATGGCTGCTGTCAAGACTGCGATGGGGCCGCTATGGTAGCACTCATAAGGTCTTAATGTGATGCTGATACACTAGTGTCCAATCAGTTTATGTAAGAGGAGCAAAGCTATGAGTAATCAGCAAAAAGTGGCTTTTTCGGTATTGGATTTGGCCTCGCGCAAAGATACAGATCAAGGCCCTGCGCCAGCCTTGCAGCGTTCATTGGCTTTGGCGCAACATGTTGAAAAGTTGGGTTTTAAGCGTTTTTGGGTGGCTGAACATCACAATATGGATGCCATTGTCAGTTCGGCGACTTCCGTGTTGATTGGTTATCTTGCTGCTGGCACGCAGCGTATCCGAGTCGGTGCTGGTGGAGTCATGCTACCTAATCATGCCCCATTAGTGATTGCTGAGCAGTTCGGTACATTGGAAGCATTGTATCCGGGGCGGATTGATTTGGGGCTTGGTCGTGCGCCGGGCACTGATCCATTAACAGCAAGAGCCTTGCGTAGAGACCGTAGCGGCAGCTCGGATGATTTTCCTGAAGATGTGGCTGAATTGCAACAATTCTTAGGCCCGCGTGCTGCAGGCCAGCAAGTGATTGCGATGCCAGGTGTCGATAGTCATGTGCCGATTTGGTTATTAGGCTCCAGCTTATTTAGCGCGCAGTTGGCCGCTGAGAGGGGATTGCCGTATGCCTTTGCGTCGCATTTTGCGCCACGCATGATGATGCAGGCGATTGAGTTGTACCGTCGTTACTTTAAGCCTTCGGCGGTGTTGGCTAAGCCGTATGTGATGCTGGGTATTCCTTTGGTTGCTGCGCAAACGGATGCCCATGCTGAGTATTTGGCCACTACGACGTATCAGCGGATTTTGGCTTTGATCCGTGGTCAAAGTATGCTGATGCGCCCGCCAGTCGAGAGTATGCAAGGTTTGTGGAAGCCGCATGAGGAGCAGGCTGTAAATGAGTTTTTAAGCATGGCGATGATTGGTAGTGCGGAGACGATTAAACAGAAAATGCAGGTGTTATTGCAGCATACTCAAGCCGATGAGTTGATCTTTACCTGTGATTTGTATGAGCACGCTGATCGCTTGCGTTCGTTTGATATTTTAGCTGAGTTGCAATAGTTCAAGCTGCACTCAGCAAAAGACAGCATCCAGAACGATATGTGCATGCCGTACCTTGTTGGTATCGCTTGCCCCTCAGCGGGTCATCCTGACCCGATTCGGGCGCTCGCCATCCTTGGCTCGCTTGTCGCGACACCAACAAGGCACTCATTGACTATCGGTGTTGCCTGCAATTCTGTAGCGCGACTCTTTTAAAGTCGTCATTTTATTCAGCTCTATTGCCCTGCAATAAATGTAAATCTGCATAACTGATTAGTATTGCAATAGTGCAAACACTGCCAATGGTCAACGAGTGCTTCGGGGTGGGTGTGGTGAGTGAGCCAGGTATGGCGAACGCCGGAGTTGAACCCAGGATGGGCTCATCGACGGATGAACACTTACCCCGAAGTACGCCATGCACTCAATTATCGCATCTAAAATAAAGCAAAGTATCCGGAACGGTATGCCCTAAACTTACGCTACTCATGCAACCCAATAAGCAGAACTATTTGTGCACGCCGTACCTTGTTAGTATCGCTTTTCCCTCAACGGGTCATCCTGACCCGATTCGGGCGCTCGCCATCCTTGGCTCGCTTGTCGCGACACCAACAAGGTACTCATTGATTATCGGTGTTGCCTGCAATTCTGTAGCGCACTCTTTTTTAAGTCATCATTTTATTCGGCTCTATTGCCCTGCAATAAATGTAAATCTGCATAACTGATTAGTATTGCAATAGTGCAAACACTGCCAATGGTCAACGAGTGCTTCGGGGTGGGTGTGGTGAGTGAGCCA
>JAAYFI010000011.1 GCA_012728315.1 Gammaproteobacteria bacterium
ATACCCAGAGAAATACGGCGGCGCTCTTCGTCGATGTCCAGAACCTGAACTTCAACTTCGTCACCAACCTGTACCACTTTGGATGGGTGAATGTTTTTGTTTGTCCAGTCCATTTCTGAAACGTGAACCAAACCTTCAACACCTTCTTCCAGCTCAGCAAAGCAGCCGTAGTCCGTCAGGTTAGTTACACGTGCCATGACACGAGTACCTTCTGGGTAACGGGCTTTGATAGCTACCCATGGATCTTCGCCTAACTGTTTCAGGCCTAAAGATACACGGTTACGCTCGCGGTCGAATTTCAATACTTTTACGTCGATCTCGTCGCCAACGTTAACGATTTCGCCTGGGTGCTTAATGCGCTTCCAAGCCATATCAGTGATATGCAACAGACCGTCAACACCGCCCAGATCAACGAACGCACCGTAATCAGTGAGGTTCTTAACGATACCTTTAACTTGTTGACCTTCTTGTAGGTTCTCAAGCAGTGCTTCGCGCTCTGCGCTGTTTTCTGCTTCTAGAACGCTACGGCGTGAAACAACAACGTTGTTACGCTTTTGATCAAGCTTGATAACTTTGAACTCAAGCTCTTTACCTTCTAAGTGTGTAGTGTCGCGAACTGGACGCACATCGACCAGTGATCCTGGTAAGAACGCACGAATACCGTTCACATCAACTGTAAAGCCACCTTTAACCTTACCGTTGATAACACCCATAACCACTTCTTCAGCGTTAAATGACGCTTCAAGAACCAGCCATGACTCTGCACGCTTAGCTTTTTCGCGGGACAGTTTGGTTTCACCAAAGCCGTCTTCTACTGCGTCAAGCGCAACGTGAACTTCATCACCCACTTTAATCGTCAGTTCGCCTTGCTCATTGTAGAACTGCTCAACGGGGATAACGCCTTCTGATTTCAAACCAGCGTGTACTGTTACCCAATCACCGTCGATATCTACAATAATGCCGCTGATGATTGCACCGGGCTGCATGTCTAGAGTTTTTAGGCTTTCTTCAAAAAGGTCTGCAAAGCTTTCGCTCATGTTTAATCCTGCTGATCGAGGGCAAATAGCTGCCCAAATCCACATTCCAGATATAATGTGGTCTTATTTATAAATTGAAAACATGTCAGCTATTATCTGGAAGCTGCACATGATTCATTTTAGAGGTCAGACACATTGTTGTGCCCTGCTCTTGTTATCCTGCCAAGCTGCGCACTGCAACTTCGCTAAGAATTCTTTCCAGCACTTGCTCGATGGTCATTGTCGTTGAATCCAAGATGATGGCATCTTCAGCGGGCTTCAGCGGAGCAATGCTGCGATTGGTGTCACGCTCATCACGCGCACGAATCTCCTCTAGCAAGCTCGTAAGGGTAACAGTTTCGCCTTTATCCTTCAACTGTAAATAACGACGGCGAGCACGCTCTTCTGCGCTGGCGGTTAAGTAAATTTTCAAAGGCGCATCGGCAAACACAACGGTGCCCATATCGCGCCCGTCAGCGACTAAACCTGGGGCTTGGCGAAACTCTTGCTGGCGGCGCAATAATCCAGCCCGCACTGCAGGTAAAGCGGCAATTTGGGAGGCGTGAGCACCTACAGTTTCGTTACGAATGGCATCTGTGACATCTTGGTTTTCTAAAATGATGCGCTGATGACTATCACCATCAACAGTGAAGGTTACATCCAAACCAACAGCGAGTACTTCCAAAGCGGCTTCATTGTCGAGTGGTACATTGTGCTTCTCTGCCGCCAGTGCTAATACTCGGTACAAGGCACCAGAGTCCAACAAATGCCATTGCAGGTGTGAAGAGAGCAAGCCCGCCACAGTGCCTTTGCCTGAGCCGCTAGGCCCATCAATGGTGATAACTACAGGAGTGTTCATGCGTTGACCTCTTCAGCGACATGCATACCAACCTGTTTGCATAGAGCCAAGAAATTAGGGAATGAAGTAGCCACATGCACGCTGTCATGAATTCTGATCGGTGCATTGGCGCGCAATGCCGCAACGCTAAAGGACATGGCAATACGGTGGTCACCATGCGCCCAGACCTCGCCGCCGCCCATTTGGCCGCCTTCAATGATAATTCCGTCAGGCGTTCCTTGTGCATTAATACCTAGGGTCGTTAAGCCATCAACCATCACTTGAATACGGTCTGATTCTTTCACGCGCAGCTCTTCGGCACCACGCAATACCGTGCGCCCTTCAGCACAGGCAGCAGCAATAAATAACACGGGGAACTCGTCAATCGCTAACGGCACTAATTCCAATGGAATTTCAATACCTTTTAAACGCGCACTGCGCACACGAATATCAGCAACCAGCTCGCCGCCCACTTCGCGGACACGTTCAAGGCTAAGATCTGCACCCATGAGTTTTAAGATATCAATCACCCCGGTGCGTGTTGGGTTGATACCAACGTGTTCCAGAACCAGTTCCGAGTTTGGCGCAATGCTTGCTGCCACCATAAAAAAAGCCGCCGATGAAATATCCGCAGGGACTTCAATATGAGTGCCTTGTAGCTGGTGGTTGCTTTCAACTTTTGCGGTGGCGCCGCGCACCTCAACCGGATAGCCAAAACCACGTAGCATGCGCTCAGTGTGATCGCGTGTCGGTGCGGGCTCTGTGACAGAGGTTTCACCGCTGGCATACATGCCCGCGAGCAGTAAACAGGATTTGACCTGTGCACTGGCCATTGGCATTTCGTAATGCATACCGGTTAAACGTTGGCCGCCACGCAAGGTCAGTGGTGGGCGCCCTTCTGCGGCGGTTTCAATCACCGCACCCATTTCACGTAAAGGCTTAGCAATGCGATTCATCGGGCGCTTAGAAAGCGAGGCATCTCCGGTCAGAGTGCTATCAAAACTTTGTGCAGCCAAAATACCTGAGAGTAAGCGCATAGTGGTGCCTGAGTTGCCTACATAAATTGGGCCTGGAGGTGGTTGCAAACCATGTAGACCTACGCCATGCACCACCACGCGGCCTTTGTCAGGGCCTTCAATGACCACACCCATGTCACGAAATGCTTGGATGGTCGCTAAAGCATCTTCACCTTCTAGAAAACCTTCTATTTCGGTCACACCTTGGGCCAATGAGCCGAGCATAATAGCGCGATGAGAAATGGATTTGTCGCCTGGCACTCGAATTGAGCCATTGACCTGCCCACCTGGGCTGGCTAAAAAAATCAGATCATTATCAAGCATGGTTTCCACATAGGCCCTTTGGGCTAAAATTGTACTGAAATGTTCGCGAGCTACACGAGCTCGGGTAAACACACCAAGCAAGTGACGCCCATCTTCTTCGGCAATGGCGTTACGTAATACATCAAGGTCGCCACGAAATTGGTCCAGCTGCTGTAAGACAGCTTCTCGGTTGGCAAGAAAAATATCATGCCACATCACAGGATCGCTGCCGGCAATGCGGGTAAAATCACGAAAACCGCCTGCAGCATAGCGAAATATTTCTAAGTTCTCACTCCGTTTCGCCAGCGAGTCGACTAAACAAAACGCCAATAAATGGGGCAGATGGCTGGTTGCAGCAAGAACGCGATCATGTTGCTCCACACTCATCGTTTCAACATCAGCGCCTAACCCTTGCCAGAGCTGTTGTATGCAAAGCAAGGCTTGCGGGTCTGTGTGCGCATGCGGTGTAAGAATCACTTTGTGATGCTTAAACAAGCTTGGATTGGCCGCCTCAACCCCACTGCGCTCGGAGCCAGCAATAGGATGCCCCAAAACCAGCAAGGGAGGTAAATGGCCGAACGCCTGCTGTGCAGCAGCGAGTAAATGCCCTTTCACACTGCCGGCATCAGTAATTATAGTGTTGCTCAGTTGCAACTTCGCAAGCTGTACTAATAATCCCTGCAGAGCCAGCACAGGTACAGCCAGCATAACGACTTGAGCGTCACGGCAAGCGGCTGCTAAATCTGTGCTAGCACTGTCCACTACCCCGATCTCAGCGGCGCGCGCGCAGGCTTGAGGGTCGACATCAACACCAATGACTTCACGGGCCAAACCGGCCTCTCGCACGCCTTTGGCGAAAGACGCACCAATTAAGCCTAAACCAATCACAACTAAGCGATTAATAAGTGGCGTGGACAGTGGCGTTTTTTGCATATTAAGCCTGCTTTAAAACATGGGTTAATGCATCAAGGAAACGTTGGTTTTCAGCTTGAGTGCCAATTGACACCCTTAAGAAGGTTGGCATGGCATAGCCGGCAACGGGCCGCACAATCACACCCTGCTCGAGCAAGGCCCGATTAATTGGCGCTGCATCACGTTTAAAATCGACGGCAATAAAGTTGCCCCGTGAAGGCAGCCAAGACAGGCCGAGCTGCTTAAAGCCTTCTTCTAATTGCTGCATGCCTTGGCTGTTGCTGAGGCGACTGCGCTCTAAATATTCCTTATCGTCCAATGCAGCGCAGGCAGCGACCAAGGCTAAGCTGTTGACATTGAAAGGTTGGCGTACGCGATTGAGCACTTCAGCGACCTGTTTAGATGAGACCGCATAACCCACACGTAGCGCAGCTAAACCATAGGCTTTGGAAAAGGTGCGGGAAACCAAAAGATTGGCATAGCGACTTAAATATGCCATGCCATCAGGTAGGTCACTGTCGGCAGCGTACTCGATATAAGCCTCATCCAGCACGACTAAAACATCGTCCGGTACTGCGCTCAAAAAAGCATTTAAAGCCGCCTGGCTAAACCAAGTTCCGGTTGGATTGTTAGGGTTTGCAATAAAAATAACCCGTGTATTGCTATCAATCGCCGCCGCCATTGCTTCCAAATCATGGCCATAATTTTTTGCAGGTATTTGTCGGCATTCAGCCCCCGAAGCCAATGTGGCAATCGGATATACGGCAAAGGCATGCTCACTGAAGATGGCGTTGCGACCCGGTGCTAACCAGGCTCTGGCTACCAGCTCTAAAATATCGTTGGAGCCGTTACCTAAAGTGATTTGGGCCGGATCAACCGCATAATGCTCCGCCAGCTTTTGCTTAAGGGCAAAACCACTGCCATCGGGATAGCGGGTTAATTCTGGCAGTGCCTGGCTAATAGCCTCAACAACTTTAGGGCTCGGCCCTAAAGGGTTTTCATTACTGGCTAATTTGACAATATCGGCGGCATTTAAACCGAGCTCACGTGCCAGCTCATCAACGGGCTTACCGGGCACATAAGGCGACAGCTCTTGGATGCTGGGTAACGCCAGAGCAAGAAAATTACAACTCATGTATGTTCCTCGAACAATCGGCTGCTGCTGCAGGAGATAGCAGCAGCTGTAATATGGTTAGAGAACAGCGTTGGGGTACGAGCCTAGAATCTTTAGGCCGACAGCTTCTTGAGCAATCTTCTCAAGCGCGCTTTTTACCAACGGATCATCCTTGTGACCATAGAAGTCAATAAAGAACACATAGGTCCACTTACCGCTACGCGATGGGCGGGTTTCAATGCGGGTCAGGTCGATGCCGCTGGTATGAAACGGAATCAGCAGCTCATGTAGTGCGCCAGGCTTATTACTCATCGAAATAATAACGGATGTTTTATCATCACCGGTGGCCGGCACAGTTTGATTGCCAATAATTAAAAAGCGCGTTGAATTATCTGGGCGGTCTTCGATTTTATCGGCCAAAATCGTTAAGCCATACAACTGCGCAGCCATATCGCCGGCAATTGCCGCGCTGTTCCACTCGCTTTTAACGCGCTTGGCAGCTTCCGCATTGCTCGCTACAGCGACACGTTCAACATTGGGGTAATGGGCATCAAGCCATTTACGGCATTGCGCCAAAGACTGGGCATGGGAGTAAATCCGTGAGATTTTCTCTGTTTTAGTGTTTTCAGCAACCAGTAAATGATGATGAATGCGCAGCTCTACTTCGCCGCAGATGACTAAATCATGCTCAAGAAAGCTATCGAGGGTATGGTTAATGGCCCCTTCGGTGGAGTTTTCTACAGGCACTACACCAAAACTGACGGCCCCCGCAGCCACTTCACGGAAAATCTCATCAATAGCGGCCATAGGCTTGCTAATAACCGCCTGACCAAAGTGTTTGAGCGCGGCCGCTTGCGAAAATGTACCTTCAGGGCCAAGGTAGGCCACTTTTAATGGCTGCTCAAGAGCTAAGCAAGCAGACATGATTTCCCGGAATAAACGCGCCATCTCTTCGTTGTCGAGTGGGCCTTTATTCAGCCCCATAATCCGCTTCAGGACCTGCGCCTCACGCTCTGGACGATAAAAAACAGCCTCTTCGCCTTCCGCTAAGCTTTGCATTTTAATGCGCCCTACTTCTTGGGCACAGCGCGCGCGCTGGCTGATTAACTCAAGGATTTTCTCATCCAAAGAGTCAATGCGCACACGCAACGCTTGTAGCTCTTGATCACTCATTTATGCATGCTCCTTTTCGAAGTCCTGCATATAGCTCACGAGCGCTTCAACCGCTTCCATGCTGACTGCGTTGTAAATAGAAGCACGCATGCCGCCTACAGAACGGTGACCCTTAAGGTTTAATAAGCCACGCTCATCAGCACCTTGTAGAAAGGCTTTATCGAGTTTTTCTTCAGCCAGGCGAAATGGCACATTCATCCAAGAGCGTGCATTGGTTGCAACGGGATTGCTGTAAAAGTCGCTGTCATCAATGGCTTTATACAGTAGCGCTTGCTTGGCATGGTTTAGTTTAGCCATAGCTTCTAAACCGCCCTGCTGCTTGAGCCACTTAAATACTAAGCCTGATAAGTACCAAGAGAACGTAGGTGGCGTGTTGTACATCGAACCGTTGTCTGCCGCCACTTGATAGTTAAGCATGGTTGGGCAGCTGGCACGGGCATGCCCCAGTAAATCTTCACGAATAATGGCAACAACTAAACCACTTGGACCAATGTTTTTCTGTGCGCCGGCATAGATCATGCCGTAACGGCAAACCTGCAAAGGCTTAGATAGAATATCTGAAGACATATCGACCACAAGCGGTGTATCACCGGTTTGTGGCGTCCAATCAAACTGCAAGCCGCCAATGGTTTCGTTGCTGGCATAGTGCACATAGGCCGCATTTTTACTGAGCTGCCATTCGTTTTGACCTGGAATAGCGAAATAATCATATTTTTTAGCGCTGGCAGCAACATTGATATTGCCGAAGCGCTGTGCCTCTTCAATGCTTTTGCGCGACCATATACCTGTATCAATATAGTCTGCCGTCGCACCTTCAGCTAAAAAATTAAGCGGTATTTGCGCAAACTGCTGGCTCGCACCACCCTGCATAAATAACACTTTATAGTTATTTGGCACGCCCAGTAGGTCGCGTAAGTCTTGCTCAGCTTCCACGGCAATAGACGTGAACTCATCACCACGATGGCTCATTTCCATAACTGACAAGCCTTTACCTTGCCAGTCTAATAGCTCGTTTTGTGCTTGTTGCAACACAGATTCAGGGAGCGCAGCAGGTCCTGCGCAAAAATTATACACTCTACTCACTGCACTCTCACTCCTGCGGGTTGCTAGGCTCGTCACTCGGCGACTGCTCGTCTTCGCTTGCGACGTCTGGGTTATCGATTGGTGTAGTATCGGCATTCGGTTCTGTTGCCGCATCGTCTTCATTGCCTTCAAGGACTTCTTCATCCGCATCGGATGGATCTTGAACGCGCTCTAAGCCGACTAAAGACTCATCATTGGCTAAGCGAATCAGCATCACACCTTGGGTGTTTCTGGACAGTGATGACACTTCATCAACACGGGTACGCACTAAAGTACCTTGATCAGAAATCAGCATGATTTCTTCGCCATCGAGAACTTGGATCGCACCCACCAACTTGCCGTTACGTTCATTGGACACCATCGCAATCACGCCCTGACCACCGCGACGGTAGTTCGGGAATTCAGTGATGGCTGTGCGCTTGCCATAACCACGTTCGGACGCCGTCAAAATTTGGCTGTTCTCCTCGGGGATCAACATGGAGATTAATTTTTGTCCATCCGGCAGGCGCATACCGCGAACGCCGCGAGCGGTACGCCCCATGGCACGCACGTCAGTTTCAGCAAAACGCGTTACTTTACCACCGTCTGAGAACAGCATGACATCGCGACTGCCATCGGTAATGGCCGCAGAAATCAAGGTGTCTTCTTCATCCAGAGCCAAGGCAATTAAGCCTGAAGTGCGTGGACGACTAAATTGTTCCAGAGGGGTTTTCTTCACGGTACCGTTAGCGGTGGCCATAAAGATAAAGTGATCTTCGGTGTACTCATCAACCGGCAGCATGGCGGTGATTTTCTCACCTTCATCCAGTGGCAATAAGTTAATAATTGGACGGCCACGTGAGGTGCGTGATGCTTCTGGGATTTCAAAAGTGCGCTTCCAGTACACTTTACCTTTGCTCGAGAACAGCAGTAACGTGGTGTGGCTGTTAGCAACCAGTAAGTGCTCGACGAAATCTTCGTCTTTGACGCCTGTTGCTGCTTTGCCACGACCACCGCGTCTTTGCGCGTGGTATGCATCCAGCGGCTGGCTTTTCGCATAGCCCAAGTGGGAAATGGTTACAACGCGCTCTTCTTCAGTGATCAGATCGGCAATGGTTAAATCAACATGTGATGCGGTTATTTCAGTGCGACGATCGTCACCAAAATTGGCTTTAACCTGTTCCAGCTCTTCGCGAATGACCTCTAGTAAACGCTCAGCGCTGCCGAGAATTTTCAGTAGCTCACCGATTTGCAAGAGAATGTCTTGATATTCAGCCAGTAGCTTTTCATGCTCTAGACCGGTTAAACGGTGCAGGCGCAAATCAAGAATGGCTTGCGCTTGTTCTGGCGACAGGTGGTAGAAACCATCGTGCATGCCGTACTGCTCAGGTAAATCTTCTGGGCGGCATGACTCAGCACCAGCGCGCTCGACCATCGCTGAGACTGCACTGGACTCCCAAGCGGTAGCAATTAAGCGTTCTTTCGCCTCAGCTGGCGTTGGCGACGTTTTGATCATTTCAATTACAGGGTCAATATTGGACAAGGCAACCGCTTGCCCTTCAAGAATATGACCGCGCTCACGCGCTTTACGTAATTCAAATACAGTGCGGCGTGTCACGACTTCGCGGCGGTGACGCACAAAGACTTCCAGCATGTCTTTTAAGTTCAGCAGGCGTGGCTGGCCATCGACGAGGGCAACCACGTTAATGCCAAACACGCTTTGCATCTGTGTTTGCGCAAATAAGTTATTGAGAACCACCTCAGGTACTTCACCGCGGCGCAATTCAATCACCACGCGCATCCCGTCTTTGTCTGACTCGTCGCGCAGCTCGCTGATGCCCTCGAGTTTTTTCTCTTTAACCAGCTCAGCGATTTTTTCAATCAAACGCGCTTTATTCAGCTGGTACGGCAATTCACTGATAATGATCTGCTGACGACCACCGACTTTATCGATATCTTCGATAAAGGTGCGCGCACGCATATAAATGCGGCCACGACCGGTGCGGTAAGCCTCAATAATACCGGCTCGACCATTGATAATTCCCGCCGTAGGGAAATCCGGGCCTGGGATAAACTGCATTAATTCATCAATGCTGATCTCAGGGTTATCGATTAAGGCTAAGCAACCGTCGATCACTTCACGCAGGTTGTGTGGCGGAATATTGGTCGCCATACCCACCGCAATACCTGAGGATCCGTTAATCAGTAAATTAGGTACTTTGGTCGGCAATACCGCAGGAATCATTTCGGTGCCGTCGTAGTTAGGCACCCAATCCACTGTTTCTTTTTCTAAGTCAGCCAGTAATTCATGGGCCAACTTGGTCATGCGTACTTCGGTATAACGCATCGCAGCTGCGTTATCACCGTCTACGGAACCGAAGTTACCTTGGCCGTCCACCAGTAAGTAACGTAAAGAAAACGGCTGCGCCATGCGCACAATAGTGTCGTAAACAGCAGTATCACCGTGTGGGTGATATTTACCGATGACGTCACCGACGACACGCGCCGATTTCTTATAGGGTTTATTCCAGTCATTACCCAGTTCACGCATCGCAAACAAAACACGCCGGTGTACCGGTTTTAAGCCGTCGCGTGCATCTGGCAACGCTCGTCCAACAATTACGCTCATCGCATAATCAAGGTACGACTGTCGCATTTCATCTTCGATACTGATCGGAAGGATTTCTTTGGCCAAATCACCCATGGAAGCTCGGTTCCTTATTAATTCATCATGCCCAATTCAAGCGAGCAATAGTAACACATGCCGCGCTAACGCGCTCAAGCAACGCTGAGGCTTTTTTCTTGCATGGACTTCTCTGTGCAAAATGAGCGCTATGTATTAATGCGCTAAACTTTATGTGCTGAACAGAGATTGTCCTGTGGCCTCGGCATCGCCAGCTTTGTAAAGCTTGATTGCGGCAGATGCATCACTTCGCTGCTTGCTAAAATACTATGACACGCCAGCGGCCATCCTGCCTTAGCTTTTTGCGCCAACCGCCAAGCCCGGCAACGCTGTGAGGATCTGCCGCGCTGAAGCCTTTATCATTTTAACCATGCATCGCCGCACCTTTAACAGCACAACGCTTTCTAGATACATCAGCACAAGTGCCGCCCTGAAACGCATGTTGATAACTTCACAAGACGGCTTCTCGACTAAGGTGCATTTTTAAAGCCAGCGCAGCTCAATAACAAGCAAAGCAATTACCGCCGCCCTGTTTTGCCTTGTACATCGCCGTATCCGCCGCCTCGATAATACCCGCTGCACTGTCTGCATCTTTAGGGTGGTGAGCAATACCTATGGATACGCCCAAGGACAGATCGTTGCCATCAATATGGAAGGGCTGCATGACTTGTTTAATAATCTTCTCGGCAATCACTTTAGCTTGTGAGCTATCCTGTTTCGCCTCAACTATCATTAAAAATTCGTCACCCCCCAAGCGACCCACCATATCACTGGCGCGCACTACACTATTGATTCTTTGTGCGACCTCTTTGAGCAGCTGATCACCTACTAGATGGCCAAAGTTGTCATTAGCGGGCTTAAATTTATCTAAATCAATAAACAGCACGGCAAAATTGTCTAGGTGCTCGACGCAATACGCCAAGCGCTTCATCAGCGCATTTCGGTTAGGCAGACCTGTTAATGGATCGTGGTGGGCCAAATAAACAATTTTTCTATGCGCCGCTTTTCGCTCAGTAATATCGCTAAAAATATGGATTAGGTAGCTCGGCTTTGCCTTGGCGTTTTTAACCGAAGTTATATTTTGCAGTGTGAGCGTGATATTTTGCTCGTCGCAGTCTGTCGTTTTATAGCCAATCTCGCCTTGCCAGCTGTCATTGTTATCTAATAGCGTAGTTAAGTCCTGTGTGAGCAGCTGATTGTTGTCGCCTGTATCAGGCGGCAAAAACTCTTTTAAATTACGCTCAGTCAACAACTCATCGTTCACATTGAGGTTTTTTTTGGCAGCCTGATTGGCGCGCACAATATTAAGCTGAGGATCTGTTATCAAGATCGCTTGTTGCGTTTGTTCAAATACGCTGGCGGCTAAACGTAACTCAATAGCATGGCGTTCAATTTCAGCGGCCTGTCGAGTCAGCTTATTAATCAGCGGTCTAACGGCGTAATAACTGATAAGTGCACCAATAACCAGCATGACGAAGATACTGAGGTAAGCCCAAAGTAGATCCTGATAGGCCGCTTGGTAAAATACCTGCTGCGGAATCTGGATGAGCAAACCACAACCCATACCCATGAGTGGCTCGTAAATTAAGGTGAAGACTTGCTCATCCGTGACATAAAATAAACGCGTTTCAGTGTAATTGAGCTCAGTTAAGGCGTGTTTTAGTGCGGGCTTTAATTCTTGGCGTACGACCTGTTGCTGAGCATGGTCGTAGCCTAAAGACAGTAAAGAATTTTGGCTAATCAATTTAAGCTGTGCAGTGCCTGCGTAGGTGCTGAATTCGCTAAGCAGGGGCGCAAGACTCTGGATATCGAAATATAAAATATCCCAACCCAGTAGCACTCCTTCTCGGCTATAAATCTCGGCGGCCACGCGAATTAAATCAACAGCAGGGTCGCTTAGACTCACTGCTTTTTGTGGTACAGCTGATAGATCAAGCAGCTTGACCTGCTCGGCTAACTCCCCTACAGCAGCAACGACTTCTTGCTTTGTCGTTATGCGTACCATTGCGCGCAAATCAGGAATATGGCTGGCCGGCTCGGCCAAGCGTGGCTGGCTAAATGCTTGCAACTCAGCCAAAGAAAGCTCGCCGGCTAGATATGCTTCTAGGCGTTTGCGTATTTCTGTGCGGCTGGTGAGCTGTGCTGCCAAAGCATGATAGCGAGCAAAATGGTTTTCTATCGTGCCAGCCTGGGCTGCAGCGTTGGCAAGATTAACCTGGTCTATATGCGAGCGGATTGAATGGTACATTGGCACAGTGGCACTCAAACCCACTAAGATGCCCGTAAGCAAGATAGTCAAAAGGGAAAACAGCACAATCCTTTTGCCAACACTGAGTAATCTAGGCATCACTAAGTAAACCTTCCACACAAACTATTTGGCGCAGGGTATGCGCAGTTTTCACTAAATTTTGCTGCACTGCCATAGC
>JAAYFI010000086.1 GCA_012728315.1 Gammaproteobacteria bacterium
ATCCGCTGCATGGATAAAGGCCGCACGTGACAAACCTATATCAACAAAAGCCGCCTGCATGCCCGGCAACACACGGACAATTTTACCTTTATAGATGTTACCGACAATACCACGACGCTGAGTGCGCTCAACATGCACTTCTTGCAAGACACCATTTTCGACCACCGCAACACGCGATTCCATTGGCGTTATATTTATTAAAATTTCTTCACTCATGATGCTCTCAGCCTAAAGCGTGGATGTGCACGAACCTATAACACAGAGCAACAAGGCACAGGTTGTGCAAAACACCCAGCGCCTTGGATAACAATTCACGCACGATAATGCTCAAGATACATCGTTACGCCTCATACCGCTAACTGCGCTGCCCATCCAGCTAAAGCCCATGTCAGAGCCTCTGCGGCACATCTTAGCGAAGACTGCGCAAACGCCCCACATTACTAAATAGCAAAAACAGCCATGGCCAGAGCAAACAACTGACCAACACCGGTAGTGCGTAATAACTTAACTCAGGACGCATCCCTGATAGGGTACTTAACCACAGCAAAACCAACTGCGCGAGACCATAAATAATCAATAAAGCGCAAGATTGCTGCCACAAAGGAAAGAGTTTCAGCCGTTGCTGCAAGGTTAAGATCAGAAACACCACCAACATCAAAGACAACGCATGCTGGCCAAATAAACTACCGTATAAAATATCCTGCGCGATACCCAAACTCCAAGCAGTTAACAATCCCACCTGATGAGGGTAATTCATCGCCCAAAAGGTTAACACCAGTGCCAGCCACAGTGGCCGACTCATTTCCAGGTGTTCTGGCATGGGCGCTACCGACAGCAATAAAGCAATAATCAATGTCAGCCACATCAGCAGCATAGCCTTACCCGATGATGTACTCATTTACTCGGCCTCCGCTGCGGTTCTCTCAGTCGCCTTAAGCAGTTGCTTGGCATCTTCTAAGGCATTTTCCACTTCAGCATCTAACGCCTGCGTCGAGCCTTTACCATCGCTGAACACCAATAATAAATATCGACTGCGGTTTAAGTTCGCCGCAGGCAAGGCTTTAATGCGTGCAAAAGGCTGTCCGGTATTGCGCTGCACTTCAGCCACCACCGCGACAGGGTAGCCCACAGGGAAGCGCTGCCCCATCCCTGAAGTGACTAATAAATCACCCTCACGGATATCGGCAGTATCAGTCACATAACGCAACTCAATAGATTCAAGATCACCGACACCACTGGCAATCGCACGTAAACCATTGCGGTTCACTTGCACAGGAATACTGTGGTTACTATCGGTAATTAACAACACCCGCGAAGTGTAAGGCATCACCTCAATCACTTGCCCCATCACACCACGAGCATCCAGCACCGGTTGACCCAAAGTCACACCATTGCTGCTACCACGGTTAATTAATACGCGATGGGTATGCGGGTTGGGATCGACGCCAATCAACTCCGCGACCAAAACACGGTCATCGACGAGCGCAGAAGAATTAAGTAACTCACGCAAACGTACGTTTTGCTCAGTCAGCGTGGCCAGCTTTTGTAAGCGGCGCTGCATCAGTAGCGTTTCAGCGCGCAATTGTTCGTTTTCAGCTAGCAGATCGGTACGACTGCTAAACAACTGCATGGTATCGGACCACAGACGCACCGGCATATCGCCCATCCAATACAGTGGCGTCAGCACCATACCTAAACTGCTGCGCACCGGTTTGAGCACCTCAAGGCGCGCATCCACAAACATTAAGGCAACAGACAGACAAGTCAGAATTAGAAAACGGGTACTTAATACAGTACTTTTGGCAAATAACGGCTTAATGATGCATCCTCGGCGGCTTAACTGCGCAATAGTATAAAGCTATCCGCAGCTAAGTTGAACGATAAGCACAGGGTGAGTAACGCTCAAATGAGAGTATTGTGCTTAGTCAGCTGACAATAGATCCATCGAGTTGCTGTCCATCATTTCTAACGCACGTCCACCGCCTAACGCGACACAGTTTTTTGGATTTTCTGCAACAATAACCGGCAAACCTGTTTCTTGCGCCAACAGCTTGTCCATATCACGCAACAAGGCACCGCCACCGGTCAAAACCAAACCACGCTCGGCGATATCAGCCGCCAACTCAGGTGGTGATTGCTCCAGCGCGCTCTTAACGGCCTGGACAATCGCCGCCAAAGATTCTTGTAGTGCTTCCAACACTTCATTGGAGTTAAGAGTAAAGCTGCGTGGAATACCTTCAGCCAAGTTGCGTCCGCGTACATCAAACTCAAGCAACTCGCCACCAGGGAAGGCAGCACCAATTTCTTGTTTAATACGCTCCGCCGTCGACTCACCAATCAGGCTGCCATAGTTGCGACGTACATAGCTGATAATGGCTTCATCAAAACGATCACCACCGACACGCACCGATTCTGCGTAGACCACACCGTTTAATGAGATCAGGGCAATTTCAGTGGTACCGCCACCGATATCCACCACCATTGAACCGCGCGCTTCATCGACTGGCAAACCTGCACCAATCGCCGCAGCCATCGGCTCTTCAATCAAAAACACTTCACGTGCGCCAGCACCTAAAGCAGATTCGCGAATGGCGCGACGCTCAACCTGCGTCGATTTGCATGGCACACAAATCAACACACGTGGGCTGGGCTGTAAAAAGCTGTTTTCGTGTACTTTATTAATGAAGTACTGCAGCATTTTTTCACACACACTAAAATCGGCAATCACCCCATCTTTCATCGGGCGAATGGCACAAATATTACCCGGGGTCCGACCTAGCATACGCTTGGCATCGGTACCGACAGCAACCACACTCTTTTGGTTGCCACGCGTACGGATCGCGACGACAGATGGCTCGTCTAAGACAATACCGCGCTCACGTACATAAATAAGGGTGTTGGCAGTTCCTAAATCGATGGATAAATCACTGGAAAACATGCCGCGTAATTTCTTAAACATGGGATGAATAACC
>JAAYFI010000137.1 GCA_012728315.1 Gammaproteobacteria bacterium
CACATGCCGGGTTGCCATTGAGCGCCCGGCATGTGCTTTTTTGAACCATGAAAGGCGGTGAGCGGCATAGCGCTTGAGGTCTTACAGCGAAACGGCCATAATCTCGGACTCGTGGAGTGTGATGTGGTTGGCGCGTTTGACACGCCCGTTCTCCAGCCTGTTCAGTTAGAGAAACGAATCCTGTGGACGAGCTTCAACTGCGCGAAAACGACGCGGAATCGGGCGATGTTTGGCGTTCATTTCTTCATTGACGATTACCTGTTCGAGCGCGCGTGGAACGACCCGGCGCGGTATGCTCTGCTGCTCAAAGATTTTCAGGCGGTCATGACGCCCGATTTCAGCCTGTTCACCGATTACCCCAAGAGCGTGCAGATCTATAACCACTACCGAAAGCACCTGCTCGGCGCGTACTGGCAGAGTATGGGCATGACGGTCGTGCCTTCCATCTGCTGGAGCGACCATGACAGCTACGAGTGGTGCTTCGACGGCGAGCCGCAGGGCGGGACGGTCGCGGTGTCCTCCGTGGGCACGCAGAAGAACCCGCAGGCGCGCGATTTCTTTCTGGACGGTTATCGGGAGATGCTCTCCCGCTTGCAGCCGTC
Organism: Gammaproteobacteria bacterium; assembly: GCA_012728315.1. Lineage (GTDB taxonomy): Bacteria > Pseudomonadota > Gammaproteobacteria > Pseudomonadales > Pseudomonadaceae > Denitrificimonas. Next base: position 603 of record JAAYFI010000137.1, read on the forward strand.
AAAAATCATTTTCTTTGGCGACGTGCCTTCCGGCTGCGATGGAAACATCGAGCGCCACGAGGCTTTCTATCAATCCGTAAATTCACGGCGTATGACTTGACTTTTGCCGAGAAACGAGGCTATATATGGGTGGACGAGGAGGATCAAGCCACCGATCCACAGCGTCCGCCCGTGGCGGTCGCGCGATGATGGATTGGTCGGGAGAACAGAACGCAAAGAACTGGCTCATGCGCGATCTGGGTTATTCCGCTACGGAAGCCAACCGTATGTACGACTTAATGCGGTATTATTATGGCTCTGGATACGACGATTACACGAGTACCAACCAATTTGCCAGAAAGACAGAATTGAGCGAGGCGCTCAACCGGCTTCCATATTACAACGGTGATAAGCTCTACCGAGGCATGATTATGAGCGATCAGGAGGCAGATCGTTTTTTCGTGAATCGTTGGACGACCGGTAGCACGCAGAATCTGGGCGGGCGCATTCAGTCGTTTTCGGACACGAAAAGCGTATCGGAGTCGTTTGCCGGTTGGCAGTACGTTGGGACGGGGAAAACAAGCATCATGCTTGTTTTGGAGGGTAACAGGACGATCCCCGGCGTTGCACACTTATCTTTCCAGCGAGGCGAGCGGGAAGCCTTGGCTCCGATTAATTTCGAGTTTGAGGTGATCCGCAGCGAAACTACCTATTCTAGCAATGGCGGCAGACGGGTCACCTATTATATCAAGGACAAGAAAAAGAGGTAAACACGATATGAGAGAGGCATTTCAACGCTGCTACGCGCTGTTGCGTTCCGGATACACGCCAAAATGGAACGAGGGCTATCCAGAATATGATAGCCGGATTCGCGCTTTCGTAGAAGCGGTGCATTCGGATGCTATCTGCGATTATGACTATATGGAGCATTACGAGCGTATACGCGAAAAGGCGTTGAATAAACTGACCTATCGTGAAGTATGCACTTTCTTGACCTTCATTGTGCGAGGCGAACGCTTTTGTAGCGGTCATATTGCCAACCACATTCAAGACGGTGTTTTGGCTGGACTGCTGGAGCGTTACCTTGAACTGACCGCCACAGGGCGCGGCGTCATTGCCTCCGGCATCTTCGGCACGGCGGTCGCCGACGCGGTGGGCGTCCCCGCCGAGTTCAAAAGCCGTGAGGAGCTTCGCGCGCGTCCTATTACCGATATAATCGGCGGCGGCGCGCATCAGCAGGTTGCTGGAACATGGTCGGACGATACCAGCATGGCGTTGTGTCTGGCGTTCAGTTTAGCCGAAAAGGGCGGCATCGACGTGGACGATATCATGAAGCGCTTTTGCGACTGGTATGAAAACGGCGCGTATTCCCCGCACGGAGAGTGTTTCGACATTGGCATGACC
>JAAYFI010000123.1 GCA_012728315.1 Gammaproteobacteria bacterium
CACCGTGCACGTGCCCAAGCATCGCCCCCTCACGCGCCCGCCGTTTACCTGGGAAGCCTCGGCCATTGATGCGCTGCATTACAGCGGCTTGGCCAAGTGGCGCAACTGGAGCATCGCCGGCACGCTGTTTAAGCTCGAAGCCTACAACGGCTGGGGCTATCGCCGTTACCATCCACAGGTGTTATCACCGTACTTGTGGTCTTTTTCGCAGCATTACCAACGCGGCAAATACACTGCTGATGGTCGTTTTGATGCCGACTTAGTTTCACAACAATGCGGTGCGGCGGTGCTGCTTAAACAATTGGATGCCTTTGCACTGATACAACCGACACTCGTAACTCAAACGGACTCACAACCGCCACCCGTTACAAGAACGCCCCGCCCCTACCCTGGACAACTGATTCAACGCAGTCACCAACACAGCAGCGTAAAACATATCCAATAACGCTTAAATACCCTCGGCCACCAACCTCTGCTCAAAGTAGACAGCTACTTCGGCCCAAAAACCGAACACGCGGTTAAATGGTTTCAAGCCAACAACCAGAGCACAGACACGCCCCTAAAAATCGACGGCATCGTCGGGCCCAAAACTTGGCAAGCGCTATTTATTGCAAGGCTCTAGTGGACTGCCACGGCCTTCGGCCTCGCAGAGACGCGTATCAATGGACTGCCGTAGTTAAAAAAACGAACATTTTTGACAGATTTTACCAAAAAACTCTATTTATTGCGTTTCAGATGCTAGTATGAGCTTTGTTGCTTATGTTAAAAACGAGGCTCACCCATGTTATTAGAAGCATCTGTTGCTAACTACCTTTCTTTCGCTGAAAAACAAGTGTTTAGCTTAATGGCTAATAGCGGCAAAGAGCACGAATCACTGAATGTTGCTGAAGTTCAAGCCAGCCACCAGCACCGTGTACTTAAATCTGCACTTATTTATGGTGCTAACTCCAGTGGCAAGTCTAATTTTTTGTTTGCATTGGTTGCCATGAGGCGCTTGGTGCTGCATTCGGCCACTAAACAACGTGGTAGCAAACTAGACATCAATTCCTTTAGATTAGACACCACCTTGCGCAGCCAACCCTCAGAATTTGAGGTGCAGTTTATTGCTGATGGCGTGCGTTACCAATATGGTTTTACAGCCAGCAGTACGCACATTTATGATGAATGGCTATTTGCCTACCCTAAAGGCCAAGCACAACAATGGTTTCAACGTGCTTGGGATGAAAAAAAACAAGAACACGCATGGAAATTTGGTAGCTATCTGCAAGGTGAAAAAACCTTATGGCAACGAGCGACACGAGAAAATGCATTATTTTTATCAACAGCCGTACAATTAAACAGTAAGCAATTACAACCTGTTTTTGACTGGTTTAATGACACTTTGAAGTTTATTGGTATTGATGGTATTAGCCCACAATTTACAGCTGAAAGCGTACAAAAGGGTAATAAAGATCAAGTATTAAAATTTTTAAAAGCAGCTGATATTAATTTATCTGATCTTAGTGTTAAGGACATCCCACTAGAAGAAAGTCTGCCAGAAGGTTTGCCACAGAAATTGCGTGAACTTATTTTAGAAGATGTTAATAAGCTTGATATTTCAGGGGTAGCTATTAAAACCCAGCGCTTAGATAATGCAGGCAATCCTGTAGAGTTTTTATTTGAAGAAGAGTCAGACGGTACACAAAAGTTTTTCGGATTAATTGGTCCCTGGCTCGATGTGCTTAATAATGGTTTGGTCTTATTTGTAGACGAGTTAAATAATAGCCTGCATACACATTTAGTAGGCTTATTAATTCAGCTATTCCATAACCCAAAAACCAACCCACATAATGCTCAGCTTATTTTTACAACCCACGATACCAATCAGCTAAGCCAAGAAATTTTTAGACGTGATCAAGTGTGGTTTTGTGAAAAAAATGACCAACAAGCAACCAGGCTTTACCCCTTAACCGACTTTAATGCACGTAAAGATCGTGAAAACCTAGAACTGGCTTACCTAAGTGGCCGTTATGGCGCTGTGCCTTTTGTTAAAGAGATTATTTAAGGTGAAGTATGGGCTCTGAAGATTTATTTCATAAAAGAAAAGCTAAAGGCATTAAAAATCTAGCGCGCAAGAGAAGTCAGCGCGATGCTTATGACAAGGTATTAATTGTTTGTGAAGGTGAAAAAACCGAGCCACTTTATTTCAAAGATGCCAGAAATTACCATAAGCTCAACACGTTAAACATACAGGTTGAAGGCATAGGTAAAGACCCTTTAGCTCTAGTTAAACATGCTAAAGCCTTATATAAAGCAGAAGAGCGTTTAGGTGACCCTTACGATAAAGTATTTTGTGTTTTTGACAAAGACCAACATACAACTTATGAACAAGCATTAATGCTAGTGAAAAACATAGGTGTAAAAGGTAAATGGTTGGCAGTGACCTCTGTGCCTTGCTTTGAGTATTGGCTGCTACTGCACTTTAATTATAGCGCCCAACCTTTTTACCCAGTGCCTAATTTAAGCGCTTCACAAGCCGCAGTAAAAAAGCTTAAAGAACACCTACCTTCTTACGAAAAAGGTGATACAGGACTTTATAGCACGCTAATAGACCAAGTAGAGACAGCAATTGGTTATGCAAAAACAATAGCAGCTGAGGCTCAATGAAATAAAACAGATAACCCAAGTACAAAAATGCATGAAGTTATTGAATACATAAGAAAAATAAAGACATCTACCAAAAACTAGGGTTTAGTGCTGCATGCGTGCCAACTTATCAAGTGCAGTTTGATCATAATGCCCAAGCGATTTATCAGACATGGTAGAACCACTCAGCAGATAAGGATCTACTTTCTGAAGATCATAGTTCTCATAGCTTTGCATCACATCAAGAGGCCGAAGAG